>NZ_JBSFKL010000023.1:0-76379 GCF_053598535.1 Streptomyces sp. NPDC001108
CCCGAGGCGCATGCGGTGGTCTCGGCGCTGGGCGGGCTGCACGTCCATACCGGTCTCGAGCCCGACTGGGACGCGGTCTTCGGCCCCGTGGCCGACCGCCGTACCGTCGACCTGCCCACCTACGCCTTCCAACGCCGCCGCTACTGGCTCGACACCCCCGCCGTGTCGGGCGAGGCCGCCGACCTGGGGCTGGGGGCCGCCGGCCATCCGCTGCTCGGGGCCGCGCTCGTGCTCGCGGACGGGCAGGGGCATGTATTCACCGGGAAGCTCTCCCTGGCGGGTCACCCCTGGCTCGCAGATCACGCGATCTCGGAGACCGCCCTCTTTCCGGGTGCGGCCTTCGTGGAACTGGCCCTGTACGCCGGCAGCCACGTCGACTGCGATCAGGTCGAGGAGATCACACTGGAGGCGCCGCTGGTGATCCCCGAACACGGCACCGTCCAGATCCAGGTGGTGGTCGGAGACGCCGACGAGTCCGGGCGACGCCGGATCACCGTCCACTCGTCCGAGGGGCCCGCGACGGGCGCGCGGGATTCGGAAGAGGCGTACTGGACCCGGCATGCCGTGGGGCTTCTGGCGGGATCGGACAAGACCCCTGGTGACCACCTCGGAGCGGCTTCCTGGCCTCCCGCCGGTACCACCGAGGTGCCGGTCGAGGAGCTCTACGCCCAACTCGCCGCGCGGGGCTACACCTATGGCGCGGCCTTCCGCGGGCTGCGGAACGTATGGCGTGGCAAGGACGCGCTCTTCGCGGAGGTGAGCCTGCCTGAGGAGTTGACCGGGGAAGCCGCGGGGTCGTGTGTGCACCCGGCTCTGCTGGACGCCGTGCTGCATCCGCTGGGCCTCGACCCGGCCAAGCCGGGGGTGGAAGTGGGGCCGCTGCGGCTGCCCTTCACCTGGGCGGGAGTGCGGCTGCATTCCGTGGCCGCCACCACCTTGCGGGTGAGGCTGGCGCCCACGGGGCAGGACACCGCCGCGCTCTCCCTGGCCGACGCCGAGGGGGCGCCGGTGCTGAGCGTCGAGTCCCTGACGCTGCGGCCGTTCGATCCGGCGCAGCTGCTCGGCCCCGGGGCACGGCACCGCGACACGCTGTTCGGTGTGGAGTGGGTTCCGGTCACGCCCGTCGGCGGTGACGGAACCGAGCCGATCTCCGCACATGTCGTCGTCGCCACGCCCGGCCCCGTCGCGGATCAGGACGCGGTCGCCGCCGCCCATCAAACCGCGCAACACGCGCTCGAACTCGTACAGCGGTGGCTCGGCGCGGAGCCGCCGCCCGCAGAGCGGCTGCTTCTCGTGACACACGGTGCGGTGGCCGTACGACCGGACGACGCCGTGACCGACCTGGCGGGGGCAACGGTCTGGGGCCTGCTGCGCAGCGCGCAGTCCGAGCATCCTGGCCGGTTCATCCTGCTCGACGTCGAGCACACCGGTATGACCGGGCAGGCCGATGACATCGGCCACGTTGGCCAGACGACTCAGCAAGTCGGTCCGGCGTGGGAAGGGGCTGAGTCACGGGGCGCCGTTCCTGTCGAGGTGATTCAGGCGGTTCTCGCTACTGAGGCGCCTCAACTCGCCCTTCGAGGAGGCACGTTGCTGAGTCCTCGTCTGGTGCGGGCCACGGAGGAGAAGTCCGCGACCTCCACGCGGAGGCTGGACCCTGATGCCACGGTCCTTGTCACCGGCGGAACGGGTGCGCTGGGCAGGCAAGTGGCCCGACACCTCGTCACCGAGTACGGGGTACGTCATCTGCTGCTCACCAGCCGTCGCGGGCTCGACGCCTCCGGGGCCGGCGCCTTCCGCGACGAACTGGTCGCATTGGGGGCGGCCGTGACCGTGGCCGCCTGCGACGCGGCCGACGGGGAAGCCCTGGCGAAGCTGCTGGCCACAGTCCCGGACGAACATCCCCTGGGTGCGGTGATCCACGTCGCGGGGGTGACGGACGACGGCGTGGTGGAGGCGTTGACCCCGGACCGCTTGGCCGCCGTGCTGCGGCCGAAGGTCGACGCGGCCTGGAATCTCCACATGGCCACACGAGAGAGCGAGTTGGCCGCCTTTGTCCTCTACTCGTCCTACGCGGCGACCATCGGCAATGCCGGACAGGCCAACTACTCGGCGGGCAACGCGTACCTGGACGCGCTTGCCGCCCACCGTCGGGCCCAGGGACTCAGCGCTGTCTCGCTGGCCTGGGGTCTGTGGTCCGACGAGGCGGAGCCGGCGGCCGGGACGGAGCCGCAGGAGGGCAGCGCCGTCACCGCGACCCTCGGTGCCGCGGACCGGGCCCGGCTCGCACGCAGCGGCATCGGTGTGCTGTCGCCCGCCGAGGGCCTGGAGCTCTTCGATGCCGGGCTTGCCTCGGACCGGGCGCTGCTGGTGCCCGTACGGCTCGAACCGGCCGCCCTGCAGGCGCGGGCGGCGTCGGGTGAACTGCACCACCTGTACCGGTCGTTGGTGAAGCAACCGCTGAGGCGGGCGGCCGTGCATGCCGAGGTCGACGTGGCCGAGGCGCTGCGGAAGAAGCTCGCCGCCGTCGGTGAGGGGCCGGAGCGGACGCGGCTCCTGCTGGAGCTCGTCCAGACCGAAGCCGCCGTCATTCTGGGCCACTCATCGCCGAGCTCGGTGGAACCCGGCCGCGGGCTGCTCGACATGGGCTTCGACTCGCTGACCGCGGTCGAACTCCGCAACCGGCTGGGGGCGGCCACCGGACTGGGGCTCCCCACGACTCTGGTGTTCGACCACCCGACTCCCTCGGCGATCGCCGAACTGCTCCGTTCGGAGTTGGCCGGCTCCGGCGACGCACCCTCACGGGTAGCCGGTGACCTTTCCGTACTCGACACACTGGAGGCAGAGATCTCGGCAATCTCGGCGGACGAAGCGCTGCGGACCCACCTCCGGCTCCGGCTGGAGGCCGCGCTTGAGAGAGTCATCGGACTGGACAGCGAGGGAGGACAGGGCGAGGAGACGGATCTGACGGGGCGGCTGAGCGGCGCGACGGACGATGAGATCTTCGATTTCATCGACAGCGAGCTGGCCTGAGCCCACGGCACCGTCCCGTTCCTCTGGGAGGTGTGCCGAAACGCGACGCGCTCACCGCCGGCCCTGCGGCCGGCGGTGAGCGCGCGCCGTCTTCGCGGAGATATTAGGTGGGAGACCCTTCAAGGGCGCCGGGCCCAGGAGCAAGATCAGGGTCCAAGGCCCGCCCGTCGCGGCATCGATCAGGTATGTGGAATGGCCACCGCGGTTGCGACCAGCCCATGGGAGACCGCCCACCGTCCTTCGAAGTGTCTGATACGACGGAAGCCCACAACGGGACCGGGAACGAGGAGCTCCGCGCGAAAGCGGCCGTACGTCCCCGTCTCGGATTCCGGGTGGATCTCGATGTCGGCCTCCTCGAAGTCCAGCCGCTTCCCGGTCAGGGGAAACCATGCCTTGTAGACGGACTCCTTTGCGCTGTACAGCAGCCGATCCCAGTGAATCGCGGGCTGCCGGGCGTGGAGCAGGGTGAGGCGCTCCCGCTCGACGGCCAGCGCGACCGAGCGCAGGACGCTGTCCGGGAGCGCTGCGTGGGGCTCGGCATCTATGCCCAGGGAAGCCAGATCGGTGGCGCGGACCAGGGCTGCGGCGCGGTAGCCGGCACAGTGGGTCATGCTGCCGAGCAGGCCTTCGGGCCACTGCGGAGCGCCGCGCTCGCCGGGAAGTATCGGAGCCGGCGGTACTCCGAGCTTCGCCATGGCGCGACGGGCGCAGACGCGCACCGTGGTGAACTCGCGGCGGCGCCTGTCCACCGCCCGGGCCACGGCGGCCCGCTCCTCGGGATGGAGCAGGGCCTGGTCGGCCTCGTCGTCGCCGTAGGCCTCCACGGCCACCACCGAGCGTGGGAGCAGCTCATCGATCACTCGTCGAACCTCCATCGGCGCCAGGCGGCGCGGCCTGCCCGGAGGGTGCGGGCGGGCGTGCCACCTTCGGAGGCATCCCACCGACCCGCGACCGCAGCCCGGACACGTCACTCTCAACTCACGGGCACGAGTGACGATGCGGATCACGCCGGCCACCGACCATACCCGCTCCGCTCCGCACCTGTGCCGCACTCGCCGCGCGCCCTGTGCCGCGTCTGTGCCGTGCCTGTGGCGAGTCTGTGTCATTTCCGCCTCAGCCTGAGATGGCGTCGCGGCGCGCCTCGTTGACGCACCGCTGTCGTCGTGCCGCGTCGTCGCGTCAGGTCACATGACCGGGCGCTTCGCCCAGTTGAACGTTCCGGTTGCCGTAGGGGCAGCCCTCACTGACAGTCAGGTCAAAATGATAAATAAGGTACGTACGGTCTCCGCAGTTGCCCTCACCACTGTGCTGCTCGGGCTCACGGCCTGCAACGACGGCGAGGACGCGGCACCGGCGCAGGACTCGCCGTCGGCCTCCGCCCCGGCGCCGTCCGACCCGGGCGGCAAGAGCCCGTCCGCGGACCCCAGTGACGACGCTGCGGCTCCTGCCGGTGGTGACGTCGCCGCACCGGGCACGAAGTTCAAGATCGGTGACCGAGCGGTCCTGCCGTTCAAGTACGGGACCGACAAGAAGGGCACCGTGGCCGTGACCGTCACGGCGATCGAGAAGGGCGCGGAGGCCGACATGGCCACCTTCGGCGACAAGGCGAAGGGCATGACGCCCTACTACATCCGGATGAAGGTGGAGAACGTCGGCGGCACCGACCTGTCGTACGCGTCGCTGAGGCTGCGCGGCAAGCTGGAAGGCGGCGGCCCCACGGGCGTCATCCTGATCGGCGACCTCCCCGGCAAGTGCGACAGCAAGACGGCACCCCGCGACTTCACCACCAAGGGCGCGTCGTACGAGACCTGCTCGCTCAGTGCCACGAAGACCGATCCCATCGCGGTTGCCTCGTTCGAGGAGGGTGACGCGTACAGTGCCAGCCCGGTCCTCTGGACCAGCTGATCAGCCGTTCCGTGTCGGCGGGCCGGGCATCCCGTCCCTGACGGCATGCCCGGCCCGCGGCCGGTCTCCCGCGTGAAGTCGGACGTGAACTCCGCCCGGCCCCAGAACGTGATCCAAGGTGCTTGCGAGGTGGATCGCACTCGGCGACGACGACCCCAAGGCCAGGCCGGCCGCAGCGCGCCGGGCGATGCCACGAGTCCTTCAGGGCTGATGGGGCGGGCCCCGTCCGTGACACGGCCACCGCGAAACCAGGAGCGACTGCCCGTGAATATCGACCTCGTCGTCATCTACACACCCTGGCTCGACGCCTGCCGGGACTTCTACACCGGCATCGGCCTCGAGTTCGTCCGAGAACAACACGGCACCGGACCGATGCATTACGCCGCGCCCCTCCCGGGCGGGGGCGTCCTGGAGCTGTACCCGGCCACACGACACCCAGCGACCGGCAGCCTGCGTCTGGGGCTGACCGCTCCGGCACATGCAGGATCGCCCCACCCCGCGGGCCGGCACACCCTGACCGACCCGGACGGCCGCACGGTCGTCCTCACCATCACGGATGCTGGGGTCATGCGGCGAGCTCGACGTCCGCGGGCGTGCGGGTCGTAGAAGGTGCCGTTGCGGTACGGCCCTTCGAAGTCGCCCTGCGGGCTGAGCGAAAGGAGCCTGACGGCGAATGTCCAGGTCAGGCGCCTTTCCTCGTGCGCCTAGAAGAAGTCGAGCTTCTTCGGCGATTAGCTCACCAGCAAATTCTTCGAAAGGTCGTCGGATCACGGTGAATCGCCCACGCTGCCCATGCCTTCGCAGGCGGCGAAGCCGAAGCCGGTGGTGCCGGTGTGGCGCGCGGGTCTGGCCTGGTCGCCGTTCCGGAACAGTTGGGGAAGGACGGGGTGCTGACGTCTGCCCACGGACTGGCTCAGGACCCGGGACGGATGCCGGGGGACGTGCTGGCCTCCTGCCGGTGGTAAGGGGCTGGAACCTGGCGGCACGGCTCGCGGCCGGGGAGTGCGCGGGGCGCGGACAGCCCCGGCCGCGAGCGGTGGTCAGTGGTACAGCGGGTAGCGGTCCTTGTGCTCGTACCAGTACTCGAACTGGATGAGCAGCCGGGTGGGCGAGCCCCCTGTGGCGATGCGGGACACGGAGTGCCAGGACTTGTCGTTGGGCGGGAAAGCCAGGACCAGGCCCGGCTGCGGTGCGATGGAGAACACCGGCGGGGTGGCGTGGTCCCCGGAGACCCGGATCTCGAACTCGCCGCCGGAGTGGGCCGGCCACTCCTCGTTCAGGTAGAGCAGCGCGGTGATGGCCTTGTCCGGCTTGTCCTTGTGCGCTGACAGGAAGTCGCCGTCGTGGTGGGTGTACACGCCGATGTCCAGTGACAGGCCGTCCAGTTTGATGCCGGTGCCCTCCGACAGCCAGCGGGTGACCCGGCCCCCGCTGAGGTCGGCGTACAGCTCCTGCCACTCCTCGGGCAGCGACTCGATGATCCGGCTCTCCTGGTTGTTCACCATCAGGTACACCAGGTTCATCTGGTACAGCTTCTCGTGGCGGGGGTCGGTCCGCGAGATGGCGGCCGTCCGGTCCATCGGCGCGGTCTCGTAGAGCCGGGCCACCTGCTCCCGGGTCAGGGTGTTCTGCGCCAGGTGGACCTCGTACGGGGACTCGACGCGCATGAAGCGGGTGTCGGTGTTGAACATGGCACCTTCCTTTTTCGTGGGTTCCGTGGATCTCGTGGGTTGCGTGGATTCCCGGGGAGTGCCCGGAGTCCTTGGTTCTCGGGGGGCGTCGGCCGTAAGCCGGTCCGGCAGCGTGCCGAGCCAGCGGCGAACCTCGGCGGGGCTGGTCAGCCGTACGGCCCTGGCGTGCGGATACCGGGCGAGGAATTCCGCCGTCTCCCGCTGCCGTTGCCCGTACCGGGCCCACACCAGGCGGACCGGGTGCTGGGGGTTGAACAGCAGGGAACGCCAGGTCTCGACGTTGCCGTGCCAGAGCCGGCGGCCGGTGACGACGCGGACGACCGACCGCCGGACCACCCGGCGCAGCACGGTGCGCCGGGGCAGGTCCAGCCAGACGAACGTGTCGGCGCGGCTGCCGAGGATGTCGCCGACGACCCAGTAGTACGGGGCGTCGCAGACCCAGCCGGGCGCCGCGGTGACCGCCCGGACGTCGTCCGCGAACTCGTCCCGCGTCGACCAGTCCGGCCCGTGGTAGAGGCCGTCCAGTTCGATGTGCGGGACGCCGAGCCGTAGCGACAGCCGGGCGGCCAGCGTGGTCTTGCCCGCCCCGGGGACGCCCGCGAGGACGATCCGGCGCGGCACCGGATCCGCGGACCGCCCCGGCCCGCCGGACGGGGGAGCGGCCGGCGAGGAGCAAGGGGTGGGCGGGCGCCGCAAGGCGCGGAGGACCGGGGGCACCACGAGGGTGCTCACCAGGGACAGCCCGGCCATGACCGCCCACAGCGTGCCGTTGCCCACCGCCAGCAGGGTGGTGAACAGGACCGGCCCGGCGGCACCCGCGAGCCCGAAGGCGGTCTGGAACAGCGCGCTGTACCGGCCCTTGAGGGCCGCGGGCGCCACCTCGTTCGCCATCGCCATCGTGACCGGCGCGTACAGCGCCTCGGCGGTGCCGCCCACCGCCGCCACGGCCAGGGCCAGCGGCACCGCCCACCCGGCCGGCACCACCCCCGCCGGCACCATCGCGAGGAACGCCACGGTGAAGAGCAGACAGGAGAGCCGCAGGGCGTACGTCCGCGAGCGGCGCTCCACCAGCCGCAGCGCCGGTCCACGGGCCAGGACCAGGCAGCAGCAGGCCAGGACGACCAGGGCACCGGGCAGCCAGGCCGGACCGCGCAGGACGTCCAGCGCCACGACCGGGAGGATCACCACGAGGCTCTGGGTGGCGAGAGTGAGCTGCACCTGGAGCAGGCACAGCAGCAGATACGGCCGGTCGGCCAGCAGGGACCGCCACCCGCCGTCGGCCGTACCGGGGCCCGGCCCGGAGCGGTCCGCGCGGTACCGCCCGCTCCCCGCGGCCGACGCCAGCACGGCCGCCCCCGCATAGCTGACCGCGTTGCCGTACGCGATCAGGTGCAGCCCGCCCGCGTCGCCGACGAGACCCCCGCCGAACGCCGCGCCCAGACCCGCCCCCGCCCCCAGCCCGACCAGCCGGGAGGTGCTGAGCAGGCCGAACGCCCAGGTGAGATCGGGCTCGGGGACCAGTGCGCCGAGCAGCGGGGCGTTCGCCGTCCAGAAGAGCCGCTCGCAGCCGGTGAACACGGCCGCGAGCACGCACACCTGCCAGGCCGAACCGACCGCCGGGTACAGCGCGCAGATCCCCGCCCGTGCCAGATTGCCCAGCACCACGAACCGGGCCGGGCCCCAGCGGTCGACCAGGTTGCCGGCGAGCGGACCGGCCAGCAGCCCGAGCAGGCCGCCCGCGCTCAGCGCGGCGCCGACGTCGTCGATCGGGAGGTGCTGGGCCCGGGTGAAGAAGATCAGCGAGAGCGGGGCCCACAGCCCCGTACCCACGTTGTCGATCAGATTGGCCAGCAGATAGCGGCGCAGCCCGTGGCCGAGGCGGCGCTCCCGTCCTGTCCTCACGCTTCGCTCCCGGATTCCGGTCCGTCCTCGGTAGGGGGTTCGTCGTGGTCCTCCAGCCGGCACAGGTCGATCAGCAGCGCGTGCGGGACCCGGCCGTCCACCACCCGTGGCGAGCCCGGGGCCGCCGCACGCCCCGCCTCCCGCCCCCCGGTCGCCACGGCGACCTCGTCGGCGGCGAGCGCGGCGGCGAGGGAAGCCGGCTCCGACGGCCCGTACAGGACCGGCACCCGGCCGCCGTCCAGCAGCGCCCGCACCGTGCCGGGGTCCGCGCCGAGCAGCCCCACGGCGGGCGGGCCGTGGGCGCTCACCCGCGCCGGCAGTTCCTCGGCCGCCGCGCAGCGGGACGCGGTCCGCACGGCGACCCGTACGCCGAACGTCCGAAGGAAGGCCACGTCCTGGGCGAACGACTCGGCGAGCCGCCCGCTCCGCAGCAGGCCGGGGTCCACGGCCACGACCACGGTCCGCCCGGCCAGCCGCAGCAGACCGGGCAGGGTCCCGGCCAGGACGCGCGCCTTCCCGGCGGCCTCCCGGTGGTGGAAGGGCCCGCCGCGCGAAGTACTCACTCCCATCGCCGGTAGAGGGTCCCCTCGCTCCAGATCCGGTCGACCCGGCCCCACTCCATGGCCGAGGCCACGTCGGGGAAGAAGCCGCTGCCGTTCAGGTTGGCGCTGGTGTTGCAGAGCACCGGGACACCGCTGAGCAGGTGGTACTCCGCCAGCACCTCGGCCAGCAGCGGGTCGTCCTCCTCTGCGACGGTCTGCAGCCGGGCGGTGCCGTCCAGGTGCAGCACGGAGGGAATCCGGGAGGTCCACTCGTCCCGGACCCGGTGGTCGAAGAGCATGTGCGGATCGGGGGTGCCGGGATCGAAGATCTTGGCCGCCTCCTCGACCCGGCAGATGGGCGCCACCGGACGGTACGGCTCGCGGTCCTTGATCCGGTTGAGGACGTCCTTCGTTTCGGGAGCGACCGCCGCGGCCAGGATGCTCCGGCCGCCGAGTGCGCGCGGGCCGAGTTCGGCCCGCCCGTTCAGCACGACCACCGGCTCGCCCGTCTCGTGCAGCACCCGGGCCAGCTCGCGGGGCGAGCAGCGGCCCGAGACCCAGCCCGCCGGGATACCGACGGTCGGCGTCAGGGCCGGGCCGAGCCGGGGATGCCACTCCAGGGGGCGGATGCCGGTGTGCCGGTTCCTGCCGAGCAGGGCGGCGCCGATCGCGGAGCCGGAGTCGTTGGGGAACGGCGGCACCCACATCCGCCGGACCTCCGGCAGCGCCCGCAGGGCGCTGTTCCACTTGATGTTCAGCGCGCAGCCGCCCGCGAAGCACAGGTTCCACGGACCCTCGCCCTCCCAGCCGCGGGCCGTCGCCACCAGCCGTTCGACGAGCAGCTCCTGGAGGAAGTGGTGGACGGAGGCCAGGACGTCCTCGTCGGACACGCCCAGCCGGTCCGTCCCCTCGCGCACCGTCGCGAAGAACTCGTGCAGCGGCGGCATCGACGGCTCGAAGAGGCTGCCGTAACCGCCCACGGTCCGCCGGTACTCCACCGCCGCACCGGCGTCGCTCTCGAACCGCTCGTGGAACGCCCGCCGCAGCACCGCCAGGACCGCCTCGTCCACCTGCCCCTTGGCGATGTACGCCATGAGCTTCCCGGCCACCGACAGGTCGTCCACCCTGGACGACTGGGTCGCCCGCCGGAACGGCCCGAAGTGGTGGCCGGCCGTGGCGTAGGTGTGCCCGATCAGTGGGAACAGCGCGCCGCCGCTCTCCACCCCGTGCTCCGGGCCGACCCGGTAGAGCCGGGGGAACAGGCCGCCGTCCCAGACCAGCACGAGGGCGGGCTCGCCGCTGCGGGCGAAGGGACTCGAACAGTAGGTGCTGAGCACGTGCCCGGCCGCGTGCGAGTAGCTGGTGTACGGGTGGACGGCACCCTCGATGCTCAACTCGCCCGAGACGTAGGACCGGTCCAGCTCCGGGCACGCCTCCGACTCCCGGTAGGGGCCGACCGGCAGCTCCAGGGCGGTGCCCCGGTCGGAGGTGTGCACCGAGCCCCGCGCGTCTCCGTCCCAGCCGTCGACCACCCACTCGTCCACGTCCGAGGGCCGGTACCCGAAGTCCGCGAGGACGGACCGGACGGCGCCGAGGTCGGGAATCGCGCTGTAGCGCGGGCTGTTGACGAGCTTCTCCATCTCGACGCTGAACACCAGCCGGTCGCCGTCCAGCAGCGCCACCGCGCCGTCATGGGTGAGTTTGAGTCCGCAGATGATCATTGCTTGTCGCTCCTCCGAGTGTCTGTACCGACGCCTGCCGGGCGGGTCCGGCCGGCGGCACGTACCCCGCGACCGGCCGCACGTACAACCGCGAGCCCCGGTCCGGCGGTGCGAGGCCGGGGCCGGCGCAGGGCGCCCGCCGCGGGGTGAGTTCGATGAATCCGCGCCGGACGAACCAGGCGCCGCTGTGTTTGGAGGCGGCGATCAGCAGGGCGCAGCCCTGCTCCGCCCCGATCCGGTCCGCGCGGTCGACCAGCAGCGCCCCGATCCCCTGGCCCTGCGCCTCCGCGGCTACGCACAGGTTGTAGACCAGCAGCCCCTGCGGGCGCCGGGACAGTCCGACGCAGCCGAGGAGCCCTTCCGCGTCCACCGCGACCAGGAACTCGCCGACGCCGGCCTCGATCCGGTCCCGCGTCCGGTGCAGCAACAGGTCCTGGGCGGCGTAGCGCCGGGAGAGCGCCACGATGGCCGGCACGTCCGCGGGCCGGGCCGCCCGCAGGCGGACCGCGCGCCGGGTCCCGGGATGCTTCGCCCTAGGCACGGCCGGCGCTTCGAGGCCGGCCGAGGCCGAGCCCGAACGGCTGGTCGGTGGGCATGATCTCGACCAGGTTCACATTGACGTGGGGCGGGCACGCCAGGCACCACAGGACGGTCCGGGCCACGTCGTCCGCGGTGAGCGGGGCCACGCCGTCGTACAGCCGGTCGGCGCGGTCCCCGTCGCCGTCGTAGCGGACCAGTGCGAACTCCGTGCGGGCCATTCCGGGGGCGACGCAGGTGACGCGCACCCCGGTGCCCTCCAGGTCGGTGCGCATGCTCAGACTGAGCTGGTGGACGAATGCCTTGGTGGCCGCGTAGACGTTGCCGCCGCTGTAGGGGTAACGGGCCGCCACGGAGCCGATGTTGACGACATGGCCGGTGCCGCGCCCGACCAGGCCGGGCAGGAGCAGCCCCGTCACGTTGAGCAGACCCGTGACGTTGGTGTCGACCATCTCCCGCCAGTGTTCCGGATCGGCGCCCTGCACCGGCCCGAACCCCCGCGAGAGCCCGGCGTTGTTCACCACGACGGTGACGTCCGGCAGCTCTTCCAGGACCTTGCCGAACGCGGTCTCCAGCGCGTCCCGGTCCCGCACGTCCGCCACGACCGGGACGATCCGGCCCGCCGGCGCGGCCGCGGCCAGCTCCTCCAGCCGGTCCTCGCGGCGGGCGACGGCGGCCACCGTGTGGCCCTCCTCGGCGAGCAGCAGGGCCGTACGGAACCCGAACCCCGAGGAGGCGCCGGTCACCACGGCGGTCCCGGGTGTCCGGGGACTCACGCGGGGTCCATGGGGTCGTAGCTCATCAGGAGCATGTCCCGGGTACCGATGCCCAGGGCGGGATCGGCGATCGAGACGTCCCCGACGCCGTGCCGGATGCGTACGTCCTCCGCGAAGAGCGAGTCGAACGCCTCGGTGAACAGCGTCTCCACGACCGGCTCGCCCTCGGGGGTGTAGACACGGGTCTCGCCGCCGTTCACGTTGGAACGGCGCACCATGTGCAGGCTGATGAAGGTGCAGCCGTCGCGGTGCATGCCCTCCGGGGTGGGCCTGCCGAGCGCCCCCGGCCGGGCGACGATCCGCACGCAGTGCGCCTGGATCTCCCACCACTCGACGTCCTTGGCGGGCAGCTGGGAGACGTTGAAGGCGAACAGCGAGGTGAGGAACGGGTTGTAGCGGACCGAGTCCTCCAACTCCTCGTACCTGCGCCACTGCCCGCCCGCGAAGGGGTTGTTCTCCAGCGACTGGAAGTAGCCCGGGTTCTCCTTCACCCGCATCTCGCCGGTGCCCACGTGGTACGCGTAGCGGGTGTGCCGCCGGTAGCGGTACCGGCCGCCGTCGGGCAGGTACGGGTCGAGCGGCATGTCGTCGTACGAGTCCACGAAGGGCTGGACGGCGCCGGCGATCGTCTCCGGGATGTGCAGCTGGTCGCCGCGGAGGAGGGCGAACCCGTCGCGGACGATGGTTCCGGGGACGTCGGTCTCCGTGGAGAGCGCCGTGTCGTGCAGGATGTGCATGACTTTCTCCTTGTGCAGGGTTTTCACGGGCGGACGAAGTGCACGAGCAGCGCCCGGCGGTCGTCCGGGCACTCCGGGGTGACCGGGGGCACCGCGTGCCACGAGCGGTCGGAGGGGACGATCACCACGGAGGTGCCCAGCAGCGGTGGTACGCGCCGTACGCAGTCGTCCATGTCCGGCCCGCCCAGCACCCGCAGGTCGCCGGCCCATGCGTCGCGCCACGTCTCGTTGAAGTAGAAGAGCTGGGTGACGGCCTTGTCCGCGCGGTCGGTGTGCGGCTCGATCCAGCAGCCCGGCGAGTAGCGGGTGAGCCGCGCCTCGACCGCGCAGCCGTTCAGCCCGACGCCGGTCAGCGAGGCGAGCGCGGCCCGGTACCGGTCCGACAGCAGGTCCTCGACGAGCAGCCGCCACCGCTCGGACAGCGTGCCCGGGGAGGTCTCCCGCGGTTTCCCTCCGTCGATCACGGTCCGGTTGTGGTTCAGGTACTGTTTGCCGCGTTCGGCGGGGCCCCGCTCGGAGCGGACGAAGCCGTCCACGGCGAACTCCTCCCGCAGCGCGCGGGCCGTCGCCCCGTCCCGGAACGACCGCGGGATGACGGCGTACTCGTACGGGTCGTGCTCCAGCTCGGCGCGCTCCAGGGCGTCCAGATCGAGTACGGGCATGGTCACCTCTCCTCTCCAGGGCTGTTCTCCGCCGGCCGGAAGACCCGCCGGACCGCTTCCCGCCGGTCCGCCCGGCGCAGTCCGTGCCGCTCCAGGAACAGCGGGACGGAGCCGTGTTCGTTCTCGATGCCGGTGAGGAGGCTGCGCATGATCCACCCGGGGGAGGCCGTACGGGCCCGCAGGTCCGGCAGGGGGTAGGTGTACGTCCAGGCCGGGCGCGGGTCGTCCGGGCGCAGCGCCCGGTAGGCGCGGCCGGTGAGCGCGTAGTCGTTCACGATGTCCGCCAGGCGAACGCCGAGCCCGCGCAGGACGAGCGCGCTCACCACTCCGGTGCGGTCCTTGCCGACCGTGCAGCACACGTAGAGCGGCGTCGGGGCAGGGGCGGCGAGCAGCCCCACGACCTCCGCCGCCACGGGTGCCGCCATGGCCAGCATGTCCCGGTAGTTGTCCAGGTAGACGCTGGGCGGGGGCCGCCGCACGCCCCTGATCCGGGTCACGTCGCCGTACACCGGCCGTCGTAGCACCCGGACCGACATCGTCCCCGGCCCGTCCTGCTCGGCGTGCTCGTCCGGGTGGCGCAGGTCCACCACCGTGCGTACGCCGACGGCCTCCAGGACGGGGGCGGTGTCCGCGCTCGGGGCCGGGCCGCGCAGCAGCACCGAGCGCCGCAGCCGGGCCCCGCCGGGCCCCAGCAGTCCGCCGCTGTCGCGCACGTTGGGGAGTCCGGGCAGGGCGATGGTCCGGGTGCGAAGGGCCTCCCGGTGGGCCGGGGTCACGGCAGGCTCCGGGCCTGCCGCCAGGCGCTCAGCAGGCGGGAGACCTGGCGCGCGTTCGGCTCGTCGGTCACCGAGATCCGGACGGCCGCCCGTAGTCCCGGACGGCCCGACACGTCCCTTACGACGTAGCCGTGTTCGCGGAGGTACCCGGTGGCGCCGGCGGCCTGCGCCGGGTCGGGCACGTCCCAGGTGACGAAGTTGCCCGCGCCGGGCCTGGACCGCCAGCCCGGCAGCATCTCCTCGATCTCCCGGGCGAACCGATCCCGCAGTATCCGGACCTCGGCCCAGATCTCCTCGAAGACCGTGTGCTGGGCCAGTGCGGAGCGCAGCAGGGCGAGCGTGACCCCGGACACCGGGGACTCCGGGTCGATGTCGAAGAGGTGCTCGGCGGTCGCGGGGTGCGCGACGAGCACCGCGGCCCGCGCCCCGGAGAGCCCGTAGCTCTTGGAGAAGCTGTTGACCCGTACGACGTGCGGACGTCCCGTCACGTCCCGCACCGTGTCCTCGCCGCCCTCCGCGAAGGCGAGGTAGGCCGTGTCCACCACCAGGAGGCTGCCGTGCTCGGCCACCGCGTCGGCCAGCGCGCCCAGTTCGGCGGCCGTGTGCAACTGGCCGGTGAAGCTGTGCGGCTGCGTCACCACCACGAACGCGGGCGGCCCCTGACGCAGCCGGGCGGCGAGGTCGTCGAGCACGAACCGGCCGGCCCCGGTGTGAGGGGGGACGGCGTCGAGCGCGCAGTCGGCGATGCGGGAGAACTTCTCCCAGCTGTCGTAGTACGGGGTGTGGAGGACGATCCGGGCCGCGGCGTGGAAGGCCCGGGTGAGCAGGGAGAGCCCCGGGTCGCTGCCCGCCGTGAGGACCAGCCAGGAGGCGGGCACGTCCAGGCGCTCGGCCAGCATGGCATAGGTGGACCGCAGCACCGGGTAGGTGAGGATCTCCGCCGGGTCCAGTTCGTCGAGCGTGCGCCGGTGCAGGGCGGCGGCGCGGGGGTGCAGCAGACCGGCGCTCTTGAGGTTGACCTCGCCGGGGCCGCGCGTGCGGGTGCTGCGGAACCGCCCGCCGGCGCTGGGCAGCCGGAAGGGCGACTGCTCCGTGCGGGGACCGGCCAGGGTCTCGCGGGCGCTCATGCGGTCCTCGGCAGGCCGTCGGCGGACGCGGCGGGCGGCGTGCCGGGGTCCGGTGCGCGTCGCGGGACGTTCTCGTACACCACGGTCTCGTCGGTCTGGCGGCCGAAGACCACGTCGTACGCCTCGCGCAGCTCGTCCGGGCCCAGGTCGTGGGTGCCGGGGACGAACAGCTGGCGGTTGAAGGCGGACATGGCGTGCTCGTCCATGCCCGCGCGCATGGCCTCCCAGGGCGCGTAGACCGTGGGCCGCGAACGGCCGCCCAGCTCCTTGACCTTGGCGATGGTGCGGCGGGTACCGGCCATCGTGGTGCCGGGCAGTCCGGCGATGACGAAGCAGTTCAGCTCCACGCCGGCGGCGGTGCACCAGGAGGCCAGGTCCTCCAGGTCCCGTTCCGACTTCCGCTTGGCACGGGGCAGCGCGTCGTGCCCCAGCGGGTCGAGGGTCTCCAGGCCGATGCTGATCCTGACGCAGCCCGCCTCGCCCATCGCCAGGACCATCTTCTCGTCCAGGTGGTGCAGGGTGGTGGCGCACTTCCACGGGTACGGCGAGCCCAGCTCCACCAGCCGCCGGCACAGCTCGCCGGTCCACTGCCGGTCGAGGGTGAACGTGGGCGCGTAGAAGGCGACGTACTCGAACGGCGCGGCGCTGAACGAGGCACGGATGTACTCAAGCGTCCGGTCCACCGTCAGCCGGCGTTCTCGCTTGCCGAAGATCGGGTGGACCTCGCAGTACGAGCAGCCGACGGGGCAGCCCCGGGCGGCGGGGACGACGAGTTCGCGCCGCTGCGGGATGCCGCAGAACTTGTTGGCGTCGTTGCGGTACAGCTCGTCGTAGCGTGCGTAGGGGATCTCGTCCGGGGCCGGCAGGTGCCACACCTCGGGCGGCAGTACGCCACCCGGGCCGTCCGGCGCGGTCCAGCTCCCGTCCGGCCCGCGCAGGTGTACGCCGGGGGCGGAGTCGGTGCGGCCCTGGAATGCCTCGACGGCGGCCACCACACCGGCCTCGAAGTCGCCGTTCTCCACGACGGCGTCCAGGTCGAGCCGGCGGAAGTACTCGGCGTTGACGCCGCTGAGCCGGCCGAAGGTCACGACCCGGGAGCCGGGGCTCAGCGCCCTGATGTAGCGCAGCATGCGGCCTAGCCCGTCGACGCCGTCGAACTCGTTCATGACGGCGATGACGTCGTACTGGTTCTGAAAGAGGTCGTTGCCGATGTCCTTCCAGGTGGTCCGCTCGACACTGGCGTCGAGGACGGTGACCTCGGTGTCCGGCAGGACGGCGCGTAGGTAGCCGGTGACCTGGTAGAGCGCCAGGTGGTGGCCGGCGTTGAAGTAGCTGAGCACCTGCGGCGGCCAGACGACGAGCATCCGCCGGGGGCCGCCGCCGCGCGGCCGGTGGGTGATGGTCTGTGGCAGGAGGACGCGTTCAGGCATGGACCGTTTCCTTCTCGGTGACGGCGCTGCTGGCCTCGATGGACGTGATGTCGGCGCCTAGCCCGCGCAGGTCCGCGGCCAGATCGCGGTAGCCGCGTGCCAGGTGGTGGGTCTCGGCCAGGGTGGTGCGGCCGGGCACCGCCAGCGCGGCGAGCAGCAGCACGGCGGCGGCGCGCAGGTCGGTGGCGCGCACATGCTGTCCGGCCCGGTGCGGCGGGCGGGGCCCGTCGATCCGCAGGCTCCGTCCGTCGTGGGTGACGCGCATGCCGAGGGCGGCCAGGCCCGGCGCGTAGCCGAACCGGTTCGCCCAGACGGCGTCCGTGATGGTGGTGGAGCCGGTGGCATACGCGCCGAGCAGCGCGAAGAAGGGCTGGTTGTCGCTGAAGACGCCCCGTGACGCGGCAGTGAAGTCCACCGGGCGCAGGGGGCCCTGCGCCGGATGCACGGTCAGCCCGGCCAGCGAGGTGTCCACCCGTACACCCATCCGTTCCAGGAGTTCGAACTCCGGCCCGAGGACCCCGACCGCCCGGTGCATGCCCGGCCCGGCGACGTACAGCGGGCCGTCGGCGAGGAGCGTTCCGGCGCAGATCCAGGTGACGACCTCGATCAGGTCCGGCACGAGGGTGTGGCGGACGGGGGTGCGCAGCGTCCCGGGTCCGCGGCCCTGGATCACCAGCGTCTCGGGGCCGGTGATCTCGATGTCGGCGCCGAGCTCGCGCAGCACCACCATCAGGTCCGTGACGTCGCTCTTGCGGTAGGGGTGGTGGAGCGTGGTCGTGCCGTGGGCGACCGACGCGGCCAGCAGTGCCGTCTTCGTGGCCCCGCTGTACGTGGAGCCGGTGATCACGGCCCGGTTGGCGGTGTAGTCCAGCAGGTCGACGGTGCAGCCGGTCAGCCGGTCGGCGGTGAGCTCCAGACCGCCGTCGGGCAGCATCCGGCCCGTCGCGCCGAAGCGCTCCAGGACGCTCACGAAGTGCTCGGCGGGTCGGCCGTGCTGCCCCTCACCGAGCCGGCAGCCGCCGCTCGGGGGCATCCGCACCCGCTTCGCCCGGCTCAGCAGGGCGGGCAGCAGATAGGCGGAGCCGTGGATCCGGTGGGCCAGACCGGCCGGGAGGTCGGCCCCTGTGATGCCGGAGGCGTCCAGGACCAGCGTGCCGTCGCCGTGCTCGGCGGACCCGCCGAGCGCCCGGAACAGCTCGCTCAGGACGCTGGTCTCCACGATGTCGGGGCAGTTGTCGATGCGCACCGGCGCGTCGGCCGCCGCCGCTGCCGCGGCGACTGTGACGAGCGAGTGCTTGAAGCCGGAGGTGCGCACGGCTCCGGAGAGCCGGTTGCCGCCCCGCACCGACAGGCCGGCGCCGTCCTGCGGCGCGTCCCGGTGGGGCGTCAGTCCGTGCATGCCAAAGTCACCTTTCGGCTGGAGAGGGAGGAACTCGGGGTGTGCGGGCGGGGATCAGACCGGGATCCGCCGGTGGGTGAACTTCCAGCGGGAGGGAACGGGGTTCCGCCGCCCCTCCCAGACGACGTTGGCGTCCCACCACTCCTCGGCCTCGCGCATCTCGGCGACGATGTCGGGGCCGGAGAGGGAGAACACGAGGTCGGCCAGGGACGGCCCGAGGGCCGTCGACCCGTCGTAGGACCGCCCCTCCTCGCCGAAGGCGGCGTACCGCAGGGTCCGGGGCAGCGGGCATTCCCTCGGGAGCCGGCGCAGCACCCCCCGGGCGGGCGGGAACCGGGCGTAGCCCTGCCGCTGCCCCGAGGGCGAGAACCGGACCTGGTCGCCCCGGCCCGCCTGGCCCAGCAGGCTCGCCCCGTGCATGTTCACGCCGAGGGTTGCCTCATGGGTGTCGACCGCCATCGAGCCGCCCATCCGGGACGCCGCCTCGCAGACCACCAGCCGGTCGTCGGGCGTGTGGAAGAACTCGACCTGGAAGGCGCACACGGCGGGCACCGGCGGCAGCGCGCCGACCACGTCCGCGGCCGTCCGCCTGAGCCGGTCCGAGAGGGGATGCTCCTCGGGCATCATCCCGCTCATGCCCGGTGCGTCGTAGGCGACCGAGAACCAGTCGGAGTAGGGGTGGTAGGACGGCTGGCCCAGCAGTACCTTGCCACTGTCCATCAACCCGTTGATCTGGTAGAACTCTCCCTCCACCCACGCCTCGGCGAGCTGCGGCCCCCCGGGCCGACCAGGCGTCCACTCCCGGGCGAACTCCCGCAGCCCCGCCTCCTCCCACAGGACCCGGGTGCCGTTGGACCCGCCCGCGTCCAGCCGCTTGAGCACCAGTGGGAAGCCCGCCTCGGCGGCGAACTCCGTCAGGTCCTCGGCGCGCAGCAGCCGGCGCATCGGGGCCACCGGGATGCCGCGGGCGGCGAGCGTGGTCTTCATGACGTACTTGTCGCGATAGGCGGTCGCGCACTCCAGGCTCTGCCCGGGAAGACCGAGCCGCTCGCGCAGCCGGGCGGCCCGCAGCAGATCGCGCTCACCGGTGGACAGGACCCGCTGTACGCCGAACTGGCGGCAGAGCGCGACCAATTCGTCCTCCAGCGAGGGGTGGTCGAAGTCCTCGACGATGTGCAGATGGCGGAAGAGCCGTGCCATGCCGGGGAAGCCGGCACCGTCGAGCGCCCCGCGGCTGCTGACCACGATCAGTTCCTGCGCCGCCTCGGGGAACCACTCGGGCAGCCGGTCCAGGATCTTCTTCGTGTTGAGGACCAGGAAGGTCGGGGCCGAACTCGAACGCACGATGCCTCCTTCGCGTGGTGCCGCCCGCCGCGCCGTACGGGAGACCCGGCTCCGGAAGCGGTGCACTGCCGATGCCGAGGAGCATGTGGGACGGGCCCTGCGGACGGCTCGACAGATCGCTTGGACCTCCGCGGCAAGCACCGGCGAGCGCGTCGCAGGCGGGCCCGCCGCCGGGGCAAGCGAGCCGTCGAGGCCCTCGCAGGGCCGCGACCCCATGCTGGGCGGGCACGCCCCGGGAGCCGCGCCCGCCGCCTCCCCCGTGGGGACCTCGCCTCAGCACGACGCCGCTCCGTACGCCGCACGCCCAGCATCCGAAGGGGACCGAGAGCCGTGGCCAACCCGAATCCTGACATCGACGGCGGATGCCTGGTCCTGGTGAACGGCGAGGGCGCGCACGCCCTGTGGGCCGACGGCCCCGCCGCGCCGCCGGGCTGGCGCATCGTGCACCGGGCGGAGAACCGCCGGGAGGCCCTGCGGTACGTCGGCGCCCACTGGACGGACATCCGCCCCGCCGGGCCGCCGGACGACGGGCGGTCCCAGGGCGGCTGTCTGCACGACCTGTTCTCCGCCCAGGCCGCGCGCACCCCGCTGGCCCCGGCCCTGATCCGGGGCGACGAGCGGCTGACGTACCGCGAACTCGACGAGGAGTCCGACCGGCTGGCCGCGTACCTGCGGCGGCGCTCCATCGGGCCCGGGGCGTTCGTGGGGCTGTGCGTCGAGCGGTCACCGCTGATGATCGTCGCCCTGCTGGGCGTCCTGAAGGCCGGAGCGGCCTACGTGCCCCTGGACTCCGAGTACCCGGCCGGCCGGCTGCGCCACGTCCTGGCCGACACCGGGGCCCGGCTCCTCCTCACCCAGGAGCCCTTCCGGCAGCTCTTCCCCGACTACGGCGGCGAGATCGTCCGCCTCGACAGCGAACTCCCGGACACCGGCGCCGCGCCGGACGGTCCCGGCCCGCGCCCCTCGGACGTCGCCTACGTCATCCACACCTCCGGCTCCACGGGCCGGCCCAAGGGCGTGCTGGTGACGCACCGTTCGCTGGCCAACCACAGCACGGCGGTGAATCGTCACTTCGCGTTCGGTCCCGGCGACCGCGTGCTCCAGTGCCGGCCGCTGGGCTTCGACGCCGCCGCCGAGGAGATCTTCCCCCCGCTGCTGCACGGCGCGGCCCTGGTCCTCGGCGACGATCCGCTGCGCCGGACGTTCCGGTCCCTGACCCAGCTGGTGATCGACACCGGCACGACCTTCCTGAGCGTCCCCACGGCCTTCTGGCACAGCTGGGTGGCCGAGGAGGACTGCCTGGTCCGGCTGGCCTCGGAGTCCGCGCTGCGCACGATGATCGTGGCCGGTGAGCAGGCACGGCGGCAGGCGCTGCTGACCTGGAAGAAGTGGGTCGGTGAGGACATCCGGTGGTTCAACGTCTACGGCCCGACCGAGGGGACCATCACCTCGACGGTCCACGAACCAGGACCCGACTGGGAGACGGACGGATACGCCTCCGTCCCGATCGGCCGCCCCGTCGAGAACGTCCGGACGTACGTCCTCGACGACGCCATGCGCCCGGTGGAGCCGGGAACCCCCGGCGAGCTGTACATCGGCGGGGCGGGTGTGGCCGTCGGCTACCTCAACGCGCCGGGGACGACCGCCGAACGGTTCCTGCCCGACCCCTTCTCCGGCGTGCCCGGCAGCCGGCTGTACCGCACCGGGGACCTGGTGCGGGCGGACGCCGACGGCTGCGCCGAGTTCATCGGCCGCCGGGACCACCAGGTGAAACTGCGCGGCTACCGAATCGAACTCGGCGAGATCGAGTCCGTGCTCGCCGAGCACCCGGACGTCCGGGCCTGCGTCGCCCTGGTGAAGGGGGAGGACCCGGACCGCGCCCTGGTCTGCTTCGTCACCGCGGCCCCTGGCGCCGCACCGGAGGCGGCCGGGCTGATAGCCCACCTCCGGCGGCAGCTGATGTGGTACATGATCCCGGCGGCCGTCCACGTCCTGGACACGCTTCCCGTGACACCCAACGGAAAGACCGACCGCACCGCCCTGCTCACCCTGGAACCGGACACCGCCGAGGCCGCCCACACCGCACCGCGCACCCCCGTGGAAGAGGCCCTGGCGGCCATCTGGGAGGAGATCCTCGGCCAGCGGAACATCAGCGTCGACGCCGACTTCTTCCAGGCGGGCGGCCACTCCCTGCTCGCGGCGAGCCTGGTCTCCCGGATCCGTACCCGGTTCGACGTCGCCATGACGGCCCGCGTGCTGTTCGAGTCGCCCACCATCGTCGGACTCGCCGAGGCCGTCACCCGCATGTCGGGCGGCGACGCCGCGGACCGCCCGGGGCGGGGCTGACCGGCCGTGGCGGAGCGAGCGACCGCCGCCGCACGGCCCGGACGCGGACCGGGCACCCCGTGGATCCGCGCCTTCGGGCCGCCGGGCCCCGCCGCCCCGGTACGGCTCGTGTGCTTCCCGCACGCCGGGGGAGCGGCCGGCTACTTCCGGGACTGGGGTGAAGGAACCGGGGCGCAGGTGTGGGCTGTCCAGTACCCGGGCAGGGAGAACAGGATCCGGGAGCCGTTCTCCTCCGACCTGCACGCCCTGGCGGACCGGGCCGCGGAGGTGCTCGGCGGGCTGCTCGACCGGCCCACCGTCTTCTTCGGGCACAGCATGGGCGCCGTCGTCGGCTACGAGGTCCTGCGCCGCCTGGCCGCAGAGGACCGGGACCACGCCGTGCGCCACCTCGTGGTCTCGGGATGCGGCGCCCCGCACCGGGTACGCCCCTTCGCGGGCCAGGAAGCGGCCCACCTCCTGTCCGACGACCGGCTCGTGGCCCTGCTCAGAAGCCTGGGCGCCGACAACACGGCCCTGCTCGACGACCCCGGCATGCGCTCGGCCTTCCTGCCCGCGGTCCGCGACGACTACCGGATCGTCCAGTCCTACGTCCCCCGCACCGGCGGCCCGGTCCTGCGGACCGACGTCACCGCGTTCGTGGGCCGCCAGGACGAGGCGGTGGGCGTCGGCGACGCGGGCGCCTGGGCCACCGTGACCCGGGGCCGCTTCGCACTCCGTACCTTCCCCGGCGGCCACTTCTACCCGGGGGAGCACCCGGACGAGGTGCTGCGCGCCGTGCGCGAGGTCCTCGGCCCGCCCGTCCGGGGCGTCCACGCGGCGCCACCCGCCCCCGACGGCACCATCGACACCGGGAGAACCGATGAACGTTGACCTGTCGGACCCGCTCCTCTACCGGGACTCCGATCCGGTACCGGTCTGGAAGCGGCTGCGCGCCGAACACCCCGTGTACCGCAACCGGCGCGCGAACGGGGAGCACTTCTGGGCGGTGATGACCCACGGCCTGTGCACGGACATGCTGACCGACCCCCGCCTGTTCAGCTCCGAGAACGGGATGCGGCTCGACTCCGACCCGCAGGTCCTCGCAGCGGCGGCCGGCCGGATGCTCAACATCACCGATCCGCCCCGGCACGACAAGATCCGGAAGGTCGTCAGCGCGGCGTTCACCCCGAGGACGGTGAACCGGCTGGAGACCACCATGCGGGCGACCGCCGCCCGTGCCATCGACGACGCGCTGGCCGCCGGGGAGTGCGAGTTCACCCGGGTCGCCCAGCAGCTCCCGGTCTCCGTCATCTGCGACATGCTCGGCGTCGCACCGGCCGACCGGGACTTCATGGTCGAACGCACCCGCTTCGCCTGGTCCTCCACCGCGCGGGACGAGGCGGAGGAGGCACGCAAGGTACAGGTCCACACCGAGATCCTGGTCCACTTCCAGGAGCTGGCCGAGGAACGCAGGCGGGTACCGAGGGACGACCTCATGAGCGCCCTGGTCCACGGCGAGGTCGACGGCGCCCCGCTCACCGTCCAGGAGATCCTCTACAACTGCGACGCCCTCGTCTCCGGCGGCAACGAGACCACACGCCACGCCACGGTCGGCGGACTCCTCGCCCTCATCGACAACCCGGACCAGTGGTACAGGCTGCGGAACGACCCCGGCCTCATGCCCACGGCGATCCAGGAGATCGTGCGCCACACCTCGCCCGTCATGCACGCGCTGCGCACCGCGACCGAGGACACCGAGCTCGGCGGAGCCCGCATCCGCGCCGGCGACCACGTCGTCGCCTGGCTGCCGTCCGCCAACCGCGACGAGAAGGTGTTCGACGACCCGGAACGCTTCGACATCGGGCGCGACCCCAACCGCCACCTGGGCTTCATCCAGGGCAACCACTACTGCATCGGCTCCTCGCTCGCCAGGCTGGAACTGACGGTGATGTTCGAGGAACTTCTGCGCCGGGTCGAGGTCGCCGAACTCACCGGCCAGGTCCGCCGCCTGCGCTCGAACCTGCTGTGGGGGTTCGACTCGCTTCCCGTGAAGTTCGTCCCGAGAACCTGAGGGAGACATACGTCCATGACCGCGCCGACCACCCCGTCGATCGAGAAGTACCTCGGCACGAGCGTCCGCCTGCTGCCCCAGACCGGACAGCTGCGCGCCCTGCACACCGTGATCCGCGACCGGGACGCCGGCCGGGAGGAGTTCGTCCACCACTCCCGCCGGATCATCCGCCTGCTGATCGAGGCCGGACTCGGCCTGCTGCCCTTTGCACCGCACGAGGTCCGCACCCCGACCGGGGAGGCGTACCAGGGGCTGCGCTTCGCCTCCGGGCTGTGCGGCGTGACCGTCCTGCGCGCCGGGGAGAGCATGGAGGGCGAACTGCGGGCCGTCTGCCCGGGGGTCAGGATCGGGAAGATCCTCATCCAGCGGGACGAGACGACCAAACGGCCCCACCTCTACTACACCTCCCTGCCCTCCGACATCGCCGAGCGGCACGTCCTGCTGCTCGACCCGGTCATGGCGACGGGCGGTACCGCGCTCTCGGCGCTCCAGGTACTGGGGGACCTCGGGGTGCCCGAGGAGAAGGTGGTCTTCGTCAACTTCATCACCGTCCCCGAGGGCATCGCCGCCGTGTGCGAGCGGCATCCACGCATCCGGATCGTGACCTCCGCGATCGAGGAGCGGCTGAACGAGAGCGCGTGGATGCTGCCCGGCATCGGCGACTTCGGGGACCGCTACTTCGGCACGGACAGATAGGGCCGCTGCTGCGGCAGCAGCCCGTTGAACGACAGGGTGGGGCTGGCGTAGGTCCGTTCCCCACGGGACCTGATCTCCCGTCCCGCCCGGCGCAGTGTCTCCTGCGCGGTCCTGATGCCCCCGGCGCTGTACTGGGCCTCCGCCAGCAGCCCGAGGTGCAGGGGCAGCCGGATCAGCACGCGGCGTTCACGCAGCTCCGCCACCGCGGACTCCAGCGCGTCGAGCGCGCCCGGTTCCGCCAGCTGCTGCTGCGCCCAGCTACGGCAGACCCGGAGCAGGCCGGACCAGTACGTCAGTCCGTGGGCGGCGGCGACGTCGAGCCCCCGGCCGCTGGACGACGCGGCCGTCTGGGGGTCCCCGGCCAACGCGGCCACCAGCGCGTGGAAGTAGTGGGCGCTCGCCCGGTCCACCGGCGTACCGTCCTGGCCGGTCACCGGGAGCAGGTTCTCGCACACCCGCAGCGCCTCGTCGTCGGCGCCGAGGAGGCTCAGGGCGAGGGCACGGTGGTTCATCGCGATGTGCCGCAGGTCGTGGTGGAGGACACGGGTCAGCCCGACGCGGTCGGCGGAGGGGAGGCCCTCGGCGATGCGCGCCGCCTCGGTCAGCGCGGTCAGGGCACCGTTCGCGTCGCTGGACAGCAGCTGGATCCCGCGGGCCAGGAACGCGCAGAGCCGTGCCTTCGGGGCGCCGGACTGCTCCGCGAGGACCAGGAGCCGCTGGACGGACCGGGCGCCCTCCCGGTTGTGGCCGACGACGAGCTGGGTGATGCAGTGGCTGAACAGCAGCACCGACTGCTCCGCCGCGTCGGCCCGCGCATCGGACAGTTTCAGCAGACGGCGTGCCTCGGACTGCACCGTGAGGTCGGCGTACCCGCGCGTGACGCTGGTGAGGTGCAGGAGCCTCCTGTCCAGGTCAAGGGTGTTCTGGACCGCCGTTCCGGTGGGCGACGGCAGGGTGGACACCAGGGCGCCGACCCGTCCGTACCACTCCTCGGCCATGGCGTAACTCCCTTCGGCCGCCGCCTGGTCGCCGCCCCGCATCAGATGGGGCAGCGCCTTCTCTGCGGGCAGCGTCAGCGTCGCCTGCCAGGCGTGACGGGCCCGTTCCCGGATCGCCTCGGGGGCGTCGGTGCGGCGCGCGTCGAGGACGTCGAGGGCGCGGGCGTGCAGGTCGGCGCGTTCCTGGGAGCACATCTCCGCCAGCAGCACCTCGCGTACGAGTCCGTGCCGGAAGGCGAGCCGGTGGGGGGAGTCGGGAGCCTGCCGCAGCAGACCGGTCCGCAGCGCCTCTTCCACGGCGCGGTGGACCTCCGTACCGCCCAGCAGTTCCGTCAGTATCCGCCGCTCCGCGGCGCTGCCCAGCACGGCGCAGGCTCGCAGCGCCCGCAGGGTGTGCGGCGGCAGTCCGGCGAAGCGGTGGTGCAGCATGGTACGGACGCCCGCCGGGACCACGGCGAGGGCGGCGTCCTCGGCGGGCCGGGCGGTCAGCTGCCGGACGTCTCCCGCCTGGGCCAGCAACTGCCCGAGCAGATACGGGTTGCCGCCGCTGCGCTCGTACAGCGTCCGTGCGACGGCCCTGTTCACCTCCGGCCCGGCCCGGCCCGCGATCAGCGCGTCCACCTGCTCCGCGGAGAGGGTGCCGAGATGGACGACCTCGGTGCGGGAGTCTGCGAGGAGCGTCTCCAGTGCCCCACCGCGCTCGGGCCCGGCGCCCAGCCCCGGCTCGCGGACGGTGATGACGAGGCCCAGCGGGCGGCCATGGGTACGGGCGGCGAGCATGCCCAGTACGTCCAGGGTGAGCCGGTCGGCACGGTCCACGTCCTCCAGCACGAGCAGTAGGGGGGTGCCGTCGGTACGGTCGAGAACCGCCTCGCAGAACGCGTCGTTGGCCAGGAAGCGCAGCCGCGTACCGGGGTCGGTGGCTCCGGCGGGCCAGTCGTCCCGTTCCGACAGCGTTGTCATGGCCCTGGCATTGGGGGAATGCGGTGCGTCGAGACGGCGCAGGACCTGCTGCCACACCCAGCCGGGCGGCATTCCCTCCGCGCTCCGGCAGTCGAAGCGGATCACCTGCGGGTTCCCTGGCAGGGGTTCCGGTCCGGCGACGGCCCGGGCCAGCAGCTCGGTCTTGCCGACCCCGGCCTCCCCGACGACGGCGGTGAGACGGCCGCTGCCCCGCAGGGCGGAGCCGAGGTACGACCGCAGGGCCGCGAGGGCGTGCTCGCGCCCCTGGAGCGGCGGGGCCGGGACCGGGGAGCCGCCCGGCCGTACCTCCCCGGCCTCCCGGTGACGGCTCCCGTGCGGCCCGGGCCCGTCGGGGAAGCTGTGTTTCCCGGTACTCGAAGCGGCGCTCGGAACAGTGCTTCGAGCGGCGCTCGGACCGATCTCGTGGCGAAGCACGGCCAGATGGACCCGGCGCAGTTCCTCGCCGGGGCCGACGCCGAGCTCCTCCGCAAGATGGGCGCGGGTCCGGTCGTGGAGGCGCAGGGCCTCGTCCTGCCGGCCGAGGCGGTACAGACCGGTCATCAGGCCGGCGACCATGTGCTCGTCGGTGGGGTGGCGGGCCACCTCGGGGCGTAGCGCCGCGACGGCGTCGGCGGTCTCCCCGAGGGCGAGCAGTGCGTCGGAGCGGGCCGCCACGGCGGCGGTCCGCAACTGCCGTAGTCGCGCGCTCTCCTCCTCCAACGGCGCGTAGGCGGTCAGGTCCAGGAACGGGTCGGCCCGCCACAACTCCAGGGCGTCCCCCAGTAGGGCACGCGCGGTCGTGAAGTCCCCTTCGGAGAGCCGATGCTGACCCTCTGTCACCATACGGTCGAACCTGTGGACATCGATCGCGTCCCGCTCCAGGCCGAGGACGTACCCGGGGGCCCGGTAGTGCAGGGGAGCGGCTGCCCTGTCCGCACCTCGGCCGGGCTCCAATGCGCGGCGGAGGTGGGACAGGTACGTCTGGAGGGTGGCGTGCGGTCGCCGGGGCGGGCGGCCCGCCCACAGCTCGTCGATGAGCTGGTCGGCGGGGACGATCCGGCCGGGCCGGAGCAGCAGCAGCCCGAGGACCGCCCGGTGCCGGGGCGGACCGAGGTGGACCGGCTCGGCACCGTGCCGGGCCCTCATCACTCCGAAGGCTTCGAGCTTCAGCTCCGACGTCGACGGGTACCGCTGCTGCTCTTCCATGATGTACGTCATACCGAGTGCGTATGCCTTTCGAACGTGACGTGCGTGATGTCGCGGTCGAGCTCGGGCCGATTCTGCCGTGAACGCGGTACCGGCGGAATGGCGCACGAATCGCGCCGACGTCGGGCTCCTACCCGCCGAATGGGCGGGGCGCTCCCCTGGCCAGTGTGATCAATGAGGAGCGAATTCCTCTGCTTCACACCTAAGTTGTCCGGATCTCTCGCTCCCCGGACAGCTTTCGGTCACCGGGGCGCCCTGGTGATGGGTGGTGCGGAACGGGCGGGCCGGTTCCGTCGGGCGGTGGCCGAAATCGGATGACTGTGTGGCCAAGGCAGCACATGCGAACCCGATGTATCCGCGACGAACACACGCATGAGAAGGGCCTCCCGGCTGAAAGCCATCCGATAGGACAAGGCTTCCGTGCAAGCGTTCCGGAACGCACGGTAGAACCTCGCGAACGACCGGTCAAGAAGTCCGTTCGGGGACAGATGGCCCGCACAAGAACCCGGCGCATGTTCGACGAACATCAGGTCCTGACCGGTGCGACCGCGTCCGGTCGGGTGGATGTGCTGCTGCCCCGCCCCGTCGGGCCGTCCCGTGGAACGGAGGTAAGGACCGTAAGTCGATGACGGGTGACGAATCCCGGACCAATGCCGAAGCGGAACCGTGGGAAGTCATGGATTCGGCCTTTCCCGTGGCATTGCCGAGTGCTGCTCGGGAAAGACGTGGGAAGCCTCCTCCGGCGCCCTCCGATTGGCCGCATCATCCGTTCCGGATAGAACTCAAAGTAAAGCGGTGGGCATTTGTGCAGGCACAGGTTCCACGGGGGAGTCGGCGGGCGTCGAGTTCAATCCCCGTGGCGGGTGAAGTCCTGCTGACGCATAGGTTTACCGTGCCCTACGGGCGTGTGCCGCACCTGCCGCACTGATTCCGGGGCCAGTCGGCCGGGCAAGGAAAGCCATGGCTGCGGAACGATTCGGAGCGGCGCCGAGTGGCCGTTCACGTTGCCCGGACGAGGCGCGCCGAACTCCGGCCCGGCCCCGCCGCCTCGGCCACCCCTCCCGAGTTCTCCACCTTCTGTGCGCACGCGGGCGGTACGGCCGGAGGCATGTACTTGCCATCCTCTTCCGGGGCCGCTTTCCACCCGCCGGAACTGATCGGCCCTGCCGTCTCGGGATGTTCGGGCCGCGTCCACCGCGAGCGTGACGGAAGGCGCGCCGGACCCGCGCCCGGGACTGGTCCACGGCCTCAAGACCGGCGGGCTCGCCGTTACGTATCACCCGTCCAACGCGACGCCGTTGACACGGACGCGGCAGTTCGGCGCCCTGGTCCCGTCACGCGGCGGGCGCGGCGATCGGCGTCGGCGTCCGCACCAGCCCGAGGGCGTCGGTGATCAGGTGACGCTTCCGACCTTTGATCTCCTTGCCGGCATCCGCAGACAGGGCCCCGCTCCGGGCGTTCACCCGCCGGGTCCTGTCCCGCAACAGGTCATGAACCTGCTCGGTGGTCCCGTCCGCCTCCCACTTGGCGAAGTAGTCGTAGACGGTCTTAAACGGCGGAAGTCGTGTGGCAGGTACTCCCTCGGATCTGCACTCTCGCCGCGGTCCCGGGCCCCGACCGTGCGGCCTGCCAAGCAGCGAACGTCGGTTCGATCAATGCCCAGTGGGCACCGGAGACGTCACTGCGATACGCACGCCGAGTACTCATACCCCGGGCAACGACGGCGCCGGCCTCCAGTCATAAGAACATCCCAGAACGCCAACTGCCTGGATCAGATGCACTCTTATCAGACCCTGGACGTCCTCCAGGATCTACTGAAGGGCTGGACCGGCACCTGCACCACCTGCAACCGCCCCTGCCCCGCAACCGCAGCAGACGCAGAACCCAACGAAGCACTACTGGTGAGGAAGGAGTCGAGATGAGTGAAGACCGTCTCGGGTTTCTCGCGGATGGGCAGGTGTCCCGCGCCGGGGATGAGTTCGAATCGCGCGTGGGGGAACGCCGCGGTGTAGGCACGGCCGAAGTCGGGGGTGACGACTGCGTCGTCGGCGCCACAGATCACCAGGACCGGGCAGGTGACGGTGGAAAGGCGGGGCAGCATGCCGACGTCTGCCATGGTCGGCCCGGCGTAGGCGCGCATGGCGGCCATCGCCTGTGCGAGCGGTCCGCCCTGCGGCGCCGCAGCCGGTGGACCGGCGGGCACGGTGATCTGCTGGCCGGGTATGACGGGGCCGATGGCGTCCATGAGGACGAGTCGGGAGATCCGGCCCTCGCGGTCGTTTGGGACGGCCTGGGCGGCGACCCAGCCGCCGAAGGACGTGCCGATCACCGTCACGTTGTCCAGCCCGAGGTGGCCGAGCAGATCCAGGTAGGCAGCGGCGAGTGCGGGCACGGAGTCCAGGTTGTCGGGCCGCGGGGTGGCGTCCCAGCCCGGGTGGGTGGGCGCCACCACCCTGTGATCCGAGGCGAGGTGGTCGATCAGGGGCGCGACGCTGGAGGGGCCGGAGCCGCCGTGCAGGACGAGGACCGGGCTGCTGCCCGTGCCGGCCTTGCGCACTTCGAGGTCCAGGCCGGGCCGTAGCGGGATGGTGCGCCGATGGTGTGACGTCATTGTTCTTCCCGGATTGGCTGAGGCGGGTGGGTTCGGTGACTTGAGGGGGTGGTGGCCGTCGGGGCGGGCCTTACCGGGCTGCCGTGCCGGAGGTGAAGAACGCGACCATCTGCTCCAGGCCCCGCTCGCCGAACATCGTGTCCAGGTTGGCGGCGGACTCGGCGGCGGTCGCCTCGCTGCGCGGGAAGAGGGCCTCCTCGTACGCGGTCAGGGCGGCTTCGGTGTCGCCGGGGTGGGCGGCGATGGCCAGGGCGAGTTCGGCGCCGTCGAACATGGCGAGGTTGGCGCCCTCCCCGGCGAAGGGGGACATCACGTGGGCGGCGTCACCGAGCAGCGTCACGCCCGGGACGCGGTCCCAGCGGTGCCCCACGGGCAGGGCGTGGATACGGCGCGGGGTGATCGTCTCCGCGTCGGCGACCAGGCCGCGCAGGTCCTCGTCCCAGCCCTCGAAGTGGGCGAGGACCGCCGCCTTGGCGGCTGCGTGGTCGGTGAAGTCGACCGTGTCCAGCCAGCCCTCGTCGGCCTTGAGTGCCGTGTAGACGTGGAGACTGCCGTCACTTTCCCGGTGCGCGAGGACGCCGCGTTCTCCCCCCAGGGCGATGAAGAACCCGCCGCCGATCACCGCGGCACTGCGCGGGTGGCGGGTGTCGGCGTCGAACAGGTCGGTCTCGACGAAGGAGATGCCGGTGTAGACGGGCGAGGCGTTCGAGACCAGCGGACGGATCCGGGACCAGGCGCCGTCCGCGCCGATCAGGAGATCGGTGGTGATGGCCGAGCCGTCGGCCAACGTCACCTCGTGACGCCCGTCGCCCAGCGCCCGGGCCCCGGTGACTTTCCGTCCCCAGTGGATGGTGCCATCGGGCAGGGAGCCCAGCAGCAGGTCCCGCAGGTCGCCGCGGTCCACCTCCGGCCGGCCGCCGGTGCCGTCGTCCTCCGCTGCCACGTGCACCGTGCCGTCGGAGCCGAGCAGGCGCATGGCCTGACCGCCCTCATGGACGATCTTGAGGAAGTCGTTGTGGAGGTCGGCGGCGTGCAGGGCCTTCTGCCCGTTGTTCTCGTGGATGTCGAGCATCCCGCCCTGCGTACGGGCCGCCGCCGACGCCTCCAGCTCGAAGATCGCCGACTCGATGCCGTTGACGTGCAGGACACGGGCGGCCATCAGGCCGCCAAGGCCCGCGCCGACGATTGCGATCGGGAAGTGGCTGGTGCTCATGGGGCCTCCGAAAGCAGTAGGGAACACCTCTGTCCGCCGAGCTGGTCCCGCCGACGCCGCCCAGTTCTGGAGAAAGCCGGCGTACGCGTGATCGGCGAGCAATGACCCGGCCACACAGAAACCGTACCGAACATGTTCGTTACGAACAAGTTCGGTACGAACAAGTTCGGTACAGCCATGGCGGGAGGCGGCGGGAAGACTGCGTCCAACCAAGTCAGCCGTCGGCAGGGCGAGCGAGCCCGCCCGGAACTCAGCCCTCTGCGCCCGGAACGGGCGTGTGCACGATGCCGTTGATGAGGACGTCGAAGCTCCAGCGGATCCTGTCCGGCACCGAGCCGCCGATCAGCGCGGGCATGTGTGCCGCGATCGCCGGACGCTCGGCGCCGTCCACGGCGTGCAGCGCACGCACCGTAGCGTTCCAGTCGTCCTCAGAGGCGGGATCATGCTCCCGCGTCGAGTGCTCGGCAGCAGTGGCCGTCGCGTCCTGGAGCAGCTTGTCCATCCCCCAGGCGACCTGCTCACGACCGGCGCCGCTTTGCGAAAGGAGATCGAGAATGCGCTCCACCAGGCGCAGGTAGTTCTCGCCGCTCGGGCGGGCGACGAGCGCCGCCCGCGCCAGCTGCGGGTACTCGAACAGCACCCGGGTGTACGACGTCATGACGGCACGGAGCTGCTCACGCCAGCTCTCACCGCCGTCCCGACCGGTCAGGTCTACCTCGCCGAGCAGAGAGTCCAGAACGGCCGCGTGCAGCTCGGCGGTGTTGGCGATGTAGACGTACAGAGACGCCGGGCCGGTATCCAGCTCCTGCGCCAGACGGCGCATCGTGACCTTCCCCAGCCCCTCCGCCCGCATGATCCGCACGGCGGTGTCCACAATCCAGCGCCGGGACAGGGAGGGCTTCGCCGGACGCTCCCGGCGGCTGGTCGGCTCTCTTCTCGCAGTCATAAACCTGATCGTAACGAACGTGTTCGTATTACGGACTGCCCGTTGGACCCTCGAGCTGACCAGCTGGAGCCCGGGCGCCTCGGTGCTGCTGCTCGGCCACATGGCGGCGATCACGCGGCTGTGAAAGTCCGACGCCAACCCGGTGCTGTCCTTCTGGCTCGCCTGCATCCTGACCCGCCCGCTGGGCGCCAGTGTCGGCGACTGGCTCGCGTCCCCCGGAGATCGCTCAGACGGGCGAGCCGAAAGGTCTCGTGCTGGGCACCTTCACCACCAGCCTGATCTTCCTCGGTCTCATCCTGGCGACGGTGACCTACCTGACAGTGACGCGCCCGGACGTGACCGAGCCCGACGAGGCGGCCCATGCCGAACACGCCACCGGTTACCCGCGCAAGGAGCGTGTCGCGCTGGCCGGCTTCGGACTTCTCGCCGTCGCGACCACGGGCCTGCTGCTCTGGGTCCATGGCCAGCCGCACAGCGGCCCGGCGCCGGAAGAGAACAACACCTCCGCCGTCCGGATGGGCTCCGGGCGAGGCGGTGAAGAAGTTCCCGCCTGCCAAGGTCTCCGCGCTGCAGATCATTGTTTCGACCTCGCTCAAGGACGCATGCTCGGGGAACACGAACGGTGCGCACGCGGCCGCCCAGTCGCTGCGCGACGACCTGTGGGACGCAGACCAGGCGTCGTCGCAGCCGCTGGACAACACCGGCCGGACCTCCATCGACTCCCAGATGGACAAGGTGCTGGGGATATCGATCACGCGGATCCGCCGATGCCGCCCGCCCCCCGCTCCTCGCCAAGAGACCTTACGACCTCTGGCACGCAGGGATCTCGTTCTGGCTGCACTCCGGCGAGGATTTTGCCGAATATGCGCGCTGGGCCGACCAGAGCATCCAAGTGCTCTTCCAGTACTACCCCAAGTTTCTGGACGATCTTCAGGAGCGTTCCAACCGGCTCATCGAGGAGTCGATGCAGGAGTGGAGCCGACGCAGCGAAGACAGCAGCGCCAAGGGCTGAGCCGCAACCTGGCGTGTATGGCCCGGAACTGCTGGTCAGGACTGGGATACCGGTGGGATGAAATGGAAGAAGGGGGTATTTCGACACCTCTCCCACGGGAAGGCTCGAGTGCTCCAAAGAGGCGCCTGACCCGGGGAAAACCCCGGGTCAGGCGCCTTCTTTCGTGCCGCTAGAAGAAGCCGAGCTTCTTCGGCGAGTAGCTCACCAGCAGATTCTTCGTCTGCTGGTAGTGCTCCAGCATCATCCGGTGGTTCTCCCGGCCGATCCCGGACTGCTTGTAGCCGCCGAAGGCCGCGTGCGCCGGGTACGCGTGGTAGCAGTTGGTCCAGACACGGCCCGCCTGGATGGCGCGGCCCGCCCGGTACGCGGTGTTGGTGTCCCGGGTCCAGACGCCGGCACCCAGACCGTACAGCGTGTCGTTGGCGGTCCTGATCGCGTCGTCGAAGTCGGAGAAGGACGTGACCGCGACGACCGGGCCGAAGATCTCCTCCTGGAAGACCCGCATCCGGTTGTCCCCCTCGAAGACCGTGGGCCGGACGTAGTACCCGCCCGCCAGCTCCCCGTCGTACTCGATCCGCTCCCCGCCCGTGAGGATCTTGGCGCCCTCCCGTACACCGATGTCCAGGTACGAGAGGATCTTCTGGAGCTGGTCGTTGGAGGCCTGGGCGCCGACCATCGTGTCGGTGTCCAGCGGGTGCCCCAGCGCGATCTTCTCGGTGCGGGCGATGCCCGCCTCCAGGAACTCGCCGTACAGCCCGCGCTGGATCAGCGCGCGCGAGGGGCAGGTGCAGACCTCACCCTGGTTGAGGGCGAACATGGTGAAGCCTTCGAGGGCCTTGTCCCGGAAGTCGTCGTCGGCGTTCCACACGTCGTCGAAGAAGATGTTGGGCGACTTGCCGCCGAGCTCCAGCGTCACCGGCTTGATGTTCTCGGAGGCGTACTGCATGATCAGCCGGCCCGTCGTGGTCTCACCGGTGAAGGCGATCTTCGCGACGCGCGGACTGGAGGCGAGGGGCTTGCCCGCCTCCGCGCCGAAGCCGTTCACGATGTTCACGACGCCGGGCGGCAGCAGGTCGGCCACCAGCTTCAGCCATACGTGGATGGAGGCCGGGGTCTGCTCGGCCGGCTTCAGGACCACCGCGTTGCCCGCCGCGAGCGCCGGGGCCAGCTTCCACGTCGCCATCAGGATCGGGAAGTTCCACGGGATGATCTGGGCGACCACGCCGAGCGGCTCATGGAAGTGGTACGCGACCGTGTCGGCGTCGATCTCGCTGAGGGTGCCCTCCTGGGCACGCAGCGCACCGGCGAAGTACCGGAAGTGGTCGATGGCCAGCGGGATGTCAGCGGCCAGCGTCTCACGCACCGGCTTTCCGTTGTCCCAGGTCTCGGCGACCGCCAGCTCCTCCAGACGCGCCTCCATCCGGTCGGCGATCCGGTTGAGGACCAGCGCGCGGTCGGCCGCCGAGGTGGCGCCCCAGGCGGGTGCCGCGGCGTGGGCCGCGTCGAGGGCCAGCTCGACGTCCTCGGCCGTTCCGCGGGCGATCTCGGTGAAGGGACGGCCGTTGACCGGGCTCGGGTTCTCGAAGTACTGGCCCCGGACGGGCGCCACGTACGCGCCGCCGATCCAGTGGTCGTAGCGGGACTCGTACGAGACGATGGCGCCCTCGGCACCCGGCGCGACGTAACGGGTCATCTCTGTGGCCTCCCGAATCCGGTGCCGCCCGCCGTTGGGCGGCCCTCGGCGCGAGCCTAGGAGGCCGTACGTTGCAACCCCGTTGCGCCGCGCCCGGGGATCAGCGCTGTTCGGCCTCCAGGGCGTGGGCCCTGGCGAGCAGGGCCGGGCGCTGGGCGGGCGGGGCGGCCGAGGCGAGCGCCCGCCAGACCGGGAGGTCGTTCTCGCCCCAGGGGCTGTACGCCCAGTCGGCCAGGAGCCCCGGGTCGCCCCGGGCGATCAGCGCGGCCCGCAGCTGGTCGTCGAGCCGACGCCGCAGGCGGATGACGGACGGCGACTGCGAGGCCGGGAGCAGCGGCCCGGAGTACGCGTTCATCGCCGCGGCCACCGCCCCCGACGCCAGCCTGCGCGCCACCGTGTCGAAGTCCGCGTCGACCGGGGCCGCCAGCCGGTACGGGCGGGAGAGCAGGAGGTCCCGCCCCAGCAGCCGCCGCAGCCGGGAAAGCTCGGCGCGCAGGGTCACCGGAGTGACCGACTCGTTCTCGTACAGCTCGACGAGGAGTCCGTCGCCGCCCAGGCCCTCGGGGCGGCGGGCGAGCGTCACCAGGATCTCGCTGTGCCGTCGGCTGAGCCGCAACCGGCGGTCACCCGCCACCAGCAGGGCCTCGTCCCGGCCCAGCGCGCTGAGCCGTACCCGGGCTTCCGGCGCCGGGGCCAGCAGCGCGAGCTGGCTCTCGGCGGCGCGCGCCACCGCCTGGACGAACGCCAGGCTGTGCGGGTGGGCGAGCCCGTCCCCGCCGGTGATGTCCACCGCGCCCAGGACCCGGCCGGTGTGCGGGTCGTGCAGCGGGGCCGCCGCGCACGTCCACCGCTGCACCGGGCGCAGGTAGTGCTCGGCGGCGAAGACCTGAACCGGCCGGTCCACGGCCAGCGCCGTCCCCGGGGCATTGGTCCCGGCCACCGACTCGGCCCAGCGGGCACCCTCCACGAAGTTCATCCGGCCGGCGGCCCGACGGGGTCCTGCGGGGCCCTCGACCCAGAGCAGCCTGCCGTGCGCGTCGCAGACCGCGAGCAAATGCTCCCCGTCGGCTGCGTACGCCCCCACCAGCTCGCGGATCAGCGGCATGACGGGGGCCAGTGGATGCCCGTCCCGGTACGGGCCCAGGTCCTCCGGGCCCAGCTCGACCAGGGGCGCGCGGTCCGGACCGACCCGGGCCCTGGCCGAGCGCCGCCAGGACTCACCGACGACCGGCCGCACCGGTCCCTCCAGTCGACCGGCCGTGGTGAACGCCTCGTGCGCGCGGCGCAGTTGGCCGATCCGCTCGCCGGGGTCCACGCCGGCGGCCAGCGCCACCCAGGGGTCCTTCAACTCACCCTCCGGTCCAGGGGAATCGTGCACCCCCATCGTCACCGCGGCGGGCCGCCGCGACAACCGCCGCGCACCGGAAGCACCGGTTCGGGTGGTGCGGCCGGATCAGCCCGTCGAGTACAGGTTGACGAGCCGGATGTAGCGCACCCAGTCCCACTGGGGGCCCGGATCGGTGTGGTCGCTGCCCGGTACCTGGGCGTGGGCGAGGATGTGCGCGCGGTCCTTCGGGATCTTGTACCGGTCGCACACCGAGGCGGTCAGCAGCGCCGACCGTTCGTACAGGGCGTTGGTGAAGTAGGAGGGCTGGTCCACCCAGCCCTCGTGCTCGATGCCGATGCTGCGCGTGTTGTAGTCCCAGTTCCCCGCGTGCCAGGCGATGTTCTGCTCCCGGACGCACTGACCGACGTAGCCGTCCGACGAGCGCACCACGTAGTGCGCGGAGACCTGCTTCGCCGGATTCTGGAAGATCCCGATCGTGTTTCCGTACGTCTCCTGGGTGACATGGATGATCACGTACTGCACGGGATAGGCCGAAGGGCGGCTCGACACCGTGTAGTTGGAGGTGGAGGCGGGCGTCCAGTGCGCGAGGGGGTAGTCCGTGTCGCCCGCCGTGGTCGTCGCCGCGGCGCGGGCGGAGGCGGGCAGCAGGGCGGCGGCCGCGGTGGCGGCGGCTCCCTGGAGAATCCTTCTGCGGTGCATGAGCGCTCCTGTTGTGTGTGGGGGGAGAGAGGTGGACAGGGCAGGGGAGGAACGGACGGTACGGGAGGAGGGACGGGCAGGGTGGGGGAGCCCGGCCGGAGTCAGCGGTCGAACAGTGCCGAGGTCTCCCGCAGATGGCGGTGGAGGCCACGATGGGGGTCACCCGCGGGCAGCCACTCCTTGCGGATCTTCGCCACGCTGGTGTAGTTGGTGTCGCACACATTGGCCAGCGGTGCCTTGCCCGCCTGGCTGATCAACTGGTACGCATCGAGCTCGGACAGGCCGTAGTCGCGCGACAGCCACTGCACCAGGTCCAGCTGGGAGATCCGGAAGGCGTCCTCCAGCGGACGGGCCGATCCGGTCGACATGAGATGGGTGTCGGACTCGATGCGCGGCCACGGCGTACTGACGCCCTTCAACAGCTCGACCAGCACCACCGTGTTCATCGCGCACTCCACGGCCACCCCGCAGGTCTCGCCCTCGCCCTGGCGGGCGTGGCCGTCGCCCAGGCTCAGCAGCGCGCCCTCGACGTTGACCCCCAGGTAGCAGGTGACGCCCGCCCGCATCTCGGGCGTGTCCATGTTGCCGCCGTGCGCGTCCGGCACCAGCGCGGACCGGACCTCCAGATTGGCCGGGGCCACCCCGACCGTGCCGTGCATCGGGTCCATCGGCAGCTCCACCTGGATGTCACTGTCCCGGGCGCTGAACAGGCAGGTGCGGCGCGCCCGGTCCAGCTGCCACATCCACACCACCTCGGGCAGCGGGGCCTGCAACGACGCGGTGGTGTGGGTGGAGGTGAGTGCCCCGAAGAGCGGCACGGTCGTGGAGGCGGCCCAGTCCCTGGCCGGTTCGATCGAGACGAAATGGACCGCGACCGTGTCCCCGGGCTCCGCGCCCACCACGTGGAACGGGCCGGTCTGCGGATTGAGGAACGGGAACTCGCAGACCTCGGAGACCAGGTCCTTCTCGGAACGGACCCGCCCGGCGAAGCAGTCCTCCGTGTACAGGTCGAGGAAGGTGCCCGGCTCGATCCGGGCCACCGGGGCCGCTCCGCCGAACGTCCAGGCGTACTCGCCCTCCTGGGGCCGGACGGTCAGGACACGGGGGTCGCTCATCGCTGCTCTGCTCCTGTCGCAGTCGTCCCGGCCGGTGCCGGGTCGTCGTCGAGGTGGATCCGCCCGGTCTCCGCCACCCGCTCCGGATGCCGGCGCATCAGCACCACCAGCACAACGACCCCGATCAGCATCCAGACACCGACGACCGGCCCCGCGTACGACACGGGTGCGCTGAGCTCGGAGACGAAGTCGAAGGCGGGGATCCCGGCGGCGGTCAGCAGCGCGGGCACGAACGCCGCGATGCCCAGGACGGGGAAGAGAAGGTGGAGCACGGGGTTGAAGGCGTCCCGGCGCCGGCGCAGGAAGTATCCGGCGCACGACAGGTTCACGACGATGTACACACCGATGATCACGGTGACGATCACCGTCGCCAACAGCGTGAACGCGGTCACCGGGTCGTAGGCGAACCCGAGCCCGAGCGTCGCGCCGACCGCGATCACGAACTGCGCCGCCACTCCCGTGACGGGGGAGCGCCGCCGGGGGTGCAGCCGGGCGAAGCCCCGCGGGAAGACCCCGATACGGCCGAGCGCGAACGCGGTACGGGTCGACACATTGGCACACGCGTTGGCGTTCGCCACGGTCGAGTTGACCACGGCGAGGAAGAGCAGCACCCAGAACAGCCCGAACGAGGCACGGGCCACCCCCTCCCACGAGGCCGCGCCCGAGCTGCCGAACCCGGCGAACTCGTCGGGCCCGAAGTACACCGACATGGCGTACGTGGTCAGCACGTACACCAGACCGATGGAGAGCGCCGCTCCGAGTACGGCCCGCCGCATCGTGCGTCTCGGGTTCTTCGTCTCCTCGGCGAGCGGGGCCGCGGCCTCGAATCCCGCGAAGGCGAGCACGGTGTAGACGGAACCGGCGAAGATCCCGCTCGTACCGCCGTATCCCTCCGCGGTGTGCGACGTGCCGAACACCGAGAGGGTGTTGTCGGAACCGGCCTGGCCGATGAGCAGCGCCGCGAAGACGACGAAGACGAGCACCTCGAAGATGCCGAGCACGGTCCCGAAACGGGCCGAGGCCCGGACCCCGAAGTACCCGGCGAGCGCGATGACCACCGCCCCCAGCAGCGACCACGGCCACCACAGGTCCGCCGGGTAGGAGGACCACTCCTGGTGCACCGTGCCCGACACGGTGAAGCCGAGCTGGAGCAGCAGCAGCGCGGGCACCAGCGCCTCGACGAAGACATAGCCCCAGCCGACGAGGAAACCGATGGCCGGATGCAGCCCCTGGGCGGAGTAGGTGGCGACGGACCCGGCGGCCGGAAGCCGGCGGGCCAGCTCGGCGACGCACGACGCGGTGAACAGACAGGCGACCAGGGCCACCACCACCGACAGCGGCAGACTGCCGCCCGCGAAGGTGGCTCCGGCGGGGATCGACGCGGCGATGGCCGCGGCGGGAGCCATCGCCGTGACGCTCTGGAACAAGACCTCGCGCAGCCCGACGGCATCGCGTAACAGCCCGTTGTTCGATTCCCCCGACATCCCTGGCTCCCTCTGTGTCCGATGACCGGAAGGCGGTGTCCGATGTGCGGCTCTGCGTCTCGCGCGCCCTACCGTACGGGGCGCCGCACGGCTCGCGGAAGACGGTGGGAGAGGGAAACGGTTCCCCCGCGCGGGGGAGGACACCGGCATGTACGGCGATGTCGGTACGGACGTAGCGGACGGGGTGGAGCGAGGATCCCGGTCCCCGGCGGGACGGGCCGCCGGGGACCGGGGCGGGGCGGCGCACACGGGCACGCGCCGCGCTCCGGTCAGCCGCGCAGCGGGCGCGGCAGCTTGATCTGCGTCACCGATGTCCTGATGCCGCTGTCGACCAGACGGCCGGCGGCGTCGAACGCCTCGGGGCCGTCGGTCATCCCGAAGTCGTTGTCGTTGATGACCGCGACGGTGTCCCGGCCGGTCACCGCGACCCCCTCGATCTTCCCCGGTACGCCGGGCACCTTGCCGAGGTCGACGACCAGGCTCTTGCGGAGCACCGGTACGCCCGCGGCGGCGGGGTCGCCGAGCTGCTCGTAGGACGGGGACGTCGTCGGGTCGTCCCAGGCGGAGCCGAGGATGCCCCGGTCCCGGGGGAGCGTCACCCGGTGCAGCCGGGCCGCCCGGTCCGTGCGCTCCTCGACCAGCAGGTCGTTCCCGCCGAGCGCGACGACCGAGGAGATCTTCAGCTCGGAGGTGTCGTCCTCGCCCGGGTCCACGACGTCCACCGGGTCGAACCGGTAGGCGTACTCCGCGGTGACGGCCTGCTTCTCCGTGGAGAAACGCAGCAGCCGCACATTGCGCGAGGACTCGCCCGCGCCCTGGTCGGGCAGCGAGAGCGGGCTCTGCACCGCGATCACCAGGTCGCCGCCGGGCAGGAGGGCCAGACCCTCGAAACCGCGGTTGATCTTGCGGTGCAGCAGTACGCCGGGCAGCGCCTCCACGACCGGGTAGTCCGCACCGGCCAGATCGAGCCCCCGCGGCACGTAGCGGGTGAGCACCCGGCCGCGCGGCGAGACGTGGACCAGCGAGGGTCCGTACTCGTCGACGAGCCAGAAACTGCCGTCGGCGGCGCGGACGATGCCCTCGGTGTCCAGACCGTCGGGGTTGTACTCCAGCGGCGTCGAGGCGTCGTAGGTGTACGGGGCCTCGTCGCGGCCCGACTGGTTGGAGAGCCCCGTCACCGGGGCGCCGGAGTGGGTGGTGACGGGGATCGCGTCCACCACCCGCAGGTGCTTCCCGCTGACCCGCACCTTGACGATCGACGGGTTGAAGCCGGGCACCGGGAAGGTGCGCCGCTTCTTCCCGCCGACCTTGATCTGCCCGTTCGGGCCCCGGTCGGTGACCGTCCAGAACTCGCCCGGGCGCTCCGCCGGGTAGATGTCGCTGCCGATGCCGCCGAGCTTCACCCCGCGGTCGTCCGGGACCGTCCCCGGCAGCAGCCCGTTGCTGAACCGGCCCAGCGGTACGTCGCCCAGTACGGCCGTGCCGGTGACCCGGGCCTGGCGCTCCGGGCGCCCGTGCCCGTCCGGCGCACCGGTCGCCGTTCCGGCCACGCACACCGTCGCGAGCACGGCGAGCGGCAGCCCGGCAGCGAGGGAACGACGGACAACACGCACGGACATGGAACCTCCTGGGAGAACGAACAGTCCTGACGGAACAGTCCTGACGGCCGTCAGGTTCCGTCTCCGTTCTCAACGGAAGGTGACATCGGGCTGAACGCGCGGGGGGAACGCGGCGGCGGCCCGGGGGAGCCCGGGGCCGCCACGTCCCGCGTCGTCCCCGCTCAACCCTCCGCCGGCGCCGAACCGCCCAGCGCGGCCGCCGGATCCTCGTCCGCCGGACCGGCCGGAACCCACCGGCCGTCCTCCTCGCGCAGGGGCCACCACCGCCCGTCCGGCCCGAACCGGAGCTGGACGCCGCCGTCCGCCGAGGTCCAGCGGTTGCCCTCCTCCCGCAGTGCGGGCCGCTCGCCCTCGTCCCAGGCCGCCGCGATCCGGGCGCGCGCCCGGGCCAGCGCCTCCCGGTCCGGTGTCCACTCCTCCTCCAGCACGGTGAGCCCGGCGAGCCCTCCGTACCGCCACGCCCGGACCGCCGCGTCGAACTCGGCGGGGCTCCGCCGCGAGCCGGCCGCCAGCCGCTTCGTGATCCACGGGGCGGGGCGGGCCTCGGCGGCCAGTCGCACGGCGTCCTGACGTGGTGTCAGGGGCATGGGCGGCGGACGGTGTTCATGACCGGGCGCGAGCGCATCGGCCAGCATCCGGTGGGCGCGCGCCGCACCGTCCGCCGCCAGCAGCTCCAGCGCCGCCGGATCGATACCGGCCCGCGGCTCGGTCTCGGTGTCCAGCGAGGGAGCCGGCCCGGGAGCGTCGGGCAGTGGCGGAGGAGCGGGCAGCGGGGGCAGGATGTCCCGGGCCGCGAACGCCTCGTCGGCCGGTACGCCCTCGTCGTCGGCCGGTACAGGGGAGTCACCCGTGGGCCCGTGTCCCTCCGCGCGGACCGCGATGCGGATCTGGAGTTCGTCCAGGAGCCGCCGCTCACCGCGCCCCCGCATCAGCAGCAGCACGAACGGGTCCTGGTCCAGCAGTCGCGCCACCTGGTAGCAGAGCGCGGCGGTGTGCGGGCAGTGGTCCCACGCCTCGCAGGTGCACTCCGGGTCCAGGTCACCGATTCCGGGCAGCAGCTCCACCCCGGCCGCCTCGGCGTCCTCCACCAGATGCGGGGGCATCTCGCGGTCCAGCAGCGCCGCGATGTGCCCGGCCCGCTCGACTGCCATGCCCAGGAAGCGGTCCCACTCCGCCGCGTCCAGCTCCTGGAGCAGCACGTCGCTGCGGTACGTGGCGTCGCCGTCGCGGACCAGCGCGGTGATCCGGCCGGGCCGTACGGAGACCGCGCCCACCCGGCCCTCGCGGGCGAACCTCCGTCCCTTCTTGAGCTGCTGGCCGTCCAACGCGGTGTCCTCCAGCGCCTTGAGCCAGGCCCGGCCCCACCACGTCACGGCGAAGCCCCGGCCCTGTGCGGGCGGCAGCGCGGCGAACGTCCGCTCCTGACCGGGGCCCGTCGCCTCCTCGTCCTCGCCCGGGTACGCGTCGCCTTCGTACGCGTCATGGTCGCTCTCGTGCATGCCGTTCATCGTGCGCCCCCTCGCAGCTCCACCAGCTCGGCCAGTTCCGCGTCGGACAGTTCGGTCAGGGCCGCCTCGCCGGAGCCCAGCACCGCGTCCGCGAGACCCTGCTTGCGGGCCAGCATGTCGGCGATCCGGTCCTCGACCGTGCCCTCGGCGATCAGCCGGTGCACCTGGACCGGCTGGGTCTGCCCGATCCGGTACGCGCGGTCGGTGGCCTGTGCCTCGACCGCCGGGTTCCACCAGCGGTCGAAGTGCACGACATGGCCGGCCCGGGTGAGGTTGAGGCCGGTTCCGGCCGCCTTCAGCGACAGCAGGAAGACGGGTGCCTCGCCCGCCTGGAAGCGGCCGACCATCGCCTCGCGCTCGGCGACGGACGTGCCGCCGTGCAGGAACTGCGTACGGATCCCGCGTGCCGCCAGGTGCCGTTCGAGCAGCCGGGCCATCCGCACGTACTGGGTGAACACCAGCACGCTCGCCCCCTCCGCCAGGATCGTGTCGAGCAGCTCGTCGAGCAGCTCGACCTTGCCCGAGCGGTCCGCGACCCGCGGCTCCTCCTCCTTCAGATACTGCGCCGGGTGGTTGCAGATCTGCTTCAGCGCGGTCAGCAGCTTGACGACGAGACCGCGCCGGGCGAAGCCCTCGGCGCCGGAGATCGCATCCAGGGTCTCGCGCACCACCGCCTCGTACAGCCCCGCCTGCTCGGCCGTCAACGACACCGTGCGGTCGGTCTCGGTCTTCGGAGGCAGCTCCGGCGCGATGCCCGGATCGGATTTGCGACGCCGCAGCAGGAACGGCCGCACCAGCGCGGCGAGCCGTTCCGCGGCCGCCGGGTCACCGCCCTCCACGGCCCGCGCGTAACGGGTGCGGAAGGTGCCGAGCCGGCCCAGCAGGCCGGGGGTGGTCCAGTCGAGGATCGCCCACAGCTCGGAGAGGTTGTTCTCCACCGGGGTGCCGGTGAGCGCCACCCGGGCCCGTGCGCCGATCGTCCGCAGCTGTCTGGCCGTCGCCGAGTACGGGTTCTTCACGTGCTGCGCCTCGTCCGCGACCACCATGCCCCACCCGGTCTCCGCGAGCCTCGCCGCGTCGAGCCGCATGGTGCCGTACGTGGTGAGGACGAACTCGTCGTCCGCCAGCGAGTCGAGGCTGCGCGCGGAGCCGTGGAAGCGGCGTACGGGGGTGCCCGGCGCGAACCGCTCGATCTCCCGCTGCCAGTTCCCCATCAGTGAGGTGGGGCAGACCACCAGCGTCGGCCCGGCGGCGGATTCGACGGTCCGGCGGTGCAGATGCAGCGCGATCAGCGTGATGGTCTTGCCGAGTCCCATGTCGTCGGCGAGGCAGCCGCCCAGCCCGAGCGAGGTCATGGTGTGGAGCCAGTTCAGCCCGCGCAGCTGGTAGTCGCGCAGGGTCGCGTCCAGGGCCTCGGGCGGGCCGATCCGCTGCTCGGCCCCGTCCGGATCGGCCAGGCGCCGGCGCAGCCGCTCCAGCCAGCCGGTGGCCTGCACCTCGACCCGGCGCCCGTCGACCTCGGCGGAGCCGGTGAGGACGGCACCCAGGGCATCGATCGGGGCGACCTTGCGGTCCTGGGTCTCGCGGGCGCGCCGGGCTTCTTCCGGGTCGATCAGCACCCACTGGTCCCGCAACCGCACCACCGGCCGGTTCGCCTCGGCGAGGCGGTCCAGCTCGGCCCGGTCGAGCCGCTGGTCCCCCAGCGCGAACCGCCAGTCGAACGCCAGCAGCGCGTCGGCGGAGAGCAAGGTGTCCGCCCCGGACTCCGTACGGGCCGCGCCGCCTCCCTCCTCGTCCCGCTCCTCGTCGGGCGGTCCGATCACGGCACGCGCGGTGAGCTTGCGGGCCAGCTCCTTGGGCCAGTGCACCTGGACACCGGCCGCGGCCAGAGCGCGTCCGGCGGGGCCGAGGAGCTCGACGAGTTCGTCGTCGGCCGGTTCCACGGCGTCGGGGACCGAGGCGGACAGCAACGGCGACAGCGGGGGCCAGGCGCGGGCGGCCCGGCGCAGTGCCAGCAGCACGTCCATCCGGGCGCGCGGCCCGAACGCGGCGGCCGTGCGCGCGTCACCCGCCCACACCTCCACGGCGTCGGCGACCAGCGCGGGGTCGCTGACGCTGTGGATCTGGAGCACCACCCGGAAGGCCGGGCCCCCGGCCCGCTCCGTGTCGACGCCGTCCGCCTCCGGTGCGGTGAGGCCGGAGACCTCCACCCGCAGCGAGAGGCGTACGCCCGCGTCGTGCCCGGCCGCGACGTCGGCGGCCCAGGCCCTGTCGCCGGGCAGCCGCTGGGGCTCGTCCGCGGCGAAGGCGGGGCCGCCGCCGGCCGCCACGGCCGCCGGGGTCCTGGGCAGCCCGTCCGCCACGGCGTCGAGGAACGCGCGCAACAGCCGTTCGGGCCCGGGGAGCAGAAGAGGCTGCCCGGCCGGACCGTCGATCGGCACGGCGTGGGCCGACGGCGGCATCGAGGCCGCGAGCGTCCGGATCAGCGCCTGGTCGTCGGCGGTCAGCGGGCCGACCCGCCAGGCTTCGTGATCGGTGGCGCTCAGCCCCGGCAGCAGCAGCCCCCGGGCGGCGAACTGAAGGGCGAGGAGCGCGGCCGCGCCCCAGAAGGCGGCCGGGGCGGACGCGTCCGCCGAAAGGCGCGCACGCGTCAGTACCGGCAGCGCCTCCCGGACCGGGAGGAGCCGTGCCGGTACGGCGTACGGCCGTGCGTCGGCGTCGACGACGGTGAGCTCCTCGACGGCACCGGGACCGTCGGGGGGAGCGCTGCCGTCCGGACGCCAGAAGGCGATCCGGCCGGTACGGGCGGGGTCCCCCGGGAGGAAGACCACGGAGCAGGCGGAGAGTGCGGAAACCTCGGAGAGCGTTGCGGCAGGAAGTCTGTGCACAGCGAAGCCGAATTCCTCAAATTTGACTAGTGGGATGTCGGGGCGTCGGGGGCGCCGAGGGTACCCCACCCCCGCCCCGCGACGTGAGCGCGATCGCTGTGACATGCGACATGTTCCGGAGCCCCTGGCTGTGCCCTCATGCCGGAAGGCGCTCTTCCGGGACGCCGGGGGTAGAGGCAGCACCCCCTGGGGGAAGGGGGGTTGCCCCCAGGATTCCGGGGTGCTGGCGCCATGGTCGACGCATCGGTGACAGCCCTACGTTTTTCCAGGTCAACGCAGCTTTTCCAGAGACCGGAGACATCATGCCCCAGGCCATGGCCGACACGGCGGGAGCCACCCGCGACGGTGCGGCAAGCGCTGCGGAAGATCCCGCCACCACGCCTGCGGCAACCGGCGCGGAGGAAACCGCTCCGCCCCGGGGCAGCGACTTCGCGCCCCTGCTCAGGGCGGTCAAGGGGCAGGGGCTGCTGGACCGGCGGACCGGCTGGTACGCGACCGGCATCACCGTCAACCTGGCCGCACTGGCCGCCGTGATCACCGGGATGTTCCTGCTCGGCGACACCTGGTGGACGCTGTTCCTCGCGCTGCCGCTGGCGGTCTTCTGGTCGCGCACCGCGTTCATCGGGCACGACGCCGGACACGCCCAGATCACCGGCGACGGCCGGGCGTGCCGGGCCATCGGCCTCTTCCACGCCAATCTGCTGCTCGGTATGAACGAGGCGTGGTGGAACGACAAGCACGTCCGCCACCACGCCAACCCCAACCACATAGACAAGGACCCGGACGTCGCCGTCGGGGCACTCGTCTGGACGCGGCACCAGGCCGCCCGGAGGGCCGGCTTCGCCCGCTGGCTCACCCGTAACCAGGCCCGGCTCTTCTTCCCGATGCTGCTCCTCGAAGGCATCGCGCTCAAGGTCTCCGGCTTCCAGTACCTGCGACGGCAGCCCGCCCGGGAGCGCCTGCTCTCGGCCCTGCTCCTCGTCGCCCACCTGGGCCTCTACGCCGCGCTCCTCCTCGCCGTCCTGTCGCCGGGCAAGGCCGTCGCCTTCGCGCTCCTCCACCACGCGCTGTTCGGCCTCCATCTGGGCATGGCCTTCGCGCCGAACCACAAGGGGATGGAGATGCCCGACCCGGACGGCGAACGATGGGGCCACCTCCAGCGCCAGGTCCTCACCTCCCGCAACGTACGCGGCAGCGCCCTCACCGACTGGTTCCTGGGCGGGCTGAACTACCAGATCGAGCACCACCTCTTCCCGAGCATGCCCCGGCCCCATCTGCGGCTGGCCCAGCCCCTGGTACGGGCCCACTGCCAGGCACTGGGCATGCCGTACGCGGAGACGGGACTGGTCGAGTCCTACCGGCAGGCGCTGCGGCACATGCACGAGGTCGGCGAACCCCTGCGCTGAACGTCCGTCACTCCTGGAACCGACGGACACGCACAGGCGTTCTCACAGCAGATGCGGCTTCGGGCCGTGAAGGAGGATACGGACGATGTCGAACAGCGCGAAGATCGCCATCGGGGGAGTGCTCGCCGCGGTCGTCCTGATGCCGTTCATCGGCTTCTGGCTGTCGCTGCTGGTCCTGGTCGGAGTCCCGGTCGTCGGCTATCTGCTGCTGGATCCCGGGCAGCGGCGCAGACTCCGCCGGATCACGCGTAAGGAGATAGGCCGCTGAGCCGGGGGAAGGGCCCCGAGCAACGCGGGGCCACCGACGCGGTCCCGCCCCATGGACGGCCGACGCGGTCCCGCCCCATGGACGGCCGACGCGGTCCCGCCCCATGGACGGCCGACGCGGTCCCGCCCCATGGACGGCCGGCGGGGGCCGGTCAGGCGGGCCGGACCGCCAGCGCGTCCAAGGCCGACAGCAGGCCGGGCAGCTCGGCTCCCCGGCCGACCGGCAGCACCTCGCCCGGCTCCTCGTCCAACAGCACGAAGGCGATGTCGTCGGTCCTGGCCACCAGGGACCAGCCGGGGCCGTCGGCGCGCAGCATCCGCGCGTCCTCCGTGGCGAAGGAGGATCGGACACGGCCGGGCGGCGGCGGGGAGTCGACGTACTCCCGGGCCTCCGCGAGCACCCGGCGCACCCCGGGGTGCGCACCGGACGAGGCCCCGGAGCCGGCCTCACTCTCACCCTTTACCTCAGGGTGAGAGTCCGGTGCCGGTGAGGCGGGGGCGAAGTCGGTCGCGTCGTCGATCTGCTGCCGCCACGCCGCCCACTGGTGGGCGATCTCGTCCGCTCCCATGCGCCGTTGGGCGGGCCCCCACGTCTCCGTGTCCGGCGGCGACAGCGGCGCACGATCGGCGCCCTCGGCCTCCGGATCCGGTGCGGGATCGTGGGGCGCGGCCACGCCCGGTGCGGCGACCGCCAGCGGGAGCGGCCAGCCCGGCAGCGCGCAGACCACCGACCGGTCGTCCGGGGACAGGTCGTACTCCATGCCGCAGTCCCAGGCCGCGATCGCCACGGCGACCAGCGACACGTCCTCGACGACGACGGTCCACCGCGCGCCCGCGCCGTCCTGCCCGAGCACCAGCCCGTACCCCTCGGCATACGGCTCGATGCCGAGCACCGCACACGCGGCCGGATAGTCGTCGCCGAGCGCGGTCGGGAACTGCGCAGGGGTGAGCAGCGCCGCGGTCAGCACATACAGCGCGTCGTCGTCGGCGACCGTGTCGTTCGGCGTGGCCACAGCACCCTCCTCGTCGGTCGTCCTTGGGTCGTCGGCGCACCTTAACGACTGAGCGCCCCGTGCGTCGAGGCCGCAGAGCCCGGTGAACGCGGGCCTCTCCGTATCCCCGTGAGAACCACCCCGGCGCGGCTAGAGTTGGATCTCCGGCCGACGAACAGGGGGCAGCGCGGTGAAGCGGTACGACCGGCTGAAGGAGATCCAGCGTCTCGACCCGGAGCGCGACTTCCTGCGCATCTACCGGATCACGGCGACCTACGAGTTCCCCTGGGACCTCGCCCGCGCCCTCGAACTGGCCCTCTACCGCACCTACGCCGTGCCCAGCATCGGCCGCCTCCTCGCGCGGACCGCCGAGCTGACGGACCGTTCACAGAAGCGCTACGACGACACCGCGCTGCTCCTCGACACGGTCCTGGAGCACGGCTTCGACAGCGGATCGGGCCGCACGGCGCTGCGCCGGATCAACCAGATGCACCGCAGCTACGACATCGGCAACGACGACATGCGCTATGTGCTCTGCACCTTCGTCGTGACCCCGAAGCGCTGGCTCGACAGCTACGGCTGGCGCAGGCTCTCCGACCACGAGCTGCGGGCCTGCGCCGCCTACTACCGGACCCTGGGCGGCCACATGGGCATCAAGGACCTGCCCCAGACCTACCAGGACTTCGAGCGAACCCTCGACGCCTACGAGGCGGAGCACTTCGGCTGGGACGACGGCGCGCGCCGGGTGTCCGACGCCACTCTGGACCTGATGGGTTCCTGGTACCCGCGCCCCCTGGCCCCCGTCGCCCGCAAGGCCGCCCTCGCGCTGCTCGACGACTCCCTGCTCCGGGCCTTCCGCTACCACCGCCCCGGCCCCGCGGCCCGGAATCTGACCCGGGGCGCCCTGCGGCTCCGGGCCCGGGTGATGCGGCTCCTGCCCCCACGCACCCACCCGCACTACGCCCGGCAGAACCCTGAGGTCAAGGGTTACCCGGACGGCTACGAGGTCGCCGAGCTGGGCACGTTCCCGCGCCCCGGCGTCGGCGGCTGCCCGGTACGGCACCAGCACCGCCCCGGCGCCCCGGCGGAATGACCACGAGGGTACGGGGGAGAGGCCAGGGCGTCCGCGCGGCAAGGGCGAGGAAACCGCCGTCCTCATCGGTGTACGCGTCGAGCTGTAAGCCCGAACGCGCCAGCAGCGGGCGGGGGTTGGGCCCGGCCCGCAGATCGCCGTCGGTGGCCGGGCGGCCGTGGCGCGCCGCGAGGGCGGCCCGCCCGATCGGGTGGAGGGGTGCCGGCCGCCGTTCCGGTCGCACCACCCGGGCGAGCTTGGCCGGGTCGTGACCGGGCGCGGAACGGCGGCCGTAACGGGCCTGGCCCCCGAGGAAGGGGCGGGCCCGCGACGGCCGCCCGTCCCGCGCCGCCGCCTCAGACGTTGACGCCGTAGTCCGACGCGATTCCCGCGAGGCCGGAGGCGTACCCCTGGCCGACGGCGCGGAACTTCCACTCGCCGCCGTGCCGGTAGAGCTCACCGAAGACCATGGCGGTCTCCGTCGAGGCGTCCTCGCTGAGGTCGTAACGGGCCAGCTCCACACCGTTCGCCCGGTTGACGACACGGATGAACGCGTTGCGGACCTGGCCGAAGCTCTGCCCGCGGCTCTGCGCGTCGTGGATCGAGACCGGGAAGACGATCTTGGCCACGTCGGACGGGACCGTCGCCAGGTCCACGTTGATGGACTCGTCGTCACCCTCGCCCTCGCCGGTGAGGTTGTCGCCGGTGTGCTGGACCGAGCCGTCCGGGCTCGTGAGGTTGTTGTAGAAGACGAAGTGCAGGTCGGAGAGGACCTTGCCTGACTCCGAGCAGAGCAGCGCGCTCGCGTCGAGGTCGTGGTCGGCGCCCGTCGTCGTCCGTACGTCCCAGCCCAGGCCGACCGTCACTGCGGTCAGGCCAGGTGCCTCCTTCGACAGGGAGACGTTGCCGCCCTTGGCCAGGGTCACACCCATGAAACATCCTCCATTGATCCAGTGGTCCAGCGGTTCGGTGACGGAGCCTCGGCTGTCGTCACCAGGTCAACGACGGCATCGTGACCATGGTTCCCATGCTTGCGCAAGCCGTGAAGTGATCGTTCCGCGAGATGCTTCCCGCGGGGGTGGTGCGGAGTGTTACGCGGTCGGTTCGGTGCGGGCGGTGCGCGGGTCGGTGTGCGGCGCCGTTGTTCCACCGATCACCTGCGCGCCGGTGCGGGCGGTCTGCGGTTCGGTGCGAGGCGTCTGCGCATCGGCCCCTGGTGTCGGTGTGTCGGTCTCCTTCATGGCCTTCGCCTCACTCTTCAGGATCCGCATGGATTTGCCCAGGGCCCGGGCCGTGTCCGGCAGCTTCTTCGAGCCGAACAGCACGATCACCACAATCGCCACGATCAACAGGTGCCAGGGTTCGAGGCCGTTTCGCAACATGGAGGGTCTCGCCCTTCCTTTCGGTTCTTTGGCCGGAGTTTCCGCCCCGCGCCGACTGGCAGTGCTTCAGGCTGACTATGGGCAGGTCCGATGATCCACTTGGGCACCGACACTTGCTACATTGCGCAACTGTACAACCATGAGGGGGTGGCGCACGTCCTCCCTCATGGAAACCGGACGGATGGGGTGGGCCGATGGCGGGACGTCGGAAAGCGGCAGCGAGCAGGGGCGCGGTGCGACTGAGGCGCACGGCCCTGGTCGGGACATCGTTCATGGTGCTGCTCGTCGCGGGCGCCGGATGGGCCTACCTCAAGCTCGGCGGCTCCATCGACACCTTCAGCGCGGACGGGATCTCGGACAACCGGCCGCCCGGCTCCGCGCAGGGGCAGAACGTCCTGGTCATCGGGTCGGATTCGCGCTCGGGCGACAACAGCGGTCTGGGTGGTGGCACGGGCGAGGTGGGGCGTTCCGACACGGCGTTCCTCCTGCACGTGTACGGTGACCGCGAGCACGCGGTGGCGGTGTCCATCCCCCGTGACTCGCTGGTCGACATACCGCCCTGCAAGGGACGGGACGGCGAGTGGACCGAGCCGCAGCACCGCGTGATGTTCAACTCGGCGTTCACGGTGGGGGAGACCGCCGAGGGCAATCCCGCCTGCACCCAGAACACCGTGGAGCAGCTCACCGGTCTGCGGGTGGACCACACCATCGTCGTCGACTTCGTCGGCTTCTCCGCACTGACCTCGGCCGTCGGCGGCGTCCCGGTCTGCCTGCCCAATGACGTCTATCAGCGGGACCTGAGCCCGAAACGCCCCACCCGGGGCGAGAAGATCTTCTCCAAGGGGCGGCAGACCGTTTCCGGACAACGGGCGCTCGACTACGTCCGGCTGCGGCACGGAATCGGTGACGGCTCGGACATAGGGCGTATCAAACGGCAACAGGCCTTCGTCGCCGCCCTCATCAAGAAGGTCAAGTCCAACGGGCTGAACCCCACCACACTGCTGCCGCTCGCCAACGCGGCCACCGACGCGATGACCGTGGACCCCGGACTCGGATCGGCGGACAAGCTGCTGTCCTTCGCCCTGTCGATGAAGAACGTCGACCTGCACAACACCAAGTTCGTCACCGTTCCCTGGCGCTACGAAGGCCCACGTGTCGCGATCGTCGAGCCGGACGCCGGTGCCCTCTGGGCGGCGCTCAAGGCCGACCGCACCATCGACGGGAAGGACGCCAGCGGCAAGAAGTCCGACAGCGGCGACGGTAAGGGAGGCAACCCGGGGGCCGCCGCGAACGCCCCGGTCTCCGGCAGGGGCATCAGCGTCGCGGTCTACAACGGCACCACGACCCCCGGCCTCGCCGCGCAGGCGACCGAGCTCCTGCGCTCCCGGGAATTCACCGTCACCACCACCGGCACGGCGAGCAGCCAGGACCACGCCACGACCGTCGTCGAGTACGGGCCGGGCCTCCGGGAGCAGGCCGAGACCACCGCGCGGCTCTTCGCCGGAGCCAGGGCGGTCGAGTCCACCACCCCTGGCATCCAGGTCATCCTGGGGACCTCGTACGCCCAGAACCCCACGGCCGCCCCCGGGGCGACCGCGCCCACCACCGTTCCCCCCACCGTCGCCGACGAGGGCCGGTCCGCCGACGACGACCCGTGCGCCAACCTCTCGTACGGCTGACGATCCCCCCAGGGACCGGCCCGGTCAGCGCGACGGCCCGGCCAGCCGGAGCCGCAGAACCGGGTGACGGGGCGGCGCGAAGCCGTACGACTCGTACAGCGCGGTCCCGTCCCCGGTGGCGTTCAGGGCCACCTCGGCGACGGAGGTCTCCGTGCGGAACCAGTCGAGCAGGGCGTCGAGACAGACCCGGGCGTGACCGAGACGGCGGCGACGGGGGTCGGTGCTGACGTTGAAGACGTGCCCCTGGAGGCCGCCGAGGTTCGTCGGCCCCGGGGCACGCGCGTCGCACGCCCCTGCCGCGCCGGAGACCACACCGAGCTCGGGATCGTCGACCAGGAACGCCGCGAACAGACCGGGCCGCCCCAGTCGGTCGGTGAACCAGTCGGCCGAGGCCGCCCGCCACGGCGCGTCGGGGCCACCGGTCTCCACCCCCATGCCGTCCAGCATCAGCCCCCGCAGCCGCACCAGCGCCGGCACGTCGTCGAGCGTGGCGCGACGGGCACGTGTCCCGCCCGGGCCAACGCGCTCCGCATGGCCACCGGGCTGCGTCGAGGGGTGGGTGTGCGGTGGGCTCATGACTGGCTCCACTTCCGTTCGTAGCGGTTGCGGGCCGCCCGCAACGCGGCCGCGTACAAGGTCAGCACCGATGCCAGCAGCAGGTAGTACAGCGGCGGCAGCGCGCTCATGCCCAGCAGTCCGCCGAACGGCGTGAGCGGCAGCAGCAGGCCGACCACCGCGAGGCCGCAGGCGGCCATCCGCAGCGGCCCCCCGCCGCGACCGCCGGCGGCCCGACCGCCCGTGCGGAGCAGCAGCATCACCAGGGCCTGGGTGAGCAGGTTCTCGGTGAACCACCCCGAGTGGAAAGCCTCCTGCTCGCCGGAGGCCGTGGAGCCGTGCAGGGCGATCGCCAGCACCGCGAAGGTCGCCAGGTCGGCGGTGGCGTTGATCAGCCCGAAACCCGTGATGAACCGGAGGAAGTCGCGTGGCCGGAGCAGCGCGGGCCGGCGCAGCACCTCGGCGGCGGGACGGTCGAAGGCGAAGGCGAGCTGCGCCACGTCGAAGCAGAGGTTCTGCACCAGCACCTGCGCCGGAAGCATCGGCAGGAACGGCAGCATCAGCCCCGCCGCCAGCATCGCGATGACATTGCCCAGGTTGGACGAGAGCGTGATGCGCAGATACGTCGCGATGTTCCCGCTGGACCGTCGTCCCGCGGTGATGGCGTCGTCGATCGCGACGAGGTCCTTCTCGGCCAGCACCACGTCGGCGGTCTCCCGCGCCACGTCGACCGCGTCGCGCGGGCAGATCGCGACATCCGCGGCATGCATGGCAGGCAGGTCGTTGACACCGTCCCCGAGGAACCCGGTGGTCCGCCCGGTGGTGCGCAGCGCGGAGACGATGCGGGCCTTGTGCTCCGGAGTGCACCGGGCGAAGACCGTGGCCCGCTCGGCGGCCTCGGAGACCTCCGCGTCCGACAGCGCGTCGAGCCGCTCGGCGGGTACGACCTCGCCCGGATCGAGGCCGAGGTTCCGGCAGGCCCGGGCCACGGTGCCCGGATCGTCGCCGGTCAGGACCTTGACGTCGACCCCCCGGTTCCGAAGCGCGGCCAGCGCGCCGGACGCGCTCGGCGCGAGCGCGTCCCGCAGCGTGACGAAGCCGAGGAAGACCAGCCCCCGCTCGTCGGACGGGGTGTACGCGCGCGCCCGGGCAGGCCGGTCGGTCCGGGCCACCGCGAGCAGTCGCAGTCCGCTCGCGGTCTCCCGCGCGGCGAGCGCCCGCAGCCGGCTCCGCTCGGTCTCCTCCAGCACGCACCGTTCCAGCACCGCCTCGACCGAGCCCTTGGTCACGAGGGTGTGCACCCCGAGCCCGCCCGGGCGGCGGACGACCGCGGTGGAGAGGCGGCGCGCCGGATCGAACGGCAGCGCCGCGACACCGTCGTACGCGGACCAGTCCTCGCCGCGTTCCTCGGCCGCGTCCAGCACCGCTTCGTCGAGCGCGTCGGGGGAGGGCAGGTCGGCGAGCTCCAGCGTCCACAGTGCGTTGGCCGCGGCCCAGTGCAGTACCTCGGGGTCCTCCCGGCCCGAGGCGTCCAGCGCCTGCTCGACGACCGGGCGGTCCTGGGTGAGGGTCCCGGTCTTGTCCACGCACAGCACGTCGACGGCACCGAGATCGTGCAGCGCGGGCAGCCGTTTGACGATGACCCGGTGGTCCCTGGCGAGCAGCGAAGCGCCCCTGGCCAGCGCGGTCGTGACGATCACCGGCAGCATCTCCGGCGTGAGCCCGACGGCTACCGCTACGGCGAACGGAAGCGTCTCCAGGCCCCGGCCGCGCAGCGCCGCGTTGGCCATCAGGACCAGCGGCGGGGTCAGCAGCATGAAACGGATCAGCGTCCAGGAGATCCCGTGCACCGACCGGTCGAAGGCGCTGGCACCGCGTCGACGGGCCGAACCGTCGTAGGCGGCGGCGAACCGGGTGTCCCCGCCCGTGGCCGTCACGACCGCCGTGGCGCTGCCGGAGGCCACGCTGCTGCCCTGGAAACAGAGCTCCGGCCGGGTGAACAGTCCTTCGGGGCCGCCGTGCGCGTCCCTTGTGGAGCGCGGTCGTGGCACCGGTTCGACGGGATGCTTGGCGACCGGCACCGACTCGCCGGTGAGGGCCGACTGGTGGACGGTCAGCCCGCTCGCCCGCAGCAGCCGCACATCGGCGGGTACGAGATCGCCGGCGGCGAGCCGGATCAGGTCGCCCGGGACCAGCTCCGCGACGGGCAGTTCACGGGCCTGCGGTGCCGCGTCCGGGCCGGTGCGGCGCAGGACGGTCGCGGTGGTCGCGACCAGCGCACGCAGCGCGGCCGTCGAACGGTCGGCCCGGTGCTCCTCCACCGAGCGCAGCAGGCAGCTGACGACCACGAGCACCAGCGTGACGCAGGCCGTTCCCCAGGAGGACACGGCCGCCGAGACCAGGCCCAGGCACAGCAGCACGGAGGTGAAGGGGTCGCGCAGGCTCCGCAGGAAACGCCGGGGCCAGGAGACCGGGCGCCAGGCGGGCAGGACGTTCTCGCCGCAGCGTACGAGCCGGTCGGCGGCCTCTTCCTCCAGCAGCCCGCGCGGACCGCTGTCCAGTGAACGGAGCACCTGGAGAGAGGTGGAACCGGCTTCCGTCCCGGCGGTCGGGACGGAAGCGGCAGCGGCAGCGGCGGCGGGGGCCGGGGCTCTCCGTGTTCCCGGCAACGGCAGGACCACGGCGGACGGGCCGTCGTGACCGGCGCCGGCGGGGAGGGTGCTGGTGGGGTCTGTGCTGCCGGGACCTGCGGCGGCACTGCTCTCAGGCACCGAGTCCACGGAGGCGTGAGGGCGGTGCGGGGGCGTGCCCGGCGCGCTCGGCGAGCTGGCCGACCATCAGCCGGACGACGGTCACCACGTCGGGGTCGTCGACCAGATACACCTGGCGGCGGCCTTCCCGCCGGGAGCGGACGAGTCCCGCGAGCTTGAGCTTGGTCAGATGCTGGCTCACCGACGGGAGCGTGCCGCCCACCCGGTCGGCGAGACCGGTCACATCGCTCTCGCCTTGGGCGAGAGCCCAGACGATGTGCAGCCGCGCGGGCGTCGCCAGCAGGCCGAAGGCCGCGGCGGCCTCCGCCAGCACCTCCGGGGGCGGATCCTCGAAACCGCCATCGGCAGCTGTCGGCACTCTTCGCTCTCCCTGTCCGCTTCCGCTCCGCGTGGCCCGGGCGACACCGTCGTCCGTCCGTGCGGTCCGTTCGTGTCTTCCGTTCCCGAAGCGTCCAGTGTAGGTGCCGGACCAAGCCACATGAGAGAGGAGTCCTTGCCCCCACGTGACCGGTGCGTAAGGCTTGTACCAACGGGGCACGGGGAACGTATGAGCGGGGAGGAGCGGGGAAATGGCGCTGAACAGGGGACTCGACTGGCTCCTTGACGATCTCACGAGCAGGGTCGAGTACATACGGCACGCGCTGGTGCTGTCGAACGATGGACTCGTCACGGGCGCGAGCGCGGGTCTGGCTCGCGAGGACGCCGAGCATCTGGCCGCCGTCTCATCCGGTTTGTACAGTCTCGCGCGGGGATCGGGGCGCCACTTCCGGGCCGGTAGGGCTCGTCAGACCATGGTGGAGTTCGACGAGGCGATGCTCTTCGTGACGGCGGCCGGCGACGGCAGTTGTCTCTGTGTGCTGAGCGATGCCGAGGCGGATGTCGGACAGGTCGCGTACGAGATGACGCTGCTGGTCAACAGGGTCGGCGAGCACCTGGGCGTCGAGGCACGGCAGTCGGAGGAGGAAGAGGACGACCGCGCCTGACCGGTGCGGCGGTATCCGGCCGGTCGTCGGAGTTATCCACAGGCCCGACGGGCGGATCCTCTTCGGGGTTACGGTGCTCACAGAGAGTAACCGAAACCTCGTGGGGGAGAGCGACATGGCTGTTGCCGAAGAAGCGCGGACAGAAGCGGCCGGTCCGGGGGCGGGCGGCGCGGCCGCCGAAGGCACGATGACGGTGGGTGCGGCGGCGCGCGAACTGGAGCTGAAACGCGGTGAGTTCGTGATCGCCGCGCATCTCGGGCTGATCCGCTTGAGCTCCTCGCGGGACGGCAGGCGGTCTCGGGTCGGCTGTGGTGAGGTCGAACGCCTCCGGTCGCAGGAGGGCTTTCCGGACGTCCTGCGAGCCAGGGTGCGCACGGTCGGCACGGCGCAGGGGGCCGAGCAGCTCGGGATCAGCCCGGACCGGTTCACCAAGCTCGCCCGCGCGGGATGCCTCACGCCCATCGCGTTCTATCTCAACCGGTACCGGGCGGTCGTCTGGCTGTATCTCGCCGACGAGATCGCGGACTTCGGCGCGCGGGAACCACGGCTCCTGGAAGGCCGGAGTCCGGCGTGGCTGCTCGGCCGACTCGCGGACGGCGCCGACTGCCGGGCGCGCAACTGGCGTTCACGGCGGGTCGAGCGTCTGTGCGGTCTGACGGAGGATCCGTGGGCCCGCGCGGCCGTGCTCGCGGAGACGCTGGACCCGGTGCAGTTGGCGGAAGTGGTCGACGATCCCTACGAGCGGGCCTACCTCGCCAGGATCGGGCCCGAGCCGGTCTTCGGTCCGGTCGGGCCGCCGTGGGCGCGCGAGACCATGGCGCGCCTCATGCAGGCGGACGAGCCGGACGAACTGCTGTGGCGGCGGGTGACGCTGATCATGGAGTTGGACCATGCCAGGGATGTCCGGCCGGCCCCGCGCCCGGACGGTGCGTGGCGCGACCTCTCCCCTGTGGGCCCGGAAACCGGGGGCGGTGCACCCGGGCAGCATGCTCGGGCCGAAGCCGAAGCCGAAGCCGAAGCCGAAGCCGAAGCCGAAGCCGGTTCCGATGCCGAAGCCGGTTCCGAGGCCGTGCCGTGTGAGGAGGCGGACCGGGGCGTGGCGGGCCCGATGGCACCGGCGGGCGGTGGACTGCTCGCCCGGATCGGCCGGTTCCGTACGCGCAGGGCGGCCGACCGCCGGCGCGTCGGGCCACGGCGTGCGTCGGTGGGGCGGCCTTCGGGGGCGACTGCCGTCCGTGACCGCGGGGCGCGCAAAGCGCTCGCGTGCGGAGAGCGGGCACGGCATCCTGACCCGCATGATGATCAGGGAAGCCACACCTGAGGACTGGCCCGCCATCTGGCCGTTCTTCCATGAAATCGTCGCTTCGGGCGAGACGTTCACCTACCCGCTGGACCTCGGGCAGGAGGAAGCCCGCTCCTGGTGGCTCCTCCAGGCCCCCAACCGGACGGTGATCGCGGTCGACGAGGAGGGGACCGTCCTCGGCACGGCCAAGATGAACAACAACCAGAGCGGCAACGGCGCGCACATCGCCAGCGCCAGTTACATGGTCGATCCGGCACACGCGGGGCGGGGCGTCGGGCGGGCCCTGTGCGAACACACCCTGGAGTGGGCGCGTACGGAGGGGTTCCGGGCGATGCAGTTCAACGCGGTCGTCGAGACGAACGTGAACGCCGTCAGCCTCTACCGTTCGCTCGGCTTCGAGATCCTGGGAACGGTGCCGGAGGGGTTCGAGCACCCGAGGGAGGGATTCGTCGGACTGCACGTCATGCACCGCCGTCTGTGATCCGGCCGCGCCGATGGCGGCCCCGGGCGCTGCCGTGCTGGATCAGGGCCGCCCGGCGGTCGGGGAGGACGGCGGGGGAGTACCGGAGGGCCGGGCCGGCGGGCCGATCTCGCACCAGACCGCCTTGCCCTCGCCACGCGGCTCGATCCCCCAGCGCGAGGCCACGGCGTCCAGCAGGAGCAGTCCCCGGCCCGACGTCGCGGTCTCGCCCGGGCTGCGCCGCCTCGGCCAGGCGCTGGAGCGGTCCTGCACGGACAGCCGGACCCTGCGCACGGGCTCCGGCAGCACCTCCAGGGTGAGAACCGCGCCGCCCTCCGTGTGCAGCAGCACGTTCACCAGCAGCTCGCCGGTCACCAACTCGGCGTCGTCCGCGAGTTCGGCCATGTCCCAGTCGGTCAGGGCCTGGCGCACGATGCTCCGGGCGTCGGACAGCCCCTCCGGGTCCGCCTGGTGGATGTACTGATGCAGGCGGGGCGCCCTGGGCGACCCGGGGTCCGGGCTGCGGCGGAGCACCAGGAGCGCCACGTCGTCCCCCGAACCCCAGCGTTCCCAGAGCTGGTCCGAGAGGTGGTCGGCCAGCGCCTCGGCGCCCGCAGGTCCCACGCTCACCTCATGGATAAGGGCCCGCACACCCACGTCGATGTCGGCCCCCGGCTCCTCCACCAGACCGTCCGTGTACAGGACGAGCGTCTCGCCCGGCACCAGGTCCAGCCGGGTCTCGGGATACTCCTCGTCCCCGAAGTCCGTCGAAATGCCCAGCGGCAGACCTCCGCGCACCTGCGGGCTGCCGACCCGGCCGTCCATGTGCCGGATCAGCGGGCCGAAATGCCCCGCCCGTACCACGCGTACGGTCCCCGACGCGAGATCGACCTGGGCGTAGGTGCAGGTCGCGAACCGGTCCGTGTCCAGCTCCGCGAGGAAGCGCGAGGCGCGGGCCAGCACCGTGGAAGGAGGGTGCCCCTCGCCCGCGTACGCGCGCAGCGCGATGCGCAGCTGGCCCATGATGGCCGCCGCGTGCGTGTCATGGCCCTGCACGTCGCCGACCACGATCCCGAACCGCTTGTTGGGCAGGGCGATCACGTCGTACCAGTCGCCGCCCACCTGGCGTCCGCTCCAGGCGGCGTGGTAGCGCACCGCGATCTCGCCGCCCTCGATCTCCTGGATCCGTCGCGGCAGCATCGCTGACTGAAGCCCGGTGGCGAATTCGCGTTCCTCGTCGAAGAGCTTCGCGCGCTGGAGGGACTGCGCCACGATGGCGGCCAGTCCCAGGCAGAGGTTGCGTTCGTCCGCGTTGAACGAGGTGTTCTCCCGGTAGAAGAGGGCCAGGGTGCCCAGGGGGCGGGCCTGGGCGACGAGCGGGAGATAGGCGGCCGCCCGGAACTCCAGCCGGCCGGCGTGGGGGGCGAGCGCGGGGTAGCGCTCGATGAGCGCCGCGACGGAGGTCAGGAAACGCGGCCGGCCGTCGAGCACGGTGTCCGCGAGTGGAAACCGGCGGTCCAGCCCGGCGCCCCCGACCCCGTCGATCGCCTCCACGGAGTCACCGCTCAGCACGAGGACGCTCAGCGAGGTGTTCTCGACCAGGGCGAGCGCCACGCCGTCCGCCCCGAGCCGGGTCAGCGCATCCGGACCGGTGAGCGCCGCGGTGACGTCGTCGACGGTCACCGCCCGCGACAGCGCATTCGTTGTCCGTTCAACGATGCTGGTCTGGCGCTGGCGCTGCCTCTCCAGGTCGAGCATGAAGGCCGAATGGGTGACCTCCGCGGTGGCGTCCTGCACCACCCCGACGACCCGGTGCGGCCGACCGTCGTCATGGCGCAGGATGCGGGCCTGGATATGGGTCCACTGGTCCCGCCCGTTCTCCATCGGCACCAGGAAATGGACACTGCAGGAACTGCGCCCGCTCCGGACCGCTTCGTCGATCGCCATGTCGAGACGGGTCCGCTCCGACTGTTCCAGTAGGTTCAGCACCGTATCGGGCCGTGAATCGAAGGTCTGGGGGTTCAGGCCGAAGACGAGCAGCCCGGCGTCGTCCATGTCCAGCGTCCCGGCCTCCACGTCCCACTCGAAGCTGCCCGTCCGGTTCATGGCAAGCCGCTGCGCCGTCCCGATCTCACTGCTGTGCACCCTCTCGAACAGCAGATGCGACGGGACGGAGGTGCTCGGTTGCTGGTCGTGATCGGTCATACCTGCTCCGGAAGTCGCCGGGCGGGGCTGCCGGTCGGCGCGGCCCGAACGGGGTCACTCAATTGTCGAACCGGTCCCCGCAGGTTGCCACAGCGGGCACCGGGCGAATTTCTCCGGCCGGAGAACGGCGGCGGCCCCGCGTGCCCGGACCCGATCCCCACCCCTGCCGCCCCGGTCCGCACACCGCACCGGAGAATGGCGGCGGAAGGATCGCCCGCGGACAGCGAGCGAACGGCACAGGGGCTGACCGGAGCGCAATCATGAACCACGAAGATCCCGTTCTCCTGCACGACGAGGGGCGTGTCCGCCACATCACCCTCAACCGGCCACGTGCCCTGAACGCGCTGAACCACGAGATGGTGGCGCGTCTCGATGCGGCGCTGGCCGAAGCCGCGGCCGACGACACCGTCATCGCCGTCCTGATCACCGGCGCGGGCGGGCGCGGCCTCTGCGCCGGTGGCGACATCCGGTCGATCTACGAGGACGCCAGGGCGGGCGGCAGCGCGTCGACGGAGTTCTGGCGCGACGAGTACCGGCTCAACGCCCGTATCGCCCGCTTCCCCAAGCCCTACGTCGCGATCATGGACGGCATCGTGATGGGCGGCGGCGTCGGCGTCTCCGCCCACGGCGACGTCCGGGTCGTCACCGAGAACTCGCGCATCGCCATGCCCGAGACCGGCATCGGCTTCGTGCCCGACGTCGGCGGCACCCACCTGCTCGGCGCCGCCCCCGGCGAACTCGGCATCCATCTCGCGCTCACCGCGGACGCGGTCGGCGCGGCCGACGCACTGCTCTGCGGGCTCGCCGACCACTTCGTCCCGTCCGAACGCCTTGCCCCGCTCGTCGCGGACCTCGCCGGATGCGACACGGCGGCGGGGATCGAGGAGATGGTCCGCCGTCATGCCGCGCCCGCACCGGCCGGCGAACTGGCCGCGCACCGCGAGTGGATGGATGCCTGCTACCGGGCGGACACCGTCGAGGAGATCGTCGACCGGCTCGACGGCAGCGGCATCCCCGCCGCCAAGCAGGCCGCCCGGACGATCCTCGGCAAGTCCCCGACCGCGCTGAAGGCGACCCTCTCGGCGGTCCGCAGGGCACGCGGTCTCGGCAGCCTGGAAGCGGTGCTCGACCAGGAGTACCGGACCTCGTGCGCGGCTTTCACCCGGCCCGACCTGGTGGAAGGCGTACGAGCGCAGATCATCGACAAGGACCGCACTCCGCGCTGGAACCCGGCGACCCTCGCCGAGGTCACCGATGAGGACGTGGCCTCCTTCTTCGCCCCACTGGGTGACCGGGAGCTCGGCCTCGCCCCGCCCGTGACGACGGACTGAGCCCCACGGCACGCCCGCATCCCGTACGCGGCGGTCCGGCCCGGCCGCACGCGGGAGCGGGGCCGGTCGGCACCGGTTCAGCACGCGTGCAGCCGGGCGGCGGCCCCGTCCCAGGCCCGCTGGTCCCCCTGCGGCACGTAATGGCGCAACTCCTGTGTACGGGACACCAGTCGCCGCATCCCGGCCAGGTCGCCGACCAGACCCCGGGCACGGGCCTGCACCAGGATGTTGCCGAGCGCGGTCGCCTCGGCCGGGCCGGCGGTGACGGGCAGACCCGTGGCATCCGCGGTCCACTGGCACAGCAGCTCGTTGCGCGATCCGCCGCCCACCATGTGGATCCGGGTCACCTCCTGGTCGGCGAGCGAGGCCGCCTCCCTCAGGGTCCTGCGATGGGCCAGCGCCAGGCTCTCCAGCACGCACCGGACGTACCCTCCCGGGCCGTCCGGCGCCGCCTGCCCCGATGCGGCGAGCCGCTCGTCGATGCACGACACCATGTCGTCCGGTGCGAGGAACGCCTCGTCGTCGGGGTCGACCAGAGCCGCGAACGGCCGGGCGCGCGCGGCGGCCGAAAGCAGCTCGCCCAGCCCAGGAGCCCCGCCCCGCCGCTCCCAGGACCGGCGGCACTCCTCCAGCAGCCACATCCCCATGATGTTGCGCAGGTAGCGCACGGTCCCGTCGATTCCGCGCTCATTGGTGAAGTTGGCCGCCCGGGACGCCTCGGTCAGCACCGGTGACGCCAGCTCCAGTCCCGCCAACGACCACGTGCCGCAGGACACATAGGCGAACCCCGGCCCGGTGGCGGGCACCGCCGCCACCGCCGACGCCGTGTCGTGCGAGGCGACGACCGTCACCGGCGTAGCGGCCGGCAGACCCGTTTCCGCGGCGACATGCGGCAGCAGCGTCCCCGCCGGGTCGCCCGGCTCACGCAACGACGGGAACCAGGAACGCTCCAGGCCCAGACGGCCCATCAGCCCGTCCGACCAACCGCCGGCCGAGGCGTCGAACAGACCGGTCGTCGACGCGTTGGTGACCTCGGCGCCCACCGACCCGGTCAGCCAGTACGTCATCAGGTCGGGGATCATCAGCACCGTCCGGGCCGCACCCCACTGCGCCCCCGTACGGTGGGCCGCGAGCTGGAACACCGTGTTGAACGGCAGGTGCTGCACACCGCTCACCGCGTACAGCTCCCGCGCCCCGCACACCGCGAGCACCCGCTCGGCCGCCCGCGCGTTCCTGCCGTCCCGGTAGTGGAACGGCAGGCCGAGCAGGGCTCCGTCCGCGTCGAGCAGACCATAGTCGACCGCCCACGAGTCGATGCCGACGGAGGCCACCGGGCCACCGCGCGCGGCGGCCCGCAGCCCCTCCAACACCTCCCGGTACAGCCCGAGAACGTCCCACCGCAGCCCGTCCGGCAGCCGCACCGGCACGTTGGCGAACCGGTGCCGCTCGCGCAGCGCCAGCAGCTCCGGGCCGACCCGACCCGTGATCACCCGGCCGCTGGTCGCGCCGAGGTCCACGGCGGCGAAGACCGCGTCGCGCCCCGGTGTCACAGCCATCGGCATCCCCGTCCGGTCATCGGAGGAAGGCCGCGGCCACACCGGCGTCGACCGGCACATGGACCCCGGTGGTGTGCGTGAGCTCTCCACCGGTCAGCGCGAACACGGCGTTGGCCACGTGCTCGGGAAGCACCTCGCGCTTGAGCAGTGTCCGCTGGGCGTAGAACTCGCCGAGCTTCTCCTCCTCGATCCCGTACGTCGCGGCGCGCTGGGCGCCCCAGCCACCGGCGAAGATCCCCGAACCACGCACCACACCGTCCGGATTGACGCCGTTGACCCGGATCCCGTGCTCGCCCAGCTCCGCGGCCAGCAGCCGCACCTGATGGGCCTGGTCGGCCTTGGTGGCCGAGTAGGCGATGTTGTTCGGGCCCGCGAACACCGAGTTCTTCGACGTGATGTAGACGATGTCACCACCGAGCCGCTGCCCGCGCATCACCCGGGCGGCCTCCCGCGAGACCAGGAACGAGCCACGCGCCATGATCGCGTGCTGGCGGTCCCAGTCCTGCGCCGTCGTCTCCAGCAGCGGCTTCGAGACGGAGATCCCGGCGTTGTTCACCACCAGATCCACCCCGCCGAACGCCAACGCGGCGGCCCGGAACGCCTCGACGATCTGCTCCTCCCGGGTCACGTCGACCGTCACGGCGACCGAGGTGTCCGGCCCGCCGATCTCTTGCGCCACTGAAGCGGCGCGCTCCGCGTCGATGTCGGCGACGACGACACACGCCCCCTCCGCGGCCAGCCGGTGCGCGATCGCCCTGCCGATGCCGGACCCGGCGCCGGTGACCAGCGCCACCCGGGCGGCCAGCGGCTTCGCCCTCGGCATCCGGCGCAGTTTCGCCTCCTCCAGCTCCCAGTACTCGATCCGGAACTTCTCGGACTCCTCGATCGGAGCGTAGGAGGAGACCGCCTCGGCACCGCGCATCACATGGACGGCGTTGAGATAGAACTCCCCGGCGACCCGCGCCGTCTGCTTGTCCTTGCCGAAGGAGAACATCCCCACCCCCGGCACGAGCACGATCGCCGGATCCGCACCACGCATCGCCGGGGAATCGGGGGTGGCATGACGTTCGTAGTACGCGCGATACGCCTCCCGGTACTCCCCGTGCAGCTCCGTCAGCCGGGCCACCGCCTCCTCCAGCGGGGCGTCCGCCGGCAGATCGAGCACCAGCGGACGGACCTTCGTACGCAGGAAGTGGTCCGGGCACGACGTTCCGAGCGCGGCGAGGCGGGGATGTTCGGTCCGGGACAGGAAGTCGAGGACCGGCTCCGCGTCGGTGAAGTGGCCCACCTGGGGGCGGTCCGTCGAGACGAGGCCCCGGACCAGCGGGGCGAGTTCGGCCGCGCGCTCCCGGCGCCGCTCCCGGGGCAGGGGCTCCCGGCCCGCCCATACGGGGCCGAAGGGCTCGGCCCCGCCCCGTTCCCGGAGGAAGGACTCGGCAGTCCGGATCATCCAGAGGGCGTTCTGCTCGCACTCTTCGGACGTCGCGCCCCAGGCCGTGATGCCGTGGCCGCCGAGCACCACCCCGACGGCCCGCGGGTCGGCCGCGCGGACTGCGGCGATGTCCAGGCCGAGCTGGAACCCGGGCCTGCGCCAGCCCACCCAGGCCACCCGGTCGCCGAAGCACTCGGCGGTGAGCCTCTCGCCGTCCGCCGCGCAGGCCAGCGCGATCCCCGCGTCCGGATGCAGATGGTCGACATGCGGCGCCTCCACCAGGGCGTGCATCGCCGTGTCGATGGACGGCGCCGCGCCTCCCTTGCCGTGCAGGCAGTAGTCGAAGGCCGCCACCATCTCGTCCTCGCGCTCCACCCCCGGGTACACGTCCTTGAGGGCGCGCACCCGGTCCAGGCGCAGTACCGCGAGCCCGGACTCGGTGAGTGTGCCGAGGTCCCCGCCGGACCCCTTGACCCACAGCAGTTCCGTCTCGCCGCCCGTGACGGGGTCGATGCCGCCGGCCTTGACCGAGGCGTTGCCGCCGGCGTAGTTGGTGTTCCGGGGGTCGGAGCCGAGCCGGTGGGCGCGTGCCAGGAGCGCGGCGACTTCGGGGTGCGTCGCGGAGGCCATGTGATTCCTTCGTGGTCGAGGTCCGGCCGGGCAGGCCGGTGGAGGCCGGTGGCGGCATGGGGGAGCTGGCGGGACGCCCGGGGCTCAGGCGCCCCAGCCGGCCTGCTCGCCGCCGACCCGGGCCGCGGCGATCCGCTCCTGGTTCCCCGAGGCCAGATAGGCGGCGAACGGGTCCCTCGCCAGCCCCAGCTCCTCACGGACCTCCGCGAGCAGCGGACGCACATCGGTGTTGTACGCGTCCATCAGGACCGCGTTCGCGGCCAGGACGTCGCCGGACCGCTGCGCGTCGCCCAGCGCGGCCCGGTCGACCAGCAACGCCTTGGCCGTCGCCTCCTGCACATTGGCGACCGAACGGATGACGGCGGGGATCTTCGCCTCGATGTTGTGGCACTGGTCGAGCATGAAGTTGACGTTCGTCTCCGGCCTCAGACCACCGTTGCCGATCACCTCGTGCATGATGCGGAACAGCTGGAACGGGTCCGCCGCCCCGACCATCAGATCGTCGTCCGCGTAGAACCGGGAGTTGAAGTCGAACGCGCCCAGCTTCCCCGCGCGCAGCAGGAACGCCACGATGAACTCGATGTTCGTTCCGGGCGCGTGGTGGCCGGTGTCCACCACCACCTGTGCCTTGGGTCCGAGGGCGAGGCAGTGCGCGTACGCCGTACCCCAGTCCGGCACGTCCATCGTGTAGAAAGCCGGCTCGAACAGCTTGTACTCCAGCAGCATCCGCTGGTCGTCGGCGAGCCTCCCGTAGACCTCGGCCAGCGCCTCGGCAAGCCGGTCCTGGCGTGCGGCGATGTCGTCCTGCCCGGGGTAGTTGGTGCCGTCGGAGAACCAGAGCTTGAGATCGGGCGAGCCGGTCTCGTCCATGATGTCGACGCACTCCAGCAGATGGCCGACAGCCTTGCGGCGCACCTTCGGGTCCGGATGGGTGACCGAGCCGAGCTTGTAGTCGTCGTCCTGGAACACGTTCGAGTTGATCGCCCCGACCCGCACGCCGAGCCCCTTGGCGTGCCGGTTCAGCGCGGCGTAGTCGTCGACCCTGTCCCACGGGATGTGCAGCGACACCTTCGGGGCGACCCCGGTGAACGCGTGCACCTGTGCCGCGTCCTCCAGCTTCTCGAACGGATCGCGCGGCACCCCCGGCTGGGCGAACACCTTGAACCGCGTCCCCGAATTTCCGTATCCCCACGAGGGGGTCTCGATGACCTGGGACTTCAGAGCTGCCTTGACGGCCGAAACATCAGACATGAACACCTCGTGGGTGGAGTCGCCGCCCGGCGGCCGGAGGAGGCCGCGCGGATGCATGAATCGTTTCACTCGATACGTACGCTAGGTTTGCCGCAGAGGGACAGTCAAGAACCCCGCCGGGTGCCCGACCGTCGTCCTCCGGATGCCCCGAACCGGCGGCGTCCTCGGCCGACGGCCCTGTGGACCGCAGCCTTCCTGCACCAATTCACCGACGGATCCGGGGCACCGGACCGCGGTGCCCGAAACCGCCTCCACCGCTCCCCTTCAGCGCGTGGCGCCCGGCGTACCCGGCCGCAAGGAGCTGACCAGGTCGAAGAACCGGGACTCGTTGCCGCGGAAGCCGGCCTGCCGCAGCGCACCGTCCGCCTCCGCGATCGGGCAGGCGAGCAGCGGCACATACCGAGGGCCGTCCGCCGGATCGGCGAGCGCCGCCCGAGTGGCCTCCAGCAGTCGGACGTAGGCCTGGGCCGCGGCGAGTTCGTCAGCACTCATCTCAACATCTTCCGGTCAGAGGTGTCGGATCCACCAGCATCCCCCATGGGTACGACAGCGGCCCTCAGACCGTGCCCGGCGTACCGGAACGGTGGTACCGGACCGGCCTATGACAGGACTTGACGGCCGTTCGGCCCCCGCGCACCGGCCGGAGGCTCGACCTCCAGGAATCTTCGACGGCGCGCCCCCCGGTACAGCAGCACCGTCCACCCCGACTCGCGCAGCGCCGTCGCGCACCGCCCCAGCCCGTCCTCCTCCGTACGGGCGGCGCCGCTGCCCGGCGGCCCGAGCCATTCGACTCGTACGCCGCCGACGGCCTCGCCCGGGCGCAACCGGTACCCGGTCGCCGTCCGCAGGCCCGTGGCGTCGGTGGCCGACGCGGGCAGGCCTGCCGCTTCCAGCGCGAGGGCGACCGCCCGGACCGGCCGGTTCGCCTCCCACGGGGCGGGAACGCTCTCCGGGGCGTCATGACCGACGTTCGTCAGCCGACGGATCTGCAGCATGCCCTCGAAGGCCGTTCGCACGGACGCGGCGCGCCTCGCGTCCGCTACCGGCGCCGGGCCGTCCCCGGTCGCCGGATCGAAACCGGGACCCTGCTCGGTGCTCATCGGCGTCCCCCTTCACCCGTGCTGTGCTCCTGACTCCTGCCAGTGTGCGACGCGCCACTGACAACGGCGCCGGACACCGGGGCGCGGCCCCGAGCGTCATTAAGGACGGCGAACGGGTGGCGGCTCCCGGTAGGGTCGGCCGTCCGCCCCGCTCATCCGAAGGATCCACCCACCGTGCCCCACAACGTCCAAGGCCCCGTAACCGAACGCGACGACCGTGCCGAGCTGCGCGCCGACTGCGCCAACTGCTCCGGACTGTGCTGCGTGGCGCTGACGCTGACCCGGTCCGCGGACTTCGCGGTCGACAAGGAGGCCGGGCAGCCCTGCCGGAACCTCCAGGAGGACTTCCGCTGCGGCATCCACACCGAACTGCGGACCCGGGGCTTCCCCGGCTGCACCGTGTACGACTGCTTCGGGGCGGGCCAGAAGGTCTCCCGCGAGATCTTCGACGGACGGGACTGGCGCGGGGACCGGGAGACCGCCCGGCAGATGTTCCAGGTGTTCCCGGTCGTACGCCAGCTCCACGAGCTGCTCTGGTACCTCACGGAAACGCTGTCCCTCGCTCCGGCCAAGCCCCTGCACGGCGAGGCCCGGCGCCTCCTCGACGAGACGGAACGCCTCAGCCGACTGCCCGCCGACGCCAGTGCGGAGCTGGACGTGGCCGCTCGCCGCGAGACCGTGGCCGAACTGTTGCACCAGGTCAGCGCGCGCGTACGGGCGACCGCGCCGCGCCCGAGGAACGGGAAGAAGCGCGACCGCCGGGGCGCCGACCTCATCGGTGCCAGGCTCCGGGGCGCGGATCTGCGGGGCGCCGACCTGCGCGGCGCGTACCTGATAGCGGCCGACCTCAGCGGGGCGGATCTGCGCCTTGCCGACCTGATAGGCGCCGATTTCCGGGACGCGGACGTATCGGGCGCCGACCTCACCGATAGCCTCTTCCTCACCCAGGCCCAGCTCAACGCCGCCCGGGGCGACGCGGCGACACGGCTTCCGTCCGCGCTCCGCCGCCCCGCGCACTGGGACCGGTGAATCCCGGGGCTCCGCACACGGAGCCCGGCGGACGGTCCGGACCGTGTGGCCGAGGTCGGTGAGCCGGGCACTGCGGACGTGTCCGGTTCGTTGCACAGTGCGGCGTACCCGGACGCCGACGACGACCGGACCGAGGAGTTCCGCACATGCCCAGCACCACCGACGGCAGCACAGATCCGAGCCGCACGGACGGGAACCGCACCCGCCTCGTGGAGGACCTCATGGAGCGGTTCCCGCACGTGCCCCGGGAAGCCGTCATCAAGGAGGACCTGCTGCGCGGCGGCGTGGCCTTCGACGAGTCCGCCCTCAGCGACAACGAGAACGGCGACGTCAAGCCGAAGTCCTACTTCATCTTCTCCTTCGACCACGGCACCCTCCCCGAGCTGGGAGCGGCCGCGCTGCGCCGCCCGCCGGAGGAGATCGTCCTCACCGGCGGCCCGTACGACCTGCGCAGGACCGTCGTGTCGGTGCGGGTCAACCCGTCGTCCCCGTACCGCGTCGCGGCCGACGCGGACGGCGTGCTCGGGCTGTACCTCGACGGCAGGCGGATCTCCGAAGTGGGCCTGCCCCCGATGCCGGACTACTACCGGCACACGCTGGAGAACGGCAAGTCCGTGATGGAGGTGGCGCCCACCATCCAGTGGGGATACCTGGTCTATCTGACCGTCTTCCGGGTCTGCCAGTACTTCGGCGCGAAGGAGGAGTGCCAGTACTGCGACATCAACCACAACTGGCGCCAGCACAAGGCGGCCGGCCGGCCCTACACCGGTGTGAAGCCGGTCGAGGAGGTCCTGGAGGCGCTCGCCATCATCGACAAGTACGACACGGCGAAGACGTCCACCGCCTACACCCTCACCGGCGGGGCCATCACCTCCCACATCGGCGGACGCGACGAGGCCGACTTCTACGGCCAGTACGCCAAGGCCATCGAGGAGCGCTTCCCCGGCCGCTGGATCGGAAAGGTCGTCGCCCAGGCCCTGCCCAAGGCCGACGTGCAGCGCTTCCACGACTACGGCGTACAGATCTACCACCCCAACTACGAGGTGTGGGACCGCCGGCTGTTCGAGCTGTACTGCCCCGGCAAGGAGCGCTACGTGGGTCGCGACGAGTGGCACCGCCGCATCCTGGACTCCGCCGACGTCTTCGGCGCGCGCAACGTCATTCCCAACTTCGTGGCGGGTGTGGAGATGGCCGCGCCCTTCGGCTTCACCTCGGTGGACGACGCCATCGCCTCGACCACCGAGGGCCTGCGGTTCTTCATGTCGCACGGCATCACGCCCCGGTTCACCACCTGGTGCCCGGAGCCCACCACCCCGCTCGGAAAGACCAATCCGGACGGAGCACCGCTCGAATACCACATCCGCCTGCTGGACGCCTACCGCGCCACGATGGAGGAGTACGGGCTCAGCTCGCCCCCCGGCTACGGCCCGTCCGGGCCGGGACGGGCGGTCTTCTCCGTGAGCTCGTTCATGGACAGCCTCCCGGCCGCCGCTGCCGCCGACGAGAACCCGGCGTAGCGTCCCGGGGCCGGGGCGTGCCGGGCCCGGCGGGGAAGTACTCCGCCGCGCCCGGCCGGGCCGGTCCGTCCGTTCCGGACGGGGGAAAAACGGTTCGTCCGTTGACCCCGAGGATGGGAGCAGATGTCGGCGGGCACGTAGAGGAGGAGAACGGAACCACCGATACAACGTGAAGGCGGTGCCCATGTTGCATGGCGTCGATGTCAGCTCCCATCAGTCGTCCTTCGACACGGACGGACTGGACTTCGTCTTCATCAAGGCCACCGAGGGCCGCTCGTACGTCAATCCGCATCTGGCGGAGCAGGTGAAGCGTGCGAGGGACGCGGCATGCGTGGTCGGCTTCTACCACTTCCTCTGGCCCGGGGACATCAACGCCCAGGCCGAGTACTTCGTGAACAACGCCTCGGAGAAGGACGGGGACCTGCTCGCGGTCGACTGGGAGCAGAACGGTGAGGGCACCAGGGCGAGCAATGCCGAGAAGGACAGCTTCATCCGGGCGGTCAAGCGGCTGCGGCCGCACAACCGGGTCCTGCTGTACTGCAACCGGTACTTCTGGCTGAACCACGACACCACCTCGTACGCCGGGGACGGCCTGTGGATCGCCGACTACGTCCCTCAGGGGAAGCCCCGTATCAAGGCCTCTTGGCGGATCCACCAGTACACCGACCAGCCTCTCGACCGGGACGTCGCCGACTTCCCGTCCAGGACCGCACTGCTCGACTGGGCCAAGGGGTAGGCGGCGGGAGGCGGGCCGCGCGGCACCGATGCGGACACCGGCGTCCGCGGCCCGGCCGACGAGCGCCCCACCTGACCCGGGGCCCGGCGGTGGCCGCGTGGCGGGACCGGGAACGGGCTGGGTCGGCCACGCTGTTGACGCGGGCCTGTGCCCGGTACGGCCCGCGGAAGCCGCGCCCAGGTCGCTGACGGGTTCCCCGGTCCGGGTGCGGCACACTTCTCGGATGACCACAGCCTCGGCTCAGCCGCCTCGCGACCGCGCGCTCGGGCGCGGCATCACTACCCTCATCCCGCAGGCCGCCACCGAGCCCCCGGCCACGCCGGCCGAGCAGGCGGCGGCCGTGCTCACGGCGATGCAGAGCGTTCCGGTGCGCGTGGGAGTCCTTCAGGCGGCCGTGGTCCTCCTGGAGGAGCGGGTACGGGCGACCGACGACCCGGCGGAGCGCGCCGCGGCCGCGACGACGGTCGCCATGCTGCGCAGCGCGATCGGCCGGGCCGGTTGAACCAGGGCCGGCGGTGGCGCCCGGCTCAGCCCAGATCGGCGAGGATCCGGGCGCACGCCTCCGGCCGGTCGCGCCAGTACGACCAGGGCTCCTGACAGGAGAACACCTCGGCGAGGGCCTCCTCCGGGCCGAGGCGCTCGGCCCCGGCTAGCTCTCGTACGACCACGACGGCTGCCATCAGGCCGTCCCGTCCGCCTTCCGACAGGTGGCCGAGCGCGGAAGCGGGATCGTCGGCGGATGTCGCGCGGACGTACTCCACCAGGGGCTGGAGCCAGTCGGCCCACTGCTGGTACCCGTCCGCGCCGTCGCCCACCACCTTCGCTTCGATCAACGGCGCCAGCACCCGCACGAGACGGGCGTGGTAGTCCTCCGCGCTCCCGGTGACCCATGGATGCTCGGCGACGAAGTCCTCCCATTCGCCGCGGCCCGGCACCATCTCGTCCAGCAACCAGGCGGCGATGGGGCGCAGGGCCTCGACGCCGCTGAGGACGAGGGCCTTGCGCAGCAGTTCGTAGCTCGGGGGCGCGTACTCGGCGAGCAGCACGGCATCGTAGAGGTCCTTGCCCTGGGGGTACATGTCCGTGGCCAGCCACAGCAACTTCCAGGCCAGGGAGAGGCCGGGGGAGACGGCGCGTATCCGGCATCCCGGCCCGCGCCCCAGCGGCCGGAGCTCGGTGGGTTCCGCCGGTTCGGGGAGGAACTCGTTGAACACCACGTCGAGTTGCACGGTCCCGCCCGGCACCCGGTCGGCCGTCCACGGCAGCAGCATGCGGCGGCCGGGCACCCGGTCGTACGTCCAGATCTCCTCCGTCACCATGCCCGCCGCGTCGACGCGCACGGCCCCGTGGCGTTCCGCTGCCGCCGCCGCGTCCCGGGCGATGGTGTCGAAGAGGGCGGCGTAGCGCGGGTCGTCCATGGCGCGGTCCCGGGGCATGAAGAGGAAGTCCAGGTCCCCCGGATCACGGGCGGCCCTTCCGAACCACGTGGACATCAACGCGCTCCCGCGCAGCACCAGATGACCGCCCCACGGCCCTTCGGCGACCGAGGCGAGGACCAGGTCCAGGACGGTGCGCCGCGCCCGGTGCCAGGCCCGTCCCCGTTCTTCCTCCCCGGTGCCGAACCGGGGCTCCCCGGACCGGAGGGCATTCGGGAACTGTTTGAGGGCGGGATCGAAGAGCAGGGGGTGGTCCATCCCGGCCGGTGCGGGCAGCAGCGTGGCCGGAAGGCCCTGCGCCCGCCGGGTCTCCTCGTCGAGCGGAAGCGCGGGGACGCGGCGTGGGCCCCGAACCAGTCCGTTCCAGGTCGGGATCTCGTCGGGAGAGGGTGCCATGGTGCGACTCCTGCGGGAGGGAAGGGTTCTGCTCGGGCCCGGGTGGTGGCGCGGAGGCCGAAGTGCCCGGTGTCCGCCACCGTCTGACGCGAGCATAGGCGGCCGGGCGGTCATGGATCCCGGGGCGCCCGGAGGAACGCGTCATTGGCATGGACCTGGCGTGCACCCTGCGTTACAGTCCGTCCCGGCACACTCTGAGAGCGCTCTCAGGAGAGCGTTCCCGGACGCCTGCTGTTCCTCCCCCACGATGCCGGAACAACAGAAGGGCCACTGCCTTGAGATACAAGAACGCGCTGCGTACGAGCCTGGCCGCCGCGCTGGTCGCCGGGGCCTGGGCCGCCGTCGGCCCGGCCTCGGGTCCGGCCTCCGCCGCTGCCGCGGACCGGGCTTCCATGCCGTCACCCTCGTCCGTGGTCGCGGAGGAACCCGCGTCCGCGGGGATGCTCTCCGCCATGCGACGGGACCTCGGCCTGACCGAGAGCCGGGCCAGGGCGCGGCTGGCGGCGGAGAGGACGGCAACAGCCGTACAGGAGAAGGCGCGGCGGGCCGCCGGTCCGTCCTATGCCGGATCCTGGTTCGACCCGGCCGCGAACCGGCTCGTCGTGGCCGTCACGGACACCCGCGCGTCGAACGCCGTCCGGGCTTCCGGTGCGGCGGTCCGGCTGGTGCGCCACAGCGCGCGGCAGCTCGACGCCACGAAGGCGCGCCTCGACGGAATGCGGGCGCCGGCCGGGGTCAGCGGCTGGCACGTCGATCCGAAGGCGAACCGGGTCGTGGTCGACGTCGTCGCCCCGGCAGCCTCTGACAACGATGTCCGCGCCTTCGTCGACCGGGCCCGGGCCGCAGGTCCCGTGGTGGTGCGCAGGACCCCGGGGGCTCCCCGTACCTTCTCCGCCGGAACAGTGGGCGGCGACCCGTACTACACGGGCAATGTGCGGTGCTCGATCGGCTTCTCCGTGTACGGCGGTTTCGTCACGGCGGGGCACTGCGGCCGGGCCGGTGCCGCGGTGAGTGGCTGGGACGGTTCGGCCATCGGTGCCTTCCAGGGCTCGTCCTTCCCGGGCGACGACTACGCCTGGGTGAGCGTCGGCAACGGCTGGTGGACCGTGCCCGTGGTCCTGGGATGGGGCACCGTTTCCGACCAACTGGTCCGGGGCTCCGCGGAGGCGCCCGTCGGTGCCTCGATATGCCGCTCCGGGTCGACCAGCCACTGGCACTGCGGCAATGTCCTCGCCACCAACGAGACCGTGAACTACAGCCAGGGCGCGGTCCACCAGATGACCAGGACGAGCGTCTGCGCCGAACCCGGTGACTCGGGCGGCTCGTTCATCAGCGGCGACCAGGCCCAGGGCGTCACGTCCGGCGGCTGGGGCGACTGCGCCGGCGGAGGAGAGACCTGGCACCAGCCCATCAACGAGATCCTGGGCCGGTACGGACTGACCCTGCACACGGCCTGACCCTCGCGGACGTCCGCCCGGCCCGCCCGTACGGAACGGCCGGGCGTGACGCTCCGAGAGGGGTCAGCCGCCGGAGTGCGCACGGCGCGCCGACCGCGCGAAGTCGGCGAGCTTCCCGAAGTCGTCCTCGCGCAGGCCGATCCGGGGATCGACGTGGTGCAGAAGCCCACGAGCGGGGTGATGGGCGGCCAGGTACGCCTCGTCTGGTCCGCTCTGCTCGTCGTCCACCCAGGCGAAGGGCCGACCGGCCGCGTACTCCACCAGCGGAGCGGTCTTCCAGTGGACGCCGTCGGGGCGTTCCCGGAACAGGGCGTCGCCGAAGTCGACGAAGGGCAGCTCCGGAAGGCCGAGCACCGGGGCGATCCACCGGTTCGCCTCGCCCATCCATGTGGTGGCCCAGCACAGCTCGTAGTCGAGCCGGAGCAGGACTGGTCCGTGCTCCGGGTTGAGCCAGACCCGCAACGGGCCGCGTCGGAGGCGGACTCCACCCCCGTTTCCCGTCGACGTCCCGCCGTCCTGGGGCACACGGATCGTGGTGTAGCCGGCGGGGCGCCTCTCCGGCTTGGCGGCGTAGGGGTTGAGCGGCCCGTCGACGTCGAGGAACAGCAAGGGCCTGTTCATGGGATTCCCCTGTCGTGGATCCGCCGGTCGAGTGGTGCGGACAGCCTAGTCGCGACGGTGCGGCGGACCCGGACGCATGCGCGCCGATCGTTCCCCGGAGGCGCGGCACCCCTGACCTGAATTGGCCGTAGCATGTCAATAAATCATGGCGATGTGTCTTGTTGCTTCGAGGGGCCCGTGCCTCAATGGGCGAGGCAGTCCCACTGACGATACGTCAGGGAATGTCGTGTCCGGCGCCGTGTGCCGGTTCGGTGCGCCGGATCCCCCCACAGGAAAGGCAGATCACCATGAGGCATGGCATACGGCGGATCGCCGTCTGTTCCGCCCTGGCGGCGGGCGCGCTCGCGCTCACGCCGACGGCCGAGGCGGTCACCCCCACCACCGCCACCATCTCCTTCGACTGCGGAATCTACGGCTCGGGCAGCGCGAACCTCGTCGCCACCCAGAGCGGCACGAGCGCGACCATCGAACTGTCGACCTCCGCCATCACCGCCCCGATCGACGTCGGCGCGAACACCGTCACCTCCACGCTCACGCTCACCAGGAACGGCTCCGGATCGGTGAACTTCACCGGCAGCGGCAATCCCGCCATCCCCGCCGGGAGCCCGGTTTCGACGGGGAAGCTCAGCGGGACCGTCGCCACCGGGGACAGCCTGGTGGCCAAGTCCCTCAAGATCGTGGTGATGGGCATCACCGTGACCTGCAACGCGACCTCCGCCCAGACACCCGGGCCGTTCGTGTTCTGACCGGCCGCAGAGCTCCGTGGGGGGGGGGGGGGGCCCCGGGCCCCGCCCCACCGGGGGGGCGCACGGGGGGGCCCCCCCCCCGAGCCGCG
>NZ_JBSFKL010000024.1:0-68913 GCF_053598535.1 Streptomyces sp. NPDC001108
CCAGCCGTCGGTGACGATGTGGTGCATGCCCAGGACGCAGATGTGCTCGTCGTCGGCGAGGCGGACGAGCAGGACGCGGACGAGCGGGCCGTTCCCCAGGTCGTACGGACGGGCCAGCTCCGCCAGGACGGTCTTGCGGGCGGCCTCCTCGTCACCGGCCTCGGCGTCCACCCAGTCGGCGTCGAGCCGCTCGTGGACGAACTGCACCCCCACGCCGTCCCGCAGGCCGAACGTCGTCCGCAGCGCCTCATGACGGGCCACCAGGTCACCGACGGCCGTGCGCAGCGCGCGGGCGTCGAGGCGTCCGGTGATCCGCAGCGGCAGCGCCGAGTGGTAGGCGGCGCCGCCCGGGTCGAAGTCCTCCAGGAACCACAGGCGTTGCTGGCCGTGGGACATCCGCAGCTCACCGTCGCGGGCCACCGCGGGAACCAGCGGCGCGGTCCTCTTCGCCCCGCCGCCCCGACCGGCCAGGCGCTGGGCGAGGGCCTCCCGGAGGTGTGCGGGGAGTCCTGCTATCCGGTCATCGCGGGAAGACGGCTGGTTCATCGGAACAATCCCCCAGGGATATGCGGGTCGGCGGTCTGCTGGTCGAGGAGTGGGCTCCCGGCACGGGGCCCGGGGCGGTACGGGCGCGGTACGCGGCGGGCCGGGCGCCCGCGGGGCCGGGAGGGCGCCCGGCCCGCGCACGGAGCGGGGCCGGGGCCCGGTGGCGCCGTGCCGGGTCAGGCGGTCGCGTCGCGCAGGCTGCGCGGGCGCATGTCGGTCCAGAGCTCCTCGACCCGGGCGAGGCACTCCTCGCGGGAGCGGTCGGCGAGCACGGTCTCCCAGCCCGCCGGGACAGCGGTGCCGGTCGGCCACAGGGAGTACTGGCCCTCGTCGTTGACGAGCACGTCGTAGGAACGGTCGGAGTTCTCGAAGGGGTTGGACACGGTGTGCCTTTCGTACGGGAGGGATGGGAGTGGGGTGCGGGCCGTCGTCGGCCCGCCGGGGACCACGGGACGCGTCAGGACGGTGCCGCGGCCGCCTCCAGCTCGGCGAGGATCACTTCCTCGACCTCGGCGGCCGATTCGAGGACCGTCGGCCGGTCGAAGACGGAGCGCGGGGTCAGGTCGGTGCCGAACACCGCGTTGATCCGCGACACCGTCCGCAGGGCCAGCAGCGAATCTCCGCCCAGTTCGAAGAAGTTGTCGTGCAGGCCGACCCGTTCGGCCCCGAGCAGCTCCTGCCAGATCTCGGCGATCAGCGTCTCGGTGGGCGAGGACGGCGCCACGTACGCGGTGGCGGTGGCGAGCCGCGTCTCCTCCGGGTCGGGCAGCGCCGACCGGTCGACCTTGCCGTTCGCGGTCAACGGCAGGGCGTCCAGGGCGGTGTAGTGGGCCGGCAGCATGTGCTCCGGCAACGAGGCCGCCAGATGGGCGCGCAACTCCGCGGCACCGGGCAGAGCGGCTCCCCGGGCCGGGACCAGATGACCGACCAGGACGGTCCGGCCCGAGCCGGGTTCGGTGTGCGCGGCCACGGCCGCGTCCCCGACGGCGGGATGGCCGGCGAGCACGGCCTCGATCTCGCCGGTCTCCACGCGGAAGCCGCGGATCTTGACCTGGCCGTCGCTGCGGCCCAGGAACTCCAGCGTGCCGTCCGCCCGCCACGCCACCCGGTCCCCCGAGCGGTACATGCGGCTGCCCGGGGCGCCGAACGGGTCGGCGACGAACCGCTCCGCCGTCAGCCCGGCCCGCGCGTGGTAGCCGAGGGCGAGCCCCGCACCGGCGATGTACAGCTCGCCCGGCACCCCGCGGGGAACCGGTGCCAGCGCCCCGTCCAGGACGTACACCCGGGTGTTGGCCAGCGGCGAGCCCAGCGGCACGGAACCCTCGCCGAGCGCGCCGCGCACATCGTGCGTGGTGGTGAAGGTGGTGGCCTCGGTCGGGCCGTAGCCGTTGGTGAGCCGCAGCGAGGGGAGGGCGTCGAGGACCCGGGCACAGTGCTCGGGCGAGAGCCGGTCGCCCCCCGCCAGCAGTTGGCGCAGCCCGGCGAAGACCGTGACGTCGTCCTCGACGACCTGGTGGAACAGGCCCGCGGTGAGCCACAGGTGGGTGACCGCGTGCTCCGCGATGAACCGGCCGAGGCCGGCCGCGGTCGGCACCCCCGGCGGGTGCACCGCCACCCGGGCGCCGCGCAGCAGCGCCGTCCACAGCTCGAAGGTCGACGCGTCGAAGGAGAGCGAGGCGAACTGCGCCACCGTGTCGCCGGGGCGGACGTCGGTGTAGCCGCTCGCCGACGCCAGCCGGACCACGGCCCGGTGCGGGGTCAGCACGCCCTTGGGGGTGCCGGTGGAGCCCGAGGTGTACATGACGTACGCGAGATCGTCCGGCGCCGGGTGCGGCGCGGGCGCCGTGCCGCCGGGCCGGGCGGCGACCGCCCCGGCGTCCTCGTCCAGGTCCACCGTCCGGACCGGGGCGGCGGGCACCCGGTCGCGCAGCGCCTTCTCGGTGACCAGCAGCCCCACTCCGGCGTCGCCGATCATGTACGCCAGCCGGTCGGCCGGATAGCCCGGGTCCAGCGGGACGTACGCCGCCCCGGCCTTGAGCGTGGCGAGCAGCGCGGTGACCGTGCGCGCGCCACGTTCCAGGCACAGGCCCACCGGGGTGTCCCGCCCGGCACCGAGCGCGACCAGGTGGTGGGCGAGGCGGTTGGCCCGCTCGTCCAGTTCCCGGTACGTCAGTTCCTCGTCCGCGCCGGTGACGGCGACGGCGTCGGGGTGCTCCCGGACGCGGGCGGCGAACAGCTCCGGCACCGACGCCCCGGGCAGCTCCTCGGCGGTGTCGTTCCAGTCGCGTACGGTCTGCTCCGCCTCCGCCCCGGTGAGCATCGCCACCGCGGATACCGGCATGTCCCCGTCAGCGGCCGCGAGGGAGCCGAGCAGCGCCTCCAGCCGGCCGCAGAGCAGCTCGGCGGTCGCCTCCTCGTACAGCTCGGCGTCGTACGCCAGGGTGTAGCTGAGGTCGTCGCCGGCATAGGCGATGAGGTTGAGCGGGTAATGGGTGGCCTCGGTGCCCGCGAGGCGGCGCAGCCGCAGCCCGTGGGCGGCGGCCGCCTCCTCGTCCATCGGGTAGTTCTCGAAGACGACCAGGGTGCGGAAGAGATCGGCGCCGCGCCCGACCGCGCCGCACGCCTGGATGCGGGGGAGCGGCACGTACTCGTACTGGCGCGCCTCCACCTGGGTCCGCTGGAGCTCCTGGAGCCAGGCGGTGACGCCCGCCGACTCCTCGACGCGCACCCGGACCGGCAGGGTGTTGATGAGCATGCCGATCATGGCGTCGGCGCCGGGCAGGTCGGCCGGACGGCCCGAAACGGTGGCGCCGAAGACCACGTCGGACTCGCCCGCGTGCCGGGCCAGCAGCAGCGCCCAGGCGCCCTGGAGAACGGTGTTGACGGTCAGCCGGTGCCGCCGGGCGAAGGCGAACAGCTCGCGGGAGGCGGCGGGGTCCAGACGCCGCGCCAGCCGGGCCGTGGAACCGGTGGCGTGGCCCGCAGCGGTGTGCCGCACGGCGGGCAGCGGCGTCGGCGCCGCGAAGCCGTCGAGGGTCTCGCGCCAGTACGCTTCCGCCTCCGCCAGATCCTGCCGCTCCAGCCAGTCGAGGTAGGCGCGGAAGGGGCGCCGGGCGGGCAGCGGGTGCTCCCGGCCCGCGGCCAGGGCCGCGTAGGCGGCGTGGGTCTGCGCCAGCACGTCGAAGGTGGACCAGCCGTCGAGCAGGATGTGGTGGAAGGCGCAGACCAGCCGGACGGTGGTGTCCGAGAGCCGGATGAGGGCGAGCCGCATCAGCGGCGCGGTGGTCGGGGCGACGGGGCGCGCGCGGTCCTCGGCGAGGAACCGCCGTACCGCCTCTTCCCGCTCGTCGGCCGGCAGCGCCCGCCAGTCGAGATGGGTCACCGGCAGTTCGGCGTGGCGCCGGACCACCATCAGCGGGCGCTCGACGTCCCGCCACTCCAGACCGGCGCGCAGGACACCGACGTGGTCGGCGACCTGCTGCCAGGCCAGGGCGAGCAGCCCGGGGTCGGCGATGCCGTCCAGCTCGAAGGTCACCTGCTCGGAGTAGGCGCCCGGGGTGGACAGGGTGTGGAAGAGCATGCCGCTCTGCACCGGGGTGAGCGGGTGGATGTCCTCGATGTCCCGGCCGGTGCCGGCGATCCGGTCCACCGCCGCCTGGTCGAGCCCGGCGAGCGGGAAGTCGGACGGGGTGGCGCCGCCGTTCTCCGGCCGCAGGCAGTGCTCCACCAGGCCGCGCAGCGCGGCGAGGAACGCGTCGGCGAGCCGCTGGACCGTCTCCGTGCGGTGGACGGCGGGGGCGTGGATCCAGTCGACGCGCAGTTCGCCGTCCCCGACGGCGGCCACGACGTCGATCAGGTGCGGACGGGGTTGTGCGGGCGCCTGGTCGGCACCGAGCCGCTCCGCGAGCCGCGAACGGACCAGGCTCTCGGTGCCGGTGGCACCGTCCCACCGGCCCAGGTAGTTGAAGCTGATCTCGGGGGCCGGGGCGTGTGACAGGGCGCGGTGTGCGGCGCTGCCGGGCTCGGAGAGGTGGCGCAGGGCGCCGTAGCCGATGCCGTGGCCGGGTACGGCCCGCAGCCGCTCCTTCACCGCCTTGAGGGCGCTTCCCCAGTCGCCGTCGGGGCCGTCGGGGAGATCCAGCGCGAACGGGTGGATGGTGGTGAACCAGCCGACGGTGCGGGTGAGGTCGACGTCGTCGAAGAGCTCCTCGCGGCCGTGGCCCTCCAGGGCGACGGTGACCGGCGCCCCGGCCCAGTCGCGGAGCACCCGGCCGAGCGCGGTCAGCAGCACGTCGTTGATCCGGGTGCGGTACGCCGCGGGCACCTGCTGGAGCAGGGCCCGGGTCTCGGCGCGGCCCAGCCGCACGGAGGCGGTCGCCGCGCCGCCGAAGGTGTTGGCCCCGGGCGCCTGGTCCCCGTCGCCGTCGCGGGGCAGCGGCCGGACACCGGCCGACACCGCCCGCCAGTGGGCGAGTTCACCGTCCAGTGCGCCGGAGCGGACATGGCCGGCGAGCCGGGCCGCCCAGTGCTGGTAGCTGCTGGTCCTGGCGCCCAGGTCGACCGGGCGTCCCGCGGCGAGTCGGGTGTAGGCGGTCGCGAGGTCCTCCAGGACGATGCGCCAGGAGACCGCGTCCATCACCAGGTGGTGGACGGCCAGGAACAGCCGGGGCAGCAGGGAGGGGCCGAGGCGGAAGAACACGCCCCTGAACAGGCTGCCGCCCGCCAGGTCCAGTGACCGCTGCGCCGCCGACGCGGCCTCGTGCAGGGCGGCCTCCCGCCGGTCCGCCGCGAGCCCGGAGAGGTCGCGCACGGCGAGCGGCGGGGTGGCGGCACCGCCGTACTCCTGGCCCCACCGGCCGTCGTCCCGGCGCGTGTACCGCATCCGCAGGGCGTCGTGGTGGCCGACGACCGCGGCGAGGGCACGCTCCAGCAGAGCGATGTCCGTGTCGGGTGCCAGTTCGACCTGCGCGGACATGCCGTAGTGGTCCGGGTCGACGGTGTGCTCGGTGAAGAACCAGCTCTGGATCGGGGTGAGAGCGACCTCGCCCGTCACCTCGGCCGGTCCGTCGCCCGCGGCCTCCTCGACCGTCCCGGCGGCCTCCGCGAGGGCGGCGACGCTCTGGTTGAGGAAGAGCAGCCGGGAGGTGAGCCGGATGCCGGCCTGGCGGGCGCGGGAGGCGACCTGGATGGAGAGGATCGAGTCGCCGCCGAGGTCGAAGAAGTTGTCGTGGACGCCGACCCGTTCCACGCCGAGCACCTCGGCCCAGATGCCGGCCAGCAGCTCCTCGGTGCGGTTGCGCGGCGGGGTGTGGTCCGAGCCGCCGAGCTCCGCCCGGAAGTCCGGTTCGGGCAGGGCCCGCCGGTCGACCTTGCCGCTCGGCGTGAGCGGCAGCCGATCCAGCCAGACGTACACACCGGGCACCATGTAGTCCGGCAGCGAACCGGACAGATGGGAGCGGAGTTCGCCGGTGGTCAGGTCGCGGTCGGCCACCAGGTGGCCGACGAGCCGCTGCCGGCCCGCTTCGTCGCGGTGCACGGCGACCACGGCGTCCCGTACGTCCGGATGGCGGCCGAGCGCCGTCTCGATCTCGCCCACCTCGATGCGGAAGCCGCGCAGCTTCACCTGGTTGTCGGCGCGGCCCAGGTACTCCAGGCTGCCGTCGGCCCGGCGGCGCGCCACGTCACCGGAGCGGTACATCCGCTCGCCCGGCGCCCCGTACGGGTCGGCGGTGAACCGCTCGGCGGTCAGACCCGGCCGCCGGTGGTAGCCCTGGGCCAGGTGCGGCCCGGAGATGTACAGCTCACCGGGGACCCCGACGGGCACCGGCTGGAGCGCGGCGTCCAGCAGCCGGACTCGCGTGTTGGGCAACGGGGTGCCGATCGGCGGGACGGCGCCCCCGGCGAGCGGAGCGCTCATGGTGGCGACGACGGTGGACTCGGTGGGCCCGTACGCATTGATCATGCGGCGGCCGGCGGACCAGCGGGCCACCAGGTCGCCGGTGCTCGCCTCACCGCCGACGACCAGGGTGCGCAGCCCCTCCAGCCCCTCCGGGGTCAGGGTGGCGACGGCCGAGGGCGCCAGCAGGGCGTGGCTGATGCGGCGTTCGCGCAGGAAGCTCTGGAGCGCCTCGCCGACCAGCGGCCCGTGCGGCGGCAGGACGAGGGTGGCGCCCGCGGGCAGCGCCATCAGGATCTCCATCACCGCGCCGTCGAACGACGAGGAGGCGAACTGGATGACGCGGCTCTCCTCGGTCACCTCCAGCCGCTCGATCTCGGCGGCGGCCAGGTTCCCGACACCCCGGTGCGGGACGAGCACCCCCTTGGGCGTTCCGGTCGACCCGGAGGTGTAGATGACGTACGCGAGGTCGTCCGGACGCGGCCCCGGCGCGGGTGCGGTGGCCGGGAGCCCGTCCCGCAGTCCGGGGTCGGCGTCGAGGTCGACGACGACGGCGCCGGTGTCCGGCAGGTACCCGGCCAGCTCGGTGCGGGTGACGACGAGTGAGGCGCCGGAGTCCTGGAGCATGAAGGCGAGCCGGTCGGCCGGGTAGCCGGGGTCGAGCGGCAGATAGGCGGCCCCCGCCTTCATGATGCCGAGCAGCCCCACCACGGTCTCCACGCCGCGCTCCAGGCACAGCCCGACGCGGGTTCCGGGCCCGGCACCGAGCGAACGGAGCTGGTGGGCGAGTCGGTTGGCCCGCTCGTCCAGCTCCCGGTAGCTCAGCGTGGTGTCCGGGTCCTCCACGGCGGGCGCGTCGGGGCGGCGGCGCGCGCTCTCGGCGACCAGCTCCGGGAAGGTACCGGCCGGCGGGGAGGTGGTGGCGCCGTTCCAGTCGTGGACGAGCCGGTGGTGCTCGGCGTCGGTCAGCATCGGCAGGGTGGCGAGGCTGCGGTCCGGCTCGGCCGCGGCGGCGGCCAACACCGTGGTCACATGCCCGGCGAACCGGGCGATGGTCGCCTCGTCGAACAGGGCGGTGCTGTAGCCCACCTGGGCGGTGAGGCCGTCCTCGCCCTCGAAGAACTCCACGGTCAGGTCGAACGGCGCGGCCTCGCGGTGCACCGGGTGGTCGGCGACATCGAGGCCGGGCAGCCGGGCGCGGTCGGACGGCGCGTTCTGCAGCACCACCATGGCCTGCACCAGAGGGGTGCGGCTGTTGTCGCGGGCCGCGCCGACCGCGTCCACGATCCGCTCGAAGGGCACGTCCTCATGGGCGAACGCCTCCAGGGCGGTCTCCTTCAGCCGTGCCAGCAGTTCCTTGTACGACGAGGTGGTGTCGACGTGGGAGCGGAGCACCACCGTGTTGACGAGGAAGCCGACCAGTTCCTCCAGGTCGCGGTGGTTGCGGCCGGAGGAGGCCGTGCCGACGGCGATGTCCGTCTGCCCGGACCAGCGGGCGAGGACCGTCTTCACCGCCGCCGTGAGCGCCATGAAGAGGGTCGCGCCCTCCCGCCGCGCCAACTCCTCGACGGCCCGCGTGGTGGCGGCGGGCACGGCGAAGGTGTGCGTGGCGCCCGCGGTGGACCGCACCCTGGACCGCGGCCGGTCGGTGGGAAGTTGCAGCGGAGTGATGCCGTCCAGCCGCTCGCGCCACCACTCCAGCTGCCGGGTGAGGAGGCCGCCGCCCTCCAGGCGTCCGCGCTGCCACGCGGCGAAGTCCGCGTACTGAACGGCGGGTTCGGGCAACCGGTGCGTACGGCCCTCGGTGCGCGCGGCGTAGCACGCGCCCAGTTCGCGCAGGACGATGCCGGTGGACCAGCCGTCGGTGACGATGTGGTGCATGCCCAGGACGCAGACGTGCTCGTCGTCGGCGAGGCGGACGAGCAGGACACGCACCAGCGGGCCGGCCGTCAGATCGTACGGGCGGGCCGTCTCGGCGCGGACCAGCTCGCGCAGCCGCTCCTCGCGCAGGGCTTCGGGGACGGCGGAGAGGTCCTCGGTCCGCCACGCGGGGGCGAGCCGCGCGTGGACGACCTGGACGCCGCGGCCGCCTACCACACCGAAGGTGGTCCGCAGCGCCTCGTGGCGCGCGGTCAGGTCCTGGACGGCGCCGTGCAGCGCGTCCGGATCGAGGGCGCCGGTCAGCCGCAGGCCGGCGGCGGTGTGGTACTCGGCGCTGTCGGGGTCGAAGTCGTGCAGGAACCACTGGCGTTGCTGACCGTACGACATCGGCATCGGCCGGGCGCCGTCGCGCGGCACGAGCGGGATGGCGGAGTCCTCGACGGAGTCCTCGGGTGCCACCGAGGCGGCGAGCCCGGCGATCGTCGGGGTGTCGAAGAGGGCGCGGGGCGCCACGGGGACGCCGAGTGCCGCGCGCATCCGGGAGACGGCGCGGACGGAGAGGATCGAGTTGCCGCCGAGTGCGAAGAAGTCGTCGTGGACACCGATGCGTTCGACGCCGAGCACATCGGTCCAGATGGCGGCCAGGGTCTCCTCGACGGCGGTACGCGGCGCGTCCTCGGCGCCGCCCCCGCTCTCCCGCGGGGTGACGGGGTCGGGCAGCGCCCTGCGGTCCACCTTGTCGTTGGGGGTGAGCGGCAGGGCGTCGAGGACCACGACGGCGGTGGGCACCATGTGGTCGGGCAGGCTCCGGGCGAGGAAGGCCCGCAGGTCGTCGGCGGCGGGGTGCCGCTCCCCGGCCGCCGCGACGTACGCCAGCAGGTTGGCGTTGCGGGTCACCACGACCGCCTGGGCGACGTCCGGGTGGAGCGCCAGGGCGCTCTCGATCTCGCCGAGCTCGATGCGGAAGCCGCGCACCTTGACCTGGTCGTCGACCCGGCCCAGGTATTCCAGGTCACCCGCCGTGTTCCAGCGGGCGATGTCCCCCGAGCGGTACATGCGCTCGCCGGGCGCGCCGAAGGGGTTGGCGACGAACCGCTCCGCGGTGAGGCCGGGCCGCCCCCGGTAGCCGCGGGCCAGCCCGGGGCCCGCGAGGTACAGCTCGCCGCGCACACCCGCCGGGACGGGCCGCAGGGCGTCGTCGAGGACGTACGCCCGGAAGTTGGCGATCGGGGTGCCGATCGGGGGGACCACGGCGCCGCTGAGCGGGCGGCTCATGGTGGCGCAGACGGTGGTCTCGGTCGGGCCGTACGCGTTGATCATGCGGCGGCCGTTCGACCAGCGGGCGACCAGGTCGGCGGTGCTGGCCTCGCCGGCGACGACGAGGGTGGCGCCGTCGGGCAGGCCGCGCCCTTCGGGCAGCACGGCGACGGTGGCGGGCGTCAGGGTGGCGTGGGTGACGCCGTGCTCGGCGGCGTAGGCGGCGAGCGGTTCGCCGGGCGCCAGGGTCTCCTTGGAGCCCATGACGAGGGTGGCGCCGTTCAGCAGCCCCATGCAGATCTCCCAGAACGCCGCGTCGAAGCTGGCGGAGGCGAACTGGAGGACCCGGCTCCCGGTGGTGACGCCGAACGCCTCGGCCTGCACCGCGGCCAGGTTGCCGATGCCCGTGTGGGAGACGAGGACGCCCTTGGGGCGGCCGGTGGAGCCGGAGGTGTAGATGGCGTACGCCAGGTCCTCGACGGCCGGCGCAATCCGGGGGGCGGTCGTCGGGCGGGCGTCGAGCGCGGCCCGGTCGGCGGTGAGGTCCACCAGGGCCGCGTCGGTGTCGGGCAGCCGGTCGCGCAGCTCGCGCTGGGTGACGACGATGCGGGCGTCCGAGTCCTGGAGCATGTACGCCAGCCGGTCGGCCGGGTACGCGGGGTCGAGCGGAAGGTAGGCGGCGCCCGCCTTCATGATGCCGAGCAGTCCGGCCGCCATGGCCGCGCCCCGCTCGACGCAGAGGCCGATCAACTGGTCGCGCCCGGCGCCGAGTTCCAGAAGGTGGTGAGCGATGCGGTTGGCGTGCTCGTCCAGTTCCCGGTAGCTCACGGGGCCGTGCTCGTCGATGACGGCACTCGCCTCGGGCCGGGCGGCCACCCGGGCGGCGAACAGCTCGGGGAAGGTGCCGGTGGGGACCGGGCGTGCGGTGTCGTTCCAGTCGTGCACGACCTCGGTGAACTCGTCCTCGGTGATCAGCGGCAGCGCGCTGACTGGTGTGTCCGGGCCCGCCGCCGCCCCGGCGAGCAGGACGGCGAGGTGCCCGGCGAGCCCGGCGGCCGTCGCCGGGTCGAAGAGAGCGGTGCTGTGCCGCACCCGCAGCCGGGCGCCGGTGACCTCCACCGAAAGGTCCAGCGGGTCGAAGTCCCGGTGCTGCGAAGGGAGTTCGTCCAGAACCGCCACCATGGCCTGGATCAGCGGGGTGATGCTGGTGTCGCGGGTGGGGGCGAGGGCGTCGACGAGGTCGGCGAACGGGACGCCGTCGTGGCCGAGGGCCTCGTCCAGGGCGCGGCCGGTGTCGTCCAGCAGGACGGCGAAGGGTGCGGCCGGGTCGACGGTGGTGCGGACGACGACGGTGTGGCCGGAGCGGGGGGAGACCGTTCCGAGCGCCATGTCCTCCTGGCCGGAGTAGCGGGCGAGCAGGGCGTTGACGGCGGCGGCGAGGACCGCGGTGGAGGCGGTGCCACGGCCCCGGCCCAGCTCCGCCAGGGCCGCCGCGGCCGGGGCGGGCAGCTCGCACTCGTGGGTGGCGGTGCCGCTCGACCGGATCACCGGGCGCGGTCGGTCGGCCGGCAGGTCCAGCGGCGGGACACCGTCCAGCCGGGTCCGCCAGAAGTCGGTCTGAGCGGTGACCGTCCGGTCCACCGGCGCGTCGGCGCGAACCACGTGTGTACCTCCAGAGAAGCGGTTTCCGGGCAGGGGAGGGCGCGGGGTGCCCGGAAACCGACGGGAAAGTCGGGAAGGGGGGGGCGAAGGCCGGACGGCGCGCGGTGTCCCGGCCGGGACACTGCGGAAGGGCGCTACGAAGCCGCGGTACGCCGGGCGGAACGGCCGCCGAGTTGCATGAGGTGTGTCTCGCCCGAGGCGCGGTCCGTGACGAACCGGCCGGTGTAGGGGGCGGTGTCGGTGTCGGTCCGCCGGGCGGTGAAGGTGAGGTCCTCGTGGACCGCCAGGTCGGCGACGAGGCCGGTGGCGTCGGTCAGGCGCGGTGCGGTGCCGTCCCCGGCGGTGCGCACGCGGAACAGGGTGTCGCCGTTGCGGTAGTCGCCGTCGAACCGGCCGAGTCCGGTGGTGAGCCGTGGCGTGGCGGGGGCCACGGGCCGGTGGTCGCCCACCGGGACGCCGTCCTCGCGGAGCGCGTCGACCAGCTCCGCCCACATCGCGGTGCCGGTGGTGGCGTTGGTGGTCAGGGCCACGATGGTGCCGTCGGCGGGCCGGAACCGCAGGTGGGCGGTGCCGCCGTCGACCGTGCCGTCGTGGCCCAGCCAGTCGCCGTCCGGCGACGCGTGACGGGCCAGCCCCAGGCCCCAGCCGTCGGCCATGCCGAACGCGTCGGCCGCGGGCGTCCGGGCGTGCATCTCGGCGCGCTGCTCCTCGGGCAGGAGTACGGCGGCGTCGGGACAGGTGCCCAGGAGCAGGGTGGCGAGGCCCGCCAAGTCGTCGGCGCTGCCGGCCAGCCCGCCCGCCGGGGCCCAGCTGGGGGGCAGGAAGAGGCCGACGGGCGTGACCTGCCGGGCCGCGCCGGGGCGGACCGTGTGACACTGCGCCAGGGGCCGCTGCCTGCTCGGTGCGTCATGCACGAAGGCCGGGTCGATGCCGAGCGGACGCAGCGTCATGTTGGCCAGGGCGGCCTGCCACTTCATGTCGGTGACGGCTTCGACGACCCTGCCGAGGATGTTGTATCCGGAATTCGAATAGGAGAAGCACGACCCGGGCCGGTGCAGTGTGCGGGTCGTCGCCGCGACACTCGCCGTGTAACGGGTGAGAGAGGTCTCCGCGACATCGTCCGTCTCGTGGTCGGCCACCAGTCCGCCGGTATGGCTGAGCAGGTGCCGCAGGGTGATCCCGGAAAAGGCGTCGTCCGCCGCGCTGTCGAATTCCGCCACGTAGTCCGCGACGGGGTCGTCCCACTCGATTTCACCCTCGGCGACGAGTTGGCCGACCAGAGTCGCGGTGAATGCCTTGGTCACCGAACCCAGGGCGAAAGCCGTTGTGGTTAAGACCGGATCGGTGGTGCCGGTCCGTACCACCCCGGTGGTCGCCGAGAGGCTGCCGCCCGCTCGGTGGATGGCGAGTTGTGCGCCAGGGACCGCGTGCGCACGGGCGAGAGTGCGTAGGAGATCCTCCGCCTGGTCCGCTTCCAAGATTCCCCCTTGTCGAACGCCGACGGTGCGGCTACCCGTACCGCGAGGGGTGCGGGTAGCCGTACCACCTCATCTTCGATCAACTGTTCGTTGAACGGCAAGAGCTTTCGATGTGAGGAAAAGTCCCAGCTCAGATGGGGTGCGGAGTCCAGGGAAGGGTGACGGTCACCCGAGTGGGGCCACCTGGCGGACTGCTGATGTCCAGCCAGCCGTTGAGCGCGGCGGCCCGGTCGCCCAGCCCGCGCAGTCCCGTCCCGCCCGCCAGCGAGGCGCCACCCGTGCCGTTGTCGGTCACCGAGACGGCCAGGTGGTTGTCGTGCTCCTCGAGCGTGACCTGAATGAGGGGGGCGGAGGCGTGCTTCACGGTGTTGGCGAGGCATTCGGCGACGATGTAGTACGCCGTCGACTCGACATTCACATCAGGTCGCCGCCGAAGCCCGCTGATTACTTCGACCGGCACATGAAAGCGCTCGGTCAGTGCGGTCACCGCCGCTTCCAGGCCGCGGTCGCTGAGAATGGGCGGCTGAACTCCCCGTACCAGACTGCGAATCTCGTCCAGTGCCTTTCCTATTTCCTCATGCGTTTCCTCGACCACGGCACGCAAATGCGCGGCGTCGTCCCCGTGACGGTTCTTGGCGAGGGAGAGGTTCATGAGAAGTACGGCCAGCCGTGCCTGCGCCCCGTCGTGCAGATCGCGCTCCAGACGGCGGTAATCGGCGTCGTTCACCCGCAGCGCGGCGATCCGCTGGCGCTCCGCAGCCTCCTCGCGGCGATGGGTCTCCGCCTCGTCGAGGCGGCTCAGGATGCGGAGCACCACCCGGGCCCGCAGTCCGCCCATCCAGAACAGCAGCCCCATGAGCAGGGTGAAGACCGCCACCGAGGCCAGCGCCACCGCCACCCGGGTCACGGTGCTGGACACCGTCAGTGTGTTGCCGGGACCAAAGGCCAGCTGCTCGGCCGGTCCCAGTGGCAGCGACACGAGGAAGACCACCACCGGGACCGCGAGAGACGCCAGCGGCAGCAGCCACACCGTGCCGAGCAGAAGCAGACCGATGTACCGGATGTCGTCCCAGCCGGCCCGGGGCTGCTCCTCCGGCTCGGTCTTCGCCGTCGGCCGGATCGGGGCGTCGGTCTGGCCGGTGTCGGCGATCACCGAGCGGGCGAGGAGCCGCTCCAGGTCGGCGACGGCCCGCAGCAGCGGCAGACTGAACGAGAGTCCCTTGTACAGGACCGCCATCCGGTCCGGGAGCAGCCGCAGCACCTCGCGCATCGGGCTCTCCGCTTCCGGGGGGCCCGGGTGGTCCTCCTTGCCGGGACGCCGTCGGAGAATCGTCGGCACCACGCGTACGCAGAGGACGACGGCTTGCGGCACGGCGACGAGCGGCAGCCACGACGCGACGCGCAGCAGCAGCGAGAGGACGAGCAGCGGGGCCAGCAGCAGCCCAACCAGGCTGCCGATGGAGAGGTAGATGAGGCCGGCCGCAACTCTGTACGGGGTCGAGGAATTCACCGGATCAGGAGCCCACCGCATCTCATTCGGGTTTGTCGTGGAGCCTGTCGGTTCCCCGCAGATAGTTCAGAACGGCCAGCACCCGCCTGTGATTCTCGCCCGAGTTCGCTATTTTCAGCTTGCCCAGGATCGACGTGACGTGTTTCTCCACCGCGCGCTCGGATATCCCGAGACGGTTGACGATTCCGCTGTTCGTCAGCCCGGTCGCCATCAGTTCCAGCACCTGTCGTTCCCGCGGGGACAGTAGTTCCGTCGCGTGCTTCTCGCGCGGACTTCCCACGAACTGCTTGAAGATGTCCGAGTCCAGCACCGTCTCGCCCTGCCGGACCCGGTGCAGCGCCGAGAGGAACTCCGCGAAGTCGCCCACCCGTTGCTTGAGCAGGTAACCCGTCCCGGCCGGTGCCCCGTGGACCAACTCCTCCGCGTAGGTGGGTTCCACGTACTGGGAGAGCAGCAGGACGGCGGTGCCGGTTCCCAGCCGCTGGATCTCCAGCGCGGCCCTAATGCCTTCGTCGGTATGGGTCGGCGGCATCCGGACATCCATGATGACCACGTGCGGACGGTCCTTGCGCACCACTTCCAGAATGCCCGTCGCATCGCCCAGCGAAGCGACGACCTCAATGCCCTCGTCCGCCAGCAGTCTCGTCATTCCCGCCCGCAGAAGCGCGGAATCCTCGGCGATCGCGACGCGCATGGAGACTCCTGCTCTTCGGGTTCGTGCCCATCAACCGATGGGTGAGTGATGCCGATTGGTACGAAAAAATGGTGTGGACTGTCAGCATAGGGGCGGCGCGGAGCACACCGCTACGTTCACGACGGCGACCGGCACGGAGCGGACGGAGGCGGGGAGCACCCCTGCCGGGGGCGGAGCGGCGCGGCCCGAGAGTAGCCCAAACACGCCCTGGATGCCCGTGGTACCGGGCGGAGGTGCGTCGGGGGCGTCGCACCTCCGCCGGGGAGACCCGTGACCGGACCCGAAACACCTCCCGAGGCCGGGTCAGACCTTCTGCGGGATCCGGTGAGCCCGGTGCGGTGTCGTGGTGGCGGTGCTGACCTGCCGCAGGAGGCGACAGGTCGCGGCGAGGCTCACCACCACCCCCACCAGGACACACGCCGCGAAGAGCGTTCCGAGCATGCCCCACGGCACGCTCAGCGGAGGCTCGCCGCCGTACACGCTCAGCGACCCCCGGTAGGCGTGGGCGCCCCACGCGACCACCGCGGCCGCGATCAGCGCCCCCAGCACCGTGGTGGCCAGGGTCTCCCACAGCGCCATCCGCCGGACCTGGCCCGCACTGACACCGATCATCCGCATACCGGCGATCTCCCGGCCGCGCCTGCTGTACGACATGACCAGGGTGCTCGCCACCGCGATCAGCGCGTACAGCGAGGCGGGCACCGTCAGCACGGCCAGCACCAGGCTGTTCAGCCGGTCCTGGTCGGTCCCGGTGCGCCCGAACCACGTGTCGGCCGACAGCACCCGCACCCGGTCGGCGCCGAGCCGCTCGGTGAGCTCCGCCGCGGCGGCCCCGGCAGAGGCCGCGCCCCGCCCGTCGAGCAGCACCGCCGCACGCTCCGGGCGCGGGGCGGGGGAGGCGCCCCGGGTGTCCGGCGGCAGCACCACCGGAGGCACGGCGGAACCGCCGTCCAGCACCGCCGCGACCTTCGCCCGGACCGGCTCGCCGCCGAACAGGCTGTAGGTGATGGTGGAGCCCGCGTGGTTCCCGTACCACTCGGAGAACTCCTTCGAGATGGCCACCGTGCCCGGCTCCAGCGGCCCGAGGGAGCCGCCCACCACGGTGATCCGGTGCGTACGCGAGAGCGCCACCGGGTCCGCCAGCGCCGCCTGCTCCTTCCACACCGAGTACGGGCCGGCCACCGCGATCTCCAGCGGCGCGGGGGCCGACACGGCGGCCACCCGCGGGTCCTCCCGCAGCCGGTCGACCGTGTCCCGGTCCAGCGTGGCGCCGTCCCGGGCGGGCTCGACCACGAGCTGGGCGGTGGTCCGCGCCCGGTCGTCCGCCGAGGTCGCCGCACCCGTGGTGGAGAACACCGTGGTGAAGATCCCGACGATCGCGAGGATCGCCAGCACCGGCCCCACCAGCGACGCGGTCCGCCGCCGGGACGTACGCACCGACTCCGCCGCCAGCCGTCCCGCCACCGGGTCCGCCCAGCGCAGCGGCACCGCCATCAGGAGCAGCAGTGGCGGCAGGTACCACGGCCCGAGCAGGGTGGCCCCGATGGCCAGCGCCATCGTGCCGAACAGCGCCAGCGGCGTCGCCGCCTCGGCGCCCGAGCCCGGTGCGAGCGCCACCATCACCGCACCGGCGAGCAGCGCCGGCACACCGGTCACGGCGCGCCCCACCGTCATCGTGCGGGAGTCGAGGTCGGCCTCGCGCAGCGCCTCGCTCGGCCGTGCCCGCGCGGCCCGCTTCGAGGCGGCCACCATGCCGAGCACGGCGATGACCAGTCCGCTGCCCGCGGCGAACACCAGGGGCCACAGCAGCGGGCCCGGCCGCAGGTCGACCGGCGACAGACCGGTCCCGTTCAGCGCCTCGACGGCGACCGGCGCCGTCACCGCGGCGACCGCGCAGCCGAGCGCCGCGGCCGGCACCGCCACCGCCAGGGACTCGCCGAGCACCATCCGGCGGACCTGGCCGCCGCCCGCCCCCACCAGACGCAGCAACCCCATGTCGCGGCGGCGCAGCGCGATGCCGAAGGCACAGGTCCCGGCGATGACGAAGACCGTCACGAACGCCGACACCACCCCGGCCATCGCCAGCACGCTCTGCACCCCGCCCATGTCCAGATCACCGCTGGAGAGGGTGTGGGCCGTGCCGGCGCCGTCCTTCAAGGTCGCCGTGGGGTTCGAGCCGTCCGGCGTCCCGTCCACCGCCCAGGTCGCCGCCAGCGCCGCCGCCGAGACGCCGATCAGCGCGACGCCGAGCGCGAGCGCGACGAACGTCCCGGCGAACAGGGCCCAGTAGTGCCGTACCGACTGCAACGAGATGCGCCACATCACTGCTCCCAGAGGCTGAGCTGCTGAGCGACCGCTTCGGCCGTCGGGTGGTCGAGCTTGCCGACGATGTGACCGTCGGAGAGGAAGATGACACGGTCCGCGCAGGCGGCGGCCGCCGGATCGTGGGTGACCATCACCACCGTGCGCGCGGCCCGGTCGACCGTGTCGCGCAGCAGCTCCATGATCTGCCGCCCGCTGCGGCGGTCCAGGGAGCCGGTGGGCTCGTCGGCGAACACGAGTTCCGGTTCGGCCACCAGCGTCCGCGCGATGGCCACCCGCTGCTGCTGGCCGCCGGAGAGCTGTGCCGGGCGCCGGCCCGCCTTGTCCCCAAGACCCACCTGCTGCAACGCCTCCATGATCCGGTCCCGTCGCACCCGCCCGCGCTGCAGCCGCAGCGGCAGTGCCACGTTCTCGTACACGGTCAGCATCGGCAGCAGGTTGAACTGCTGGAAGACGAAGCCGATGCGGCTGCGGCGCACGACGGTCAGCTCGCTTTCCCCGCAGGCCGCCAGGTCGGTCTCACCCAGCAGGACCCTGCCGGTGTCGGGCTTGTCGAGCCCCGCCGCGCAGTTCAGCAGCGTGGTCTTGCCGGAACCGGAAGGACCCATCACCGCGGTCAGCGCCCGTTGGGGGAAGCCCACGCTGACCTCGCGCAGCACGGGTACGGGACCCGCGGCGCTCGGATAGCTCTTGGAGACGGCCGAGAGCTGGATGGCGGGGAGCTGAATGTCCGTGAGCAGTGGCATGTTCCCAGTCCAGCAGAGACACGGGCCCGGGGCAGTGGGGCTGCGAGGAGTGTCGGGGGGAGGGTTTTCCCTACTGCCGGGCCACCGCCGGGCGGTTAGAGTTCCAGGTGAACCCCACTCGATCGCCGTCCCGGTGCATCCGCCGGCCCCAGATCCTCCGGAGGAACACGGACCGATGAGTGTCGCCGTCTGGGAGGCCGTGCGACGGCGCCCGATGCGCTTCCTGGTCTCCGCCTGGCCCTGGCGCTGCTGGGCCTTCCTGCTGAGCGGCCTGGTCGTGGGAGCGGTGGTGCTGTTTCTGTGCGCCGCGCTGTTCCTGGCCGGTGTGGGCCTGTCGGTGGTGGGTGTCGGACTGCTGCTCCTGCTGGCCCTGGCGGTCCTCGGAGTCCCCGTCGCGGCCCTGGAACGGCGCCGGCTGCGGCTCGTGGAACCGGAACCGCCGCTCGACCCGCACGGCTCCCTGCCCGGGACGAGCGCGCTGCCGTGGCTGCGTACCCGGCTGCGGGAGCGGGCGACCTGGCGGGAGCTGGCGTACGCGCTGCTGCTCGGGTTCGTCTTCACGGCGACGGGCATCGGTTTCGCCGCGCTGCTCGGGCTCTCGCTGGTCCTCACGGTGACCCCGGTGATCGTCTGGGCCATCGCCCCCGACACGGTGATGCTGGTGCCCGGGCAGCCGATCTCCGACCCCGTCGCCGCTCTGCCCGGCAGCGCCGCCGGGCTGTTCGGCCTGGTGGTCTCGGCGTACGCGGGCGGCCTGCTTGCCGGTCTCCAGGTACGCGTCGCCCAGGTCCTGCTCTCCGCCCGCGACGAGGACTTCCAAAGCCGGGTCATCGAACTCACCCGCTCCCGGGCCCGGTTGGTCGACGCCTTCGAGGCCGAGCGCCGCCGGATCGAGCGGGACCTGCACGACGGCGCCCAGCAGCAGCTGGTGGCGCTCACCATGACACTGGGGCTGGCCGAACTGGAGCTGCGCGGCGGGGAATCGGGCGCCAAGGAGCTCGTCACCCGGGCGAGGGGCGAGGCCCGCCAGGCCCTGGACCAGCTGCGTTCGCTGGTACGCGGTATCCATCCGCAGGTGCTCACCGACCACGGGCTGCCCGCCGCGGTCGCCGAACTCGCCCTGCGCAATCCGATTCCCGTCGTCGTCGACCTGGATCTGCCGCACCGGCTGCCGTCCGCCATGGAGACCATGGCGTACTTCACGATCACCGAGGCACTCACCAACGCCTCCAAGCACAGCGGCGCGGACCAGGTGTCCATCGTGGGCCGGGTCCGGGACGACACCCTCGTCCTGCTCGTCACCGACGACGGCCACGGCGGCGCCGACCCCGAGGCCGGTGCCGGTCTGCAAGGATTGGCGGACCGCGTGGCCATTCTGAAAGGCAGGCTCATCGTGACCAGTCCCGTCGGCGGACCCACACAGCTCCGGGTGGAGGTGCCGGTTCCGTGCTCCGCGTAGTGCTGGCAGAGGACGCCGTCCTGCTCCGTGCCGGACTGGTCGAACTGCTCTCCCGGGTCGGGCACCAGGTGACCGCCGCCGTCGGGGACGCGGAGGAACTGGCCCGCGCGGTGCGGGCGGACCGGCCGGACGTGGTCATCACCGACGTACGGATGCCGCCCGGCTTCCGCGACGAGGGGCTGCGCGCGGCCCTGGAGCTGCGCCGCGAGGATCCGTCCCTGCCGGTGCTGGTGCTGTCGCAGTACGTCGCCACCGCCTACGCCACCCAGCTGCTGGGCGGTTCGTCGACGGCGGGCGGCCTCGGCTACCTCCTGAAGGACCGGGTGGGGGACGTCACCGAATTCCTCGACGCCCTCGACCGGGTCGCCGCCGGGCAGACCGTGATCGACCCGGAGGTGGTGCGGGTACTGCTCCAGCAAGGGGCCGCCGACAAGCCGCTCCAGCGGCTGACCCCCCGCGAGCGGGAGGTGCTCGCCGTGATGGCGGAGGGCCTCAACAACCAGGCCATCGCCCAGCGGCTCACCATCACCGAGGCGTCGGTGGTCAAGCACGCCAGCAGCATCTTCATGAAGCTGGAGCTCGACCCGGCCGAGGGCAACCGCCGGGTCCTCGCCGTGCTCGCCCATCTGCGCCGCGAGGACCCCGCCGCCTGAGTGCCGGCACCGCGCTGCCGGGCCGGATTTCCACCGGGGCGCGGCCGTCCGGGTCACTCGCGGTACGCCGAGCATTCACCGTTCACCGCCGGCCGGGACGGACGGGCTGCGGGGCCGGCCACCGCGACGAGGCTCCTGGCGGGTGCCGGCCGGCGCGCCGGGTCGGCCAGCCGGCCCCACACGCCGAGGAAGACCGGCAGCGCCAGGTAACCGAACCGCCCCGCCGGAGCCAGCAGGAAGGCCGTACAGAGCCCCACCGCCAGCCGGTCGGCGGCCGGAACCAGGCCGGCCGGCGGCCGGACCCACAGCGAGACGGCGACGGCCAGCCCGCCTGCCGCCAACAGGGCCGTCGCCGCATACCAGCCGTACGGGCCGAGGTCCGCGAGGAGCCGTCCGGGCAGCGGGCTCGCCGCCGGGGTCTCCCACTCGCCCCGCCCGGCGGGGAAGGCGAAGACCTGCTGGACCAGCGGGCCCGGCGACAACAGGGCGCTCGGCAGGATCGCCAGCACCGTCCCGGTCACCGCCACCACCGTGGCGCGGACAGCGGCACCCGGTCCCGAGCGGGTGGCCAGGAGCGCCGCGACGACGGCGAGCGCGGGCCACGCCGTCCACTTCAAGGAGCACGCCAGCGCGAGCGCGATCCCGGCGGCCACCGGACGGTGCCGGGCGGCCGACGCCAGTGCCAGGCAGAGCAGTCCGGTGAGCGGCAGATCGACACCGCTGACCGTGAGCGGCAGCGCCACCACCGGCGAGACGATCAACGCGGCACCGACGACCTGGCCGACACCCCTGCCACCAAGGACACGGCCCGCTGCCCACAGGCACCCGAGGAACACCGCCGCGAACCAGAGCCGCGCGTCCCCGAGGAACCGCAACGTCTCCCAGCCGTCACCCGGCAGCGCCTTCGGCAACCCGAACAGCGCCATGCCCGGCAGATAGGGAGTGACCTCCGCCACGGACTGCGGATCGGCCAGATAAGGAGTGCCCTGACGCAACGTCAGAAGCCCGGCCCGCTCCACCACGTCGACCTCGATCTGCGCCTCACCGGTCAGCACGAGCACCGCGAGCGGCACGAGAACGGCCCCGACCCCGGCGATCCACACCGAGACGACCTGGCCGTGCGAGCGCGAGCAGAGCACCACAACGGCCGCACACAGATACCCGACGCAGGCGCTCGCCCCCCAGAAGCGGTGCGGCCCGAGCGTCGAAACCAACGGAAACGCGGCGGCCCACACCGCGGCCACGAGCCATCCGCAGCACCACAACTTCCGGACGTTCAGGGTCTGTTGTACCCGGCGAGTCAGCACCGGACCATTGCAGCCAACTCTTTGGCCCGGGTCATGACAGCCAGGTCGAGACTTGGCGGTGGGGTTTTCCCCACCCCGCCCCGGCGGGTCCGGCGGCCGCTGTCCCCTCGACGCAGGAGAGTCGGCCGTGACCCTCGCCACGTGACCGGGGCACTCGTCGCCTACCATCGCCCTCGACCACTACGCCCACTTCATGCCGGAGGCCGGGAAGAGGGGGCGCCGGGCGATCGGCCGTCCGCCGGGGAGCGGGGGACGGAAAGCCCCGGCGCGGACTCCCCGGATCCTCCCCAGGACCGACCCCGCGTCCACGAGTTGGGCCGAAGCGAGCAGACAGCGAGGTGAGAGACCCTGTGTTCACCACCCGGCCCACCCTCCGGGGAACCTTCGGCATGGTGTCGTCCACCCACTGGCTCGCCTCGCAGTCCGCGATGGCGGTCCTGGAGGACGGCGGCAACGCCTACGACGCGGCCGTCGCCGCCGGATTCGTCCTGCACGTCGTCGAACCCCACCTCAACGGCCCGGCCGGCGAGACACCGATGATCATCGCGCCGCGCGACGGCGAGGTGCGCGTGGTGTGCGGCCAGGGCCCCGCCCCGGCCGGTGCGACCATCGCCCACTACCGCTCCCTCGGCCTCGACCTGGTCCCCGGCACCGGACCGCTCGCCTCCGCCGTACCGGGCTCCTTCGACGCCTGGATGCTGCTCCTGCGCGACCAGGGCACCAAGGGCCTCGCCGAGGTGCTCCGGTACGCGATCGGCTACGCCGAGGACGGCCACGCCCCCGTCGAGCGGGTCGGCCGGACCGTGGAGACCGTCCGCCGACTCTTCGAGACCGAATGGCCCTCCTCCGCCGAGGTGTACCTGCCCGGCGGCCGCCCGCCCCGGCCCGGTGAGCTGTTCCGCAACCCCCGGCTCGCCGCGACCTGGCGCCGCCTGATCGCCGAGGCGGAGGAGAACGGCGGCACGGAGCGGACCGCGCAGATCGAGGCCGCCCGCCGGATCTGGCGCGAGGGATTCGTCGCCGAGGCCCTCGTCCGCCAGGCCGCCCGCCCCACCATGGACACCACCGGCTCCCGACACACCGGCACCCTCACCGCCGCCGACCTCGCCGGCTGGTCCGCCTCCTACGAGGCGCCCGCCACCTACGACTGGAACGGCTGGACGCTCGCCAAGGCACCCGGCTGGAGCCAGGGCCCCGCCTTCCTCCAGCAGCTCGCCCTGCTCCCCGCCGAACTGCCCCGCTACGGCAGCGCCGACTACGTCCACCTCCTCATCGAGGGCTGCAAGCTCGCGATGGCCGACCGGGAGGCCTGGTACGGCGACGCCGCCGACGTCCCGCTCGACGCGCTGCTCTCCGAGCCGTACAACGCCGAACGTCGCGCCCTGATCACCGGCACGGCCTCGCACGCGCTGCGCCCCGGCCGCCCGGGCGGCCGCGAACCGGTGCTCGGCGCGCACGTGAGGGCCCTGGTGTCGGGCGCCGCCGGGCCCGCCCCCGACACCGCCCCGGCCCCCGGGGTCGGCGAGCCGACCGTGGCGAAGGACGGGACGACCCGGGGAGACACCTGCCACCTCGACGTGGTGGACCGCTGGGGCAACATGATCTCCGCCACCCCCAGCGGCGGCTGGCTCCAGTCCAACCCCGTCGTGCCGGAGCTCGGCTTCCCGCTCGGCACCCGGCTCCAGATGACCTGGCTCGAAGAGGGGCTGCCCAACTCCCTCACCCCCGGCCGCCGCCCCCGCACCACCCTCTCCCCGTCGCTCGCGCTGCGCGACGGGGTCCCCGTGCTGGCGTTCGGCACGCCCGGCGGTGACCAGCAGGACCAGTGGCAGGTGCACTTCTTCCTGGCGGTGGCCCTGCGCGCCCGGGTCCGCGGCGGGCTCGACCTCCAGGGCGCCGTCGACGCCCCGAACTGGCACACCGACAGCTTCCCGGCCTCCTTCTTCCCGCGCGGGATGCGCCCCGGCAGCGTCACCGTCGAGGGGAACACCGACCCGGAGATCGTCGCGGAGCTGCGCCGCCGGGGCCATGACGTCACCGTCGGCGAACCCTGGTCCGAGGGCAGGCTGTGCGCCGTGGCCCGGGACCCGGGGACCGGGGTGCTGTCCGCCGCGGCCAACCCGCGCGGCATGCAGGGTTACGCCGTCGGTCGCTGAGCGGCCATGCTCCCGCCACGACCGGGTCGTCGGCGCTCCGGCGGGACGTGATTGGCTGGGGGCATGTACGACGCACTCCTCACCGACGGTTCGACCGAGGTCCAGGCGGCGGTCCGCGCAGCGGCCGCCGCCGAGATCATGCCCCGCTTCCGGCAGCTCGCCGAGGACGAGATCATCGAGAAGAACGGCCCGTACGATCTCGTCACCACCGCCGACCGCCTCGCCGAGGAACACCTCACCGCCTCCCTGACCCGGCTGCTGCCCGGCTCGGTCGTCGTCGGTGAGGAGGCGGTGCACGCCGACCCGAAGGTCTACGACGCCCTCGGCGGCGACGCCCCCGTGTGGATCGTCGACCCGATCGACGGCACCCGCCAGTTCGTCCACGGCGAGCCGGGCTTCTGCACCCTGGTCGCCCTCGCCCACCGCGGCGAACTCCTCGCCTCGTGGACGTACGCCGCGGCCCAGGACCTGATGGCCGTCGCCGTACGCGGCGGCGGCGCCACCCTCGACGGCGAGGCGATACGCTCCGGCTCACCCGCCTCCGGCGAGCCGCTGCACGTGGCGTCGTCGCACCCGGACTACACCACCGACGAGCAGAAGCGCGCCCTGCTGGGGCTGCGCACCGACGGGATCGCCGCCCGGCCCTGCGGCTCGGCCGGCCTCGAATACCTCGACATCGCCCGGGGCGCGCTGGACGCGGTCGCCTTCACCTGGGAGTACGCCTGGGACCACGCGGCGGGGCTGCTGCTGGTCGCCGAGGCGGGCGGCACGCACACCACGCTCTCCGGCGCGCCGTTCCGTATCGCCGGCGGCAACACCCTGCCGTTCACGGCGGCCCGTGACGAGGCGACCGCCGCCCGCGTCCTGGCGGCCCTGCGCACCGGGGCCTGACCGGGGCGCCTCACCCGCCGCAGGCCGCGCGCACCTCCCCGACCAGCTCCGCCGCCAGCTCCACCGCCGCCGGATCCAGCCCCCGCAGCGCCGCGCCGACCCGCTCCGCGTAGCGCGCCGGGGCGTCCGGCAGGGCGGCCGCGGCGGCCGTGGCCCCCTTCTCGTTCAGGCACCAGGCCCGGTGGTGGGCGTGGAGGGACTGTGCGAGGACCCCGAACGCCCGGGACAGGCACAGGGAGACGTGCAGCGCGTCCCCGCCGGGGGCCGACTTGCGGGCGGCGGCCACCGAGAAGTCCGCCTCCCAGGCCGCCGCGACGAGCGCCGCGCGCAACGGCTCCGGATAGCGCAGGGTCTCCTCCCTGAGCGGCGCCAGCTCCCCGCGCGGATCGGCCAGTACCCGCCCCAGCGCCACCTCGCCCGGATACGCGGGGGACCAGAAGCCGAGCGGATGGCCGGGCTGTACGCCCACCTCGTACCGGCCCTCGCGGCAGTCCGCCCAGACCGCCTCCACCCGGTCCAGGTCGCGCAGGATCCAGTCGACCTGGACGCCGTCCACCCGCAGCCAGGCCCCGCCGTCCACCCAGGGGCCCCAGCCGCCCGGCCCGGCGACCTCGACGGGGGAGCCCTGGAACCCGGAGGCCAGCGCGGCGAGCGCGGCCGTGTCGGGGGCGCCCCGGTAGTACACCCCGAGGTCCCAGTCGGAGTCGGGGCGGTGGGCGCCGCGGGCCCGGCTGCCGCCGAGGGCGACGGCCCGGACGCCGGGCACGGCGGCGAGCCCGGACGCCATCGCGGCGATACGGGCGGGCAGGACGGGGGCGGGGGCCGGAGCGGACACGGCGCGGGAATCCGAGGTGTTCATCGGGCGGTGACCCTACCCGCGGCGGGACTGTCGGTGGCGCCGAATATCCTGGCTCTCCTGGCCGTCGGCTGACGAAGGAGTCCGAAGGTGACGTCGATGCTCGATGCCGTCGTCGTGGGGGCGGGGCCCAACGGACTGACCGCCGCGGCCGAACTGGCCCGCAGGGGCTTCTCCGTGGAGGTCTTCGAGGCGGAGGAGACCGTCGGGGGCGGGGCCCGCACCGAGGAGCTCACCCTCCCCGGCTTCCGCCACGACCCCTGTTCCGCCGTCCATCCGCTGGCCATCGGTTCGCCCGCGTTCGACACGATGCCGCTCGCCCGGCACGGCCTGGAGTGGATCCAGCCCGAGCTGGCGCTCGCCCACCCCTTCCCGGACGGCACGGCCGCCGTGCTCACCGGCTCGGTGGGCGAGAGCGCCATGTCCCTGGGGCCCCGCGACGCGGGCGCCTACCGCAGACTCGTCGCCCCCTACCTCGGCCACTGGGAGACCCTCGCCCAGGACTTCCTGCGCACCCCCTGGGACGGGCTGCCCCGCGACCCCTACCGCTGGGTCCGGTTCGGGCTCGACGCCATCCAGCCCGCCTCGCTCCTCTCCCGCCGCTTCCGCGACGCGAAGGCGCGCGGCCTGTTCGCCGGGCTCGCCGCCCACGCCATCGCCCCCACCAGCGGCCCGGCCACCGCCGGGATCGCCCTCCTCTTCGCGCTGGCGGCGCACGAGCGGGGCTGGCCCGTGCCGCGCGGCGGCTCGCAGGCGATCTCCGACGCCCTGGCCGGCTACGTACGCGAACAGGGCGGCACGATCCGCACCGGAACCGAGGTCCGGCGGCTCGACGAGCTGCCGCCCGCCCGCGCCTACGTCTTCGACACCTCGCCGACCGCCCTGGCCCGCATCGCCGGTCTCGGCCGCGCCTACCAGGGCTTCCGGTACGGCGCCTCCTGCTTCAAGATCGACTACGCGCTGTCCGGCCCCGTCCCCTGGACCGCCGAGGAGGCCCGCCGGGCCGGCACGGTCCACATCGGCCCCACGGCCGGTGAGATCGACGCCGCGCTGACCGCCGCGGTGCGGGGGCAGGACCCGAGCGTGCCGTTCCTGATCACCGCCCAGCCCAGCCTCGTCGACCCGTCCCGCGCCCCCGAGGGCAAACACGTCTTCTGGGCCTACGGACACGTCCCCGCGGGCTGGGAGGGCGACGCCACCGACGTCATCGAACGCCAACTGGAGCGCTTCGCCCCCGGCTTCCGCGACCTGGTGCTCGCCCGCGCCGTCGCCGGCCCGCCCCAGCTCGCCGCGCGCAACGCCAACTACGTCGGCGGCGACATCGCGTGCGGCGCGTTCGCCGGACTCCAGACCGTGATCCGCCCCAAGCTCGCCCGGGTCCCGTACGCGACGGCCCACCCAGCGGTTTTCCTGTGCTCCTCGGCGACCCCTCCCGGCCCCGGAGTGCACGGCATGTGCGGCCACCACGCGGCGAAGGCGGTCTGGCGCCGTCTGCGGGCGACGTGAGCCCGGGGCACGGCATGATGTCCGTCATGCGCACTTCCCACGGCGTCACCGTCAGGCTGGTCCGCGGCGACCTCACCCGGCAGTCCGCCGACGTCATCGTCAACGCGGCCAACTCCTCCCTCCTGGGCGGGGGCGGGGTCGACGGCGCGATCCACCGGCGCGGCGGCCCGGAGATCCTCGCCGCCTGCCGGAAGCTGCGCGCCTCGCACTACGGAAAGGGCCTGCGCACCGGCCAGGCGGTCGCCACCACGGCCGGCGCGCTCGACGCGCGCTGGGTGGTCCACACCGTGGGGCCGGTCTGGAGCAGCGTCGAGGACCGCTCCGCCCTGCTCGCCTCCTGCTACCGCGAGTCCCTGCGGGTGGCGGCGGAGCTGGGGGCGGGCACCGTCGCCTTCCCCGCCATCTCGACCGGCATCTACGGCTGGCCCCTGGACGACGGGGCGCGGATCGCCGTCCGCACGGTGATCGAGGAGGCCGTGCCGCCCGTCGAGGAGGTGCGGTTCGTCCTCTTCGACGACCACGCGTACGTGGAGTTCGAGTCGGCCCTGGCTGCGCAGCGCTGAACGTCCACCGGACCCGGGCCCCACGCGTACGGTCCACCGGGCATCGGAGAAGTCCTGGCAGCCGGAGGTTGATGTCGGATTCTCGCCAGCCTCAGGGGCCCCGGACGACGGATGCTTGACCCATGTACACCGACACCGAGCGCTGTGTGCGGGCCGTCCGGTCCAAGGACGCCCGCTTCGACGGCTGGTTCTTCACGGCGGTCCTGACCACCCGGATCTACTGCCGTCCCAGCTGTCCGGTCGTGCCGCCCAAGGCCGAGAACATGACCTTCTACCCCAGCGCGGCCGCCTGCCAGCAGGCCGGCTTCCGGGCCTGCAAGCGGTGCCGCCCCGACACCAGCCCCGGCTCCCCCCAGTGGGACGCCCGGGCCGATCTGGTCGCCCGCGCGATGCGGCTGATCCAGGACGGCGTCGTCGACCGGGAAGGCGTCGCCGGACTCGCGAACCGGCTCGGCTACTCCGCCCGCCAGATCGAGCGCCAGCTCCACGCCGAACTGGGCGCCGGACCGCTCGCCCTGGCCCGCGCCCAGCGCGCCCAGACCGCCCGGGTGCTCATCGAGACGACCGGGCTGCCCATGGCGGACGTCGCGTTCGCCGCCGGCTTCTCCTCGGTCCGCACCTTCAACGAGACCGTCCGCGAGGTCTTCGCCCTCACCCCGGGCGAGCTGCGCGACCGCGCCGCCCGGGAGACGAGGCCGCCGGCCACCCCGGGCGCGATCACGCTGCGCCTGCCGTACCGGGCCCCGCTCAACCCGAGCAACCTCTTCGGCCACCTCGCCGCCACCGCCGTCCCCGGCGTCGAGGAGTGGCGCGACGGCGCCTACCGCCGCACCCTCGCGCTGCGCCACGGGCACGGCACCGTCGCCCTCGCCCCGCGCCCCGGCCACATCGTCTGCCGGCTCCACCTCACCGACCCGCGCGACCTCACCCTCGCGATCAGCCGCTGCCGCCGGCTGCTCGACCTGGACGCCGACCCGGTCGCCGTCGACGAGCAGCTCCGCGCCGACCCGCTCCTCGCCCCGCTGGTCGAGGCGGCGCCGGGGCGCCGGGTGCCGCGTACCGTCGACGGCGCCGAGTTCGCCGTACGCGCCGTCCTCGGCCAGCAGGTCTCGACCGCCGCCGCCCGCACCCACGCGGCACGCCTGGTCACCGCGCACGGCCACCCCGTCGACGACCCGGAGGGCGGCGGCCTCACCCACCTCTTCCCCGGCCCCGAACAGCTCGCCGGACTCGACCCCGAACAGCTCGCCCTGCCGCGCAGCCGCCGCACCACGCTCACCACCCTGGTGACCGCGCTCGCCGACGGATCGCTGCGGCTCGACACCGGAACCGACCGCGAACGGGCCCGCGCCCAGCTGGCCGCCCTGCCCGGCTTCGGCCCCTGGACCGTCGACGTGATCGCCATGCGGGCCCTCGGCGACCCGGACGCCTTCCTCCCCACCGACCTCGGCATCCGGCGCGCGGCCGCGCACCTCGGTCTCCCGGCCACCCCCGCGGCGCTCACCGCCCGTGCCGCCGCCTGGCGCCCGTGGCGGGCGTACGCGGTGCAGTACCTGTGGACCGTCGACGACCACCCCATCAACCACCTGCCCACCTGACCACGACCGGGAAGCCCAGCCATGACCACGACATCCACGGACCCGGCGACCCGACGGCACACCGTCGTCGACAGCCCGTACGGCCCGCTCACCCTCGTCGCCGCCGACGGCGTCCTCTGCGGCCTCTACATGACCGGGCAGCGCCACCGCCCGGCCGAGGAGACCTTCGGCGCGCCCGACCCGCGCCCCTTCACCGAGCCGGTCCGCCAGCTCGACGCCTACTTCGCCGGGGAACTGCGCGACTTCGACCTGCCGCTGCGACTGGACGGCACCCCCTTCCAGCGCGAGGTCTGGGCGCTGCTCCAGCACATCCCGTACGGCGAGACCCGCTCGTACGGCGAACTGGCCGAGGAGCTCGGCAAGCCGGGCGCCTCCCGCGCCGTGGGGCTGGCCAACGGCAAGAACCCGGTGGGCATCATCGTCCCCTGCCACCGGGTCGTCGGCGCCTCCGGAAGCCTCACCGGCTACGGCGGCGGGCTCGACCGCAAGCAGCGGCTGCTGTCCTTCGAGAGCGGCACGGCCGAGGACACCCCGGCCCTGTTCTGAACCGCGGACGGGCCCGGACCACCCCCCTCGGCAGGGGTGGTCCGGGCCCGTCCGTTCGGCGTCAGCCGACGAAGATCTCCACCAGGGTCCAGATCGCCAGCCCCAGCATGCAGAGTCCGCCGATCCGCTGGACCGTCTTCAGCGGCACCCGCTTGGCGATGAAGCGCCCGGCGAGCAGCGCCAGCGCCGACACCGACATCAGGGCGGCGGCCGACCCGATCGCGGTGGACCAGGTGCCGTTGCTCGCGGCCAGGTTGGCCGTGGTGATCTGGGTGAGGTCGCCCCACTCGCTGATGAAGACGGCCATGAACGCGGTCGAGTACACCGGCCAGAAACCGGTCACCGTCTTCGCGCCGCCGTCCTCCTCGTCGTCGTCACCACCGCCGGAACGCAGCAGCATGAACGCCCCGAACCCGAAGAGGGCGGCGGAGACGAGCTTGACGGTCCAGTCCGGCAGCAGCCCGATCAGGCTGCCCGCCCCCACCGCGATGGCGACATGGACGATGAACGCGGACGACGTGCCGAACCAGACGTACAGCGGCCGCATGCGGGTGCCCATCGCGAGCGACGCGAACATCGTCTTGTCGGGGAGTTCCGCGAGGAAGATGAGCCCGAAGGCGGTGACGATCGCCAGGGGGTCGAGATGCATTCCGGGTGGCTTTCTTCTAGGAGCCGGGCCCCGGGCCTTCGCGAAGCGCCACTGTGGGCATCCGGAGGACCACTCGGCCCGGCATGACGTCGGCGCCCACGGATGCGGGCGTGTCATACCTGACCGAAGGTCTCGCCCGCCCGCGACCATCCACGGGCCCGGCCACCGGGAACCCGGGGGCTCCAGTGTGTCGACGACCGGTTTGCGGGGCTACTCCCCTTCGCAGCCGCCCACTCTACCCCAGCCCCGCCCGGTCGTGGGCGATCGGATGTTCGAAAGGAAGGCGGGTAGAGTCCCCGGGTGATCGCCCGCGCCCGCACCGGAGGCCGCCCCGCATGAGCCGCCGCACCCGAGGAACGGTCCCCGACCAGGGGGCTTCCCGGCCTACCATCAGCGTCTGCCGGGGCTGCTGCTGCGGAACGCCCAAGGTCCCCGGCCTGGACCACGCCGGGCAGCTCGCGGGGCTGCGGCGATCGCTGGAGGGAGCGGCCCGGGTGCGCGCCGTGGAGTGCCTGGACGCCTGCGAGCAGGCCAACGTGATCGTCGTGCAGCCGTCGGCCGAGGGCCGTCGCGCGGGCGGCCGCCCGGTCTGGCTCGGCCTGGTCAACGACGCGGACGCGGCCGACGACATCGTCGCCTGGGTCGCCGCCGGCGGCCCGGGAGTGGCCGAACCGCCGGAGATCCTCGACCTCTACACGTTCCGCCCCTCGCGCCGCGTGCAGCAGGAGCTCGACCGGAGCTGAGCGCGTCCCTCACGCCCCGGCCGCGCCGCCCGGAGGAGCCAGCCGCCGCAGCAGCGCGGGCAGCGCCGTACCGATCGGCTCCCGCACGACCTCCTCGGCGAGTGCGTCGTACGGCGTCGGCTCCGCGTTCACCACCACGAGCCGCGCCCCGTGCTCCACCGCGATCCCGGCCAGCGAGGCGGCGGGCTGCACCTGAAGCGTCGTCCCCACCGCGATGAACAGCTCACAGCCCTTGGCGATCGCCATCGCGTCGCCCAGCACCACCGGATCGAGCCGCTCGCCGAACATGACCGTGGCGGACTTCAGGATGGAGCCGCAGGCCGTGCACGGCGGATCGGCCTCACCGGCCTCCACCCGGGCCAGCGCCTCCTCCATCGACGACCGGGCGTGGCAGCCGGTGCACACCACCTCGCGCGCCGTCCCGTGCAGCTCCAGGACCTTCCGGGCGGGCAGCCCGGCCAGCTGGTGCAGACCGTCGACGTTCTGCGTGATCACCCGGACCGGGGTGCCGGACCGCTCCAGCTCCACCACCGCGTGGTGCGCCGCGTTCGGCCGGGCGGCCCAGGTCGCGCTGGTCCGGCGCATCTGCCAGGAGCGGCGGCGGATCTCCGGGTCGGCCATGTAGAAGTCGTACGTGACGAGCTTCTCCGCCTCCGGGTCCTTGCGCCAGAGCCCCTGGGGGCCGCGGTAGTCGGGAATGCCGGAGTCCGTGGAGATCCCGGCGCCGCTGAGGATCGCGACAAGCGTCATGCCACGAGCGTACGCAGCGCCGGGCGGGCTCCGCGAGACGGTTTCCCCCGGTGCGGGGGCGGACGTCAGGGGACGGGGGTGAACGGCGACGGGGTGAGCCCCGTCCAGGTGTTCAGCAGGGCGTGGGCGGTCTGCCGGGTCACCCCGCCGTCCTGGACCGTGCCGCTGCGCGCCACGTAGAACCTCCCGTCGTCGAGCGAGACCAGCCCGTACTGCCCGTACTGGCCCGGTGCCGGCCAGCCGTGCGTACCGGTCGCGGGGTCCTGCGCACCCGCGCGCAGCAGCGACAGCAGCAGGCCGCGCTCCGGGCGCTGCTGCCCGCGCACCGGGCCGCGCACCGGCTTGCGGGACCCGTCCACGGCGAAGACCGAGTAGTTCGGGAAGCCGGGCTTGGTGCCTTTGTAGACCGCCATCAGCCAGTTGCCGCTGTGCCCGTCGTACTCCAGGTTCTGCACGCCGTACGTGGTGTTCCCGGTGTACACGAAGAACTTGCCGCCGACCCGGGCGGGGCCGCTGGTGTGCGGGGCCGACTCGGTCAGCGGGCGCTCGTACTTCCTCCACCGGGAGACGTCGTACTGGAGCAGCACCTGGTGGTCGTTGTCGGTGCGGCCCGTGTTGGCGTACACGCCGTACGCCACGGTCAGCCGCGTCCCGGCGCGCTTGCCGCGCCGGTCGCCGAAGGCCGGGCCGAACGCGACGCCGTCGATGCCGCTGCAGCCGTAGCGATGGTCGGGGGTGGCGCCGGTGTCGCCGTCGAAGACGCCGTCGCCGTTCATGTCGGCGGTGAAGTCCTTCACGACCTCCTTGAGGTGGATGGTCGAGACGACCCCGGTGGACTGGGCGTCCATGTTCATCCGGGTGATGCGGTCGACGTCGAGGATCGCGATGTAGAAGGACTTCGCCTCCTTGTACTCCAGCGAGCCGTAGACCCGGCCGTCCTTCTCGTTGAAGTCCAGGTCGCCGAGGTGCCCGGTGAAGCCGGTGACCGAGCCGACCGGTCTGCCGGCGAGATCCGTCTTGACCAGCAGATTGGTCATCGAGAAGTACATGAAGCCCTTGCGGCGGTCGATGGCCATGCCCTGGAGATGGCCGGACTGCCAGGCACCGCCGTCGACCGACGACGGCAGGGTGGAGCGGGCGGCGGGCGCGGTGGCCGGTGCCGGTCCGGCCAGCGCCGTCGGCGCGGTGGCGACGACCACCGCGCAGGCCAGTGCGGCGACGGCCGCGGCCGGCCGCCCACCAAGGAGTCCCGAGTGCGTACGCATGATCCCTCCGCTGTCCGTGGAGTTCCGGATGATGCCGGTCCGGCGTGCACGGCGGACCAAGAGCACATGAACGCACGATTCCGGCAGCCGTCGACCGGACTACCAGGTGACGCCCCGTCAGCACAACGGGGCGCAACGGGAATTCGACTCGTATGCGACTATGGGGTGATCCGGGTGCCGTACTCCTCCCCGGGCCGGACCTCCACCGGTCGCCCGTCCTCCAGCTCCACCGGCCCCCCGCCGTGACCGAGCACCTCCAGCGCCGCCCGTACCCGCGAGGCGAGCGGACCGAGCAGATAGCGGTCGGTCTCCGAGGGCTCCACCAGCCGCCAGGACAGCAGCTCCTCCTCCTGGAGCCGGATCGCCGCCAGCCGCGCCGCGTCCAGCACCCCGCCGTCGTAGACGTACGCGGCGATCGGCGGACGGTGCGGGCCGCGCGTCCAGTCCACGGCGAGCAGCCGCCCCGGCGGCAGGTCCAGCCCGATCTCCTCCGCGGTCTCGCGCCGCGCGGCCTGCCGGGGGGTCTCGCCCTCGTCGGACTCGATGGTCCCGCCGGGCAGCGCCCAGCCCTTCCGGTAGTTCGGCTCGACGAGCAGCACCCGCCCCCGCTCGTCCCGGAACAGCGTGGCCGCGGCGGCCAGCACCCGGGGGAGTCCGGCGATGTACGCGGCGTAGTCAGAAGTGGTCACGCGGGCAGCGTATCGGCCGGGCGCAACCGGGCGACCAGGGCTCTGGGCAGGGGGTATCCGCTGCGGATAGGGTCGGGGCGGCGCGACTGCCTGTTCGAGAGCAAGGGATGCAAGGTGGCGGACGGAGCAGTGATGGAGACCGCACGCGTGCTCGTCGCGGCGGACAAGTTCAAGGGCTCGCTCACGGCCGTGCAGGTCGCGGAGCGGGTGACGGCCGGGCTGCGACGGGCCGTGCCCGGGGTGCGGGTGGAGACCCTGCCGGTGGCGGACGGCGGCGACGGCACGGTCGCGGCGGCGGTGGCCGCCGGGTTCGAGCGGCGCGAGGCGCGGGTGACCGGGCCGCTGGGGGAGCCGGTGACCGCGGCGTACGCGCTGCGCGGGACCACGGCGGTCGTGGAGATGGCCGAGGCCTCGGGCCTCCAGCACCTGCCCGCGGGGGTCTTCGCCCCGCTGACGGCCACCACGTACGGCTCCGGCGAACTCCTCGCCGCCGCGCTGGACGCCGGGGCCCGCACCCTCGTGTTCGGTGTCGGCGGCAGCGCGACCACGGACGGCGGCGCGGGCATGCTCACCGCACTCGGGGCCCGCTTCCTGGACGGTGACGGCGAGCCGGTCGGCCCCGGCGGCGGCGGGCTGGCCGCCCTGGCGAAGGCGGACCTGTCCGGCCTCGATCCCCGGCTGGCCGAGGTGGACCTGATCCTCGCCAGCGACGTCGACAACCCGCTGACCGGACCGAAGGGCGCCCCCAAGGTCTACGGCAGGCAGAAGGGCGCGAGCGAGGACGACATCGCGGTCCTCGACGCCGCGCTCGCCCACTACGCCTCCGTCCTCGGCCCGGAACAGGCGCGGCTGCCCGGCGCCGGAGCGGCCGGCGGCATCGGCTACGGGGCGCTGGTCGCCCTCGGCGCCCGCTTCCGCCCCGGCATCGAGGTGATGCTCGACGTCCTCGGCTTCGCCCCGGCGCTGGCCCGCGCCACCCTGGTGATCACCGGGGAGGGCTCCCTCGACGAGCAGACCCTGCACGGCAAGGCACCGGCCGGGGTGGCGGCCGCCGCCCGCGCGGCCGGGGTCACGACCGTGGCGGTCTGCGGCCGGCTCGCCCTGCCCCCGGAGGCCCTGGAAGCGGCGGGCATCCGGCGGGCTTACGCCCTCGCGGACCTGGAGCCGGACCCGGCCGTCTCCATGGCCCAGGCGGGCCCCCTGCTGGAACGCGCCGCCGAGGCGCTCGCACGCGACTTCCTGCTGCCCTGAGCACGAGCCGCGCGGGGGCCGGGGGGACAGCCCCGGCCCCCGCGCGTCAGCCCTTGGACGGGGACGGATCCCGGTCCTCCCGCTCCTCGTCCGACCGCCCGCCGCCCAGCAGCTCGGCCAGGCAGTGGAGCTCCGAGGGCAGGTCCCGGCGCCAGGCCATCGTCACGAACGGCGCCAGGATGATCATGCCGCCGTCCAGATGGGGCCGGACCGAGACGGTGACCTTCGTCCCCTCCCCGCCCGGACTCAGCCGGAACTCCACCTCCGGGTAGTGGCGGCCCAGCGGCGTCCACATGCCCGTACCGCGAAAGGCCAGGTACTCGCCCGGGGTGCTCGCGACGCACCGCAGCCGGTGCATCCGCCGTCTGCCGGGGAACTTGCAGGTGTACTCGTCGCCCGGTTCGGCGGCGACCGGACCCTCGACCACCCGCTCTATGGTCGAGGACCATTCCGCCAGGTTCCGCGGATCCCGCAGGAACGAGAAGATCTCGTCGGCGGGGCGGGACACGTGGACATGCGCAGAAACATGGGGCATGGCTCCACCTCTTACGGCGACCGTACGCCCGTTCAGCGGCCGTCCGGTTGCCCTTGTCGCGGTGCCGTCACCCGTCAGCCTGCGGCGCGTCACCGCTTCGCGCACCCGACACGGGGCCGATGGAGTGAGCTCAGGGCTCCTCCTGCCGGCTCACCTTCCCGGAGAGCTGGTCACAGAGCCGCTTGATCTCCCGGTACGTGGCGCTCCGCTCCGTGACGACCGCGGCCAGCAGCAGCGAGGTGAGCGCGGCGGTGCCGATGAACGCCTGGAGCGTGATCATGTTGGCGAGCAGGCTGTGATGGGCGAAGGGCCCGGTGCCCCGTCCGGCACCGAGCACCGCCAGCACCGACACCCCCAGCGCGCAGCACGCGGCGCCGCCGCGCTCGAAGCGGAAGGCCGCCCAGACCAGGAACGGGAACACGAGGAAGAGCAGCGGCGCCCCGACCACGACGGTGACCAGGACGGTGACGGCCCCGGTCGCCACCGCCAGCACGGCGGCCTCCGCCCACCGGGCCGGTCCCGCGTCGAGCGGCGGCCGTACCCTGCGCAGCGCGAGCAGGAACGGCGTCACGACCATGACCCCGATGGCGTCGCCCGTCCACCAGACCGACCAGGTCGGCCAGAACTCCGCCGGGGAGAGCGTCCCCGAGGCGACCAGGGCACCGACCCCCGTCACGGAGCTGATCAGCATGCCCGCCAGCGCGCCCAGGAAGACGAGCGCCAGCGCGTCCCGCAGCCGGTCCAGCTCCTCGCGGAACCCCGCGCGGCGCAGCAGCAGGACGGAGAAGACCGGGGCGAGCGTGTTCCCGGCGGCGATCACCAGCACGTACGAGGGCGAGGGCCCGAGGGTGATGTTCACGCAAAGGGCGCCGAGCGCGATCCCGGGCCAGACCCGCAGACCGAACAGGAGCAGCGCCGCCACCGCGATCCCGGTCGACGGCCAGAGCGCGGTGACCTGTCCGCGCACCAACTGCTGGAGAAGCCCCAGCCGGGCCGTCGCGTAGTAGCAGGCGGCCACCGCGAGGACCGTCAGGACCGTCACCGTACGCCGCCGCGCCCGCGTCCTGTCCACCCTCCCAGCATCGGGCACCACGCCGCCGCCCGCCGCCTCAGGCGCAGCGGGAGGTGCCGGACACATGCCTGCGGCGTGGGGCCCGGCACCACCCGCACTCATTCACCGGACACCCGGCCCACCGGCGGCGCCCCGTCGTACCGCACCACGAGCACGGCGGCGTCGTCCTCGTGGCCGGTCAGGTCCGCCACCTCGATCACCTGTCCGGCCAGCGCCTCGGGATCGGCCCCGCGCGCCGCACCGACCAACTCCGCGACCGCGGCGAGCCCCCGGTCGACCGGGTAGGCGGGCCCCTCCACGACCCCGTCGGTCAGCAGGACCAGGTACCCCGGTCCCGGCAGCCGTCGGCGGGTCACCGGGTACCGCTGGTCGTCCAGGATGCCCAGCGGCACCCCGCCCGGGTCCAGAAGGACCCCGGACCCGCCGTCGTCGCCGCCCCACACCACCGGTACGTGGCCGGCCCGCGCCACCGAGAACCGGCCGCTGCCCGGGGCGATGCTCAGCAGACAGCAGGTCGTGAACAGCTCGCCGCCCAGCGAGATCAGCAGGTCGTTGACGCGGGCCAGCACGCTGCCGGGGTCGGTGGTGACACTGGCCAGCGCCCGGAGACTGGCCCGTACCTCGCCCATGAGCGCGGCGGCCTCCACCCCGTGCCCCTGCACGTCCCCGATGGCGAGCCCCACCGCCCCGTCCCGCAGGGCGAACGCGTCGTAGAAGTCGCCGCCGACGGCCAGGCCGTTCTGCGAGGGCGAGTACCGGGCCCCGACCCGCAGCCCCGGGAAGTCCGGCAGCCCGGCGGGGAGCATGTGCCGCTGGAGCTCCAGCCCCAGCTCGGCGCGGGCGCGCTGGTGCCTGATGTCCTCCAGGGCCTGGTCGACGAGGCGCCCGAGGTCCACGAGGAGCTCCTGGGCGGTCTCCGAATCCCTGCGGTGTCGGTGCATGGCGTCCCCGGGCGGTCCGATACGCCCCTTCTGAAACTTTAGGCCCATCGGCCGCCGCCCGTACGGTCGCTACTGGATGAACCGGGGCAGCCACCTGGCCCGGTACCCGGGGTGGGCGGCGTGCTCCGCGGCCAGCTGCCGCACGGCGAACCCCAGCCCCACCGCCCGGCCGGACCGGAAATCCTCCTCGGGCCGGTCGGTGTCCAGGTCCGCGACCTCGGCGTACTCGTTCAGGAGGACCCGGCTCGTCTCGATCCGGCGCAGCGTGCGCGCCGGGTCCTGGAGCGCGATGTGCTGGTCGAACCCGAGCGTGCGCAGGGTGAACGCGATCGACCCCGAGCGGTCGTGGATCTCGCCGGGCACCCCGGCCGGACACCGCCAGCTGTCGCCGCCCGCCTCCAGTGCGAGACGCTCCTCCTCGGCGAGGCGCGCCCGGACGAACTCGATCATGTCGGCGTTCTCTGTCATCGGGGTCCGCGTCCTTCGTCATCATGGCCTGGCTTCCAGGAACCGCGCCCCATGGCTCCGCTCCGCGGATGCCCGTGACCCGTGCCCGCCGGACACGGCCCGGAAGCCCCCGTTCCCCAGGGGTCAACATACTGTGCCCGCGCCGCCGCGCGGGGGCGCCCGCGCGGCGGCGCGCCCCGTACGAGAAGGACCCGGGTGCTGGGGAGCACCCGGGTCCTTCTCGTCACGTTCCGTACAGCGTTACGGCAGCTGCGCCGTGCGCGCCTCGCGGCGGTTGTCGCGGAAGGTGTTCACCCGCCGGGCCGTCGCGAAGAGCGGGATGACCGCGCCCAGGACCACCTGGAGCGCGCAGCCGGTCTGCAGGAGCAGCTGCCCGCCCGGGGCGTCCAGCGCCCATGCGGCCAGCAGCCCCATCGCGGAGACGATCCAGCTGAGCATCGCCACCGCGAGCACGCCCCGCGGCTTCGGGTACTCGACCCTGCTGACCATCAGCCACGCCACCCCGATGATCGCGAGGAGCGTCGGCACGAAGGGCAGCTCCAGGAGCACGATCGAGACGACCGTGAGCGCTCCGAAGGGGCTCGGCATGCCCTGGAACATGCCGTCCTTCATGGTCACGCAGGAGAATCTGGCAAGTCTGAGCACCACCGCCAGCAGCACCACGACCGCCGCGAGCGCCGACACCCGCTGGTGCGCGTCGTCCGCGACCATGCCGTAGACCAGGACGAAGTACGCCGGGGCGAGCCCGAAGCTGATCAGGTCCGAGAGGTTGTCCAGCTCGGCCCCCATCGGCGAGGAGCGCAGCTTGCGCGCCACGAGCCCGTCGAAGAGGTCGAAGACCGCGGCCAGGAGCATGAGGATCACGGCGGTGGCCGCGGAGTGCCGCGCCATGCCGCTCTCGTCGCTGCCCGTCAGGTGCGGGATGAGGATTCCGGTGGTGGTGAAGTACACCGCCATGAACCCGCAGGTCGCGTTGCCGAGCGTCAGGGTGTCCGCTATCGACAGCCGCAGAGAGAGCGGCATGTCCTCGCCGGCGTCCTCCTCGGACTCCGACTCCGGCACCCAGCCGGCCTTTGTGTCGGGATCAATCACGGTCAATTCGAGTCACCCCCGCGGTGGTGGCCTGGCCGACCTCGACCGCGACCTCGACACCTTCCGGCAGGTAGATGTCGACCCGCGAGCCGAAGCGGATCAGGCCGATGCGCTCGCCCTGCTCCACCTTCGTCCCCTGCGGGATGTAAGGGACGATGCGACGCGCGACCGCACCGGCGATCTGCACCATCTCGATGTCGCCGAGCTCGGTGTCGAAGTGCCAGACGACGCGCTCGTTGTTCTCGCTCTCCTTGTTGAACGCCGGAACGAAACCGCCGGGCACGTGCTCGACGGACGTCACCGTGCCGGCCAGCGGCGCACGGTTGACGTGGACGTTCAGCGGGCTCATGAAGATCGCGACACGGGTGCGTCCGTCCTTCCACGGCATGATGCTCTGCACCACGCCGTCGGCCGGGGAGATGACCCGGCCCTGCGCGATCTCGCGCTCGGGATCGCGGAAGAACCACAGCATGCCCGCCGCGAGCGCGGTGGTGGGCACGGCCACCGCGGCCCAGCGCCCGGACTTGCGCGCCCGGGAGAGGCTGAGCGCCGCGGTGGCGACGGTCGGGAGGAGCCACGGCGAAGCTCCGCGCGCAAGGCGGACCCCGCCGCGTGGTGCAGAGGTTTGGCTGTCGGGCATGGATGACCTTCGTAGCGGATGAGGCCGCGCTGGCAACGGGGGACGGCGGCTTTTCCGGCGATGTTATCGGTTGCGAGCAACAACTGGGCAAGCCAGCAGCCGAGTCGGACGGGGGGCAGGCACCGGCCGAGGGTGACAGGGTGTGATCTTCTTCGCGGCCAAATCGCCCGCAAGGGGACAATCACCCCTGGAACCGGTACTCCTCAAGGAGTCGGCGCCCAATGATCATTTTCTGGATCTCGGCGGTACCTTCGCCGATGAGCAGCATCGGCGCCTCCCGGTAGAGGCGTTCGATCTCGTACTCCTTGGAGAAGCCGTAGCCGCCGTGGATGCGGAAGGCGTCCTCGACGACTTCCTTGCAGTATTCGGAGGCGAGGTACTTCGCCATCCCTGCCTCCAGGTCGTTTCGTTCGCCGGAGTCCTTTTTGCGGGCTGCATTTACCATCATCGCATGGGCGGCTTCCACCTTGGTGGCCATTTCAGCCAGCTTGAACTGGATGGCCTGGTGCTGCGCGATCGGCTTTCCGAAGGTCTGGCGCTGCTGCGCGTACGAAACGCCCAGCTCGAACGCACGCTGCGCGACTCCGCAGCCACGGGCGGCCACATTCACCCGGCCGACCTCGACGCCGTCCATCATTTGGTAAAACCCCCGACCGGTGGTGCCCCCCAGTACTCGATTGGCCGGAATTCGTAGTCCATCCATGATGAGCTCGGTCGTGTCGACGCCTTTGTAGCCCATTTTGTCGATCTTGCCGGGAATGGTGAGCCCCGGCCGGACCTCTCCGAAGCCGGGCTCCTTCTCGACCAGGAACGTGGTCATCGACCTGTGCGGGGCGGTGCCCTCGGGGTGGCCTTCGTCACTCCGGCACAACACGGCCACCAGCGAGGAGGTGCCGCCGTTGGTCAGCCACATCTTCTGGCCGTTCAGCACGTACGCGTCGCCGTCCCGGACCGCCCGGGAGCTGATCGCCGAGACGTCCGAGCCCAGCGCCGGCTCGGACATCGAGAACGCGCCCCGGACCTCGCCCAGCGCCATCCGGGGCAGGAAGGTGTCCTTCTGCTCCTGGGTGCCGTGCTGCTTGAGCATGTATGCCACGATGAAGTGCGTGTTGATGATTCCCGACACGCTCATCCAGCCGCGGGCGATCTCCTCCACGCACAGCGCGTATGTGAGAAGCGACTCACCCAGCCCCCCGTACTCCTCGGGGATCATCAGCCCGAACAGGCCGAGCTCCTTGAGCCCCTCGACGATCTCGGTCGGGTACTCGTCGCGGTGCTCCAGCCCGGTCGCGACCGGAATGATCTCCTTGTCGACGAAATCCCGGACCGTGGCGAGGATTTCCCGCTGGACATCGGTGAGGCCGGCGGTCTGGGCGAGTCGCGTCATGGCTACTTCTCCACGTTCTTCTGCGAAGGCTGCTTCAGCTCGGGGCGGCCGGGCTGCTCGCCGCCGCGCTCCTTGATGTACGTCTCGGTGGGGACCATCACCTTGCGGCGGAACACGCAGACCAGAGTTCCGTCCTGCTTGTATCCGCGGGTCTCGACGTGGACGATTCCGCGGTCGCTCCTGGATTTTGACGGAATCTTGTCGAGCACGGTGGTTTCGCCGTAGATCGTGTCCCCGTGGAAGGTCGGTGCGACGTGCTTCAGCGACTCGACCTCCAGATTGGCGATCGCCTTTCCGGAGACGTCCGGGACGGACATGCCGAGCAGCAGCGAGTAGACGTAGTTGCCGACGACGACGTTCTTTCCGAAATCGGTCGTCCGTTCCGCATAGTTGCTGTCCATGTGCAGCGGGTGATGATTCATGGTCAGCAGACAGAAAAGGTGGTCGTCGTACTCGGTGACCGTCTTTCCGGGCCAGTGCTTGTAGAGGGCACCGACCTCGAACTCCTCGTATGTGCGGCCGAACTGCATGGTCAGGCCTCCGGGGCTTCGAACTTGGAGGTGCGCTGCATACCGGCGGCGCGTCCCTTGCCCGCGACGACCAGGGCCATCTTGCGGCTCGCCTCGTCGATCATCTCGTCGCCGAGCATCGCCGAGCCCTTCTTGCCGCCCTCCTCGGAGGTGCACCACTCGTACGCGTCGAGGATCAGTTCGGCGTGGTCGTAGTCCTCCTGCGAGGGCGAGAACACCTCGTTGGCCGCCTCGACCTGACCCGGGTGCAGCACCCACTTGCCGTCGAAGCCGAGGGCCGCCGCGCGCCCGGCGACCTCGCGGTACGCGTCCACGTCCCGGATCTGGAGGAAGGGGCCGTCGATCGCCTGGAGGTCGTGCGTGCGGGCCGCCATCAGAATGCGCATCAGGATGTAGTGGTACGCGTCGGCGCCGTAGCCGGGCGGCTGCTGACCGACGACCAGGGTCTTCATGTTGATCGAGGCCATGAAGTCGGCCGGGCCGAAGATCAGCGTCTCCAGCCGGGGCGAGGCGGCCGCGATGTCGTCGATGTTCACCAGGCCCTTGGCGTTCTCGATCTGCGCCTCGATGCCGATCCGCCCGACCTCGAAGCCCATCGTCTTCTCGATCTGGGTGAGCAGCAGGTCGAGGGCGACCACCTGCTGGGCGTCCTGGACCTTCGGCAGCATGATGCAGTCGAGGTTCTGGCCGGCGCCCTCGACGACGGTGATGACGTCGCGGTACGTCCAGTGCGTGGTCCAGTCGTTGACGCGGACGACCCGGGTCTTGCCCGTCCAGTCGCCGTTGTTCAGCGCGTCCACGATGGTGTGCCGGGCGCCCTCCTTGGCGAGCGGGGCGCAGGCGTCCTCCAGGTCGAGGAAGACCTGGTCGGCGGGGAGGCCCTGGGCCTTCTCCAGGAACCGCGGGTTCGAGCCGGGCACGGCCAGGCACGAGCGGCGCGGACGCAGGCGATGGGTGGCAGTCATGCGGGGACCTCCAGAGGGTCGAGCTTGTTCGCTTTCCGGATCTCGTCGACGATACGGCCGATGATCTCCGTGATACCGAAGTCCTTCGGGGTGAATACGGCGGCGACACCGGCCCCGACCAGGGCCGCGGCGTCGGCGGGCGGAATGATCCCGCCCGCGATGACCGGGATCTCGGCGGCGCCCGCCGCCCGCAGCCGGCCGAGCACGTCCGGCACGAGTTCGGCGTGCGAGCCGGAGAGGATCGACAGCCCGACGCAGTGCACGTCCTCGGCGAGCGCGGCCGAGACGATCTGCTCGGGGGTCAGCCTGATCCCCTGGTACACGACCTCGAACCCGGCGTCGCGGGCCCGTACGGCGATCTGTTCGGCGCCGTTGGAGTGCCCGTCCAGGCCCGGCTTGCCGACCAGCAGCCGCAGTCGTCCCACACCCAGGTCGGCCGCGGTGCGGGCGGTCTTCTCGCGGACCAGCGCCAGCGGGGAGCCCGCCTCGGCGGTCACCGCGACCGGGGCGGACGAGACGCCCGTCGGGGCCCGGAACTCGCCGAAGACGTCGCGCAGCGCCCAGGACCACTCGCCGGTGGTGACCCCCGCGCGGGCACACTCCACGGTCGCTTCCATCAGGTTCCCGGTGCCCGCGGCGGCCTTCTTCAGCGCGGCCAGCGCCTCGGTCGCCCGGGCCTCGTCGCGGTCGTCGCGCCATGCGTGCAGGGCGGCGACCACCGTGGCCTCGTTGGCGGGGTCGACCGTCATGATCGCCCCGTCGAGGTCCGCGGTGAGCGGGTTCGGCTCGGTCGTCTCGTAGATGTTGACGCCGACGATCCGCTCCTCGCCCGCCTCGATCCGGGCCCGCCGGGCGGCGTGCGAGGCAACCAGTTCGGACTTCAGGTAGCCCGACTCGACGGCGGCCATGGCGCCGCCCATCTCCTGGATCCGGTCGATCTCGGCGAGCGAGAGGGTGACCAGTTCGTCCACCGCGGCCTCGATCACGTGCGAGCCCGCGAAGATGTCCTCGTACTCCAGCAGGTCGCTCTCGTGCGCCAGCACCTGCTGGATGCGGAGCGACCACTGCTGGTCCCAGGGGCGGGGCAGGCCCAGCGCCTCGTTCCAGGCGGGCAGTTGGACGGCGCGGGCGCGGGCGTCCTTGGAGAGGGTGACGGCCAGCATCTCCAGGACGATCCGCTGGACGTTGTTCTCCGGCTGCGCCTCGGTCAGCCCGAGCGAGTTGACCTGGACGCCGTAACGGAAGCGGCGCTGCTTGGCGTCGGTGATGCCGTACCGCTCGCGGGTGATCCGGTCCCAGATGCGGCCGAAGGCGCGCATCTTGCACATCTCCTCGATGAAGCGGACGCCCGCGTTGACGAAGAACGAGATCCGCCCGACCACGTCGCCGAACCGCTCCTCGGGCACCTGGCCGGAGTCGCGCACGGCGTCCAGCACCGCGATCGCGGTCGACATGGCGTACGCGATCTCCTGGACCGGGGTGGCCCCCGCCTCCTGGAGGTGGTAGCTGCAGATGTTGATCGGGTTCCACTTCGGGATGCGGCCGACCGTGTAGGCGATCATGTCGGTGGTCAGCCGCAGCGAGGGGCCGGGCGGGAAGACGTGCGTCCCGCGCGAGAGGTACTCCTTGACGATGTCGTTCTGCGTGGTGCCCTGGAGCTTCGTGGGGTCGGCGCCCTGCTCCTCGGCGACCACCTGGTAGAGCGCCAGCAGCCACATCGCGGTGGCGTTGATCGTCATCGAGGTGTTCATCCGTTCCAGGGGGATGTCCTGGAACAGCTTCCGCATGTCGCCGAGGTGGGAGACCGGCACACCGACCCGGCCGACCTCGCCGCGGGCGAGGACGTGGTCGGGGTCGTAGCCGGTCTGCGTCGGCAGGTCGAAGGCGACGGACAGGCCGGTCTGGCCCTTGGCGAGGTTCTGCCGGTAGAGCTCGTTGGACGCCTCGGCGGTCGAGTGACCGGCGTACGTCCGCATGAGCCACGGGCGGTCCTTCTGACGCCCGCCCATGTCAGACACCCCGGCCGTGCTCGCCGGTCCGCGCCGTCGGGGCGTCGCGGAACAGGTTGATGGCGTCGAGGTGCTTCGCGCGCATCTCCTCGTCCCGGACGCCGAGCCCCTCGCGGGGCGCCAGGGCCAGGACGCCGACCTTGCCCTGGTGGAGGTTGCGGTGGACGTCGTAGGCGGCCTGGCCGGTCTCCTCCAGGGAGTAGACCTTCGAGAGGGTCGGGTGGATCTTCCCCTTGGCGATCAGGCGGTTGGCCTCCCACGCCTCGCGGTAGTTGGCGAAGTGCGAGCCCACGATCCGCTTGAGCGACATCCACAGGTAGCGGTTGTCGTACTCGTGCTGGTAGCCGGAGGTGGAGGCGCAGGTGACGATGGTGCCGCCCTTGCGGGTGACGTAGACGGAGGCGCCGAAGGTCTCGCGGCCCGGGTGCTCGAAGACGATGTCCACGTCCTCGCCGCCGGTCAGTTCGCGGATCCGCTTGCCGAACCGCTTCCACTCGCGCGGGTCCTGCTCGTGCTCGTCCTTCCAGAACCGGTAGCCCTCGGCGTTGCGGTCGATGACCGCCTCCGCGCCCATGGCCCGGCAGATGGCGGCCTTCTCCGGGGAGGAGACGACGCAGATCGGGTTGGCGCCGCCGGCCAGCGCGAACTGGGTGGCGTAGGAGCCGAGTCCGCCGCTGGCGCCCCAGATCAGGACGTTGTCGCCCTGCTTCATGCCGGCGCCGTTGCGGGAGACCAGCTGGCGGTAGGCGGTGGAGTTGACCAGGCCGGGCGCGGCGGCCTCCTCCCAGCTGAGGTGGCCGGGCTTCGGCATCAGCTGGTTGGACTTGACCAGGGCGATCTCGGCCAGGCCGCCGAAGTTGGTCTCGAAGCCCCAGATGCGCTGCTCGGGGTCGAGCATCGTGTCGTTGTGGCCGTCGCTGGACTCCATTTCCACGCTCAGGCAGTGCGCGACGACCTCGTCTCCGGGCTTCCAGGCGTTGACGCCGGGACCGGTGCGCAGGACGACACCCGCCAGGTCGGAGCCGATGACGTGGTACGGCAGGTCGTGGCGCCTGGCGAGCTCGGAGAGCCGTCCGTACCGCTCCAGGAAGCCGAAGGTGGACAGCGGCTCGAAGATCGAGGTCCAGACGGAGTTGTAGTTCACCGAGCTCGCCATGACGGCCACCAGGGCCTCGCCCGGGCCGAGTTCGGGCACCGGGACCTCGTCCAGGTGCAGCGACTCGCGGGGGTCCTTGTCGCGTGTGGCGAGCCCGTGGAACATCTCGGTCTCGTCCTTGTGCACGGTCACCGCGCGGTACGACTCGGGCATGGACAGGGCGGCGAAGTCGGCGGCGGTGCTGTCCGGCGACTGGATCGCGTCCAGGATTTCCTTCACGGGGTGCCTCCGGGGATCGGGGCGCTGAGGGAACGCTTGCGAGTCCCTGCGAGCAGAGGGGTGCGGTGGAGTGGAGAAACGGGTGCCGTCGGTCCGGCGGTGGAGAACTTCGGCTTGCTCTGTGGAGCGGAAGGGCTGCCTGTGACGCAGGCGTCCGGGCACGCGGGTGTTGCGCCCGCTGGGACAGCCGCCGTTCGCGAGTTCTCGCTCCGGCGGCCGCCCGGACCACTTCAACGTATGGCACTCCGTGACACGTGGCAAGGCACTCCGTGCCAACAATTTCTCTCACTTGTCGGCACCCTGGCACCGATGAGCGAAAAGTGGGGTGTTCTGAGGGGAAATGCCCGATGGATGATCGATCAGTGGGAGCGGTGGACGAAGGGGGTCGTGGTGGTCAGAGCGAGGAATCCCAGCCGCTGGAGGATCGGGCGGCTCGTCTCCATGGCGTCCACCTGGAGGTGGCGGTAGCCGCGCTCCGCGGCGATCCGGGCCCGGAAGGCCACCATCGCCCGGTAGACGCCCTTTCCGCGCCACTCCTCGACCGTGCCGCCGCCCCAGAGCCCCGCGAAGCCCGTGCCCGCGTACAGCTCCATCCGGGCCGAACTGATCGGCTCCTCGCCCGCCATCGCGAGGACCCCGACGAAGTCGTCGGGGTTCTCCGCCAGCCTGGTCAGCACCTGGTGCCGCAGATGCGGCTGGGGCGTGCCGAACGCCCGCTCGCCGGCGCGGACCATCAGCTCCACGTCCGCAGCGTCCCGCACGGTGCGCAGCCGTACGCCCTCGGGGAGAGCCACCTCCGTCGAGACCTCCCCGACCGGGGCGACCATCAGGGTCTCCCGCTCCTCGGCCTCGAAGCCCGCCGCCAGCAGCCGGTCCGCCAGACCGGCCGGCCGGTCGTGCCCGTACAGCTTCCACTCGAACGCGTCGTGCCCGAGCGCCGCGTAGTGCGCCACCTGGGCCGCGATCACCGCGTCCGCCCGCGCGGGGTCCAGGCCGGGGTCCGACCAGACGACGCCGTTCCAGTCGTCGGCCGTGCCGGACTGGCGGACGACGTCGCCGGTGTGCTCGACCCGGACGCCCGGGCCGTCCGGGCGGGAGTGCTCACGCCTCTCGCGGTCGAAGAGGGCCAGCAGTGTTTCGGGGGTGGGTGCAGTCATCCGGCCACCCCAGCACCGGGGTGCGGGGGCGGCAACCGGATTTGCGTACGGGCCCGCCGGTCAGCGGTCCCGGAGCGCCTGCTGGATCGTGCGCATGACCTCGTCGAGCGGCGCGTCCGTCCGCGCCACGGTGACCAGCACCTCGCCCTGGGACGACACCGACGCGGCCGGCTGCGGCGCGGGCTCGGCGCCGGTGGTCCGGCCGGCCCCGATGCCGGTGCCGAAGGTGTCCCGGACGATCGCGAACGCGTGGTCGAGCTGCGCCTCCACGTCGCCCTCGCCGCCCGCCCGCAGCCAGCGGCGCAGCACATGGTTGTGCGCGGTGACGACGGCGGACGCCGCGACCTCCGCCAGCAACGGGTCGTCGTTGCCGACATGGTGGTCGCGCTCGTCGAAATGGCCCAGCAGATAGCGGGTGAACAGCCGCTCGTAGCGGGCCACCGAGGCGATCTCCGCCTCCCGCAGGGTGGGCACCTCGCGGGTCAGCTTGTAGCGGGCCACGGAGACCGCGGGCTTCGCCGCGTACATCTTCATGACTTCCTTGATGCCTCGGCAGACGGTGTCGAGCGGGTGCTCGTGCGCCGGCGCCGCGTTGAGGACGGCCTCCGCCCGGACGAGGGTGTCGTCGTGGTCCGGGAAGATCGCCTCTTCCTTGGAGCGGAAGTGCCGGAAGAAGGTCCGCCGGGCGACCCCGGCGGCGCCCGCGATCTCATCGACGGTCGTCGCCTCGTAGCCCTTCGTGGCGAAGAGTTCCATGGCCGCGGCGGCCAGCTCACGGCGCATTTTGAGCCGTTGGGCGGCGGCGCGGGTGCCTGCGGCACTTTCCGGGGCGTCGGGCGCGGCGGTGGCACGGGAGGACCTGGCGGGCTGGGACATGGTGTGAACGTACTGCATCGGGTCCGGGGAGTGCGCCCGTGGGGGAGGGCCGCCCGACGGATCGAGCAGCCCTCCCCACCCGGCCCCGCGGTCAGCGACGGGCATACTCGCGGAAGCCGCGCCCCGTCTTGCGGCCGAGACAGCCGGCGGCCACCAGATGTTCGAGCAGCGGCGCCGGGGCCAGGCCCGGGTCGCGGAACTCGTTGTGCAGCACCTTCTCGATGGCCAGCGAGACGTCCAGCCCGACCACGTCGAGCAGCTCGAACGGACCCATCGGGTAGCCGCCGCCCAGCTTCATCGCCGCGTCGATGTCGTCGAGGCTGGCGTAGTGCTCCTCGACCATCTTGATCGCGTTGTTCAGGTACGGGAAGAGCAGCGCGTTCACGATGAACCCGGCCCGGTCCCCGCAGTCCACCGGGTGCTTGCGGACGGCACCGCACACCTCGCGGACGGTGGCGTGGACGTCGTCGGCGGTGAGTACGGTACGGACCACCTCGACCAGCTTCATCGCCGGTGCCGGGTTGAAGAAGTGCATCCCGATGACGTCCTCGGGGCGGGAGGTCGCCCGAGCGATGGCCACCACCGGCAGCGAGGACGTCGTGGTGGCCAGGACCGCGCCCGGCCGGCAGACCTTGTCCAGCGTCCCGAACAGCTGCTGCTTGACCGCCAGGTCCTCCGCCACGGCCTCCACCGCGAGATCGACCCGGGCGAAGGCGTCCAGCGAACCCGCCGGGGTGATCCGGTCCAGCGCCGCGTCCCGCGCCTCGGCCGTCAGCCGCCCCTTGGCGACGGAACGCTCCAGGGACGTGGCGATCCGGCCCTTGGCGGTGTCCGCCTTCTCCTGGCCGCGCGCGGCGAGCACCACGTCGTACCCGGCCTTCGCGAAGACCTCGGCGATCCCCGAGGCCATCGTCCCGGAACCGGCCACCCCCACCGAGCGCACCGGCCGCCCGGCCACCACCGAACCGCCGTCCTTCGGGGTCAGCGCGTCCGGCACCACCTCCTGGCTCCCGGCCTCCGCGTACGTGTAGAAGCCGCGCCCCGCCTTGCGGCCGGTCAGCCCGGCGTCGCTGAGCTGGCGCAGTACGGGGGCGGGGGCGTGCAGCCGGTCGTGGGACTCGGCGTACATCGCCTCCAGGACGGTGCGGGCGGTGTCGATGCCGATCAGGTCGAGCAGCGCGAGCGGGCCCATCGGCAGCCCGCAGCCGAGCCGCATCGCCGCGTCGATGTCCTCCCGGGAGGCGTAGTTGGCCTCGTACATCGCGGCGGCCTGGTTGAGGTAGCCGAAGAGCAGACCGTCGGCGACGAAGCCGGGACGGTCGCCGACCGCGACCGGCTCCTTGCCCAGGCTGCGGGCGAGCGCGGTGACCGCCTCGACGGCCGGCGGCGCGGTCAGCACCGAGGAGACCACCTCGACCAGCTTCATCGCCGGTGCCGGGTTGAAGAAGTGCAGCCCGAGGACCCGCTCGGGGCGCAGCGACTCGGCGGCCAGCCGGGTCACCGACAGGGCGTTGGTCCCGGTCGCCAGGATCGTGGTCGGGGAGACGATCGCGTCGAGCTCCCGGAACACCCGCTGCTTGATCTCGTACGACTCGGGCACGACCTCGACCACCAACTCCGCCCCGGCGGCGGCCGCGAGCTCGGTCGAGGTGCGGAAACGGGCGAGGACCTCGCCCCGCTCCCGCTCGGTGATCCGCTCGCGCCGCACGGCACGGGCGGTCGCGGATTCCAGTGCGGCGACGGCCCGGCGGGCGGCCGCGTCGCTGATGTCGATGCCGATGACCTGGTGACCGGCGCGGGCCAGGACCTCGGCGATGCCGGTGCCCATGGTGCCGAGACCGACGACGGCGATGGTGCCGATGGGGGTGTCCATCACGGGACTCCAGAGAAAGAGTGACGGCTGAGAGGAAGCGCGGCGCACGCCTACGGGCGAACGGGAGCCGCACACGCGGGCGTTGCGTGTCGTGGAGAACGGGCCCGGAGCGATGGGCGCACCGGGAACCGGAGAAGGGTGACGGGCTCTGTCCCGGAGCCGCGTCTGGCAGATCTGCCGAACCGACAAGCACTCCGGGCGGCTGCGTCACCAGGCCGTCGGAGCAGAGCGGGGAAGGTGTCCCGCTCACATGAGATTAACCGCGGGGTAACGAGCACGCCAGACCTCGGCCGTTGTGTGTCGGGCCACATTCCGGCGCCCCCTCGATACGCTGCGTCCCCGCCGATACGCTGACGGTCATGGACGAGGAGTTCCGGTCGCTGGCCGACCGGCTTGCCGACGAGGCGGAGGCGGCCGGGCAGTCGGCGGCCTTCCGCGCCCTGCTCGCCACCGAGGACCCGGAGGAACTGGCCGGTGTCCTGGTGGAGCGCGAACGCCCGCTCTGGGCCCGGGAGATGGCCGCCTTCCGGCTCGGCTGCGAGGGCGACCGGCGGGCCTTCGAGGCGCTGGTCCTGCTGCTCAACCACCGCGACCCCGAGCGCTGTGTCTCCGCCGCCGTCGCCCTGGCGCGCCTGGGCGACCCCCGTACCCCCCGGGCCGCCGCCGCCCTGGCGACCAACGCCCTGCGCACCGCCTACGCCCTCCACCCGGTACGGCTGCTCACCGCGTTGCGCGCCCCGGAGTCCGTGCCCGCGCTGATGAGCACCCTGGAGCGGCTGCTGGCACCGGGCGAGCCGTACTGGCGGGTGGCGCTCGCCTGTGTGGAGGGGCTGGGGCAGTTGGGCGACGAGCGGGCCCGCCCCCTGCTGGCGGCGGCGGTGCCGCATCCGCGCCTGGGCGGCGCGGCCCGGGAGGCACTCGCCCGGCTGGGCACCGGCTGAGCGGACGCGGGACCGTGACGGGGCTCAGGTCGCCGCGCGCACGTACCGCACCTCGGGGACGAGCACACCGTCCGCCTCGAAGGTCTCCTCGGCGCCGTCCGCCGCGAAGCCCGCGCGTTCGTAGAAGCGGCGGGCCCGGGCGTTCTCCTTCAGCACCCACAGCTCCAGGTGGGTGAGCCCCCGCGCCGCCGCGCGGGCCAGGACCTCGGCCGTCAGGGCCCGGCCGGTCCCGGTTCCGATCCGCTCGGGCGCCACGTAGAGCGCGTACAACTCGCCCCGCTCGGGCGCGGCGGGGCCCTGGAGAGGCCCGTAGCACGCCCAGCCGATCACCCCCGGGCCGTCCGCCTCGGCCACCAGGTTCACCAGCGGGCCGCCCCGGGCGAGGGCGGCCCGCCGTCGTTCCGTGTCCTCGGCGACGTCGCGTTCCATGGCGTCGAGGTACGTCTCCGGCACCAGGCCCGTGTACGCCGCCCGCCAGCCGCGCGCCCGGAGCCGGGTGACCGCCGCGCAGTCGTCGGCGGTCATGTTCCTCATGCGCACGTCCGGTCGTGCCGTGTGGTCCATCGGGCCATCCTGGCGCAGCCGCCGGGACGGCCCGCGGGCGGGCGGGTCCGGCGGGTCAGGTGCGGGTGCCGAGCAGGCGGTGCAGGACGGCGCCCCGGCTGCCGGAGTCCGGCGGCCGCACCGACTTGGCGGCGGGCCCGTCGGCCGGTGGCTCCGGCTCGGGGGTCCGGGGGCAGACCGCGTCCGCGACGTCCCGGCCGTGCCGGGCGCGGGGGACGGTGCCCTTGGCGAGGTAGTCCGCCAGGTAGCCGTCCAGGCAGTCGTTGCCGCCGAGGGTGATGCCGTGGTTGCCGCCGCCCTCCTCCACGACCAGGCTGGAGCCGTGCAGCCGGCGGTGCAGGGTTACCCCGCCCGGGTACGGGGTGGCCGCGTCGTCGGTGGCCTGGAAGAGCAGCGCCGGCGGGAGCGACCGGTTGGAGACGCGCACCGGGTTCAGCGGCGCGACCGGCCAGTCGGCGCACGGCGCGTTGTACCAGTGGTTGTTCCAGGTGAAGAAGGGCGCCTTGGTGTGCGTCCGGCGGCTGTCGCCGAGCCAGGTGTTCCAGAACCGGGGCCACCGCGCGTCGCGGCACTGCACGGCCACGTAGACCGCGTACCCGTTGTCGGCCTCGGCGTCGACCGCGCCGAACCTCTCGTACGCGTCCACCAGCGCGTCCTGGTCGCCGTCGTGCGCGTACGCGGCGAACGCCTCGGCCAGTTCCGGCCAGTAGCCGTCGTAGTAGCCGCCCGGCAGGAAGGTGTCCTCCAGTTCGCTCGGGCCGACCTTCCCGCCCGCGGGGTGGCGCCCGACCGCCGCGCGCATCGCGTACCAGGCGCGCTCCACCCCGGCCGGGTCGGTGCCGAGGCGGTAGGTGGCGTCGTGCTTCGCGATCCAGGCGGTGAACGCCTTGTGCCGGGCGTCGAAGGCGTGGTCCTGGGCGAGGTTGGCGTCGTACCAGACGTCGTCCGGGTCGACGTTGGAGTCCAGGACCAGGCGCCGCACCCGCTCCGGGAAGAGCTTGGCGTACACCGCGCCGAGGTAGGTGCCGTAGGAGTACCCGAAGTAGTTGAGCTGCCGGGCGCCGGTGGCCCGGCGGATCACGTCGAGGTCCTTCGCCGCGCTGACCGTGTCCATGAAAGGCAACAGGTCCGGGTACTTGCGCCCGCACGCCTCGGCGAACGCCCTGGTCCGGTTCCGGTTGGCCCGCTCCACGCCGGGCGAGTCCGGCACCGAGTCGGGGCGCACCGGGTCGAAGTAGTGGGGGACGCAGTCCAGCGCCGGTCTGCTCCGGCCGACACCGCGCGGGTCGAAGCCGATCACGTCGTAGTCCGCGGCGACCGCCTTCGGCAGCGCCGACGCCACGAATCCGGCCATCGTCAGGCCGCTGCCGCCGGGCCCGCCCGGGTTGACGAGCAGGGGGCCCTGGAAGTTCTTCGAGGTGTGCGGGACGCGGGACAGGGCGAGCGTGATCCGCCGGCCCGACGGGTCGTCATGGTCGAGCGGAGCGGTGACCTTGGCGCACTGGAGTCGCGGATACGCCTTGGTGCCGCAGTCGGTCCAGCGGAGCTGCGCGGCGGCGGGCCGGGCGGCCCCGTCGGCGGTCGCCGGGGGCGGTGCGGCGGTCACCAGACCGGCGACCGCCGCACCGACGGCGAGAAGAATTCCCGGACGTTTCGTCATATGGCCTCCCGAGGTGGGGGAAAGACGGCTGCGCGGGGGCACGGCCCCCGCCGCATGCTCCCCGCATTCGCGCCGGGTAGGACCTGTTGCGTGGAGAGTTGACCCGTTTGCCCGTGCGGCCCGTGTCCGGCCGCCCGTGCGGCGGGGCGCCGGGTCAGAGCAGGGACAGCTGGGTGGGGCCGGGGCCGTCGAGCGCGGCGGGCCGCTTCTCGCGGGCGGGGAGCTTCCGGGCGGCCCCGCGGTGGGCGGGGCCGATGCCGTACTCGGCCGCCAGCTCGTGGACGTACCGGGTGATGCGACGCTGGTACCAGGTGGGTGCGTAGGCGCCTTGGGCGTACAGCCGTTCGTAGCGCCGGACCAGGTGCGGGTGGTGCTTTTCCAGCCACTGCGTGTACCACTCGCGGGCGCCGGGGCGCAGATGGAGGACGAGCGGGGTCACCGAGGTGGCCCCGGCCGCGGCGATGGCGCGGACCGTGGCGCGCAGCTGGTCGGGGTGGTCGCCGAGGAACGGGACGACCGGGGCCATCAGGACGCCGCAGTCGATGCCGTGCTCGCTCAGTCTGCGGACGGTGTCGAGCCGGCGGGCGGGGGAGGGGGTGCCGGGCTCCACGGTCCGCCACAGCGTCTCGTCGACGAAGCCCACCGACATGGAGACGCCGACCTCGGTCACCTCGGCCGCCTGCCGGAGCAGCTCCAGGTCGCGCAGGATCAGGGTGCCCTTGGTCAGGATCGAGAAGGGGTTGGCGTGGTCCCGCAGGGCCGCGAGGATGCCGGGCATCAGGCGGTACCGGCCCTCGGCGCGCTGGTAGCAGTCGACGTTGGTGCCCATCGCGATGTGCGCGCCGTGCCAGCGGCTGGAGGCGAGCTGGGCGCGCAGCAGCTCGGGGGCGTTGACCTTGACGACGATCTGGGTGTCGAAGCCGAGGCCGGTGTCGAGATCCAGGTAGCTGTGCGTCTTGCGGGCGAAGCAGTAGACGCAGGCGTGCGAGCAGCCCCGGTACGGATTGACGGTCCACTCGAACGGCATCCGGGACGCGCCCGGCACCCGGTTCACGATCGAACGGGCCCGGATCTCGTGGAAGGTGATCCCCCGGAACTCCGGGGTGTCGATGGTGCGCGTGGTCACCGCGTCCGCGGTGAAGAGCGCGCTGTCCCCGGCCGTCGCGGGGTTCTCGGTCAGATGGTCCCAGCGCATGGACGCCTCCTCGGTAGCACTGGCCCGAGAATAGAACACTTGTTCCCTTGATCGTTTCCTCCCCTTCGTCCCGGGCCGGGCGGAAGCTGGCTGGGCGGGCGTCCGGGCCGGATTTTGAGCGCGGTGCCGGAGATGGAAGGCTCGGTGTCCCCCGAACAACCGAGTGCTGGAGGAAGAGCCATGGCGCAGGTCGAGGCCACCACGGAGCGAGTCATCGCGGCGGACGCGGAGACGGTGTTCGACGCCCTGGCCGACTACCAGGAGGTCCGGGGCGAGGTGCTGCCCGGACACTTCAGCGAGTACGAGGTGCGCGAGGGCGGCGACGGCGAGGGCACCCTCGTCCACTGGAAGCTCCAGGCCACCAGCAAGCGGGTCCGCGACTGCCTGCTGGAGGTCACCGAGCCCACCGACGGGCAGCTCGTCGAGAAGGACCGCAACTCCTCGATGGTCACCACCTGGACCGTCACCCCGGCCGGCGAGGGCAGATCGAAGGCGGTCGTCTCGACCGTCTGGAACGGCGCCGGCGGCATCGGCGGGTTCTTCGAGCGCACCTTCGCGCCCAAGGGCCTCGCCCGGATCTACGACGAGCTGCTGCAGAATCTCGCCACCCGCGTCGAGAAGTAGCCCCGGCTCCTCTCCCGGGCCCGGTCCGAACGCCAGACCAGGCCCGGGACGGCCATGATCCGCCTCACCGGTTCGGGTGGTTTTCCCCGTGCGCCGGTCCACCCGCCGCAGCGGCTCCCACCGGGCGTTAAACCGTTTCGCGCGCGCTGTCGGCGCCCCCCGCCGCGTTTGCCTCGCTCCCCGCGCAGTGCGAGAAAAGGGCGGCGCAGACGCGACGAGGGGAGCGGACACGTGGTGGGCGGGAAGACTCTGCTGGAGGAAGAACCGGGTGGCGAGGAGACGGCCCGTACGGCCGTCGTACCGCCCCCGCGGTCCGTCGGGCCGTTACCGGAGCAACGCTCCGGGTCGTCCGCGCCACCGGGCGAGGCCGGTGGGAGGGCGGGCGCGGGAGCCGTCGGTGAGGGCGGGCCTGAGACCGACCCCCGGCGCATCCGGCTGATCTTCTTCGGACTGATGCTCACCCTGCTCCTCGCGGCGCTCGACCAGATGATCGTGGCCACCGCGCTGCCGAAGATCGTCGGCGAGCTGCACGGCCTGGAGAAGATGTCCTGGGCCGTCACGGCCTATCTGCTCGCCTCCACGATCGGCCTGCCGATCTACGGGAAGCTCGGCGACCTCTTCGGCCGCAAGGGCGTCTTCCAGTTCGCCATCATCGTCTTCGTGATCGGCTCCGCGCTGGCCGGCTGGTCCCGCACCATGGACGAGCTGATCGCCTTCCGGGCCGTCCAGGGCATCGGCGGCGGCGGGCTCATGATCGGCGTCCAGGCGATCATCGCGGACGTCGTGCCGCCCCGCGAACGCGGCCGGTTCATGGGGCTCATCGGCGCCGCCTTCGGCCTCGCCTCGGTGGCGGGCCCGCTGCTCGGCGGATTCTTCACCGACCACGCCTCCTGGCGCTGGTGCTTCTACATCAACGTCCCGTTCGGCCTGGTCACCTTCGCCGTCATCACCGTCGTACTGAAACTGCCCAGGCCCGCCGTACGGCCCCGGCTCGACGTCCTCGGCGGGCTGCTGCTCGCCGCCGCGTCCACCTGCCTGGTGCTGCTGACCAGTTGGGGCGGCACCGAGTACGACTGGGGCTCGCCCATGATCCTGGGGCTGGGCGCCGGAGCACTCGCGACGGCCCTGCTCTTCCTGGCCGTCGAGCGCCGGGCGGCCGAACCCGTCATCCCGCTGCGGCTGTTCCGCGACTCGATCTTCAACGTCACCGCGCTCGTCGGGGCGGTCATCGGGGTGGGCCTGTTCGGCGCCGCCAGCTATCTGCCGACCTTCCTCCAGATGGTCGACGGCGCCAGCGCCACCGAGTCCGGACTGCTGATGCTCCCGATGATGGGCGGCATCGTCGTCGCGTCCGTCGTCTCCGGCCAGCTGATCTCCCGCACCGGCCGCTACCGGCTGTACCCGATCATCGGCAGTGGGACCTCGGCGGTCGGGATGTGGCTGCTCTCCTTCCTCGACGTCGACACCCCGCGCATCGAGTACAGCATCGCGCAGGCCGTGCTCGGCATCGGGATCGGACTGGTCATGCCGGTGCTGGTGCTCGCCGTGCAGAACTCGGTCGTCCCCGCCGACATCGGCTCCGCCACCAGCGCCAACAACTACTTCCGGCAGATCGGCGGCAGCGTCGGCGCCGCCGTCTTCGGGACGCTCTTCGCCGGCCGGCTCGCCGACGCGCTCGCCGTCCGGCTCCCGTCCGGCGCCGACCTCCCGGACCCCGAGTCCATCACCCCGCAGCTCGTCCACGCGATGGAGCCCGCGCTGCGCGACAGCTACATCCAGGCGTACGCCGACGCGATGCCGCGGATCTTCCTCTACCTCGTGCCGGTGCTCGCGCTCGGCCTGTTCCTCGCCTTCTTCCTCAAGGAGAAACCGCTGGTGTCCCACCACAGCCCCGACAGCACCACCGAGTCCGTCACCACCGAGTCCCCCACCGTCCCGGTCGCCCGTACCGTCCCGGCGCTCCCGGCCGCACCGGCCACCGGCGCCGTCCCGCCCGCCGCCCCGCGCTCCGGCGCCGCGGTCTCCGGCCATGTCCAGCACCCCGACGGCACCAGGGTCGCGCGTGCCGCGCTCACCCTCATCGACGTCCAGGGACGGCAGGTCGGCCGGGGCGCCAGCGCGGCCGACGGACGGTACACGCTGAGCGCCCCCGGTTCGGGCTCGTACGTCCTGATCGCCGCGGCGGGAGGACACCAGCCGCAGGCCGTCAGCGTCACCGTCGGCGAACGGCCGGTCGAACTCGACGTGGTGCTCGGCGGCGCCGGGCGCCTCGCCGGGGTCGTCACCACCGCCGACGGCACCCCGGTGCGCGACGCCTCCGTCACCCTCACCGACGTCCGCGGCGAGGTCGTCGCCTCCGCCCGCAGCGGCCGCGAGGGCGGCTATGTCATCACGGAGCTGGTGGCGGGCGAGTACACCCTCGCGGCCAGCGCCCCCGCCTTCCGGCCCGCCGCGCTGCCGGTGAGCGTGCAGGCGGCCCGGGAGACCCGGCAGAACATCGAGCTGGCGGGCGGCGCGGTGCTGCGCGGCGTCGTCCGGGCCAACGGCGGCAGGCCCGTCGAGGACGCCCGGGTCACCCTGCTGGACGCGGCGGGCAACGTGGTCGACACCCTCACCACGGGCGCCGACGGGACGTTCCGCTTCGTGGACCTGTCCACCGGCGAGTACACGGTGATCGCGGCCGGCTATCCGCCGGTAGCCACCGTCCTCCAGGTCGCGGGCGGCGGACGGACCGAACGCGACCTCCAGCTCGGCCACGAGGACTGAGCAGGCGCCAGTGAAGGACCGGGGCCGCCCCCGGCGACGATCGGCCCGACGACCGGCGCACACCGGTCGCCGGGCCTTACCGTGGAATCACGCACCGCGGAACGTCGCGGTGGGGAAGGAGCCTTCCACCCATGGACCGCGAGGTGCCGGGCCCACGGTCGCCCGTGCTGTACGACGCCGCGACGGGCCGGGTCCCGCTCGCCGTCGCCGTGGTCGACCAGGACGGGCGGATCTCCCACTGGTCGAGCGGCGCGGGCCGGCTCTTCGGCGTCGGCAGACACGCGGCGATCGGCAGCCCGGCCGCCGCGGCCGTCGCGCACGCCCGCCGCGCCAACCCCGCGGGCTCCACCGAGTTCGCCCAGCTCGACCTGGTCGACGCGGCGGCGGTGGCCGCGCTGCACGACCGGATCGGCGACGCCCACGTCTACCTGCGCGCGGTGATCCACCAGAGCGAGCCCGAGGCCCGGCCGGCCGTCGCCGCGGCGGTCGCCACGCTGGTCGGGAAACGGGGGAGGGCCTTCGTGACCGAACCGACCCCCGCCTCCAAGGACGTGCTCCGGCAGGTGGCCCAGGGGCCGGACGGCCCGCCGGAGAAGCTGCGCCGGGTCCTGGAACACGGACTCCGGCCCGCCGAGGCCACGGAGGAGGAGGTGCGCCGGCTGCTCGGGGAGACCGGCCTCACCCTGCTGGCGGACGGTGCGGGCGCCCTGGTGCAGACCGCGTACCTGCCCGACGGGACCCGCGTCGAACTGCCCGCCCGCTGGTTCGTCCTGGGCCGCACCTGAGCAACGGCCGCACCGGGTGCGCCCGTCGGAAAACACGGGCGCGCCGGAGACCGGGCTTGGCATGATGACGCGATGACCGAGGACGTGAGAAACATGCCCCCGCAGGTGGGCGACGAGCGTGCGTCACCGAGCGCCCGCCACAACGGCCAGGCCGACCTGCTCCGCGAACGCCTCGACGGCGTCACCGGGGAGTGACCCGGAATGGACGGGAGGACGTGGACGGCGCCCCGGGTCGACCGTACGACCACCGGCGGCGACCAGGTGAACGTGCCGAGCGCGGCCGACGAGCGCGTCCTGCTCGACGGCTGGCTGCGCTGGCACCGGGAGACGCTGCTCACCAAGTGCGCCGGGCTCGACCCGGCCCGGCTCGCGCGGACCGCCGCCGAGCCGTCCGGCCTCAGCCTCCTCGGTCTGGTCCGGCACATGGCGGAGATCGAACGCTGGTGGTTCCGCCGCGGCTTCGCCGGTGAGCCGCTCGGCGACGTCTTCACCGGGCCGGGCGACGGCGACGAGGGGCTGGAGGGCGTCGACGCCGCGCACGCGGAGCGCGACTTCGCCCGCTACCGCGACGAGGTCGCGGCGTGCGAGGCCGCGGTGGCGGGGCGCGGGCTCGACGAGACGTTCGTCCTGGCCACCCGCGGCCGGACCGTCAGCCTGCGCTGGGTGTACCTGGTGATGATCCAGGAGTACGCCCGCCACAACGGCCACGCGGACCTGCTGCGCGAACGGACCGACGGCGCCACCGGCGACTACCCGGCGGCGCGGTGAACGACGGCCGCTCCGGTCCCCTGCCGGGGGCCGGAGCGGCCGTACGTACCGGAGCGCGTGGTCAGCCGGTGTCCGCCTCGGGCGGGTACACGGCCGCGTACGCCGAGCGGAAGAGGGCGTCCACCTCCTGGCCGCTGAGTCCCTGGCCCTTCGCCTCGGTCAGCCACTCGGCGAGCGAGGCGCGCAGCGGGGAGTCGGTGCTCGCCTGCGGCGGGACGAGGGTGCGGGTGATGAAGGTGCCCGCACCCTGCCGCACCTCGGCGAGACCCGCCCGCTCCAGCTCCCGGTACGCCTTGAGCGTGGTGTTCGGGTTGACCTTGGTGTCGGCCGCCACCTGCGCGGCCGTGGGCAGCCGGTCACCCTCCTCCAGGGCGCCCATCCGCAGCGCCTGCTCGACCTGGCGCACGATCTGGAGGTACGTGGCCACTCCGCTGCGCCGGTCGATCCGGAACACGACCACTGCCTTCACCTTCCCGTCTGCCAGGCTCTAGAGCGGTCGACGGGACACCCGCCACAGGACGAACGCGGTGAGCACCGCGGTGCCCGCGAGCAGCAGGGCCGCCCCGAGCCACTGCATGCCGCCCATCTGGTTGTACTCCAGGTACTCGTAGACATTGTTCACGATGCCGTGCTTCTCGATGCACGCGTCCGTGGCCTTCTCGGTGGTCTTGGAGCACAGGCCCCAGCCGTAGAGGTGTCCGTCGGCGGAGCTGATCCAGCGGTCCACCTCCAGCGAGTCGTTCAGCCGCGCGGGCATGTCGGCGTCGAGCGGGTAGACGAGCGTGCGGGTCGAGGCGAGGCGGACGATCATCTCGTCCCAGAACACCCCGAAGCCCCAGGAGAAGAAGAGTCCGGCCGCCATCGCCGGGAGGGTCCGGCGCACCAGCACGCCGATGGTGATGCCCACGGCGGTCAGGAAGAGGCAGAGGGCGGGGAGCACCGGTCCGGTGATGTCGAAGATCGACCCGCTCGCCCAGTCGTACGGGAACACCGAGCGGTAGGGCTTCCACCACCAGGTGAAGACGACCGACAGCACCACGCCGGTCACCAGCACCGCGCCGTAGGTCCAGGCGAGCTTCGCCACCGCCCAGCGTCCGCGCGAGACGGACTGGGTGGTGACCAGTTGCGCGGTGCCGTTCTCCTTGTCGCCCGCGATCAGCGGGGCGCCGATGAAGACGGCGAGCAGCAGCGGCAGCGCCCCGAGCGCGCTGACCACGAGGTTGACGCCGTCGGAGTCGAAGTTCAGCGACATGACGTCCTTCTCCGGCCAGCCCGCGGCCGTCAGGACGTCCTTCATGCTGCTGCGCTCGTACATGATCCAGAGCGAGCCGAGGACGGTCGCGCCGAGCAGGGTGAGCAGGGCGCCCCGGTGCTGGCGCACGACGAGCCAGCTCAGCCCGCGCAGCAGCCGCGGTTTGGTGGTGTCGCCGGACCGGGGGGCTTCGGTGAGGGTGGTGCTCATGCGGTGTGGCTCCCTTCGGCCTCGGTACGGGCACCGGGTGTGAACAAGGGGGGCGCCTGCGGCGAGCGCAGATGGGCCAGGAGGACTTCCTCCAGGCTGGGTTCGGCGACCACCCAGTCGCCGGACAGCGGGCCCCGGGGCCGGACCAGCGCGTGGAACTGCCGGCCCTGGACGCGGTACTCGATGACCGTGTGGGGGGCGAGCAGGGCGGCCGGGTCGCCGTCCGTGGCGAGTCCGGTCACCAGCGAGTGGGCCGGGACGAGCGCGTCCGCGTCCCCCGCCATCCGGAGCCGGCCGCCCGCGAGCACCAGCAGGTAGTCGCACATGTCCTCGAGCTCGGAGAGCATGTGGGAGGACATGACGACGGTGGTGCCGTGCTCGACCGCCTCGGACATCAGCAGCGTGCTCATGTCGTGGCGGGCCAGCGGGTCGAGGTCCGACATCGGCTCGTCGAGCAGCAGCAGATCGGGCCGCTTGCCGAAGGCGAGGGCGAACGCGACGCGGGTGCGCTGGCCGCCGGAGAGCGTGCCCACCTTGGCGTCCATCGGCACCTGGCCCGCCCGGACGATCCGCTCCGCCGAGGCCGCGTCCCAGTTGGGGTTGAGCTCGCTGCCCATGCGCAGGGTCTCGGCCACGGTGAACCGCTTGAACAGCGGCTTGTCCTGGCCGAGGAACGCGAATCTCGGCATCGCCCGGGGGTCGTCCACCGGCACGCCGAAGATGCTCAGGCTGCCTTCCGTGGGCTGCACCTGACGGGTCGTGATGCCGAGCAGGGTGCTCTTCCCGGCTCCGTTGGGGCCGACCAGGCCGCAGATCCGGCCGGCCGGCAGCCGGAAGGAGACATCCTCCAGCGCCCGGCCGCGACGGTAGCGCTTACCCAGGCCACGGGCCTCCAGGGCCCAGGCACCGGACGAGCCGGCCGGAGTCAATGCGTCTGCCATGCACTTCGCCTCAATTCCATTAGTCAATTAATGGAATCATGGTCTGGGGTAGTGGAATGTGTCAAGGCGACCCGGGGGCACCGGCGCCGCCCCCGCAGGGCCCGGTGTCCGTGATGCGCCCGTTCGCGGTGTGCGTCGCGCACCCTTCGGAGGACTGGACCATTGAACGTGCTCGTGGCTCTGGCCTGGCGGTTCTCGGGCGCGTACCGTGGCCCGGCATGAAGATCCTGATCAGCGCGGACATGGAAGGCGCCACCGGCGTCACCTGGCCCGCCGACGTGCTGCCGGGCACGCCCCAGTGGGAGCGGTGCCGCGCCATGTTCACCTCCGACGTGAACGCGGCGGCGCTCGGTTTCTACGACGGCGGCGCGGACGAGGTGCTCGTCAACGAGGCCCACTGGTCCATGCGGAACCTCCTGCTGGAGCGGCTGGACGACCGGGTCGAGATGCTCACCGGGCGACACAAGTCCCTCTCCATGGTCGAGGGCATCCAGCACGGGGACGTCGACGCCATCGCCTTCATCGGCTACCACACCGGCGCCGGCGCGGAAGGGGTCCTCGCCCACACCTACCTCGCCAACTCCATCACCGGCGTCTGGCTCAACGGCGCCCGCGCCAGCGAGGGCCTGCTCAACGCCCATGTCGTCGCCGAGTACGGGATCCCCGTCGTCCTGGTCACCGGCGACAACCTGACCTGCGTGGACGCGGAGGGGTACGCCCCGGCGGCCCGCAAGGTCGCGGTCAAGGACTACGTGTCGCGGTACGCGGCCGTCTGCCGCACCCCGGCCCGCACCGCGGCCGACATCAGGGCCGCTGCCAAGGAGGCCACCGCGCTCGCCGGACGGTACGAACCCGTCGCGGGCGGCCCCTTCACCGTGGAGCTGGAGTTCGACGCCGAGCACCTGGCCCAGGCGGCCACCGTCGTCCCCGGCGTGGCGCCCAGCGGTGAACGGCGCGTCGCCTACACCAGCGCGACGATGTACGAAGGAATCCGCACGTTCAAGGCCGTGACGACGATCGTGTCGTCCGCCGTGGAGGAACAGTATGGCTGACGCGACCGGTACCCAGGGCGGCGTCGACCGGCAGGCGCTCGACGAATCGGTGACCTTCACCTCCGAGCTGATCAGGATCGACACCACCAACCGGGGTGACGGCGAGTGCCGGGAACGGCCGGCCGCCGAGTACGTCGCCGAGCGGCTGGCCGCCGCCGGGATCGAACCGACCCTGCTGGAGCGGACCCCCGGACGCACCAACGTGGTCGCCCGCATCCCCGGCACCGACCCCTCGGCCGACGCCCTCCTCGTCCACGGCCACCTCGACGTGGTCCCGGCCGAGGCCGCCGACTGGACCGTGCACCCCTTCTCCGGCGAGGTCCGCGACGGCGTCGTCTGGGGACGCGGCGCCATCGACATGAAGAACATGGACGCGATGGTCCTGGCCGTCGTACGCGGCTGGGCGCGGGCCGGGATCCGGCCCCGCCGCGACATCGTCATCGCGTACACCGCCGACGAGGAGGCCAGCGCCGACGACGGCTCGGGCTTCCTCGCCGACCGGCACGCCGATCTTTTCGAGGGCTGCACCGAGGGCATCAGCGAGTCCGGCGCCTTCACCTTCCACGCCGGACCCGACATGCCGCTCTACCCGATCGCCGCCGGGGAACGCGGCACCGCCTGGCTGAAACTCACCGCGCACGGCAAGGCCGGACACGGCTCCAAGGTCAACCGGAACAACGCGGTCAGCGCGCTCGCCGCCGCCGTCGCCCGGATCGGCGCCCACGCATGGCCCGTCCGGCTCACCCCCACGGTCCGCGCCGCGCTCACCGAGATCGCCGCCCTCCACGGCATCCGCCCCGACCTCGACGCCCCCGGCTTCGACGTGGACGAACTGCTCGGCAAGCTCGGCCCCGCCGCCGACCTGGTCGCACCCACCGTCCGCAACAGCTCCAACCCGACGATGCTGGACGCCGGATACAAGGTCAACGTCATCCCGGGCCACGCCACCGCGTTCGTCGACGGCCGGATGGTGCCCGGCGGCGAGGACGAGTTCCACGCCACCCTGGACCGACTGACCGGCCCCGACGTCGACTGGGAGTTCCACCACCGGGAGATCCCGCTCCAGGCCCCCGTCGACTCGCCCACCTTCGCGAAACTGCGCGCCGCGATCGAGCGCTTCGACCCGGACGGCCACGTCGTGCCGTACTGCATGTCGGGCGGCACCGACGCCAAGCAGTTCTCCCGGCTCGGCATCACCGGCTACGGCTTCTCGCCGCTGAAGCTGCCCGTCGGCTTCGACTACCAGGCGCTCTTCCACGGAGTCGACGAACGCGTCCCGGTCGACGCCCTGCACTTCGGCGTCCGCGTCCTCGACCACTACCTGCGTACTGCCTGACGGCAGAGGGGGAATCGACACATGCAGCACACCGGGCCCCACGGAACCTGGCCCTCGCCGATCGACGCCGCGCTCGCCGCCTCCCAGGACGGCCGCCCGGAGTACGCCGGCACCGTCGGCGACGAGGTGTGGTGGACGGAACCGCGCCCCGCCGAGTCCGGCCGCCGCGCCCTGGTCCGCCGCCGGGCCGACGGCACGACCGAATCCGTCCTGCCCGCCCCGTGGAACGTACGGAGCCGGGTCATCGAGTACGGCGGAGTGCCCTGGGCCGGGGCGGCCCGCGCCGAGGGCGGCCCGCTGATCGTCTTCGTCCACTTCGCCGACCAGCGGCTCTACGCCTACGCCCCCGACGGGCCGGACGCGCCCCGCCCGCTCACCCCGCTCTCCGCCACCGGTGGCGGGCTGCGCTGGGTCGACCCCCAGCTCCATGCCGAGCGGGGCGAGGTCTGGTGCGTCCTGGAGGAGTTCACCGGCGAGGGCCCCACCGAACTGCGCCGGGTGATCGCCGCCGTACCGCTCGACGGCTCGGCCGCCGACGACCGCGGGGCGGTCCGCGAACTCGGCGACGACGGCCACCGTTTCGTCACCGGGCCCAAGCTCTCGCCGGACGGCACACAGGCGGCGTGGATCGCCTGGGACCACCCCCGGATGCCGTGGGACGGCACCGAGGTGATGCTCGCGGACGTGGCCGAGGACGGCACCTTCCACCACATCCGGTCCCACCTCGGCGGCCCCGAGGAGTCGGTGCCGCAGATCGAGTGGGACGCCGACGGGCGGCTGCTGTTCGCCAGTGACCGCGGCGGCTGGTGGAACCTCTACCGCGACGACCCGGACCGGGGCGCGGTCGCCCTCTGCCCCCGCGAGCAGGAGTTCGCCGGCCCCCTCTGGAAGATCGGCCTCGCCTGGTTCCGGCCGCTGGACAACGGGCTGATCGCCACCATCCACGGCAAGGGCACCACCACGCTCGGCATCCTCGACCCCCGGACCGGCGAACTCGTCGACGCCGCCGGACCCTGGACCGAATGGGCCGAGACCCTCACCGCGCACGGCAGCCGCGTCGTCGGCGTGGCGGCGAGCCCGTACAGCGGGTACGAAGTGGTCGAGCTGGACACCGCGACCGGCCGCACCCGGGTCATCGGCGCGCCGCACCGGGACGTCGTCGACCCCGTCTACTACCCGAGGCCCGAACAGCGCACCTTCACCGGCCCCGGCGGACGCGAGATCCACACCCACCTCTACCCGCCGCGCAACCCCGACCACACCGCCCCCGCCGGAGAACTGCCGCCCTACGTGGTCTGGGCGCACGGCGGCCCCACCGGCCACGCCGCCCTCGTGCTCGACCTGGAGATCGCCTACTTCACCTCGCGCGGCATCGGCGTCGCCGAGGTCAACTACGGCGGCTCCACCGGCTACGGCCGGGAGTACCGCAACCGGCTGCGCGACCAGTGGGGCGTCGTCGACGTCGAGGACTGCGCCGCCGTCGCCGAGGCGCTGGCGAAGGAGGGCACCGCCGACCGGCGCCGGCTCGCCATCCGCGGCGGCAGCGCCGGCGGCTGGACCACCGCCGCCTCGCTGACCGGAACCGACGTCTACGCCTGCGGGACGATCATCTACCCGATCCTCGACCTGACCGGCTGGGGGACCGGCGAGACCCACGACTTCGAGTCCCAGTACCTGGAGTCCCTGGTCGGCCCGCTCGCCGAGGTCCCGGACCGCTACCGCGACCGCTCCCCGGTCGGCCGCGTCGACCGGCTCACCACCCCCTTCCTGCTGCTCCAGGGGCTGGACGACCCGATCTGCCCGCCCGTCCAGTGCGAACGCTTCCTCGCCGCACTCGACGGACGCGGCATCCCGCACGCCTACCTCACTTTCGAGGGCGAGGGCCACGGCTTCCGCCGCGCCGACACCATGATCCGCGCACTGGAGGCCGAACTCTCCCTGTACGGGCAGGTCTTCGGAGCCGAGCACGCCGACGTACCCCCGCTGGAGCTGAAGCGGTGACCCTCGAACCCCCGACCCTCGAACCACTGACCCGCCCCGCCCGGCTGCGCCCCGGGGCCCGGGTCGCCGTCGTGTCGCCGAGCGGCCCGGTCCCGGCCGACCGGATGGAGGCGGGGCTGGACATCCTGCGCGGCTGGGGCCTGGAGGTCGTCGAGGCCCCGCACGCGCGGGCGGTCCACCCCCGGCTCGACTACCTCGCGGGCACCGACGAGGCACGGGCCGCCGACCTCCAGGCGGCCTGGTGCGACCCGTCCGTGGACGCGGTGATCTGCGCCCGCGGCGGGTACGGCGCCCACCGGACGGCCGACCTCGTCGACTGGGCGGCGATGCGCGCGGCGGGGCCGAAGGTGTTCGTCGGCTACAGCGACGTCACCGTGCTCCACGAGGCGTTCGCCCGGCATCTGGGGATCGTCACCCTGCACGGCCCGATGGCCGCGACGGAGACGTTCCTCAAGGACCCGGACACCCAGGAGTCGCTGCGGACCACCCTGTTCGCGCCGGAGTCGGTGCGGACGCTCGGCCTGCCCGCCGCGCGGGCGCTGGTGCCCGGCCGGGCCCGCGGCATCGTCTACGGCGGCTGCGTCAGCCTGCTCGCCGCCGACCTCGGCACACCGTCCGCCCGGACCTCGGCGCGCGGCGGGCTGCTGGCGATCGAGGACACCGGCGAGGACCCGTACAGCCTCGACCGCATCCTCACCCAGCTGCTGCGGGCCGGGGCGCTGAACGGGATCGCCGGGGTGGTCTGCGGGTCGTGGTCGGGCTGCGGGCCGTACGAGCGGGTGCGGGCCGTGCTCGCCGACCGGCTGGGACCGCTCGGCGTGCCGGTCGTCGAGGAGCTGGGCTTCGGCCACGGGCCGACCTCGCTCACCGTGCCGCTCGGGGTGTCCGCGGTGCTGGACGCCCCGGCCGACGGCGGTCCCGCCACCCTCACCGTCGAGGAGCCCGCCCTGCGCTGAACCCCGTCGATTCGTAAAGAAGTTGAGCAGTGTTCAGGAATCGCCGTCCGGGACGTTGACAGCCTCGCGACGCCGTCACAGCATGAGCGCGTTCCGTTACTTACCGTTCGGTAAGCGCTCTCGGTGTGGAGGTCCTCGTGTCGCGTGCTGTGTCCCGCCCCCGGTCCGGATACCGGACGACCTCCCGCAGGTCGCTCGCCTGGGTGGCCGGGGCCGCCCTCGCCGCACCGCTGGTCCTCACCGGTGCGGCGAGGGCGACCGCCGACGGGGCGGGCGGATACACCGTCACCCCGCTGAAGTTCACCGTCCGGGCCGGTGGCCGCTCCTGCACCGTCGACGCGGACCTGTACCGCCCCGCCGGGGCCGACGCCGGCCACCCGGCCCCCGCCGTCCTCGCCACCAACGGCTTCGGCGGCAGCAAGTCGGACGGCACGACCGACGCCATCGGCAAGGCGTTCGCCTCGCGCGGCTACGTCGGCCTGGTCTACTCCGGCCTCGGCTTCGGCAAGTCGGGCTGCCTCATCACCCTCGACGACCCGGCCGTCGACGGCCGGGCGGCCGCCGGCCTCATCGACTTCCTCGCCGGGACCCGCGCCGCCGACGACGGCACCCGGGCCGACTACGTCGTCCAGGACGGCGCGGGCGACCCCCGGGTCGGCATGATCGGCGGCTCGTACGGCGGCGCCGTCCAACTGGCCACCGCCTCCGTCGACCACCGGGTCGACGCCCTCGTCCCGCTGATCACCTGGAACGACCTCGCGTACGCGCTCGCCCCGAACAGCGCCGACGCCCGCACCGGTGTCTCCTCCGACACCGCCGGGGTCTTCAAGTGGCAGTGGACCAACGGCTTCTACCTGATGGGGGAGGGGCAGACCCTCCTCAACGCGAGCCTGGACCCGTCCCGGATCAACAACCTCGCCTGCCTGCACTTCGCGACCCCCGCCTGCGACACCGTCCGGCTGCTCAACTCCGGCAGCTTCCCGGTCGACCGCACCACCGCGATGCTCGACTACGCGCGCAGCGTCTCCCCGGTCGACTACCTCGGCAAGGTCAAGGCGCCCACCCTGATCGTCCAGGGCCAGACCGACAGCCTGTTCAACCTGAACGAGGCCACCGCCACCTACGAGAAGCTCAGGGCGCAGGGAACCACCACCAGGATGATCTGGCAGTCCTGGGGCCACAGCGGCGGCCAGAAGCCCGGCGAACTCGACCTGGGCCAGGGCAACCTGGAGGGCAGCTACGTCGGCCGGCGCGTCCTCGCCTGGTTCGACCGCTACCTCCAGGGCGACCGGAGCGCCGACACCGGCCCCGCCTTCGCCTACTACCGCGACTGGCAGAGCGGATACGGCACGGCGTCCGCCGTACCGGCCCTGTCGCGGAAGATGTACCTCTCCGGCGACGGCAAGCTCGTCGGTGACCGGTCCGAGGTCGTCCGGGGCAGCCGCCAGTACGCCAACTGGCTGGTTCCGACCAGTCATTCGGAGAGTTCGCTCGCCGGGGTCATCGGGCTGCCCGACCCGAAGCCCTACGACATCAAGGGCACCTACCTCGGCTGGACCAGCGCCCCGCTGACGTCCCCCGTCGACGTCGTCGGCGCGCCGAAGGCCACCCTGAAGGTCGTCTCGCCGGCGACGGAGCGGGTCCAGAACAGCGGCGACGCCGCCGACCGGCTCGTCCTGTTCGCCAAGGTCTACGACGTCGCCCCGGACGGCACCAGGAGCCTGGTCAACCGGCTGGTCGCACCGGTACGGGTCCCCGATGTCACCCGCCCGTTCACCGTACGGCTCCCGGGCATCGTCCACCGCTACGAGACGGGCCACCGGCTCGAATTCGCGATCGCGGCGAGCGACACCGCGTACTCCGGCAACCGGGGGATCAAGCCGGTGACGGTCGTCAGCGCCCCGCAGGACACCGGCGTGCTGGAGCTGCCGGTGGTCGGCGGCGGGCTGGACTGAACCGCCTTCCCACTCGCCCTAGGACCTGTCTTCAAACTGCCGCCTGCCGTGCGGCGCCCGGCACGCACGCTCGCCGCGTTGTCGGGGTCACCCCGATACATCCAGTATCGGAG
>NZ_JBSFKL010000025.1:0-59114 GCF_053598535.1 Streptomyces sp. NPDC001108
GCGTGCGCGTGCCCCTGGCTCCCGTAACCGATGACCGCGACCTTACGGCCCTGGATGATGGACAGGTCGGCGTCGTCGTCGTAGAACAGCTCGGCGGGCATGGTGGTTCTCCTTGTTTCCTGGATCATGAGGGTGTGCGGACAGGTGTGCGGGGTGCGTACTAGGCGCTCTGCGCCTCGGCGGTGACCGGGGCGGTGGCGGGGGTCAGGCGGATCGGGCGGGTCTCGCGGGTGGAGCGGTCGGCCAGGGGCCGGGAGCCGCGGCCGATCGCGATGGCGCCGGACTGGACGAGTTCCTTGATGCCGAAGCCGGCCAGCATCCGGAGCATCGCGTCGAGCTTGTCGCCGGAGCCGGTCGCTTCGAGGGTGACGGCGTCGGGTGACACGTCGACGGTTCTGGCCCGGAAGAGTTCGCCGATCTGGATGACCTGGGCCCGGGTCCCGTTGCCGGCGGCGACCTTGACCAGGACCAGTTCGCGCTGGACGGCGGAGTCCGCCTCCAGCTCCACGATCTTCAGGACGTTGACCAGCTTGTTGAGCTGCTTGGTCACCTGTTCCAGGGCCAGTTGGTTCTCGACCCGGACGACGACCGTGATCCGGGAGAGGTCGGGGTGCTCGGTGGTGCCGACCGCGAGCGAGTCGATGTTGAAGCCGCGGCGCGAGAACAGGGCGGCCACGCGGGCGAGGATGCCGGGGGTGTCCTCGACCAGGACGGAGAGCGTGTGCTGGGACATGTCGGAGGGTCCTCTCAGTCGTCCGCGAAGTCGCCGAAGTCGGGGCGTACGTCACGTGCGGCCATGATGTCGTCGTTGGAGGTACCGGCCGGGACCATCGGCCACACCATCGCGTCCTGCTGGACGATGAAGTCCACCACGACGGGGCGGTCGTTGATCGCGTTGGCCTTCTCGATGATCGTGTCGAGTTCGAGGGGGCTCTCGCAGCGCAGGCCCACACAGCCCATCGCCTCCGAGAGCTGGACGAAGTCCGGGACGCGGGTGCCCCGGTTGGTCGCGGAGCCGGTGCCCCGGGCCGATCCGGTGGAGGCGTTGGTGGCGCCGTCGTGGAGCACGGTGTTGGAGAACCGTGCCCCGTAGAAGAGGTTCTGCCACTGGCGGACCATCCCGAGGGCGCCGTTGTTGATGACGGCGACCTTGATCGGGATGTTGTTGAGCGCACAGGTGGTGAGTTCCTGGTTGGTCATCTGGAAGCAGCCGTCGCCGTCGATCGCCCAGACCGTGCGGTCGCGGCGGCCGGCCTTGGCGCCCATCGCGGCGGGGACCGCGTACCCCATCGTCCCGGCACCGCCCGAGTTGAACCAGGTGCCCGGCTCCTCGTGCGGGAGGAACTGCGCCGCCCACATCTGGTGCTGCCCCACACCGGACGCGAACAGCGTCCCCGCCGGGGCGAGTTGGCCGATCCGCTGGATGACCTGCTGCGGGCAGAGCAGCCCGGGGTCGGCGGGGGGCTCGTAACCGCGCGGGTAGGTGGAGCGCCAGTGGTCCAGCTCCCGCCACCAGGCGGCGTAGTCCCCGACGCGCCCGTCCTCCCGGTCGGAGCGTACGGCGGCGGCGAGGGCGGCGAGGACCTCGCGGGCGTCCCCGACGATCGGGATGTCGGCGAGGCGGTTCTTGGAGATCTCCGCCGGGTCGATGTCGGCGTGGACGACCTTGGCGTGCGGGGCGAAGCCGTCCAGCCTGCCGGTGACGCGGTCGTCGAAGCGGGCGCCCAGGGCGACGATCAGGTCGGCCTTCTGGAGGGCGGCGACCGCGGCGACGTCCCCGTGCATGCCGGGCATGCCCACGTGCTGCCGGTGGCTGCCGGGGAAGGCGCCGAGCGCCATCAGGGTGGTGACCACGGGGGCGCCGGTCAGTTCGGCGAGGGCGCGCAGTTCGACCGTGGCCCGTGCCTTGAGCACGCCGCCGCCGACGTAGAGGACCGGGCGGCTCGCGTCGGCGATGAGCCGGGCGGCCTCGCGGATCTGCCCGGCGTGCGGTTTGGTGACGGGGCGGTAGCCGGGCAGTTCGGTGGCGGTGGGCCAGCGGAAGGTGGTACTCGCCTGGAGGGCGTCCTTGGTGATGTCGATGAGCACCGGTCCGGGGCGGCCGGTGGAGGCGATCCGGAACGCCTCGGCGACCGTCCGCGGGATGTCGTCCGCGTGGGTGACCAGGAAGTTGTGCTTGGTGACCGGCATGGTGATGCCGACGATGTCCGCCTCCTGGAAGGCGTCCGTGCCGATGGACTTGGAGGAGACCTGGCCGGTGATCGCGACCAGCGGGACGGAGTCCATGTACGCGTCGGCGATCGGGGTGACCAGGTTGGTGGCGCCGGGGCCGGAGGTGGCCATGCAGACGCCGACCTTGCCGGTGGCCTGGGCGTAGCCGGTGGCCGCGTGCCCGGCGCCCTGCTCGTGGCGGACCAGTACGTGGCGGAGCCGGGTGGAGTCCATCATCGGGTCGTAGGCGGGCAGGATCGCCCCGCCGGGAATGCCGAACACGGTGTCCACGCCGGCCTCTTCGAGCGACCGGATGAGGGACTGGGCGCCCGTCACGTGCCCGGCGCCGGTGTCCGGCTGCCCGGTGGTACGGGGTCGCGTGTGCGGGAGGAGGGCCGCGGGGGCCTGCTTCACAGCGTTTGACATCGTCAGTTCCAAGGGTCCGGAGGGATGGGGGCGAGGACGTCGCGGGGAACGGCAGCCGCGGCGGGAGCGGCCGGGTGGTGCGGGCCCGCCGCCGGGTGGTCACCGCGGCGGACGCACCCGGCGGTCCCGGTGGTGGTCAGGGCGGGTTCTTCGCCGTCTGCGGGACGTCGCAGGTATGCCGTACGACGTCGATGCCGGCGAGCCGGCGGACCAGGAGGCCGTCCATGGTGAGCTCTCCGTGGACCGCCACCGCCGCCGCGTAGCCCCGGTCCACCGGAACGTCGACGAGGGTCCAGCCGGACGGCGGGTACGGTCCTTCGGGGCGTCCCGAGCCGACGTAGTCGAGGGACGGGTCGCGGCCGAGCCCCGTGCCGAGGCCCTTGAGGTAGGCCTCCTTGCGGGTCCACAGCCGGGCCAGTGCCCGGGGCCGGGCGGGCGGTGCCAGCGCCGCCAGTTCGGCCTGTTCGTCCACGTGCAGCATCGCGGCGAGATCGGCGGTGCCGTCCTGGTCCGGCACGAGTTCCACATCGACCCCGATGGGGGCCGCGGCGGTCCCGACGACCGCGAGGTCGCCGCGGTGGGACAGCGAGAAGAACAGCCGGTCGTCGATATCGAGCACGGTGGGTCTGCCGTGCGGTCCGCCGCAGCAGGGGCAGAGGTCCCTGCCGAGGTGGACGTCCTCGGGGCGCAGGCTCAGGTAGGAGCCGAGCAGCCGGCGGAGGGCGACATGCGCGGCCGTGAACCGGGTGCGGTCGGCGGCGTGCATGAGGGTGGCGGCACGCTGACGCTCGGTCGCGTCGAGTACCTGTTCGTCCAGGATGCCGTTGGGGACATCCGAGACCCTCAGGAGCCAGAGATCGAGTGAGCCAGGGGGTGGCAGCTCACGGACGATTCTGGGCAGCATCTGTTCCACGGGGTCTCTCCTGTTCTTGCGAGAGTGACAGGTGAGTCGGGCGTCATGGCGTCGCCGGTGCGACCGGCAGGTCGCGCCGGCGGCGCAGCGGCCCGATCAGCAGGAGCAGCGGGGTCAGGGCGAGTCCCGCGGTGAGCAGCCACAGGGTGGGCCGCAGACCGAGGGCGGTGCCGAGAGTTCCGCCGAGCAGGGATCCGAAGGGGATGGCGCCGAAGTTCGCGACCGAGACGCTGGCCGAGACGCGGCCGAGCAGCTGGGGCGGGCAGTAGCGCTGGCGGAACGCTCCCTGGATCACGTTGGCGAGGACGACGCCGAGCGAGAGGACCGCGCTCCCGACGACCAGTGCGGACAGCGTCCAGTCCGTTCCCGTCATCGGGATGAGCAGGGCGAACGGGGCGCTGGCGATGGTGGTGACGAGCAGACCGCGGGCCGATCCGAACCGTGCGATCAGCCGTTTGGAGAAGGTGGCGCCGAGGATGCCGCCGACGCTGCTGGAGGCGAGGAGCCAGCCGGTGGCGCCCTCGGGGACGCCCAGTTCCCTGATGATGAAGACCGGGATGATCGCCGCCTCGGCGGTCAGGAGCAGGTTGGTGGCGGTGCCGTACAGGGTGAGGACGCGCAGGTAGGGGTCCTTGAAGGTGTACCGGACGCCCTCCTTGATGTCCCGGCGCAGGGCCCGGTGCTCCGTCGGCCGTTCGGGGACCGGTTCCTTGCTGCGGATGCCCAGCAGGCAGAGCGCGGAGACCAGGAAGGTTCCCGAGTTGACGAGGAGGCCGGAGGTGGCGCCGAAGATCTGGGCGAGCAGACCGCCGCCGCCGAGTCCGGCGACCTGGGCCACCGATTCGCTGCCCTGGAGCTTGGCGTTGGCCTCCTGGAGGTCTTCGGGACCGACGAGGGAGGGCACGTAGACCTTGTACGAGATCCCGAAGAACACCGCGGCGAACCCGTTGGCCAGGGCGACGGCGAGGAGCTGGGTCATCGTCAGGACCCCGAGCCAGCCCGCCACCGGCACGCTGGCCAGGAGGACCAGCGGGAGCACGTTGCAGACCACCATGATCGGGCGGCGCCGCATCCGGTCCACCCAGGCTCCGGCGGGCAGGCCGATCAGCAGCCAGGGCAGCCAGGGGGCGGCGGCCAGCACGCTCACCGCGAAGGTGCTCGCGTCGAGCGTGACCACCGCCACCAGGGGCATGGCGACGGCGGTGATGTTGATGCCGACGCGGTTGGTCGTCTCGCCGATCCACAGCAGCCGGAAGTCGCGGTGGCCGCGCAGTCCCTTCCCCGGGGGGTGCCCGTTGCCGTGGTCCACGGGGCGCTCGGTCACTTCTGCCGACATGACGTCACCGCCTCGGCCACGGCCTGCGACAGCAGCGCGGCTCCGTCGCTCCAGCGGGCGTGCCGGGCGGCGGACTCGGCCCGCAGGGCGTCCAGCCGGGCGGTGAGCGCGTGGATTCCGCCGGCGGCCGAGCCGGGGCCGCCGCCGTGGGCGCAGGCCGCCATCACCCGGTCGGGGGCGAGCCCGCCGTCCTCGACGGCGTCGAAGGCCGCCGCGTCCTCCAGGGACCGGCCGGTCTCCAGGGCGTCGAGTACGGTCTCGCCGACCTGGTGGTGCGCGGCCCGGAACGGGGTCCCGTCCAGGACGAGCCGTTCCGCCAGGTACGTGGCGGAGGTGAAGCCGTCCACGGCCCGCCGCTCCATGCGGTCCCGCTCGGGCTCGGTGCCCGCCACGACCAGGCTCAGCAGGGTCACCGCGTCGGTGGTGCCGCGCAGTCCGGGCCACAGGTGCCGGACGGCCTCGGTGCCGACCGCGATGGCGTTGGTGTAGCCGCCGGTGGTCATCGCGGAGGCGGCGGCGACGAAGGCGCCGAGGCTCGCGGAGGACCGGCCCTGGATGTGTTCGAGCAGGAAGGGGTTGCGTTTCTGCGGCATCATCGAGCTGGAGCCGACGAGTGTGTCACCGACCCGGAGCAGTCCGAACTCCTCGGAGGTCCAGGTGCTCAGGTCCCGTCCGGCACGGGCCAGTACGACCCCGAGGACGGCGGAGGCGGAGAGCAGTTCCAGGACGAAGTCCCGGGAGGCCACCGCGTCGACGGAGTTGGGCGCGGCGGAGTCGAAGCCGAGGAGTTCGGCGGTGCGCCGGGGGTCGATGGGTACGGAGGTGCCGCCGATCGCACCGGCGCCCAGCGGGTTGACGTCGAGCTGGCGTCCGGCGTCCAGCAGCGACCGGTAGGCCCGCAGCACTCCGGCGGCGATTCCGGCGAGGTAGTGGCCGTAGCCGATCGGGACGGCCGGCTGGCCGTGGGTGTAGGCGGGCATGACCACGTCGCGGTACTCCTCGGCCTTGGCCAGGAGCACCCCGGCCAGCCGGTCGACCGCGTCCAGCAGGGCCCGGTAGGGAGCGCGGGTCTTGAGCCGGGTGGTGGTGGCGTTGAGGTCGTTGCGCGAGCGGCCGGTGTGCAGGATGCCGCCGATGCGGTCGCCGAGCTGTTCGATGAGGTGTCCCTCGTACGCCAGGTAGACGCCGCGCGGCATCGGGAGGGCGCGGACCGGTGCGAAGTCCTGCTCGCGCAGTTCACCGATGGTGCGCAGCAGGGCGGCGGACCGGTCGGCGTCCACGATGCCGCGTTCGGTGAGCATGACCAGGTGGGCGCGGTCGACCTCGCTGATGCAGCGGAGCTCGTCGCCGAGCCCGTCGGTGGCCTCCGGCAGGTACTGGTCGTAGACGATGCGGTGCGCCTCGGCGTCGAGCGCGGCCTTGAGCCGGCCGGTGTCGACGCCGCGCGCGGTCGCCACGGTCATGCGAGTGCCTCCTCGGTGTGCACGGCGTGGATCAGGGCCCGGCCGAGCAGGTCGACGGCGCGTCCGGCGGCCTCGGCGGCCCGTACCGAGCGGTCGGCGACGGCGATGGCGTGGCCGACCCGGCCCCGGAAGTCCTCGGCGGGGCCCACCGGTTCGCCGGGGGCGCGGTAGAGCACCGCCTCGACGGTGCCGGGGACCGTGCGGGCGCGTTCCACGACGTCGGCGAGTGCGGCGGCCGGGGCGAGGATGCCGTCCTGGGCGGCGGTGAGGAACCGGATCGAGGCGCGGGCGTAGCCGGTGCGGTCCAGTTCGGGTGCGGTGCCGAGGGCGGCGAGCACCTGGGCGCGGACGAGGTCGATGCCGCAGGCGCGGCGGACCAGTTCGGGGATCATGCCGCCGGCCAGCCGGGGGTTGACCTCGATGACGGCGGCGGACCCGGGTCCGGTGAGGCGCAGTTCGACATGGGCGGCCCCCCAGCCCAGGCCGAGCGCGCGGACGGCGCGTACGGCGGTCTCGCGCAGCGCGATCTCCTGTGCGCCGGGGAGTGCGGCGGGCACGTCGTGGCCGGTCTCGACGAAGGAGGGCGGTGCGCCGACGTGCTTGGCGACGGTGACGACGGCCTCGGTGCCGAAGACCTCGACGGAGAACTCCGGTCCGGTCAGGTACTCCTCGACCAGGATCCGGCCCGGGGCGGCGATGCCCCGTTCGTTGACGGTGGTGGCCAGCAGGTTCCCGGCGTGTTCGGCGACCTCCGTCAGGTCGGAGCAGAGCCGTACGCCCAGGCTGCCCGAGCCCTGTACGGGTTTGACGACGACGGGCAGTCCGAGGGAGCGGGCGGCGGCGACGGCGCCGGCGGCCTCGGTGACGACCTCGAAGCCCGGCGAGCCGATGCCGGCGTCGGTGAGTGTCCGGCGCTGCTCGGCCTTGTCGCGGCAGGCCCGTACGGCCTCGGCCGAGGGGCCGGGCAGTCCGAGCCGGTACGCCAGGGCGGCGGCGGTCGGCACGTAGTACTCGGAGCTGGTCAGGACGCCCGCGAGGGTGGCGTTGTCCTCCAGGGCGCGGACGGCCGCCCACAGCGCGGTCTCGTCGGAGGTGTCGACGACGACGGTCCGCAGTCCGTCCTCGGCGGCGTAGGGGTAGCGGCCGGGGTCCGCGCACAGCAGCACGGGCACCGCGCCGAGTTCGGCGGCGCGCCGGGCGAACAGCCGCCCGGTGCCGGTGGTGTTGCTCTCCACCAGGAGCAGCAGACGCTCGCTCATGACTCGACCACCGGCATCACCACGTCGTCGAAGCCGCGGCGGGCCCACAGCAGCCGGGACCAGGCGGCGGGGGCGTCCAGCGGGTGTTCGACGGTGACCGGGCCGTTGGCGGCGGGGGCGGGGACGATGTCCTGCTCGCGCAGCCAGTTCTCGTTGTAGACGGTGGACTGGTAGCGGTAGCCCTCGTCGGGCAGGACCATGACGACGGTGCTGTCCGGGTTGCGCTCGGCCCACCAGGACGCCACCTGGAAGGAGGCTCCGCTGGTCGGGCCCATGAACAGGCCGTGGGCGCGGTAGAGCTCGTGGGTGGCGTGGAAAGCCTCGGGGGCGGTCACCCAGTGGACCTCGTCGTACGCCGCGTGCTTGACGTTGCCGGGGTGGATGCTGCTGCCGAGTCCGCGCAGCATGCGGGGGCCGTCGGGGCTGCCGAAGATGATGCTGCCGGGGGTGTCGACGCCGATCAGGTGGAGGGCCGGGCCGGTCTGGCGCAGGGCGGCGCCGAGGCCGCCGGTCGAGCCGCCGGAGCCGACCGGGCCGACCAGGCAGTCGACGGATCCGACGGTGTCGCCGATCAGGTCGGCGACGACGCCGTAGGCGCCGGGGTTGTCGGGGTTGTCGTACTGGCCGGGGACGAAGGCGTCGGGGTACTGGCGGCGCAGCTCGGCGACGCGGGCGAGCCGGGCGCCCTGGATGCCGCCGGTCTGGCCGGTGTGCTCGACGATCTCCACGGTCGTGCCGAGCATTTCGAGCCGGGTGCGCAGGTCCCGGTCGATCGCGGAGTCGCCGACGATGGTCAGCGGGTAGCCGCGCAGCCGGCAGACCATGGCCAGGCCCAGGGCGAAGGTTCCCGAGGAGGTCTCGATGATCCGGGTGCCCGGGGAGATGAGTCCGGCCGCCTCGGCGCGGTCGAGGATGTAGCGGGCGGGCAGCAGCTTCATCAGGCTGAAGGCCGCGGCGTAGAGGTTGTCGGTCACCTTGATGATGCGGGGCAGCTCCGTCGCCTCGACGATCGAGGAGTGCGCCTTGGGGAGTGTGGTCGTCGTCATGTCAGTCACCCGTTGTGTAGTTCCACTGCTCGTGGATTCCGAGCTCTTGGAGGAGGTCCTGGGCCAGTTCGGTGCGCGCCTCGACCTCGGGGTCGTCCCGGTCGAAGAGGAGTCCCGCGATGTCCCCGCTGTGTGCCGCCTGTATGCCGACGGCTCCGGTGGTCCGTGCGATGTCCCGGATGCGGTCGAGTTCCGGGATCGGCAGATGACGCTGGTTGATCTCCGTGCTGGCCGTGGCGACCGAGCCCAGCAGGGCCACGTCCTTCATCTGGATGGCCTCCCGGAGCATCGCCTGCAGCCGGGTGAAGAGGTCGACCTCGTCCTGTCCGTAGCGGGCCGGCGAGAGTGCCAGGGTGTCCACGCCGCGTCCGCCGTTCTCGGGACGGGAGCCGAAGCCGAGGACCCGCAGGGCGGGCATCCGGTAGCCGAAGTCCTCGATCACGGTGCCCTCGCGCTGGGCGAACAGGACGGTCGAGTCCTCGAACATCAGGGAGTCGGACGCGGTCTCCGCCCGTACCGCGATGCGGGCGACCTCCTGTGCGGGGAGGGGGCTGACGAAGGCGTCCTTCACCGCCCAGATCGCCGCCAGGACGTCGCTGGTGGAGGAGCCGAAGCCCCGGCACAGCGGTACGTCGCCGCTGAGGTCCAGGTGTCCCCCGGCCGGCCCGGCGTCCGGCGGGGTCACGGCGCGGACCGCGAGTTCCGCGGCGCGCCGGGCCTTGCCCTTCCAGGACGGTGTGACGGTGACCTCGGCGCCGGGGGCGGGGATGAAGGTCGCGCGGGTCACGTGGATGGTGCAGGGAAGTGTGACGAGTCCTCGGGTGAGCCCGCCGTCGCCGGGGAACACGCCTTGCAGGATCTCGCCGTGGTGGACGGGGGCCGAAGCTACCCCGACACGCCAGCCGGAATGATCAACCATTTCCTTGACTTTCTGTCGCCGGGAGCTGGGGCCTGCGGATGACCTCACGCTATGCGGGCGACGAGTCCCTGCCCGGCGGAGGAAGCGGCAGCCCGCGGGCAATTGGGGGTGCCGGTCCGCCGCACGCGAAGGTGCCCGGACCCCGCCGTGATCGGCGGGTCCGGGCACCTGGGGGGCGTGGGTCAGTGGCGCACCCCCCGCAACTCCTCGGCCAGGATCTTCCCTATCTCGCGCAGGGGTTCGGCCGTGGTCATGTCCCAGTGCTCGCAGTCGATGTCGTACTCCTCGACGCGGCCCCGGACATGGGGGGCCCAGGCCTGGGACCCGGTGCTCGCGGCGGGGGTGCGGGCGGCGTTGAAGAACACCGCGTCGCCGCCGAACCGGCGCCGGGGCACGTACCGGTAGCGCATCTCCAGGTTGGCGGCGGTCGCGGTGACGACCGCGGCGGCCTGGTCGGGTTCGAGTGCGCCGAGAACGGCGTCCTCGGCGCGCAGGACGGCGGCCAGTTCCCCGGCGTCCGGGGCGGTGTCGGCGCACCGTACGCCGATGTCGGCGCCGCGGCCGCCGAGCAGGGCGGTCAGCACTTCCCGGCCGGTGATGACGGGTGCCCGGAACCCGTCGGGCAGCGGGTAGGAGTCGAGCAGGGCCAGCAGGGCGACCTCCTCGCCCTGCTCCTCCAGCCGGGCGGCGATGGCCTGCGCGACCAGCCCGCCGAACGACCAGCCGAGCAGGTGGTACGGACCGTGGGCCTGGGCCGACCGGATCTGGGCCACATAGCTCTCGGCCATCTCCTCGATGCCGGCGGGCCGGTCCGCGGGGTGGGTCAGCTCGCGGGCCTGGAGGCCGAGGAGCGGCCGCCGGCCGATGTGCCGGAGCAGTCCGGCGTACGACCAGCTCATCCCGGAGATCGCGTGGACGCAGAAGAGCGGGGCCTCGGTGGAGCCGGCGGACGCGGCCCGGATCGGGAGGAGTGTCTCCATCGGGTCGCCGCCGGTGCTGGTGGCGATGTGTTCGGCGAGCAGGACGGGGGTCGGGCACTGGAACAGGTCGCGGATGGTGACCTTGGTGTCCCAGATGGAGCGGATGCGGCCGATGAGCCGGGTGGCGAGCAGGGAGTGCCCGCCGAGCTGGAAGAAGTGGTCGTCGATGGTGACCTGGCCGAGGCCCAGGACGTCCGCGTAGAGGCCGCAGAGCACTTCCTCGGCGGGGGTGCGCGGGGCCCGGCCGCCGGCCGTGTCGGCCTGTGCCGGTTCGGGCAGGGCGCGCCGGTCGAGCTTGCCGTTGACGGTCAGCGGCAGCGCGTCCAGCGGCACGATGGTGGCGGGGACCATGTATTCGGGCAGGGCGGCCACCGCGTGCCGGCGCAGCTCGGGGAGGTCGGGTTCGGCGCCCTCGACGGGCACCACGTACGCCACCAGTCGTTTGTCGCCGGGCCGGTCCTCGCGGATCAGCACCGCCACCTGGGCGAGGGAGGGGTGCCGCAGCAGCGCCGATTCGATCTCACCCGGCTCGATGCGGAAGCCCCGCAACTTGATCTGCTGGTCGGCCCGGCCGAAATACTCCAGGGCTCCGTCCTGGCTCCAGCGGGCCAGGTCGCCGGTGCGGTACATCCGTGAGCCGGGTGCGCCGTGCGGGTCGGCGACGAAGCGTTCCGCACTGAGCGCGGGCTGCCCGATGTAGCCGTGGGCGAGGCCGTGGCCGGCGACGTAGAGCTCGCCGGGGACGCCGGGCGGCAGCATCCGGAGGTTCTCATCCAGGACGTAGGCGTGCTTGCCGGCGATGGGGCGGCCGATCGGGATGGCGGGGGCGGGTCCGGTGAGGGTGTGGGTGGTGGTGAAGCCCATGCTCTCGGCGGGCCCGTAGCCGTTGACGAGGTGGAGGTGGGGGTGGTCGGCGAGGGCGCGGGCGGTGTGGGCGGGCGAGGCGGCCTCGCCCGCGGTCATGGCCTCCTTGATCCGGGAGAAGACCGCCGGGTGCTCGTCGAGCATGTGGTTGAAGAGGCTCGCCGACATCTGGAGGGTGGTGATGCCGTGCTGTTCGACGAGTTCGGCGATCTGGTGCGGGTCGGTGTGCTGGCCGGGCTGGAGGACGCAGACTCCGCCGTGGAGCAGGGGTCCGAAGACCTCCAGGGCGAAGGCGTCCCAGGAGACCGGGGAGCTCTGCAGATAGGTCTGGCCGGGGCCGAAGTCCAGGTAGTCGGGGCCGATGAAGGTGGCGGCGAGCGCCCGGTGCGAGGCGGCGACGCCCTTGGGCATGCCGGTGGATCCGGAGGTGAACATCACGCAGGCGATGGACTCGGGGTGCCCGCCGGTCTCCACCGGTGTTCCGGGCAGGGCGCTGATCGCGGGGATCTCCTCGGTGAGGTCGATCAGGGTGGCCCGGGTGGACAGGGGGGTGAGGTGGGCCTGGGTGACGAGGGCCGCCGGGCCGGTCTGGCCGAGGACGGTGTTCAGCCGGTCGGCCGGGAACTGCGGGTCGAGCAGGGTGTATCCGGCTCCGGCCTTCAGCGCGGCGAGCAGGGTGGCGACGAGTTGCGGGGAGCGTTCGACGTGGATGGCGACGATGCTGCCGGGGGTGACGCCGCGCCAGGTGAGGTGGCGGGCCAGCCGGTTCGACCAGATGTCGAGTTCCTCGTAGGTGATCCGCTGCTCCTCGTGGACCAGGGCGACGGAGTGCGGGGTGCGCCGGGCCTGTTCGACGAAGAGGGCGTCGAGTCCGAGGGCGGGGGGCTGGGTCCGTGCGCCGCTCCACTCCCGCAGTTGCTCCCGCTCCTGCCCGGAGGCCATCTCCAGGGCGCCGAGCGGCAGGTCGGGGTCGGCGACGGCGCCGGTGAGGAGCCGGACGAGCCGGTCGGCGGCGGTGGTGACGGTCCGTGCGTCGTAGAGGTCGGTGGTGTACTCGATCATGATGTCGAGGCCGTCGGGCCGGCCGTCCGGGGTCCGGTTCTCGGCGAACGCGAAGGTGAGGTCGAACTTGGCGACGGCGACCGGCGGGAAGTCGAAGCCGGTCTCCAGCCCGGCCAGTTGCGGCGGTGCGCCGCCGGTGTCGCCGACGGTGAGCATGACCTGGAAGAGCGGGTGGCGGGCGCTGGTGCGTTCCGGGTTGAGCGCTTCGACGATCCGGTCGAAGGGCAGGTCCTGGTGGGCCCAGGCGGCGAGGTCGGTCTCCCGGACCCGGGTGAGCAGTTCGCGGAAGGTGGGGTCGCCGCTGGTGTCGGTGCGCAGGACCAGGGTGTTGACGAAGAAGCCGACGAGGTCGTCGAGCTTCTGGTCGGTGCGTCCGGCGACGGGTGAGCCGAGCGGGATGTCGTGCCCGGCCCCGGACCGGGAGAGCAGGGTCGCCACGGCGGCCTGGGCCACCATGAACAGGGTGGTGCCGGTCTCCTGGGCCAGCTCCGTCAGCGCGGTGTGCAGTTCGGCGGAGCAGCGCACGGCGTGGGTGCGGCCCTTGTTGGAGGCGACGGCCGGGCGGGCGTGGTCGGTGGGGAGGGTGGCCTCCTCGGGCAGGTCGGCGAGGACCCCGCGCCAGTGGTCGAGCTGGCGTTCCTCGACGTCGGCCAGGAGGCGCCGCTGCCAGAGGGAGTAGTCGGCGTACTGGACGGGCAGCGGCTCCCAGGCGGGGGCGGTGCCGCCGGTGCGGGCCTCGTAGGCGGTGGCCAGGTCGCGGAAGAGCGGCCCGTTGGACCAGCCGTCGGAGGCGATGTGGTGGATGACGAGCCCGAGCACGTGGTCGTCGGCCCCGGTCCGCAGCAGTCGGGCCCGCAGCGGCGGTTCCGCCGCCAGGTCGAAGGTCCGGCCCGCCAGGTCGGCCAGGTGCTGGTCGAGTTCCTCCTCGGTGGTCTCGGTCAGGGGCAGTTCGAGGTCGGCCGGCGGCAGGATGTGCTGGTGCGGGGTCCCTTCGTGGACGGGGAAGACGGTGCGCAGTCCCTCGTGACGGGTGGTGAGGTCGGTGAGCGCCAGCCGCAGCGCCTCCCGGTCCAGCGTCCCCTTCAGCCGCAGCGCGAGGGGAATGTTGTACGTGGCGGACGGCCCCTCCATCTGGTCGAGGAACCAGAGCCGCTGCTGCGCCGACGACAGCGGTACGCGCTCCGGACGCTCCTCGGCCATCAGCGCGGGGCGCCGGGCCTCGCTGTTCTCGGCGGCGATCCGTTCGGCGAGCTGGGCGACGGTGGCGTACTGGAACAGGTCCCGGATGGTGATCTCGGTCTCCCACACCGCCCGGATGCGGCTGATGAGCCGGGTGGCGAGCAGGGAGTGTCCGCCGCGCCGGAAGAAGTGGTCGTCGATGGTGACCGACGGGAGTCCGAGGACGGCGGCGAAGAGTCCGCAGAGGACTTCCTCGGCGGGTGTCCGGGGTGCCCGGCCGTCGGTGCCGGTGGTGTGGAGCGGGGCGGGCAGGGCGCGCCGGTCGACCTTGCCGTTGGTGGTGAGCGGGATCGCGTCGAGGACCATGAAGGCGGACGGGACCATGTACTCGGGCAGGGCGCCGGCGATCTCGCGGTGCACCTCCTCGGTGTCGATCCGGGCGCCGTCGGCGGCGACCAGGTAGGCGACGAGGCGCTTGTCGCCGGGCCGGTCCTCGCGGACCATGACGGTGGCCTGGCCCACGCTCGGGTGGGCGGCCAGGGCGCTCTCGATCTCGCCGAGTTCGATGCGGAAGCCGCGGAGCTTGATCTGCTGGTCGGCCCGGCCCAGGTATTCGAGGGAGCCCTCCCGGTTCCACCGGACCAGGTCCCCGGTGCGGTACATCCGGGTGCCGGCCGGCCCGTACGGGTCGGCGACGAAGCGTTCGGCGGTCAGCGAGGCGCGGTTGAGGTAGCCCTGTGCGAGACCGGCTCCGGCGATGTACAGCTCGCCGGGGGCGCCGGGCGGGGCGAGCCCCAATGCTTCGTCGAGGACGTACAACCGGTGGTTGTCCAGGGCCTCGCCGATCGGGATCGCGCCCGCCTGGTCGAGGGGGCGGTGGATGCGGTGGGTGGCGGCGAAGGTGGTGGTCTCGGTCGGGCCGTAGCCGTTGACGACGGTGGTGTCGGGGCAGTGGTCCATGACCCGGCGGACCGCCTCGGGCGGGACGACGTCACCACCGGCCCACACCTCCCGCACCCCGGCGAACGCGCCGGGGGCCTCCTCGGCCATGACCCGGAAGAGCCCGGCGGTCATCCAGAGGGCGGTGATCCGGTGCTCGGAGAGCAGCCGTTGGTAGTCGGCGGGGGCGAGGTGGCCGCGCGGGGCCACGACGACCGTCCGGCCGTTCAGCCAGGGCACCCAGATCTCGTACGTGGACGCGTCGAAGGCGGCCGGCGAGTGGAAGAGGACCCGCCGGTGGTTGCCGTTGCCGTACATGGTCTGCGCGGCCAGGTCGGCGACGTTGCGGTGGGTGACCGCGACGCCCTTCGGGACCCCGGTCGAGCCGGAGGTGAACATCGCGTACACCGGCTGGTCGGGGTGGATGGTGTGGTCGGGGGCGGTGGCGGGCAGCCGGTCGAGGTCGAGGTCCTCGCCCAGGACGATGACCCGGGCCTCGGTGTCGAGGACGACCTGGTGGTCGGCGAGGGCCCGGTCGGTGAGGACGACCGGGGCCCGGGTGTCGGCGAGGATCTGGACGAGCCGGCTGTCCGGGTCGGTGGTGTTCAGCGGGGCGTAGACGGCTCCGGCCTTGACCACGGCGAGCAGGGCGGTGAGCAGGTCGGTCGAGCGTTCCATCAGGACGGCGACGACGTCGTGGCGCCGGACGCCGGTGTTGACGAGGTGGTGGGCGAGCCGGTTGGTGACGTCGTCGAGTTCGGCGTACGTCAGGTCGTGGTCCTCGTCGACGAGGGCGATGGCGTCGGGGGTGCGGGCGGCCTGCGCGGAGAACAACTCCGCGAGGCTGAGGTCCGGGCTGCCGGTGGCGGTGCCGCCGCGCTCCTCCAGGAGCAGCCGCCGCTCGTGCTCGCCGAGGAGGTCGAGGACGGAGAGCGGGGTGTCGGGCGAGGTGACCACGGCTTCCAGCAGCCGGTTCAGCCGCGCCATCAGGGCGTCGATGGTCGGGGCGTCGTAGAGGTCGGTGGCGTACTCGATGGTGATGTCCAGGCCGTCGGGGCGGCCGTCGCGGGTGCGGTGCTCGGCGAAGCCGAACGTCAGGTCGAACTTGGCGATCTGGAGGGACCGGTATTCGGTACGGGCGTCGAGCCCGGGGAACCCGATGGCGTCGGACCCGGCCTCGCCCATGGTGAGCATCACCTGGAAGAGCGGGTGGCGGGAGGCGGAGCGTTCGGGGTTCAGCACCTCGACGAGCCGGTCGAAGGGCAGGTCCTGGTTGTCCCAGGCGGCCAGGTCGGTCCTGCGGGCCCGGGAGAGCAGTTCGCGGAAGCTCGGGTCGCCGGTCAGGTCCGTGCGGAGCACCAGGGTGTTGACGAAGAAGCCGACGAGTCCGTCGAGCGCCTCGTCGATGCGCCCGGAGACCGGCGAGCCGATCGGGATGTCGTGCCCGGCGCCGGAGCGGGACAGGACGGTCGCCACGGCGGCCTGGACAGCCATGAACAGGGTGGCGCCGGATTCCCGGGCGAGGTGGGTCAGCCCGATGTGGAGTTCGGCGGGCAGCCGGACCTCGCAGGTCGCACCAACGTACGAGGCGGAGGCGGGGCGGGGCCGGTCGGCCGGCAGGGTGGCCTCCTCGGGCAGACCGTCCAGGGTCTGCCGCCAGAACTCCAGCTGGCGCGCCCCGGCGCTCTCCGGGTCGTCGCCGTCGCCGAGGAGTTCCTGCTGCCAGAGGGTGTAGTCGGCGTACTGGACGGGCAGCGGCTCCCAGGCGGGGGCGGTGCCCCTGGCGCGGGCCTCGTAGGCGGTGGCGAGGTCTTCGAGGAGCGGGGCGGTCGAGCCGCCGTCGGACACGATGTGGTGCATCACGACGAGCAGGACGTGCTCCCGCTCGCCGAGGGCGATCAGGCGGGCCCGCAGCGGCAGGTCCTTCTCCAGGTGGAAGACCTGCGCGGACTCCTCGGTGAGGACGGCCTGGAGCGTTTCGTCGTCGGCCGGGACGACGGGCAGCGGGAGTTCGACCTCCTCCTCCGCCAGGATGTGCTGGTACGGGGTGCCGTCCTGGTCGGGGAAGAGGGTGCGCAGGCTCTCGTGTCTGCCGACCACGTCCAGGAGCGCCGAGTGGAGGGCCCCGCGGTCGAGGTCACCACCGAGCCGGACCGCGAGCGGGATGTTGTAGGTGGTGGACGGCCCTTCCATCTGCGCGATGAACCAGAGCCGCTGCTGGGCGAAGGACAAGGGAATCACTTGGTCACTCCCATCCGGCGCATCGGCCGAAGTTTGGGCCGTGCGGCCCCGCCGGCGTCGAGCTTCTCGACGAGCGTGGCCACGATCGGGTTTTCGAAGAGGGTCGCGACGGAGAGTTCGACTCCGAGCGCGGTACGGATCCGGCCGACGAGCCGGGTGGCGAGGAGCGAGTGCCCGCCGAGGTCGAAGAAGTGGTCGTCGATGGTGGCCGAGGGAAGTCCGAGGATCTCCGCGAAGAGTCCGCAGAGCACTTCCTCCCGGGCGTTGCGCGGGGCGCGTCCGGCGGGTGCGCTGTCGATCTGCGGGGCGGGCAGGGCGCGCCGGTCGACCTTGCCGTTGACGGTGAGCGGGATCGCGTCGAGGACCACGAAGGCGGACGGGACCATGTAGTCGGGCAGCAGCCCGGCCATCTGCCGCTGAAGTTCGGCGGTTTCGGCTCCGGCGCTCTCCTCGGCGGCGACCAGGTAGGCGACGAGGCGCTTGTCGCCGGGCCGGTCCTCGCGGACGACGACGGTGGCCTGGGCGACACCCGGAAGGCCGGCGAGGACGGTCTCGATCTCGGCGAGTTCGATGCGGAAGCCGCGGAGCTTGACCTGCTGGTCGGCCCGGCCCAGGTATTCCAGGGAGCCCTCCCGGTTCCACCGGACCAGGTCCCCGGTGCGGTACATCCGCGCACCGGCCGGACCGTACGGGTCGGCGACGAACCGGTCCGCCGTCAGCTGCGGCCGGTCCAGATACCCCTGCGCCAGCCCCGCACCCGCGATGTACAGCTCACCCGGCGTCCCCGGCGGCACCAGCCGCAACCCCTCGTCCAGAACGTACAACCGGTGATTGTCCAACGGCTCACCGATCGGAATCGCACCCACGTGGTCCAGGGGGCGGCGGATGCGATGGGTGGTCGCGAAGGTGGTGGTCTCCGTGGGGCCGTAGCCGTTGACGACGGTGGTGTCGGGGCAGCGGTCCATGACCCGGCGCACGGCCTCGGGCGGGACGACGTCACCACCGGCCCACACCTCCCGCACCCCGGCGAACGCCTCCGGGATCTCCTCCGCCATGAGCCGGAAGAGCCCGGCGGTGAGCCAGATCGAGGTGATCCGGTGCTGGGTCAGCAGCCGTACGTAGTCGGCGGGGGCGAGGTGGCCGGCGGGGGCGACGACGAGCGTGCCGCCGTTGAGCCAGGGCACCCACATCTCGTACGTCGACGCGTCGAACGCCATCGCCGAGTGGAACAGCACCCGGCCATGGTTCCCATTGGCATACATCGACTGCGCCGCCAGATCGGCGACGTTGCGGTGGGTGACCGCGACCCCCTTCGGGACCCCGGTCGAACCCGAGGTGAACATCGCGTACACCGGCTGGTCCGGATGGACCACCACACCCGGATCCGACGACGCCACGGCCTCACCCGCCACCGGCCCCAACACCCGCACACCCGCAGGCACCGCCACCGAACCCGGGTCACGATCGGTGACCAGATGAGTGACACCGGACTGACCGACGATCAACTCCACCCGCTCCGCCGGATAACGGGTGTCCAACGGCACATACACCGCACCCGCCTTCACCACTGCCAGCGTCGTCACCACCGCGGCAACCGACCGCTCCTGGAACAGCGCGACCCGACTCCCCGGCCGCACCCCCTCCCCGATCAACCGGTACGCCGCACCATTCGCCAACGCGTCCAGCTCACGATAGGAAAGCTCACGCCCCTCCCCCACCACCGCCACCGCATCCGGCGTCCGCACCACCTGCGCCGCGAACAACCCACCCAGTCCCCCATCAGGAACCTCGGTCACTCTGCCCGCCCACTCCTCAAGAAGCAGACCGCGCTCACCCGGCGCCAACAACTCCAACTCACCCACCGGAACATCCGGCGCCACCACCACCGCATCCAACAACCGCACCAGACGCTCACCCGCCGACTCCGCCGTACGGGCATCGAACAGATCCGTCGCGTACTCGATGGTGATGTCCAGACCGGACGGCCGGCCATCCGGGGTGTGGTGCTCGGTGAAGATGAACGTGAGGTCGAACTTGGCGGTCTCCACCTTGGAGAACTCGTACGACGCTTCCAGCCCCGGGAGTTCGGGGGCCTCGGCGGACGTGTCGCTGACGGTCAGCATGACCTGGAAGAGGGGGTGGCGGGCGGTGGTGCGCTCCGGGTTCAGCGCCTCGACCAGCCGGTCGAACGGCAGGTCCTGATGGCTCCAGGCCGCCAGGTCGGTCTCCCGGACCCGGTCCAGAAGCTCCCGGAACGTCGGATCACCGCTCGTGTCGGTCCGCAGGACCAGGGTGTTGACGAAGAAGCCCACCAGATCGTCCAGCGCCGGATCGGTGCGTCCGGCGACGGGCGAGCCGAGCGGGATGTCGTGCCCGGCACCGAACCGGGACAGCAGCGTCGACACCGCGGCCTGGGCCACCATGAACAGGGTGGTGCCGGTGTGCTGGGCCAGGGCGCCGAGCGCTTCGTGCAGCTCGGGCGGGCAGTGCACGGTGTGCATGGTGCCCTTGTTGGAGGCGACGGCCGGCCGGGCGTGGTCGGTGGGAAGCGTGACCTCCTCGGGAAGGTCCGCCAACGCGGAGCGCCAGTAGTCGAGTTGGCGTTCCTCGTCACTCCCCAGGAGACGCTGCTGCCAGAGGGAGTAGTCGGCGTACTGGACGGGCAGCGGCTCCCAGGCGGGGGCGGTGCCGCCGGTGCGGGCCGTGTAGGCGGTGGCCAGGTCGCGGAGGAGCGGCCCGTTGGACCAGCCGTCCGAGGCGATGTGGTGGATGACCACCAGGAGGATGTGCTCCTGCGCGCCGAGCGCGAGCAGGTGGCAACGGATCGGTCGCTGGACGGACAGGTCGAAGGTGCCCGCGGACAGCTCCGCCAGTCGTGCGGTGGCTTCCTCCTCGGTGGTCTCGGTCAGGGGGAGTTCGAGGTCGGCCGGGGGCAGGATGTGCTGGTGCGGGGTTCCCCCGTCGGTGGGGAAGACGGTGCGCAGTCCCTCGTGACGGGTGGTGAGGTCGGTGAGCGCCAGCCGCAGCGCCTCCCGGTCCAGCGTCCCCTTCAGCCGCAGCGCGAGGGGAATGTTGTACGTGGCGGACGGCCCCTCCATCTGGTCGAGGAACCAGAGCCGCTGCTGCGCCGACGACAGCGGTACGCGCTCCGGACGCTCCTCGGGCACCAGCGCGGGGCGGGGCTGCTCGCCGCTGCCCGCGGTGACGCACTCGGAGAGCGCGAGCACCGTGGGGTTGCGGAACAGGTCCTTCACCCCGAGCTGGACGCCGAACGCGCGCCGGATGCGGCTGATCAGCCGGGTGCCGAGCACCGAGTGACCGCCCCGGTGGAAGAAGTGGTCGTCGATGGTGACCGAGGGAAGTCCGAGGACGGCGGCGAAGAGTCCGCAGAGCACTTCTTCCTGCGGGGTGCGCGGGGCGCGTCCGTTGGTGGTGAGGGCGACCTGCGGGGCGGGCAGGGCGCGCCGGTCGACCTTGCCGTTGACGGTGAGCGGGATCGCGTCGAGGACCATGAAGACGGAGGGGACCATGTACTCGGGCAAGGCCCCGGAGACCTGACCGCGTACCTCGGTGACATCGATCCGGGCGCCGTCGGCGGCGACCAGGTAGGCGACGAGGCGCTTGTCGCCGGGCCGGTCCTCGCGGACGACGACGGTGGCCTGGCCCACGTCGGCGTGTGCGGTCAGTGCGGTCTCGATCTCGGCGAGTTCGATGCGGAAGCCGCGGAGCTTGACCTGCTGGTCGGCCCGGCCCAGGTATTCCAGGGAGCCCTCCCGGTTCCACCGGACCAGGTCCCCGGTGCGGTACATCCGCGCACCGGCCGGACCGTACGGGTCGGCGACGAACCGGTCCGCCGTCAGCTGCGGCCGGTCCAGGTACCCCTGCGCCAGCCCCGCACCCGCGATGTACAGCTCGCCGGGCGTGCCCGGCGGCACCAGCCGCAACCCCTCGTCCAGAACGTACAACCGGTGATTGTCCAACGGCTCACCGATCGGAATCGCACCCACGTGGTCCAGGGGGCGGCGGACGTGGTGGGTCGCGGCGAAGGTGGTGGTCTCGGTCGGGCCGTAGCCGTTGACGACCGTGATCTCCGGGCAGTGCGCCAGCACGCTGCGCACGGCCTCGGGCGGGACGACGTCACCACCGGCCCACACCTCCCGCACCCCCGCGAACGCCTCCGGGGACTCCTCCGCGATGACCCGGAACAGTCCGGCCGTCAGCCACAGCGCGGTGATGCCGTGCTGGGCGATCAGTTCCTGGTACGCCGCCGCGTCGAGGTGGCCGGCGGGGGCGACGACGAGCGTGCCGCCGTTGAGCCAGGGCACCCACATCTCGTACGTCGACGCGTCGAACGCCATCGCCGAGTGGAACAGCACCCGGCCATGGTTCCCATTGGCATACATCGACTGCGCCGCCAGATCGGCCACGTTGCGGTGGGTGACCGCGACCCCCTTCGGGACCCCGGTCGAACCCGAGGTGAACATCGCGTACACCGGCTGGTCCGGATGGACCACCACACCCGGATCCGACGACGCCACCGCCTCACCCGCCACCGGCCCCAACACCCGCACACCCGCAGGCACCGCCACCGAACCCGGGTCACGATCGGTGACCAGATGAGTGACACCGGACTGACCGACGATCAACTCCACCCGCTCCGCCGGATAACGGGTGTCCAACGGCACATACACCGCACCCGCCTTCACCACCGCCAGCGTCGTCACCACCGCGGCAACCGACCGCTCCTGGAACAGCGCGACCCGACTCCCCGGCCGCACCCCCTCCCCGATCAACCGGTACGCCGCACCATTCGCCAACGCGTCCAGCTCACGATAGGAAAGCTCACGCCCCTCCCCCACCACCGCCACCGCATCCGGCGTCCGCACCACCTGCGCCGCGAACAACCCACCCAGTCCCCCATCAGGAACCTCGGTCACCCTGCCCGCCCACTCCTCAAGAAGCAGACCGCGCTCACCCGGCGCCAACAACTCCAACTCACCCACCGGAACATCCGGCGCCACCACCACCGCATCCAACAACCGCACCAGACGCTCACCCGCCGACTCCGCCGTACGGGCATCGAACAGATCCGTCGCGTACTCGATGGTGATGTCCAGACCACCGGGCCGACCGTCCGCGTCCCGGTGCTCCGCGAAGGAGAACGTGAGGTCGAACTTGGCGACCCGCAGCCAGGTGAACTCCGACTCGGTCTCCAGGCGTTCGGCGACGAGCGTCGGGGTGGCGGCGTCGGTCAGGGTCAGCATGACCTGGAAGAGGGGGTGGCGGGCGGTGGTGCGCTCCGGGTTCAGCGCCTCGACCAGCCGGTCGAACGGCAGGTCCTGATGGCTCCAGGCCGCCAGGTCGGTCTCCCGGACCCGGTCCAGAAGCTCCCGGAACGTCGGATCACCGCTCGTGTCGGTCCGCAGGACCAGGGTGTTGACGAAGAAGCCCACCAGATCGTCCAGCGCCTGGTCCGTGCGCCCCGCGATGGGCGAGCCGAGCGGGATGTCGTGCCCGGCACCGGACCGGGACAGCAGCGTCGACACCGCGGCCTGGGCCACCATGAAGATCGAGGCCCCGGTCTCGCGGGCCAGTTCCGCGAGTGCGGCGTGGCTCTCCTCGGAGAGGTGCACGGTGTGGGTGGCGCCCTGGTAGGAGGCGACGGCCGGCCGGGGCCGGTCGGACGGCAGGGTGACCTCTTCCGGCAGGTCGGCCAGCGTCCGTCGCCAGTAGTCGAGTTGACCGGCGGCGACACTGTCCTGGTCCGCCGGGTCGCCGAGGACGTCGCGGTGCCAGAGGGTGTAGTCGGCGTACTGGGCGGGCAGCGGCTCCCAGGCGGGGCGTTCGCCCCGGGAGCGGGTCGCGTACGCGGTGCTCAGGTCGCGCATGAGCGGCTGGTAGGACCAGCCGTCGGAGACGATGTGGTGCATGACCACCAGGAGTACGGACTCCCGCTCGCCGAGGGTGAACAGCCGGGCCCGGAAGGGGAGGTCCGCGGCCAGGTCGAAGATCCGCTCGGCCTCGGCGGTCAGCAGCGCGGCGATGTCCTCCTCGGTCGCGGGGGTGGCCGGCACCTCCACCCGGACGTCGTCGGCGGGCAGGATGCGCTGGTACGTCTGCCCCTCGGCCTGGCCGAACACGGTGCGCAGGCTCTCGTGGCGCCCCGCGACGTCGGTGAACGCCGCTTCCAGGGCCGCGGTGTCGAGGGCGCCGCGGATCCGCACGGCCAGCGGGATGTTGTAGGTCGCCGAGGGGCCCTCCATCTGGTCGAGGAACCAGAGCCGCTGCTGGGCCGCGGAGAGCGGCAGCGGCTCCGGGCGCTCCTGGGCGGTCAGGGCGGGGCGGGCGGACTCGCCGCCGCCGGTGGCGACGTACTCGGCGAGCAGCGCGACGGTCGGGTACTCGAAGAACTGCCGCAGGGTGAGCTGGACGTCCAGGACCGTGCGGACCCGGCTGACCAGCCGGGTCGCCAGCAGGGAGTGGCCGCCGAGGGTGAAGAAGTCGTCGTCGATGCCGATCGACGGCAGGCCGAGGGAGTGGGCGAACAGACCGCAGAGGACTTCCTCGACGGGGTTGCGCGGGGCCCGTCCGCCGGGGGCCGCCCCGGCCCGGGGTGCGGGCAGGGCGCGCCGGTCGAGCTTGCCGTTCGGGGTCAGCGGCAGTGTGCCCATCGGAACGAGCGCCGAGGGCACCATGTACTCGACGAGCTGCTCGGCCGCGTACCGGAGGATCTCCGCCACGTCCAGGGCGCCCTCCTCGACGGGTACGGCGTAGGCCACCAGGCGCTTGTCGCCGGGCCGGTCCTCGCGGACGACGACCGCGGCCTGGGCGACGGCGGGGTGGCGGACGAGGACGGTCTCGATCTCGCCGAGCTCGATGCGGTTGCCGCGCAGCTTGACCTGCTGGTCGGCCCGGCCCAGGAAGACGATCTCGCCGTGCTCGTTCCAGGCGGCGAGGTCGCCGGTGCGGTACATCCGGGTGCCGGCCGGGCCGTAGGGGTCGGCGGTGAAGCGCTCGGCGGTGAGGGCCGGGAGGCGGCCGTAGCCCTGGGCGAGGTGCGGGCCGGCGACGTAGAGCTCACCGGTCTCGCCGGGGGCGGTGTGGCGCAGCTCGGCGTCGAGGACGTACATGGCGGTGTTGGCCATCGGGATGCCGAGGTGCAGCCGGTCCAGGGTGCGGACCTCGGGGGTGAAGCTCTGGTAGCTGCAGAAGACGGTGGCCTCGGTGGGGCCGTAGACGTGCACGAACGTGGTGTCCGGGCAGTGGTCCATGGCGCGTTGCAGGGCGGTGGCGGACAGCACGTCGCCGCCGGTCCAGATCTCGCGCAGCTGCGCCAGCCCGTCGATGGCCTCGCTGGCCATGGCGTCGAAGAGTGCGGTGGTGAAGTAGGCGGCGGTCGCCCGGTACCGGGTGACGGCCTCGGCCAGCTCGCCGATGTCGATCTTCCGGGCGGGGAGGACGACGGCGAGTCCGCCGCGCAGCAGCGGCACCCACAGTTCGTAGGTGGAGGAGTCGAAGGGCAGCGGCGAGTAGGCGAGGACCCGTTCGTGGGCGGCGGCTCCGAAGCCCGGGTCCAGGGCGAGTTCGACGACGTTGCGGTGGGTGTTCACCACACCCTTGGGGGTGCCGCTGGAGCCGGAGGTGAACATCATGTAGAGCGGGTGGTCGGGGTGGACCTCGACGTCCGGGCCGGTGGGGGCCGTGTCGGCGGTGACCGTGGCGTCGTCGAGCCGCAGGGCGGGCAGGCCGGCCGCGAAGCCGGTCTCGGCGGCCGGGCGGTCGGTGACCAGCAGGGTGGCGCCGGTGTTGTCGAGGATCCAGGCGAGCCGCTCGTCGGTCTGGCGGTGGTCGAGGGGGACGTAGACGCCGCCGCTCTTCAGCACGGCGAGGACCGTGACGACGTAGGCGAACGAGCGGTCGAAGAGCAGTCCGACCGCGTCGCCCGGCCGTACGCCCTCGGCGACGAGCCGGTGCGCCAGGGCGTTGGCCGCGCCGTCCAGCTCCCGGTAGGTCAGGCTGTGGTCCTCGCGGACCAGGGCTACGGCCTCGGGTGTGCGGGCCGCCTGCGCGGCGAAGAGTACGTGCAGAGCGCCCTCGGGGAGGTTCTCGGCCGTGTCGTTGTACGCGGCGACGTGCGCGGGGACGTCGGCGCTGTGGGAGAGAGCCGGATCGGTTTGCGGCTGGGACATCTCGACACCTTCTCGGTAGCTCGGATCTCGTGGTCTCGCGGCGTGCCGGGAGACCGACGGAGCCACGGTGGATGACGTGCGGTTGGTGCGAAGTGCGAAGCGGATGCGGGGTGGTGGGGCGGGGTCAGCCGGTGCGGGTGTCCGTCGGCAGCAGGACGTCCTCGGCGTCCAGGGCCGCGACGTCGTACTTGCCGACGGCGCTGATCAGGAGCCGGAGTTCCAGGGCGATGGACTCGACCAGGCGGACCAGGCCGGCTTCGGTGTCCTCGTCGACGGCGAGGAGTGCGGCCCGGCCGAGGCCGACGGCGCGGGCGCCGAGCGCCAGGGCCTTGGCGGCCCGGCCGCCCTCCCAGATCCGCCCGCTGGCGAGCAGGCAGTGGTCGGTGCGGCCGATACGGGTGAGGCATTCGCCGAGCGGGAGGCCGACCTGGGAGAGGAAGGCGGTCGGCGCCCAGGCGGTGCCGCCCTCAGCGCCGTCCACGGTGACGGAGTCCGCCCCGGCCGCCCATGCGGTGGCCGCGGCCTGCGCCACGTCGCGGCCCGGATGCAGCTTCACCCACACCCTGGCGCGGGGGAAGTTGTTCCGCATCAGCCGGATCTGCTGGCGCAGGATCTCCTCGGTGAAGGTGCCGGGGCTGCTGACCCGGAGCACCGACCCGCTGTCGTCGCCGAACACCGGGTCCATGGCGTACTGTCCGGCGACCCGGTCGCCCGCGTCGCGGCCCAGGACGGTGAGGCCGCCGAGGCCGGGCTTGGCGCCCTGCCCCACCTTGAGTTCGAAGGCGAGGCGGCCGGTGGCCAGCAGCGGTGCGGAGACCGGGTCGCTGTAGACCAGGTTCCACACCTCGGCGTCGGCGTCCTCGGTGGACTGCTGGACCACCACGCCGCCGTGCTCGTCGTCGGCTGCGGCCGTGTAGGCGGCGATCCGGCCGATCAACGGGGAGGCCGCGGCGTCGGCCGCGGAGCGGAAGCCGTTGACGGGCACCACGTTCTCCCCGATGACCATCGGGATGCCGAGCTGTCCGGCCTGGCGTCCGGCCGCCTCGCCCAGGTCGTGGCTGGCGACCTGGGTCGAGCCGAACGCGGAGACGTAGAGCGGCAGCCGGGAGGCGAAGCCGCCGATGCGGGTGTCCAGGGCGACGTCGGTGTACAGCGGTTCGCGGGCCAGGTCGATGAGCTTCGCCAGCCGCTGCGGCATGAACACCGGCGGGACGATCCTGGCGCGTTCCAGCAGGTCGTCGGGGTCGTGGCCGGCCGGGAGGGCGCCCAGCATGCTGGAGCCGTAGGTCTTGAGCTCGGGGAAGGCGCCCGCCGCCCCGGCCCTGGCCCGGTGCCGTACCTGGGCCTCGGGGAAGCCGTCGGCGCTCAGTGTCGCGGTCATGCCGACACCACTCCGGGGAGCTTCGGGTAGGCGCTGGCCTCCCAGGCGGCGGTGCGGCCGGTGACGTACCGGGTGAAGCGCTCCAGGCCGATGCCGAAGCCGGAGCTGGCGGGGATGCCCCGGCGGGCCAGGTCGAGGTACCAGCCGTACTTGGCGGGGTTCTCGCCGGTCTCCCGCATCCGGGTCACCAGGGCCGCGTAGTCGTGCTCGCGCTCGCTGCCGCTGCACAGCTCGCCGTAGCCCTCGGGGGCGATCAGGTCGAAGTTGCGCAGGATGCCGGGGCGTTCGGCGTCCTCCTGGTCGTAGAAGCCGCGCGACCCCTTGGGGTAGTCGACGACGAAGAACGGGCGGCTGGACTTGGCGGAGAGGATCTCCTCGCCCTCCCAGTCGATCTCGGCGGCCGGGTCCTGCGGGTGGCCGAGCGCCACCAGATCCGCGGTGGCCTCCCGGTGCGTGGTGCGTCCGAAGGCGCCCTCGACGACCTCGCGGAAGGCGTCCACGTCCCGCCCCAGCAGCTCCAGGTCCTGCGGCATCTCGCGGACGACCTCCGCCACGACGTGGGCGACGAGCCGCTCGGCCAGTTCCATCGCGTCCTCGCGGCGGGCGTCGCGGATCTCCACGTCGATCTGGTGGAACTCGGCGAGATGGCGGTGGGTGACGGCCGTCTCCAGGGGCTCCAGCCGCACGTTGGGGGCGATGTAGAAGATCTTGTCGAAAGCAAGCAGCGAAGCCTGCTTGTAGAGGATCGCGCTGGTCATCAGCTTGTACTTGTGGCCGTAGAAGTCGACGTCCACCTGCTTGGAGCCCCGGATGCCCGGGTCGGTGACCGGGCCGATGACCGGCGGCAGCAGCTCCTGGAAGCCCTGCCCGGTCAGGAAGGCGCGGGTCGCGGCGAGCATCCGGCTCTGCACCCGCAGGGTGGCACGGGTCGTCGGGGCCATCAGGTGCTGGTCGGGAGAGTCCGGGAACGGAGGAACGAAGCGGTCCGGGGACTCGGCGGTCGGGCTGGTCATGGTGCTACCTCCTGGGTGTGCTGCCGAGGGGCCGCCGGGCGACGGGCCGCCGTGGGAAGAGTGGAGCGGTGTGCGGTCCGGGGAATGACGCGGTCGTGCCGGCGCTGTACGAAGGACAGGGCGTCGAACAGTCCGGCGGCGGTGAGCCGCCGGCCGCGGTCGCGGACGGGTCCGAGGGGCATCGCCCCGATCTCGGACCAGGTGAGACGGCCGGACCCGTCGATGTGGCTCCGGGTGCGGCCCGCGTTGTCGGGGTGCAGGCAGTAGGGGACGTCGAGATATCCGCGGGCGAACGCCTTGAGCAGGGCCTGCCCCAGGTCGTCGTCCAGGTTCAGCACGGCGTCCACCAGGGCACGGGCCTCGGCGTACACGGGGTTGTCCGCCGGGTCGCCGGCCGGAGTCGGCACGGCCGGGTTCCGGTCGGCGGCCGCCGTGCGGTGGCGGGCGGCGGCCCGCGCCGCGACCCGCAGCGCCTCGACGTTCTCCGCGACCGTGGGAATGCGGTGCGCCTCGGCGGCGGTCTTCACGATCAGCCGGGCCGCCCCGGTCTCCACGGCCAGTTCGGCCGAACGCTCCAGGAGCTCCAGGGAGCCGGTCCGGGTCTGCGGGTAGAGGCCCATGTACGTGTAGAGGACGACGTGCCATTCGGTGTCCGGCAGGAACTCGCCGGCCAGTCGGCGCAGGGCGTGCACCGCCTCCCGGTCCTGGGCGGCGTTGGTCTGCTGGGCGTAGCTGAGCGAGATGCTGCGCAGTCCCGCCCGGTGGAAGAAGAGCGCCTCCAGCGCGCTGATCGCCACGAGCAGTCCGGGCGGGCAGAGCTGGCCGAGCATGCAGCCGCCGAAGGTCTCCAGGTGGGGTTCCGCCCCGGTGGAGCGCAGCCCGGCCAGGAAGTCGCAGCTCTCCTGCCAGTTGCGTACGGAGTCCAGGAGCGGGGTGCGCCCGTAGGGCAGGCAGTAGGAGACCGGGCCGCCCTCCGTCGCGTCCAGGCCCAGCCGGGCCAGTGCGGCCACGATGCGCTGGGGGCGTGCGGAGCCGTGCCGGATCTGTACCGGGAACCCGGCGTCCTCGACGCCGTCGAGGACCCAGCGGGAGGTCTGCGGGCTGTAGTGGGTGATCGGGAAGCCGTTGAGGGGGACGCCGCCGTTCAACGCGCGGGCCGCCGAGGGCTCGTCGTTGACCCGGGTGTAGCTGTCGATCGTCATCGTGCCGACGACCCCGTCGGTGGCGTTCCTGGTGGCCAGCAGGCCGGCCCGCATCAGCGCGGGGTCGGAGAAGCCCATCCGGGGCTGCACCACGAGCGTGCCGCGGGCCTGCGCCTCGGCGACGAAGCGGCCGAAGGAGTGCGGGCGGCGGTGCACGGTGGCCCGGGCGGCCGGGGGCGTCTGCTGGACCGGGGCGGTCTCCTGGACCGGGGCGGTCACCGCTCCACCTCCTTGGGGAGGGAGTCGAGGTACGACTCGAAGGCCGCGATGTCCACACCGTCCTGGAAGACCGCGTCGAAGCCGGCCCGGATGAGGGCCTTCGTCCCTTCCTCCCCGTTCCCGGACACGCCGAGCTTGCCCCCGATGACGGCGGGCAGGCCGGTGAGCTCCCAGCGCGACCGGATGGCCCCGATCAGCGGCTCGGCGTCGTGGAAACCGTGTCCGTTGACGCTGCTGACGACCAGCAGGTCGGGCTGGAGCTTGCAGCAGGACTCGACGATCTCGTCCTCGGGGACACAGGAACCCAGATTCACGACCTTGTGCCCGAGGTCTTCGATCAGCAATTGGATGTAGATGAGATTCCAGGTGTGCGAGTCGGACTGGAGTCCGGTGACAACAACGTCCAGCGGCCCGGATCGATGAGGAGCCGCACATTCCGCAGGATTCATTGTTCGCTTCGTCCACATCATTGGATGACAGGGGAGAAAGAGGTCCGGGACGAGCCCGTAACTTCCTTTCGGCCACCACCGTAGATTCGCCGCGAGGGCGATTCCGGCGCCCCCGGCGGCAACTGGGCGGCAGCAGAGCAGCAGTTGACCGAATGCCTGGTGCCGGGGTGTCGGCGGACGGCGAGACTGGCCGTACTGCACCAGCAGACCGAGCGCGCGGCACACCGCCGGCGGAAGACCGAGGAGTCACGACATGAAAGAGACCGGCCACAGTGCCCCCGCGGCGGACGTGCTCGCGGACGTCCTGGCGGAGGTGAGGGAACGGGTCGACCGGCGCGAGGCGCTCGGGGAGGCCCAGGTCGCGGTGCTCGAGGCCGCGGTGAACATCGTCCGCGCAGGCCAGCCCGGCGTCGGGGTGATGACGGTGGAGCGTTCGGAGCTGGTGCGCGAGGCGCTGGGCGCGGTGCGCGCGGCGACCGTCGCGACCGGTGTGGCGCTCACCCACACCCGTCGGGAGTCCCGGGTGGCCGCCTGACCGTACGGCCGGTGGTGCCGCCGATCTGCCCGTTCCACTGCCCGGCGGACCGGCCCGAGCCTTCTACCGTTTCATTGAGCGAAACACTCAGGCGCACCCGATGAGATCACTTTCCAACGTCGCCCAACCGAGGTGGAAATCATGGCAACCAATCCGTTCGAGGACCCCCAGGGCCGCTATGTCGTGCTGGCCAACGAAGAGGGACAGTATTCGCTGTGGCCGGCCCGGATTCAGCAGCCGGCGGGCTGGGAGCTGGTGAAGGAGGAGGCCGGAAAGCAGGAGTGCGGCGAATTCATCGAGGCCAACTGGACCGATATGCGACCGCGTTCGGTGGTCGCGGCGATGGGTGGCTGATTCCGGGGCCGCCCGTCCGGGGAGAGGACGGGTGCGAGGCACGAACACCGTGCCCCGCGCCCGTCCTTTCCCTTTCCCGGTCCCACTTCCCGGGTGCACGGAGCCTTTTCCATCTTGATCAGGTGGCGAGTTCGAGGGCGAGGACAGCTCGGACGACGGTTGTGATCCGGGTGGTGCTGCAACGGAGCTTCCGCAAGACTCGCCAGCATTCGAGGGTGGCCATGGCGCGTTCTCCGCGGCTGCGGAGTTTGGTGTGATCGCAGTTGTGACGACGGCGCCAGCCGCGCAGATCTTGCCCCGGAACGGGACGCGAACAGCAGGTCCTGCGCCCTGATACGCCTTGTCCGCCCAGCACTTGATCTCGTTGGCGGCGAGAGCGGCGGGTATGCGGTGGCTTCGGGCCGCGGTCAGATCGTGCACGGCTCCGGGGAGCGCCTCCGAGGCCCAGATCAGGCGGCCGGCTGGATCCGCGAGGACCTGGACGTTCATCCCGTGGTGTTTCTGCTTCCCGGAGTAGTACGGGCGGTCAGCGGCGATGCGGTGGATCGGCAGTACGGTGCCGATCGAGGATCGCGTACGCCTCCTTCCGCACGGCCGCCATGGCCTGCTTCAGCGTGGGCGCGAGCGCGGCCAGGAGGTCGACGGCCTCGCGTATGTACCGGTATGCGGTCGCGATCCCGACGCGGAAGCCTGCTGTAGGTGTCGCCGCAACGCAGGTGGGTCAGGACGAGCAGGGCCTGCCGGCCACAGGTCAGGCGGCGCAACCGGGAGCCGATCCGGTGGCGGTGACATGCGAGGAGACCGGCGAGGTGCTGCAGGGTACGACTGGACAGATCAATACCGGACGGGTAGAGAAGCACGCGGAAGCTCCTGGCGGGCTGGTGATCTTGGTCGAGAATTCACCTACCAAGGGCTTCTCCTGTCCGTCAGCTCACCTACGCAGCTCCCCTGGCGGGGTGGGCAACGCTCATGCGATGGCACACTGGTCGTCGTGTCGAACTCCTACGCGCAGCCCATCTTGAGAACAGAGGACCTCTCGGAGGGATTGCGCATCGTTGAGAGGTTGCTGGGGATCGCCGACCTGACGGATCTGGAAGTCGATTTCGATGCGCGGATCTCCTCGACTCACTCTCTGTCGGAGGTGCTGGCCCTGCTGCCGGACGCCGACTGCTGGGCTGCAGGGAATTGGGACGGTGCCTCGGACACGGGGGATGATCCGGCAGCCTGCCTGCCCATCCGGCTACGGCGCTGGGCTGGGGCGCCCAAGACCGTGGAGCCGTTTCTCAAGGCGGTGAGCGACAACCCGGCGACGGTACGGTGGGACTTCAACGCCTGGCCCGAGGCTCCGGAGATAGGCCTGGGGGTGGGAGGCACCCGCGGCGCGTTCGTCACCCTGTGCGCGCATGCCCGCGACCTCGATCTGGAGGAGCCTGCGGCCGACTACACAGTGTTCGTCCACGTCAAGCAAGTTGAGGCCGAACGCGCACCATGGCTCGCCGCCCAAGTCGGGCTGCGAGTGATCGGCGACTTGGTGATGGCACCGTACTGAGCATCCGTGAAGGCTCCTGGGCAGCGCAAACGCCAGGTTGGAAAGGGCGCACGGTCACCCGGTCGCACGGGCGCACGGAGCGGCGGGTCCCGGAGCACGCGCGGGCTCCCGGCGGACAGGGGTGGCCTCTGTCCGCCGGGAGCCCGTGGCGGTGTGCGGTGCGGGGTGGTGCGGGGCGTGCGGCGCGGACGTTCCCGCGGCGGACGCTCCTGCGGATGTCAGTCCTGGACGCCGACCACGCACCACTCCAGGACCGCCGCGGCGGCGGTCATCTTGTGGTGGGCCTGCCGCCAGGCCCTGCTGGCCGGGCCGTCGAGCACCTCGTCGGTGACCTCCTGGCCGCGCACGGCGGGCAGGTCGTGGAGGAAGACGGTGCGCGGGCCGGAGAAGCGGTCGAGGAACGCGCGGTCGATCTGGAAGCCCTCGAAGTCCTGGAGCCAGTCCGGGTTCTCCTTCTCCACGCCCATGGTCTGCCACCGGCTGGTGTACACGGCGTCCACCGGCCCCTCGACGTCGTCGGCCGTCACGACCTGGCTCACCAGAGCCTTGCCGCCGCTGAGTTCGGCCGCCAGGTCCAGGGTCTCCTTGGGGACCTCGTAGCCGCGCGGGCAGAGCAGGGTGACACGCAGCCCGGGGGTGAGGGCCGCGGCGAGCGCGAGGGCCGCGCCGGAGCTGTTGCCCTCGCCGACGGCGAGCAGATGCAGTCCGTCGAGCGAGCCGAACTCCTCGGTCAGGGTGGCCAGGTCGGCGATCGCCTGGGTCGGGTGCTCGTCCAGGGTCAGGGCGTTGACGACGGCCAGGTCCTCGCTGCTGCCGAGCCGACGGATCTCCTCGACGTCCCCGTTGGTCCGCACGACCAGCGCGTCCAGGTACTGGCCCAGGACCCGGGCGGTGTCCTCGACGGTCTCGCCGGTGCTGAGCTGGAGCTCGTTCGGGCCGAAGGTGATCACGTCGGCGCCCAAGCGGGTCGCCGCGGTCCAGAAGGAGGTCCGGGTCCGGGTCGAGGACTTGCGGAAGTACGTTCCGACCTGGCGTCCGGCCAGCGGCTTCGGGACGATGCCGTCCCGGCCGAACGTGACCGCGCGCCGCACCAGGTGGTCCAGCTCGGCGGGCGTGAGGTCGGCGAGGGAGATCAGGTTGCGCATGGGTGGGGTGCCTTTCGGTACGACGGTGCGGGCAGAAGTGGTGACAGGAAGAGAAGGGGGAACGGGGCCCGTGGCCGGCACGGGTGGCCCCTATTCGGCGGGTACGGCGACCAGTTCGGCGGAGTCCGCCGTCGGCTCCGCGTCGAGCACCGCGCGGACCAGGTTGAGCACGGTGAAGCCGACCGGTTCGCCCGCGGCGGTGGGAAGCCGGCGGATCAGGCCACGGACCAGCAGGGCGTGCACGTCACGGGCGGTCCTGGCCAGGGAGGTGCCGCGGCGCCGCGCCGCACCGTCCACCGTCCACGGGTCCTCAAGCTCCGCCAGGACGCGCAGCAGTTCGGCGGCCTGCGGGTCGAGCCCGGTCACGGCGGCGGTGAGCCGCTCCCCCAGGGTCGGTCCCGAGCAGGGGGCGGCGGGGGTCACCCCGTCGAGCAGGATCAGCGGGCTGGTCCGGGCGATGTCCAGGAGCTGGCGCGGGGAGTAGAGGAGCAGCCAGGAGGCGGCGGCCTCCAGCGCCTGGGGCATGCCGTCCAGGGCGCGGCATATGTGGGCGACGGTGGTGACGACGGAGTCGGTGGGCAGGAAGTCCGGCCGCATGTAACTGACGTGGGAGAGGGTCAGCTCGACGGCATGCCGGTCCGCGACGAGCGATCCGCCCGGGGCCTCGGCTGCGAGATCGGCGGCGGTCGGCACCGCGAGCGGGGCCAGCGGGAGCAGTCGCCCGCCGGGCAGTTGGACGGGCCGGTCGGTGGTCGTGAGTATTTTCAGGCGTTCGCAGACCCGCAGCAGACTCAGCAGCCGAGAGGTGACAGATGGTGACACATCGTAACCATCCAGTACGATCAGCGTGTCCTTCGACCCGATGAGTGCGGCAAGTTCCTCAAATTCTTCACCGTTTCGAACGAGTGCGCGGACCCATCCCGTCACGGTCGCCTGCGGATTAGCGACGGCACCGTCGGCACGTTCCGCATCGTCGGCCGGATCGACCCAGAGAACCGGAACCCCGTACTGGGTATGCATCACCGAGGCGGCTTCCTGGGCGAGCCGCGACTTTCCCACTCCCGGCAGACCCACCAGGGTGAGCAGCCGCTCGTGATCGGCGCGGAGCCGGGCGGTCAGCGCGTCCAGTTCCGCGCGCCGCCCGATCAGCGGGCGCAGCGGAGGGGGCGGGGTGGCGAGGCCGGTCCCGTAGATGTCCTGGAAGACTCGACCTGCGGACTTCGTGTCCACGGCGAGTTCGAGTTCGACACGCCGTGCGTCGCTGAGCCGCATGGCGTTGGCAAGCAGCTTCAGCGTCTCCCTGCGCGGGTGCTGGACCTTGCCGAGTTCCAGATCCCGAATGGCGCGCACGCTCACGGTGGAAAGACCGGCGAGCTGTTCCTGGGTGAGTCCCGCCCGCTTGCGCGCATTCTGCAGCAGAACGTCGAGCCCGGGTGCGGGCTGGGAATTCATCATTGTCTCCTCGGTCTCCACGTACTCAGAAATCGCAATGTCCGGCTACCCGACCATTCAGGACTGTCCGGAACGCACGGCCCTGAACGGGATCTTTCCGGTCCGCTCACGCTCCGTGCGCTCGGTACCTTCCGCGGCGGCGAAAGCTTGCTGTCGATGAACAGATTCCATCGAGCCATTCCCGAACTCTTCCCGGTGCGGTACCGCCAGTTCCCTCGGCAGCGGATACGATCGCTTCGCGCTGGTGGAGCGCTGCGGCTGCACAAAACTGAGGGGGCGGAAGCGTGTCAACTGCAGAGGAGTTTCGGCTGCGCTTCAACATCCTTGGCCCGATCGAGGGCTGGTCCAACGGCGAGCGGCTCCGGCTGGGCGGAGTCATTCAGGAGCGAGTTCTGGCCACTTTGTTGTTGGAGCCCGGGAAGGTGCTCCCCGTTTCCCGTCTGGTAGAGGCCGCCTGGGACGAGGACCCGCCGACCACCGCCTCCCATCAAGTGCGCAAGGCCGTCGCGGACCTCCGAAGACGAATACCCGGGGGCGCCGAAGTCCTGGTGACCGACGGCCCCGGCTACCGCGTCGACGAGGAGCAATGCGAAATCGACGTGGCCGAATTTGGTCTACTCATACGCAATGCGAAGCTGGCCGCGTCCGACGGCCGGGCGGCCGAGGCCGCGGAAATGCTGCGGAGTGCCCTGGAACTGTGGCGCGGACCGGTCCTCGGTGGCGGAGGCGGTCCGGTCATCGAGCGGGCCTCCACCTCCTTCGAGGAACGCCGGATGACGGCCGCGGAGCAGCGCATCGACCTCCGTCTCGCCCTGGGTGACGCCGCCGAACTCGTCGTGGAACTGCGGGAGCTGGCGGAGCGGCACCCTCTGCGCGAATCCCTGCGAGGCCAGTTGATGCTCGCCCTGTACCGCTCCGGTCGGCAGGCCGAGGCCCTGGACGAGTACGGCAAGGTACGCGAGCTCCTCGCCGACGAGCTGGGCATCGACCCCGGCCCGCACCTCACCAAGCTGTACGAGGGCATTCTGCGGGAGAGCCCGGAACTGGCCGGCCCCGAGCCCGCCCCCGCCGCCGCTCCCGTCATGGCCGTGGCGCTGCCCGCCGAGCCCCCCAGCACCCTGCCCTACGACCTCGCGGACTTCACCGGCCGCGACCAGGAACTGGCCGAGATCCTCGACGGTGCCAAGCGCGGCAGCGAACAGGGCCCCCTCGTCGTGGCCATCGACGGCATGGGCGGCTGCGGCAAGACCTCGCTCGCGGTGCGGGCGGCCCACCGGCTCGCCCCGGACTACCCGGACGGCCAGCTCCATCTCGACCTGCGCGGACACACGCCGGGCGACCAGCCGGTGACCGCGGGCATCGCACTCGACACCCTGCTGCGGGCGGTCGGCGTACCGGGCCAGCTCATCCCCGACGACGTGCCCGCCCGCACCGCCCTGTGGCGGTCCACCCTGCTCGGCAAGAGGATGCTGATCCTCTTCGACAACGCGGCCGACGCCGCCGCCATCCACCCCTTGCTGCCGCTCTCCCCCGGCTCGCTGGTCATGGTCACCAGCCGGGCCCGGCTGGTCGACCTGGACGGCGCGCAGTGGATCTCCATCGGGGAGATGTCGCCGGAGGACAGCGCGATGCTGGTGGCCGAGACGCTCGGGGACCGGCGCGTCGCCGCCGAGCCCGAGGCCGCCGCGGAACTGGCCCGGCTCTGCGGCCATCTCCCGCTGGCCCTGCGGATCGCCACCGCCCGGCTGCGCAACCGCCCGCGCTGGACCCTGCAGTACCTGGCGGAGCGCCTGCGCGACGAGACCCGGCGGCTCGACGAGCTCAGCTCCGGTGCCCGCAGCGTCTCCGCCACCCTCCGCCTGTCCTACCAGGCCCTGGACGAGGAGTGCCGCCACGCCTTCTCGACCCTGTCGCTGCACCCGGGCAACGAGATCGACGCGCACGCGGCCGGCGCGCTGCTCGGTGTCCCCGCCCGGGACGCGGAGGACCTGCTGGAGATGCTGCTCGACGTCCATCTGGTGCAGCAGCCGGAGATCGGCCTCTACACCTTCCACGACCTGGTCCGCAGCTTCGCGCAGAGCCTGTTCGCCGAGGCGCCCGAGGACACCGACGCGGTGGAGCGGCTGCTCGGCTACTACCTGACCACCACCGAGGTGGCGTGCGACCTGCTGTACTCCGGGCGGCGCCGCCGCAGTACCGGGATCGATCCCTCCACCTCGGAACTGCCCGCCCTGGACACCCCGCAGCGGGCTCGGGCGTGGTTCCGCCGCGAGCAGGGTTCGCTGCTCGCGGCCGTGACGCTCGCCGAGCGCAGGGGGCACGACCGTTATGTGGTGTGCCTGGCCCGCAACCTCGTCTTCCAGCTCAACGACCTCGGTCTCCTGGAGGAGTTCGGTGAGCTGAGCCGGGTCGCGGTGGCCGCCGCCGACCGGCTCCAGGACCTGTCGCTGCTCGGGGTGAGCCTGTCCAACCTGGGCGTCGCCTGCTGGAAGCTCGGGCGGCTCGCCGAGGGGCTGGAGGCCGCCCGGCGGGGCCGGGACGTCGCGATCGAGCTCGGCGACCTGTACACCCAGGCGCACAGCGAGAGCATCCTCGGCCAGTTCAACAGCCTGCTCGGCGACTTCCCCGCGGCCCTGGAGCACATGGAGACGGCGATCGCGCACGAGCGCGACCTGGACATGCCGCGCGCCGAGGCGGAGAGCCTGACCATCCTCAGCACCTTGTACGAACAGTGGGGCCGGTACGAGGAGGCCCGGGAGGCGGCGCGGCGCTCGGCCGATCTGAGCCGCAGGCTGGGCCAGCACGAGGGACTTCCCGGGGCCATGACCGACCTCGCCTTCGCCCATGTCGGGCTGGGCGCCCACGAGGAGGCCGACCGCTGTCTGACGGAGGCGCGCGCCCTGTACGGGGACACCGGGAACGAGGCGAACCTCGCCCTGACCCTGGCCCTCTCCGCCGACGTGGAGCACCGGCTGGGGAAGCCGGTCCGCGATCCGGACCAGGCGGAGCGGGCGCTCGACATGATGCGGAAGAATTCCTCTCCCCTGCGCCGCGCCAAGGTGGAGAACGTGGTGGGCCGGCTGCGCCGTCGGCAGGGCGACACGGCGGCCGCCCTCGAACTGCACCGGCACGCCCACGAGCTCGCCGCCTCCCTCGGTTACCGCGTCGAGCAGGCATACGCCCTCACCGGCATGGCCGACGCCCTCGGGGACGACCCGGCCTCCTCCCGGTACCGGGAGGAGGCCGAGCAGATCTTCACCGAGCTGGGCGTGCCCGCGGAACACCGCCGCCGCTGACGCCCGCCCACCGCCCCCGCCCACCGGGAACGTACGGGCGGCGGGGCGCACGGCACACACGCAGAGAGTCCCCCCGCACCGTGACCGGTGCGGGGGGACTCTCGTGCGGGGGGGGGAGGGGGGAGATCACATGACGGGGGAGGTCGGGCCCTTGTCGTCGTCGGTACCGGTGGTGCCCGTCAGGGTCGGGCCCTTGTCGTCGTCCGTGCCCGTGGTGCCGATGACCGTGGGGCCCTTGTCGTCGTCCGTACCGGTGGTACCGGTCAGGGTCGGGCCCTTGTCGTCGTCCGTGCCCGTGGTACCGGTCAGGGTCGGGCCCTTGTCGTCGTCGGTGCCGAGGGTGCCGACGATGGTCGGGCCCTTGTCGTCGGCGAGCAGGCGGGTGGCGGTGGTGGGGCCCTTGTCGTCGTCGGTGCCCGTGGTCCCGATGACCGTGGGGCCCTTGTCGTCGGCGACAACCTGCTGCGCGTTCCCGAAGCCGTGCCCCGTCTCGACCGCGGTACCGATACCGAAGGCCAGCGTCGCGGCGACGATTCCGAAGATCCCAGCAAGCTTGCGTCCCATGGTCCCGCCCCTAAGTGTTTGTGAGGTTTGCGGTGTTCCGCTTCCTGACACCACAGATGTTGCTGGCGGGCGTTCCCGGACCGTTCCTGCCCTGTTACCGCCGCCCCGAACTGCCTCGGGAACGGAACGGAATCGCCAGGTCGGCACGGTGATCACGCGTCTTCCGGCACGTTCCCGAACCGCCGCCCCAGGGGCGACGGCGGCGGTTCGGGAACGCTCCGCTATTCCGCGTAGAGCTGGCAGGCGGCGACCCGGGGGCCGAGCGGGGTGAGCACCACGCGGGTGCGCGCGGTTCCCGACTCGTGGCCGGCCAGATCGAGCAGCGACCTCACCAGGGAACGGAGCACCGCGCGCTCCGTCTCGTCCAGGACCGTCACACCCGTGTCCGCCCCGGGCGGCCACTCCACGATCCCGGCCACCATGTGCATGCCGTTCTCGGTCCTGGTCTCCACACTCAGCTGAGGCCCCTCCCAGGACTCCGAAGCGGCGTACGGATGGGACAGGGTGCCGGACGCCACCCGCTCGGCCCACCGCTCGACGGTGGACAGGTCCTGAAGGGCCTGACGCATTCCCTTCCCGTCGGGGGAACGATCCCTGGGGTCCTTCACGTGAGTACTCCTTCTGCAGACAGCTACACGGAGGACTCTTGCCGCCGGGACTCCCGATCCCCTCCCGATCCGTTCCCGTTTCCTTCCCGTTCGCTCGTTCGCCAAGGGAACGCAGCGGTAATCGGTCACCGCATGATGGCCACCGTTCGACTCAGACAGGGATCCGTGGAGATCCGCAACGGATGCGACATCCTGGGGGATTGAGGCGTGGCAACCAATCCGTTCGACGGCTCGGGCACGATGTGCCGAGTGCCGGTGCACAAGGGGATCGATCCCTGATGGGCGCCCGGATATCGAAGGACATTCCCGGCCGATTCTCGGGGATGGGCCCCTTTCTTCTGGTCTGGTCCGGCCAGGCGGTGTCGCTGGCCGGCAGCGCCGCGGTCCGGTTCGCCTTCATCGTCGAGGTGTGGGCCTCCGGCGGGAGCGCGACCTCCGTCACCCTGCTCTCCCTGTGCGCCATGCTGCCGCAGGCCGTGTTCAGCCCGTTCGCGGGCGCAATCGTCGACCGTATGACCAAACGCGGCGCGCTCCAGGTCGCCGACATCGGCGGACTGCTCGTCGTCGGCACGCTGGCCGCGCTCCACTACCTCGACGCGTTCCACGCCTGGCAGGTCTACCCGGCCACGGTCCTGCTGGGCATCTGTGCCGCCTTCCAGTTCCCGGCGCTGTCCTCGGCCGTTCCGCTCCTCGTCCGCAAGGACCAGCTGGACCGCACCAACGGCCTGCTGGCCGGGGCGAAGAGCGCCGCCGGCATCGGCGGTCCGGCACTCGGCGGCCTGCTCGTCGCGCTCTTCGGGATCGGCCCCACCCTCCTGGTCGACGTGGCCAGTTACGCCTTCGCCCTCGTCGGCATCCGGATCGTGCGGTTCAACGGCGACCGGGTCCCCGAGAAGGACGCGGCCGCGCCGCGCCGCCGGATCACCGCCGACGCCGCCGAGGGGTTGCGCTACCTGTTCCGGGTACCCGGCCTGCGCGAACTCATCATCAACTTCTGCGTGGTCAACCTGGTGATGGTCTTCGGCTTCGCGATCATCTCGCCGATGGTGCTGCTCCGGGCCGGAAACGGCGCGCTGGCCGCGGTCAACACCTCGGTCGGTGTCGGCGGGGTGGCCGGCGCGCTGCTCATGGCCGCCTGGGGCGGACCCGCCAACCGGGGCCGGGGCATGATGCTCGGCATCGTCGGCATGTGCCTGTCCGCGCTGGTGGTGATGAGCATGGTGCGCGGCGTGCCCGGCTGGTGCGCGGCCATCCTGGTCGGCGCCCTGCTGATGACGGTGGTCAACGCCTCGATGCAGACCATCGTGCAGACCAAGGTTCCCCATGACTGGCAGGGCCGGGTCTTCGGCGCGGTGATGTTCCTGTCGCAGATCTCGGTGCCGGTGGCCATGGCGGTCTCCGGACCGCTCGCCGACCACGTCTTCGAACCACTGGCCGCCCGGGACTCCGGACTGTTCGCCCTGATCGGGCCCCTCGTCGGCCACGGCCGGGGCAGCGGGATGGCGGCCATGCTGCTGCTCGCCGGGATCGGCGGGACCGCGGTGGCCCTGTGGGGGCTGGCCAGCCGCTCGATCAGAGAAATCGACACCCTGCTGCCCGACCTCGACACTCCGCGGGAGCCGGCCGGGGACAGCGAGAACCTGGGAGGTGAGCGGGATGAGGTGCGTGCATGAACGGTTCGAGGAGCAGGCGGCCCGGACGCCCGGCGCGACCGCACTGATCCACGACGACGAACGGATCGACTACGCCGGGCTCGACGAGCGGGCCGCCCGGCTGGCGGGGCTGCTCGCCGAGCGGGGCATCCGCCCCGGGGACACCGTCGGCGTCCACCTGGAGCGCTCCGTCGCACTCGTCGTGACGGTGCTCGGCATCCTCAAGGCCGGCGCCTGCTACGTGATGCTGGACCCGGCCTTCCCCGCCGCCCGGCTGGCCGCGATGGCCGAGGACTCGGCGGCCGTCGCCGTCGTGACGACCCGGGCCGCCGCGTCCGGGGCGCCCGGCACGGACCTGGTGCACGTCGAGGACGCGGACGGGGCGCGGCCGCTGCCGCGCGGCGCCGTCACCGTCCGGCCCGACGACCTCGCCTGCGTGATGTTCACCTCCGGCTCGACCGGGCGGCCCAAGGGCATCGCCTCCCCGCACCGGGCGGTCACCGCCACCCTCACCGGACAGACCTTCGCCTCCTTCGGCCCCGGTGCGGTCTGGCTCCAGTGCGCGCCGCTGTCCTGGGACGCCTTCGCCATGGAGCTGTGGGGACCGCTGATGAGCGGCGGGACCTGCGTCCTGCACCCCGGGGCGCGGCCCGAGCCCTTCACGATGGCACGGCTCGTCGCCGAGCACGGCATCACCTCCCTGTACCTGTCCTCCTCCCTGTTCAACGTCGTCGTCGACGAGTACCCGCAGGTGCTGGACGGGCTGCGGGAACTGGTGGTGGGCGGCGAGGCGCTCTCCGCCCCGCACGCGGCCCGCGCCCTGGAGCGCCACCCGCGCCTGCGGCTGAGCAACGGCTACGGGCCCGTCGAGTGCATGGTCTTCCTGACCGTCCACCCGGTGGCCCCCGCCGAACTGGGCGAGGGCCCGGTGCCGATCGGCCGCCCGCTGGCCGGGAAGCGGGTGTACGTCCTCGACGAGGAGCTGCGACCGGCCCCCGACGGCCGGACCGGTGAGATCTACGCCGCCGGGGAGGGCCTCGCGCTCGCGTACCGGGGGCGGCCCGCGCTGACCGCCGAGCGCTTCGTCGCCGCCCCGTCCGGCGAGCGGCTCTACCGCACCGGCGACCTCGGACGGCGCCGCGCCGACGGGGTCCTCGAATACCTGGGCCGGGCAGACGGCCAGGTCAAGATCCGGGGCTTCCGGGTGGAACCGGGCGAGGTCGAGAACGTCCTGGCCCGCCACCCCGACGTCGACCGGGCGGCCGTCGTCGCCCACGAACACCCCTCAGGTGACCGCCAGTTGACCGCGTACGTGGTGCCGCGCGGCGGCGACCGGGAGCACTTCCGGGAGGACGTCCTGCGCGCCCACGCCCGCGAGGTGCTGGCCGACTACCTGGTCCCGGCCGCCTTCGTACCGCTGGACGCGCTGCCGCTGACGCCGAGCGGCAAGCTGGACCGGGCCGCCCTGCCGGAGCCCCGGTCCCCGAAGGCCCCCGGTCCGGCCGGTCCCGGCGTACGCCACGGCTCCACCGCGGCCGTCCTGTGCACGCTCTTCTCCGAGGTGCTGGGCGCCGGGGAGGTCGGCCCGGACGACGACTTCTTCGCGCTCGGCGGCCACTCGCTGCTGGCCGCCCGGCTGCTGGGCCGGGTCCGTGGCGCGCTCGGCGCCGAGCTCGACATCCGGACCCTCTTCGAGGCGCCCACCCCGGCGCTGCTGGCCCCTCTGGTCGACACCGCTCCCCCGGTGTCCCCCGAGGACCCGGCCACGTCCACCGCGGTACCGGGGGCGCTGCCGGTGTCGCCCGCGCAGCACCGGCTCTGGTTCCTGGACCGGATCGGGGCGGGCACCGCGTACAACCTGCCGATGCTGGTGCGGCTGCGGGGGCCGGTCGACGCGGACGCGCTGGCCGGCGCGCTGGCCGATGTCGCCGGCCGCCACGACGTGCTGCGCACCCTCTTCGAGGAGTGCGGCGGCGCCCCCGTACGCCGGGTGCTGGACGGGGACGCCGCCCGGCCCCCGCTGCGGCGGCTGCGGGTCCCCGGGGATTCGATGGACCGGGAGATCGAGCGGGAGGCCCGCCACCACTTCGACCTCCGCACCGAACTCCCGGTACGGGCCACCCTGTTCACCGTCGACGAGGACCCCGACGCGCACGCGCTGCTGGTCCTGGTGCACCACATCGCCGGGGACGGCTGGTCGCTGCGGCCGCTGTTCCGCGACCTGTCCCGCGCCTACCGGGCACGTGCCGGGGGCGGGACCTCCGCCGGGCTCGAACCGCTCGACGTGCCGTACGCGGAACACGCCCGCCGCCAGCTGGCGCGGCTCGGCCCGGCGTCCGACCCGCACACCCTCGCCGCCCGCCAGCTCACCTACTGGCGCAAGGAGCTGGACGGGCTGCCGGCCGGCGGGCCGCTGCTGCCGCGCCGTCCCGGACGTCCCGCCGTGCCCGGTCCCCGGGCGCGGGTCGTGGTGCACCGGCTCGACGCGGCGGCGCACGCCCGGGTCGTGGAGTCGGCGCGGGCCCGGGGCGCCACGCTCTTCATGGCGCTGCACGCCGCGCTGGCCACGGCGCTGCTGAGGGCGGGCGCGGACGAGGACCTGGCGATCGGTGCCCCGGTGGCCTCACGCGCCGGGGACGGTTCCGTCGAGGACGCGGTCGGGTTCTTCGTCAACATGCTGGTGCTGCGCACCGATGTGTCCGGCGACCCCACCCCCGCCGAGCTGCTCGCCCGGGTGCGGGAGACGGACCTCGCCGCCTTCGGCCACCAGGACGTGCCGTTCGAGGACGTGGTCGGGGAGCTCAACCCGCCGCGCACCCCGGGGCGCCAGCCGTTCACCGACGTGGTGCTGGCGCTCCAGAACAACGCGCGGGCCGAGGTCGCCCTGCCCGGCGCCGAGCACGGGGTGGAGATCGTGCGCACGGGTGCCGCCCGGTTCGAACTCCTGGTGGACGTCACGGACTCCACGTCGGCGAGCGACGAACCGGACGGGCTGACCCTGACGTTCGAGTACCGCGACGAGTCCCTGGAGGAGGCGTTCGTCCCGTGGCTCGCCCGGGCCCTGCCCGAGGCCCTGGAGGCCCAGGTGGCCTCCCCCGACACCCCGCTGTCCCGGCTGGCCCTCACCGCTCCGCCCCGGCGGGCCGGTGACGCCGACCGGATCCCGGTGCCGGAACGGCGCCGCACCCCCCTCGCCGCCGGACGGCCGATGACCGCACTGGAGCAGGAGGTCGCCGCCGTCTGGTGCGAGGTGCTCGGGGTGCGGGGCGTGGGCCCGGACGACGACTTCTTCGCCCTCGGCGGCAACTCCCTGCGTGCGGTACGGGCCGTGGCCCGGCTGGCCGCCGGACGGCCGGTGACCACGGCGCAGCTGTTCGCCGCTCCCACGGTCTCAGCCTTCGCCGCGGAGCTGGAACGGGCGACCGCCCGACCCGAGATCAGCACGGTGTCCCCCATCCCGCGCCGCCCCCGGGTGCCGCGCCGCGCACCGGCCCAGGACCGGAACCAGACGAGCAGGAAGCAGCAGGAGGAGTGGCAGTGGACCTCAGCGTGATGTTCTTCGGTGCCGACAGCACCACCGGCGGGGCCCGGCACACCGAGGCGTACGAGGACATCCTCGCCGTGGCCAGGACCGCCGACCGGCTCGGGTTCCACGCGCTGTGGACCCCAGAGCGCCACTTCCAGCAGGTGGGGCAGGTCTTCCCCAGCCCGCCGGTGCTCAGCGCGGCGCTGGCCGTCGCCACCGAACGGATCGGTATCCGGGCCGGCAGCGTGGTCCTGCCGCTCCACCACCCGCTGCGGGTGGCGGAGGACTGGGCCGTCGTGGACAACCTGTCGCACGGCCGGGTGGGGCTCTCCGTCGCCACCGGCTGGCACTCCAGGGACTTCGCGATCGCCCCGGAGCGGTACGCGGACCGCCGTCGCACCGCCCTGGAGACGATCCCCCTGCTGCGCGCGCTGTGGGCCGGCGAGTCCGCCGAGTACCCCGACGGCACGGGCGCCCCGGTCTCCCTCGCGCCCCAGCCCCGGCCCGTCCAGGAGACCCTGCCGCTCTGGCTGACCACGTCCGGCAGCCCGGAGACCTGGGAGGCGGCCGGGCGGCTGCGCACCGGGGTCCTCGGCGCGACCGTCGGGCAGGGCCGGGAGGAGCTGGCCGACCGGATCGCCCGGTACCGGGCAGCCTGCGCCGCCGCCCCCGACCAGCGGGGCACCGACGCGCACGGCCGGGTCACGCTGATGGCCCACACGTACGTCGGTGCCGACGACGCCGAGGTCCGCCGACTGGCGGGCGCCCCGCTGAAGAGCTACCTCGCCTCGTACGTCCGCCAGACCGCGGCCAACAAGGCGGACAGCACCACCGCGGAGCTCAGCGAGGCGCAGACCGCGATGCTCACCGACTTCGCCTTCGAACGCTATCTGAACTGGGGAAGCCTGCTCGGCTCCCCCGGGCACTGCGCCAAGATGCTCGCCGATCTGGCCGAGCTGGGCGTCGACGAGGTCGCCTGCTTCATCGACTTCGGGATCGGACGTGACGACGTACTGGCCGGGCTGCACCGGTTGGCCGAGCTGAAAGAGAACCTGTGATGAGCGCCCCCACCGTTTCGCGCACCGCCCCGGTCGCGACGCCCCCGTCCCTGGCCGAGCGGTTCACCGCGCTCGGCAGGGAGCAGCGGATCCGTCTGATGCGCCGCATGCTGGAGGCGGGCCGGGCCCGTGAGATACCCGCCGTGATACCGCCGCGCGACCCGTCACGTCAGGTGCCGCTCAGCCCCGCCCAGCACGACCTGTGGGTGTACGACTCGCTCTATCCCGGCACCCCCGCCCTCAACCTGTGCGCCGCCTACCACTTCGACCGGCCCGTCGACCCCGCGCACCTGGCGGCGGCGCTGGGCCTGCTCCAGAGCCACCACGACATCCTGCGGACCCGGATCGTGACCGACGCCCCGGGCGAACCGCACGTCGAGTTCCACGACGACGCGGACTTCGACCTGGAGCGGGAGGACCTGCGGGGCACCGGCCGCTCCATCGACGAGGCGTTCGAGACCTTCCGCAACCGCCCCTTCGACCTGGGCCGGGACAAGCTGGTCCGGGCCCGGTTCGTCCGGGTCGACGAGCGGCGCTCCACCCTGATGCTGAGCCTGCACCACACCATCAGCGACTGGTGGTCCTTCGACGTGCTGCAGAACGAGTTCGCGCTGGCCTACCAGGCGCTGCGCGACGGCCAGGAGCCGCCGCTGACCCGGCCCGTCGTGCAGTACGCCGACTTCTCGTCCTGGCAGAGCGAGCTGGCGGAGTCCGGAGTGTTCGCGAGCCGGCTCGACTTCTGGCGGCGCTACCTCGCCGACCCGCCCGGCCCGCTCACCGTGCCCGGCACCGGCTCCGCCGGCCCGTCCGGCGACGGCATCGCGCAGATCCCCTTCCACGTCGACGCGGAGACCACCGCGGCGGTGCGGGCGCTGGCCCGTGAGCGCGGCGCCTCCGTCTACGTCGTGCTGATGGCCGCGTTCGCGGTGCTGGCGCACCGGGTGAGCGGCGCCGACGACCTGGTGATCGGCACCCCCATCGCCAACCGGGCGGCCAAGGGGCTGGACCGGGTCATCGGGTACGTCATGAACGCGGTGCCGACCCGCTGGAAGGTGGCCGGGGACCGGTCGTTCGCCGATCTGCTCGCCGGGTTCGCCGTCGACTTCCCGGACCTGATGGCCAACGCGGACATCCCGGTGGGCCGGATCGTGTCGGCCGCCGCGCCGGAGCGCAGCGCGGGCCGGGCCCCGCTCTACCAGTGGGTGTTCATGCACCTGACGCAGCAGCCGAGCGTCTCGGTGCTGAAGGAGTTCGCGGAGCCGGAGCGCATCCACACCGGTGGCGAGCACGACCTGGTCGGGGTGGTGAAGGACAGCGACGACGGCATGGAGGGCAGCTTCGGGCTGCGGACCGACGTGTTCGCGCCGGAGACGGTGGCCCGCTGGACGGAGTGCTACGTCGAGCTGCTGCGCCGGATCACCACCGACCCGGACGCGCTCATCGGCGATCTCGACCTGGTTCCCGCGGCGATGCGCGAGCGGCTGCTCGCCGACTCCGCCGGGCCCGCCGCGCCGGCCCCGCTCACGCTGCCCGGCCTGGTGGCCGCGCAGGCGGCCCGTACCCCGGACGCCCCGGCCCTGGAGGGACCGGAGCACACCCTGAGCTACGCGGAACTCGACGACCGGGTGGCCCGGCTGGCGGGCCGGCTGGCCGGGCTCGGGGCGGGCCCGGGGCGGATCGTGGCCCTGGCCCTGCCGCGGGGCAGCGACTGGCCGGTAGCGGCGCTGGCGGTGCAGCGTGCCGGGGCCGCCTGTCTGCCCGTCGACCCGGCCCACCCGGCCGAGCGGATCCGCCGGGTGCTGGCCGAGGCCGCGCCGGTCCTGCTGGTCACCGAGGCGGGCGCCGTCTCCCCCGTGGCGGGGCTGCCGGTCCTCGCGCTCGACGCGGACGCCTGGTCCGGCGAGCCGGCGGCGCCCGGCGGGCCGGCCCCGCACGACGCCGCGTACGTCATCCACACCTCGGGCTCCACCGGTGTCCCGAAGGGGGTGGTGGTGACGCACGCCGGGGTGGCCGGGCTCACCCGGAGCCTGCTGGACCGGGTCGGACTGGCCGGTGACAGCCGGGTGCTCCAGCTCGGTCCGCCCTCCTTCGACATCTCCGTCGGCGAACTGTGCCTGGCCTTCGGCTCGGGCGGCACGCTGGTGCTGCCGGAGCCGGGTCCGCTGGTGGGCGAGGAACTGGGCGCGGTCCTGACGGGGCGGCGGATCTCCTGCGCGTTCGTCCCGCCGTCCGTGCTGGCGACCGTGCCGGCCGGACCGTATCCGGAGCTGCGCGCGGTCCTGGTCGGCGCGGAGGCCTGCCCGCCCGAGCTGGTGGCCCGCTGGGCCGTGGACGGGCGGCGGTTCCACAACGCGTACGGGCCGACCGAGGCGACCGTCGTGATCACCGTCTCCGATCCGCTGGCCGCCGACGGCACGGCGCCGCCCATCGGCACCCCGGTCGCGGGCACCACCGCCTACGTCCTGGACGACTCGCTCCGCCCGGTCCCGGCCGGTGCGGGCGGCGAGCTGTACCTGGCGGGCCCCGGGCTGGCCCGGGGATACCTGGGGCGCCCGGCGCTGACCGCCGAGCGGTTCGTCGCCGACCCGTACGGCCCGCCCGGCAGCCGCATGTACCGCACCGGCGACCTCGTCCACCGCGACGCCACCGGGGCGGCCCACTACCTGGGGCGCGGCGACGAGCAGGTGAAGCTGCGCGGTCTGCGGATCGAGCCGGGCGAGATCGCCGCCGCGCTCGTGGAACACCCCGACGTGGAGCGGGCGGTGGCCGTGGTCCGGCAGGACCGGGGCGAGAGCCCGCGGCTGGTCGCGTACGTGGTGCCCGCACGAGGGGCCCGCGTCGACGAGGACGCGCTGCTGCTGCACGCCTCGGAGCGGCTGCCCGCTGCGATGGTGCCGGCCGTCGTGATGGCGCTGGACGCACTGCCGCTGTCCTCGCACGGCAAGATCGACCGGGCGGCCCTGCCCGCACCCGCCGTCCGGGCCGCCGACACGGTCCGGCTCCCCGGATCGGCGCGCGAGGAGGTCCTGTGCGGGCTCTTCGCGGAGCTGCTGGGGCTCGGACAGGCCGGTGCGGACGACGACTTCTTCCGGCTCGGCGGGGACAGCATCATGGCGATCCAGCTCGCCGCGCGGGCCCGGAGCGCCGGTCTGGTGATCTCCCCGCACGACGTGTTCACCGTACGCACCCCGGCCCGGCTGGCCGTGCTGGCCCGTACGCCCGACAGCGGGGACGGGGACGCGGAACCGGTCGACACCGGGACCGGGCGGCTGCCGCTGACCCCGATCATGCACTGGTGGCTCGAACAGACCCGTGACCCCTCGACGTTCACCCAGTCGATGCTCTTCCCGCTGCCGTCCGGCACCGGCCTCGCGGCGATCCGGGAGGCGCTGGCCGCACTGATCGGGCGGCACGCCGCGCTGCGGATACGCCTGGTGCGCGGCGAGGACGGCGGCCGGGAGCTGGAGGTGCCCGAGAAGGACGTGCCCGGAGAGCCGCCGGCCGTCCGGCTGCCCGTGGACGCGGACACGGATCTCCACGCGCGGGCCACGGAGCTGGCCCGGGCGACGACGCTGCGGCCCGAGCGGGGCGAGATGGTGCGGGCGGTGTGGCTCGACCCGGGCCGCGACCGCCCCGGCGCCCTGCTGCTGGTCGTCCACCACCTGGCCGTGGACGGAATCTCCTGGCGGGTGATCGGGGACGAGCTGGCCGCCTCGCTCGCGGGCAACGGCGACGACACGGTACCGGCGAGAAGCACCTCGTTCACCCGGTGGTCCCGGCTGCTCTCCCGCGAGGCGGCGCTGCGTACGGACGAACTACCTTGGTGGACACGGCAGTTGACGGGCGGCGCGGACCGGCTGACCGAGGGCGGGACGGTCGGCGGACAGCGGCGGACCCTCACCTTCACCCTCGATCCGGCCCTCAGCCGCCAGGTGCTCTCCACCCTCCCGGCCGCCTTCAACTGCCGCCCCGACGCGGTGATGCTGACCGCGCTGGCCTCGGCGGCCATCCGGCGCCGGGGCACCGGATCGGCGCTCGCCGTCCATCTGGAGGGCCACGGCCGGGAGACCGTCTCCGCCCGGGTGGACATCTCCGGCACCCTCGGCTGGTTCACCACGCAGTACCCCGTGCGGCTGGACCTCGGCGCCGCGTCGGTGACCCCGGACGGACAGCCCGGCGAGGCGGTGAAGAACGTCAAGGAGCAGCTGCGGGCGGTGCCCGGCGGCGGGCTCGGCTGGGGTCTGCTGCGCTACCTCTCCCCGGAGCACGGCCCGGCGCTCGCCGCGCTTCCGGCGCCGGACGTCCGCTTCAACTACCTGGGGCGGTTCGACGCGGACGGCGCCGCGGGCGGGCGGCTGCTCGAATCCGGCCCGGACGCCGTACCCCTCGCGCACGCCCTGGAGGTGGACGTACTGGCCCGCGAGGAGAACGGCGAGCTGGTGGTGGAGGCGAGCTTCTCCTGTCCGGAGGACGTGTTCACCGAGGCCGGGATCCGGGAGCTGGCCGGGGCGTGGACGGAGGCGCTCGGGGTGCTCGCGGACCACTGCGCGCCGGACGGCGGGGCCGCGCACAGCCCGTCCGACTTCCCGCTCGTCGACCTCACCGGCGACCAGCTCGAACTGCTCGGCCAGGAAATGGACTTCGACGACCTGGACGACCTCGATGCCTTCGACGGCTCCGACGACGGGGAGGGACGGCGATGAACGCGCGCATCGCGGACGTGCTGCCGCTCTCCCCGCTCCAGGAGGGGCTGCTCTTCCAGTCGGCCCGGGAGAGCGAGGGCCCCGACCCCTATCTGGTGCAGGCCCGGTTCCGGGCCGGTCCCTCGGTCACCGCGGCGGCGGCCCGCAAGGCACTCACCGCACTCCTGGACCGGCACCCCAATCTGCGGGCCTGCTTCCGCCACGAGCGTCTGGACCGGCCGGTCCAGGTCGTGCCGAAGACGGCCCGGGTGCCGTGGAGAGAGGTCGACCTGACGGAGCTGGGGCCGGACGCGGTGCGGACGCGTACCGAGGAGGTGCTGCGCGAGGACGCGGCGCTCCGCTTCGACCTGGCCCGCCCCCCGCTGGTCCGGGCCACGTTCCTGCACCGGACGGACGGGGCCGAACTGGTCGTCTCCTTCCACCACATCCTGCTGGACGGCTGGTCGCTGGGGGTCGTCGAACGCGATCTGGCCGCGCTGGTGGCGGGTGCCCCGCTGCCGCCGGCCGCGCCCTACCGGGACTACCTGGTGTGGCTGGGCGGTCAGGACCGGCAGAAGGCCGAGGCCGCGTGGAGCGAGTCGCTGGCCGGCCTGGAGCACCCCGCGCTGCTGGCCCCGTCCGGACCGGAGACGGATTCCGACCAGGACCGGCGGTGGCTCCCCGCCGCGCTCACCGCGACGCTGGTGCGGCGGGCCGCCGACACCGGCGTCACCCTCAACACCCTGGTGCAGGTCGCCTGGGCGCTGGTGCTGTCCCGGCTGACCGGCTCGCGCGACCTGGTCTTCGGCGCGGTCGTCTCCGGGCGCCCGCACGATCTGCCCGGTGTCGAGTCCATGGTGGGCCTGTTCATCAACACCCTGCCGGTACGCGTACGGCTGCGGGACGGCGAGGAGGTCGGGGAGCTGCTCCGCCGCGTCCAGGACGAGCAGTCCCGGCTGCTGGAGCACCACCACGCGCGCACCGCCGAGGTGCAGCGCGCGGTGGGCGCCGGTGAACTCTTCGACTCGGTCGTCGCCTTCGAGAACTTCCCCCGCAACGAGCCCGCCGACGGCGCGGCCCCCGCCCTCCGGCTGGTGAAGGCGGCGGACGCCACGCACTACCCGGTCACGGTCGCGGCGGTCGCCGAGGAGCGGCTGCTGCTGTCGGTGAGCTGCCGCCGGGGGCTCGGGGCGACCGGCATCGGCGCCCGCCTGGCGTGGGTGCTGGAGCAGCTCGCCGGTGCGGACCGGACGGCGGTGGACGACATCGGCGTACTGCCCCCGGCGGAGCTGGACCGGCTGCTGGCGCTGGCCGACGGCCCGGTCCGGGAACCCGCCGCGCCGGCCTCCCTCGCCGGGGCGTTCGCCGCCCAGGCCGCCCGTACGCCCGACGCACCGGCCGTGGACGAGGACGGCGAGGTGCTGAGCTACGCGGACACCGACGCGGCCTCGGACCGGCTGGCCGCCCGGCTCGTCCGGGCGGGCGTGACGCCGGGGCGGACCGTGGCCCTGCTCCTGCCCCGCTCCGCCCGGCTGGTCGTGGCGCAGCTCGCGGTCCTCAAGGCGGGGGCCTGCTGGCTCCCGCTCGACCCGGCGCAGCCGCCGGCGCGGCTGGCCCGGCTGATGGCCGCCGCCGCGCCCGCCCTGGTCCTCGTCGCCGGGCCGGACCCGGCCGCCGGCCGACTGCCCGCCGGCACGCCGGTACTGGACATCGCCGAGGAGGGCGGGGACGCGTCCTTCACCGCCGTCCCCGTCGCGCCCGACGCCGCAGCGTGCGTGCTGTACACCTCGGGTTCCACCGGGGAGCCCAAGGGGGTGGTGGTCCCGCAGCGGGCCGTCGCCGAACTCGCCGCGGACGGCCGCTTCGCGGGCGGCGCCCACGCCCGGGTGCTGCTGCACAACCCGTACACCTTCGACGCCTCGACGTACGAGGTGTGGGTGCCGCTGCTGACCGGCGGGACGGTGGTCGTCGCCCCGGCCGAGGCGGTGACCGCCGAGCTGGTGGAGCGGATGGTCCGGGAACGGGGCGTCACCGCGCTGATGCTCACCCCCGAACTGCTGCGCACCGTCGCGGAGATCGCGCCCGGGGCGCTGTCCGGGCTGCGCGAGGTGTGGTCCGGCGGCGACGTCCTCGCCCCGGACACCGTGCGCCGGATCCGGGAGCACTGCCCGGACACGGTCGTCGTCAACGGCTACGGCCCCACCGAGACGACCGTGTTCGCCGCCGCGCACACCGCCGCCGGGCCGTCGTCGGCGGACCGGCCGGGCCCCGTCCCGGTCGGGCGGCCCCTGGACAACACCCGCGCCCGGGTGCTCGACGGGCGGCTGCGCCCGGTTCCCGAGGGCGGAACCGGCGAGCTGTACCTGGGCGGCAGCGGGCTGGCCCTGGGCTACCTGGGCCGGCCGGCCGGCACCGCGGAACGGTTCGTCGCCGACCCGTACGGGCCGCCGGGCAGCCGGATGTACCGCACGGGCGACCTGGCGCGCTGGACGGCGGACGGGCTCCTGGAGTTCGCGGGCCGCGCCGACGACCAGGTCAAGGTGCGCGGCTTCCGGGTGGAGCCCGCCGAGGTGGAGGCCGTGCTGGCGGACTGCCCCGGGGTGGCCCGGGCGGTGGTCGGCGCCCGGCGGGACGCGGCGGGCGGCAAGCTGCTGGCCGCCTGGCTGGTGCCGGCCGGGCCCGCGGACCGGGCGGAGCCCTGGGAGCGGATGCGCGACCGGGTTCGGGCCCACGCCGCACAGCGGCTGCCCGCGCACCTGGTGCCCTCGCTGTGGACCCGGATCGACGAGGTGCCGCTCACCCGGCACGGCAAGGCCGACCGGGCCGCGCTGCCCGATCCCGTCCCCCACGGGGAGCCGGCGGCCCGGCGGGAGCCGGCGGCCCGGCGGGAGCCGGCGACGGAGCGGGAACGGGAGCTGTGCGCCGTCTTCGGCACGGTGCTCGGCATCCCCTCGGTCGGCCCCGACACCGACTTCTTCCGGGCGGGCGGCCACTCGCTGACCGCCCTGCGGCTGAAGTCGAAGATCGAGACGGTGCTCGGGGTACGGCTGCCGGTCTCCGCCCTGTTCGACGCGCCGACCCCGGCCGCGCTCGCCGCCCTGATCGAAGCGGGCTCCGCCACCGCGCGCCCCGCTCCCCGGACACCGCTGCGGCAGGCCGCGGGCCGTGCGTCGCGCGCCCCGGCCGCGGCCCGGCCGCACCACACCAGCCTGGACCCGGTCCTGACCCTGCGGCCCGACGGCCGCCGCGCCCCGCTGATCTGCGTGCACCCGGGCCTCGGCCTGAGCTGGTCCTACATGAACCTGCTGCCGCACCTGGACCCGGAGCGTCCGGTGCACACCCTGCAGAGCCCGGCCCTCCTCTCGGGCACGGACCGGCTCCCGGCCACGCTGCACGAGATGGCCGACCAGTACCTGCCCCGCGTGCGGGCGCTCCGGCCGAAGGGCCCGTACCTGCTGGCCGGCCGGTCCTTCGGCGGCCCCCTCGCCTACGAACTGGCGGTGCGGCTGCGCCGGGCGGGCGAGGAGGTCTCGATGCTCGCCGTGGTGGACTCGATGCCGATGCCCGAGGAGAGCCGGGGCACCGTACCGGACCCGGCCGCCGTCGAGGACGAGATGCTGCGCATCCTGCACCACTCGCACGCGCCGCGGCTGCCGCTGCCGGACGGGCCGCTGACCCGGGACGCCCTGTTCGCCGTGTCCGGCCCGGGCGCCTTCGACGGGCTGACCACCGAGCAGCTGCACACCCTGGTCGACCTCGGGGCGCACCACACCCGGCTGCTCCGCGCGTGGCAGCCGTCCGGCTACGACGGCACGGTGACGCTCTTCTCCGCGACCCGTGACGCGTGGCCGACCACGGCCGAGAAGACCGAGGCATGGCAGCGCGTGACCGCCGCGCTCGACGTGCACGAACTGGACTGCGGTCACAGCGACGTACTCACTCCGGGCCCGGCGGCCGTGGTCGCCTCGGTCCTCGAATCCGCCCTCCGAGGGGACTGAACACCATGACCGTCGACGCCGTCGATCTCATCGACCCGTACGCAACCGCCACGGAGGCCGGCGGGGACGAGGAGTACGAGTTCCCCGCCTCCGACGCCCAGAGCCGCCTGCTCGTCCTCGACCAGCTGAACCCGGGCTCCCCGCAGTACAACGTGCCGGTGGCCTTCGCGGTGCGCGGGCCGTTCGACACGATCGCGTTCGGCCGGGCCCTGGACGCGCTGGTGGCCCGGCACGAGGCGCTGCGCACCGTCTTCCGCACCGCCGAGGACGGCACCCCGGTCCAGCGGGTCTCCGCCGGGGGCCGGGTGCCGCTCACCGTCCGCCGGGGTGTTCCGGCCGACCGGGCGGACGACCTGGTCCGGGCCGAGGCCGCCCTCCCCTTCGACACCGGCAGGGGGCCGCTGCTGCGCTGCGCCGTGTTCGCCGTCGACGACGGCAGCCACCGGGTGCTGCTCGTCGCCCATCATCTGATCTGCGACGGCTGGTCGTTGAACCTGATGCTGGAGGGGCTGTCCGAGGGGTACCGGGAGGAGTCCGGGGGCCGGCCGTACCGCCCGGCCCCGCTTCCGCTCCAGTTCCCCGACTACGCGTCCTGGCAGCGGGAGTGCGCCGCCGCCGGTGCGTTCGAGGCGTCCGTGGAGCACTGGGTGGCGCTGCTGCGCGGCGCCCCCGCCCTCATGGAACTGCCGCTGGACCACCCGCGCCCGCCGGTCCGTACGGCCGCCGGGGGCACCGAGCGGTTCCTGCTCGGCGCCGGGGTCAGGGAGCGCCTGGCCGAGGTGGCGGCGGCACGGGGCGCCACCCCGTTCATGACGGTGCTCGCCGCGTACGCCGCGTTCCTCTCCCGGCTCTCGGGCGGCGAGGACCTGGTGATCGGCTACCCGGCGGCCGGCCGCGACCGGCCCGAGCTCCAGGAGATGGTCGGGATGCTGACCAACACCCTGGCGATGCGGGTGGACCTGTCCGGCGACCCCTCGCTGGACGAGCTGGTCCGTCGGATCCGGGCCTCGACGCAGGCGGCGCGGCCGTATCTGGACGCGCCGTTCGAGGCGGTCGTCGACACGCTCGCCCCGGTCCGGGAGACCAGCCACGACCCGGTGGTCCAGGTGGCGCTCAGCTACGAGGACGACGCCGCGCCGGGCCTGTCGCTGGCCGGAACGGACACCGAGCGGCTTCCGCTGACCCTGGACACCGCCAAGTTCGACTTCCATCTGTTCATGGAGCGGTGGGACGAGGGGCTCGCCGCCCAGTTCATCTACCGCAGCGACCTGTTCGACGCCGCAACGGTCCGCCGCTGGACGGTCAACTTCCGTACGCTGCTGGACGGTCTGCTCGCCGACCCGTCGGCCCCGCTGTCCACCGTGGAGCTGGTCCCCGAGGAGGAGAGCCGCCGGACGATCGCGGGCGCCGACCGCCTGGCCGAGGCCGCGCCGCTGGACCGCCTGGTGCCCGACCTGATCGCCGACCGGGCCGCCGAGCACCCCGACGCCACGGCCCTGGTCTTCGGTGAACTCCGGCTCAGCTACGCGGAGTTGATCGAACAGGCCGACGCGCTGGCCGCCCGGCTGCGCACCGCCGGGGTACGGCCGGGGTTCCGGGTCGGGCTGCTCATGCCCCGCTCGGCGTACCAGGGCGTCGCGGCGCTGGCCGTGCTGCGGGCGGGCGGCGCGTACGTCCCGCTGGACCAGGCCCACCCCGAGGCCCGGCTCCGCCACATGGTGACGGTCTCCGGCACCGGCCTGCTGATCACCGCCGAGGAGACCGCCGGGCGCGGCAAGGATCTGGGTGTACCGTGCATCCGGATCGACCGCCCGGCCGTCACCGACCCGCCTCCCCCGTCCGGCCTCCCCGCCGGCCGCACCGCGCCGGGCCCGGAGGACCTCGCCTATGTGCTGTTCACCTCGGGCTCCACCGGTGTCCCCAAAGGCGTCGCGATCGAGCACCGGGCACTGCTCAACCTCACCCGGGCGGTGCGGCACTCCTTCCCCGTCAACGCCGACGACCGGGTGCTCCAGTTCGTGTCGTTCGGCTTCGACGTCGCCGTGTCCGACCTCTTCTTCCCCTGGGTGGCCGGTGCCGAGCTGCACGTCCCGAGCGAGGACGAGCGGATCGGCGAGGCCCTGCTGGAGCGGTTGCGGGACTCCCGGATCACCTATGTGTTCCTGCCGCCGTCCGCCGCGATGCTGCTGCCCGACCTGACCGGCCAGCTGCCCGAGCTGCGGACCGTCGCGGTCGGCGGCGAGGCGTGCCCGGCCGAGCTGGTGGAGCGGCTCGCCGCGCCCGGCCGCCGCATCGTGAACGCGTACGGGCCCAGCGAGACGACCGTCTACGCGACCACCGGCGACCTCTCCCCCGGCGAGCCCGTGGTGCTCGGCCGCGCGGTGCCCGGCTCCCGGATCGCCGTGCTCGACGAGTTGCTGCGGCCGGTCCCCGCCGGGGTCGCCGGGGAGATCTACGTCGGCGGCGCCTCGCTCGGGCGGGGGTACATCGGCCGGCCGGCGCTGACCGCCGAACGCTTCGTCGCCGACCCGCACGGCGCCCCGGGCAGCCGGATGTACCGCACCGGGGACCTGGGCCGGATCGACGCGCACGGCCTCATCCACTACCTCGGGCGCTCCGACCTCCAGGTCAAGCTGCGCGGCGTACGCGTGGAGCTCGGCGAGATCGAGACCCTGCTGGCGGGCGCCCCCGGCGTCGCCCTGGCGGCCGCCACCGTACGCGGCACGGGCACCGCCCAGCGGCTGGTGGCGTACGTCGTGGGCCGGGACGGCCAGGCCCCGCCGGACGCGGAGCTGCGCGCCCATCTCGCCCGGCGGCTGCCCGGCTCGATGGTGCCCGAGGTGTTCGTGCGCCTGGACGAGATGCCGCTCAGCAGCAACGGCAAGATCGACCGGGCCCGGCTCCCGGAGCCCGCCACCGTGCGGTGCCTCCCGGACGGCTCGACCAGCGTCGCGGGCACCCCGACCGAGCAGCTGGTGGCCGGTCTGTGGGCCCGCGTGCTGAACGTCGAACTCGTCGCCGTCACCGACCACTTCTTCGACCTGGGCGGCAACTCGATCCGCCTGCTGAACGTCCTGTCCGCCCTGCGCCAGCGGGGTACCTACGGCGAGCTGAGCCTGGTCGACCTGTTCCGCCACCCCACCGTCAGCGCCCTCGCGGCGTTCCTGGACCACTCGGCCGCCGCGGCCGCCGAGCCCGGCTCCGGGGCGCCAGACCCCACGCCCACCGCCGACACGGCCGCCGCGCGCGGCGGTGACCGGCACGCACGACGCACCGCCGCGGCCCGCCGTCTCACCTCCCGGAAAGGTTCCACCCGATGACCGAGAACATCAGCGCCAACGAGCCCCTCGCCGCCGACTCCGCGATCGCGGTCGTCGGGATGAGCGGCCGGTTCCCCGGCGCCCCCGACCTGGACGCCTACTGGGCCAACCTGCTCGACGCGCACTGCTCGGTGACCGATTTCACCGAGGAGGAGCTGCTCGCCGACGGCGCCGACCCGCAGGAGGTCCGCGGCCGCGACTACGTACCCGCCAAGGGGCACCTGGCGGACGCGGACCGTTTCGACGCGGAGCTGTTCGGCTTCAACCGCACCGAGGCGGCGGCCCTCGACCCGCAGCACCGGCTCCTGCTGGAAACGGCCTGGGCCGCGCTGGAGGATGCCGGCCGCGACCCGCTCGGCGGCGGCCGTACCGGGGTGTACGTCGGCGGCGGCCCGACCGAGCACATGCTGGCCGCGCAGACCGATCCGCGCCTCGCCGCGTCGATCGGCGCGCTCCAGGTCCGTATCCTCACCGACCGGGAGTTCCTCGGCCCGTGGCTCTCCTACCGGCTGGGGCTCGAAGGGCCGAGCATGTCCGTGCAGACGGCCTGCTCCACCTCGCTGACGGCGGTTCACCTCGCGGTGCAGTCGCTGCTGCTCGGCGAGTGCGACACGGCACTGGCCGGCGGCGTCGCTGTGGACGCGGTCCACCGGCGGGGCTACGTCCACCAGCAGGGCGGGATCTACTCGCGCCACGGCCGCTGCCGCCCCTTCGACGAGCGGGCCGACGGCACCGTCCCCGGCAACGGGGTGGGCGTCGTCGTCCTGCGCCGGCTCTCCGACGCGCTCGCCGACGGCGACCCGATCCGGGCGGTCGTCCGGGGCAGTGCCGTCACCAACGACGGGGCGACCAAGGTCGGGTTCACCGCACCCGGCGTGGACCAGCAGACCGCCGCCGTCGTGGAGGCGTGGACGGCCGCCGGGCTGGACCCGGCCGACGCCCAGTACCTGGAGGCGCACGGCACGGCCACCGCGCTCGGTGACCGGATCGAGGCCGCGGCGGCCGGCGCGGCGTTCAAGGGGGCGCTCGGCACCGGGCGGATCGGGATCGGCTCGGTGAAGTCGAACATCGGGCATCTGGACGCGGCGGCGGGCGTCGCCGCGCTGATCAAGTCGGTGCTCATGCTGGAGAACGCGATCCTGGTGCCCAACGCCGATCCGGGCCGCCCGCACCCCGAACTCGGCTTCGACGACTCGCCGTTCCACCTGGTCGAGCGGACGGCGGCCTGGCCCCGGCCGGAGCACGGCCCCCGGCGGTCCGGGGTGAGCTCGGTGGGTATCGGCGGCACCAATGTGCATGTCGTCCTGGAGGAGGCGCCGCCCCGGGGGGCCGGGGAGCCGGACGCGGAGAACGGACCGGAGGTGCTGCTGCTGTCCGCCCGGACCAGGGAGGACCTCTCCGCGCTGGCGGGCCGGCTGGCGAAGGCCCTGCGCGCGCCGGGCGCTCCGTCCCTCGCGGACACCGCGTACACCCTGCACCGGGGCCGTGCCCCACTGGCCGTGCGCGGCTACGTCCGGGCCGGGGAAACGGCCGAGGCGGCGGAGCTGCTCAACGAGTTGGCCAAGGGCGGTCCGCTGGGCCAGGGCGGCCCCGACCCGCTGGGCGAGGCGTGGCTGGCCGGCGAACCGGTCGTCCGGGAGGGCGGCGGCCGCCGGGTCGCGCTGCCCACCTACCCCTTCGCCGGGGAGCGGCACGGTGCGTACCGGCTGGGCACGGCGGCGCCGGTCGGACCGGAGCCGGAGCGGGGCGATGCCTCCGGCGGTCTGGAGCAGGGGGTGCGCGCGCTGCTCGCCGAGGCCCTGGGGCTGTCGGACACCGACGACCCGGAGATGACGTACTTCGCGGCGGGCGGCGATTCGCTGACCGCCGTCCACCTGGTCGGCTGCCTGCGGGACGACTTCGGTCTCGACGTCCCCATCACCCTGTTCCTGGAGCAGCTGACCCTGCACGAGATGGCCCGGCAGATCATCGCGACCGGGCAGGGCGACGACTCCCTCGACGCCCTGCTCTCGGAGTTCGAGGCGGAGTGAGAGCGGCCGTCGCGACGGGCTCGGCCCCGACCCCTTCCGGGTCGGGGCCGAGCC
>NZ_JBSFKL010000026.1:0-55262 GCF_053598535.1 Streptomyces sp. NPDC001108
GGGGCGGCCCCCCCCCGCCCGCCGCGCGCCGCCCCGCCCCCCGCGCCCCCCCCCCCCCCCCGGCCCGGGGGGGGGGGGGGGGGGGGGGGGGGGGGGGGCCCCCGGCGGGGGGGCCCCCCCCCCCCCGCCGGGCCGCGCACAGTGCTTGCTTATCTCATCCGGCGCCTGTTCGCCGTAGTCATCATGGTGCTCGTCGTACTGCTCGCGACGTTCACCATCTTCTTCATGCTGCCCAAGTGGGCGGGTCAGGACGTCGCAGTCCTCTTCGCCGGCAAGGCTTCCGGTGCCGAGCAGCTCCAGGGCATCCGGATCAAGCTGGGTCTCGACGACCCCCTCCTCGTCCAGTTCTGGGAGTTCGTCAAGGGCATCCCGATGGGACGCGACTACGCGAACGGTGCCGACGTCACCCACTGCGCCGCGCCCTGCTTCGGGTACTCCTTCCGTACCGAGGTCCCGGTGTGGACCACCCTGAAGGACGCGCTGCCCGTCACCGGCGCGCTCGCCGCCGGCGCCTGCGTCCTGTGGCTCCTCGGCGGTGTCGCCACCGGTGTGGTCTCGGCGCTGCGCCGCGGCACCGTCTGGGACCGGGCCGCGATGACCACGGCCCTCGCCGGTGTCTCGCTGCCGATCTTCTTCACCGGCATGGTCGCCATGGGCCTGTTCGTGCACACCCTCGGCTGGGTGCGGATCGCCGACAACCTCTCCACCGACGACGGCATCGGCGTCTGGTTCCAGTCGCTGATCCTGCCGTGGATCGTGCTCGCCTTCCTCAACGCCGCGATGTACGCCCGGCTCACCCGGGCCACCATGCTCGAAGTGCTCGGCGAGGACTACATCCGCACCGCCCGCGCCAAGGGCCTCGGCGAGGGCACCGTCATCACCCGGCACGCCCTGCGTTCCGCGATGACGCCGATCCTCACCGTCTTCGGCCTCGACATCGGCGTGCTCCTCGGGGGCGCCGTGCTCACCGAGTCCACGTTCAACCTGCCCGGTCTCGGGCTCGCCGCGGTCCAGGCGATCAGCAGCAAGGACCTTCCGGTGATTCTCGGCGTCACCCTGTTCGCGGCACTCGCGATCGCGGTCGCCAACCTCGTCGTCGACATCATGTACGCCGTCATCGACCCGCGAGTGAGGCTGGGATGACCGAACCGAACAAGACCGGTGCCGCGCTGGGCGAGCCCACGAGCTCCGGCTCGCCCGCCCCCACCGCCTTCCTGGAGGTCCGCGACCTCAAGGTGCACTTCCCGACCGACGACGGCCTGGTCAAGTCCGTCGACGGGCTCAGCTTCCAGCTGGAGAAGGGCAAGACCCTCGGCGTCGTCGGCGAGTCCGGCTCCGGCAAGTCCGTCACCTCGCTCGGCATCATGGGCCTGCACACCACCGGCCAGTACGGCAAGCGCAAGCCCCGCGTCTCCGGCGAGATCTGGCTGGACGGCAAGGAACTGCTCTCGGCCGACCCGGACGAGGTGCGCAGGCTGCGCGGCCGCGACATGGCCATGATCTTCCAGGACCCGCTGTCCGCGCTGCACCCGTACTACACGATCGGCAAGCAGATCGTGGAGGCGTACCGGGTCCACCACGACGTCGACAAGAAGACCGCCCGCAAGCGGGCGATCGAGATGCTCGACCGGGTCGGCATCCCGCAGCCCGACAAGCGCGTCGACAGCTACCCGCACGAGTTCTCCGGCGGTATGCGCCAGCGCGCGATGATCGCGATGTCGCTGGTCAACAACCCCGAACTGCTGATCGCCGACGAGCCGACGACCGCGCTCGACGTGACCGTCCAGGCGCAGATCCTCGACCTGATCCGGGACCTGCAGAAGGAGTTCGGCTCCGCGGTCATCATCATCACCCACGACCTGGGCGTCGTCGCCGAGCTGGCCGACGACCTCCTGGTGATGTACGGCGGACGCTGCGTCGAGCGCGGCCCGGCCGAGAAGGTGTTCTACGAGCCCCGCCACCCCTACACCTGGGGGCTGCTCGGCTCCATGCCGCGCCTCGACCGCGAGCAGACCGACCGGCTCATCCCGGTCAAGGGTTCCCCGCCGTCACTCATCAACATCCCGTCCGGCTGCGCCTTCAACCCGCGCTGCCCGTACGCGGACGTACCCAAGGACGACGTCACCCGCACCGTACGGCCCGAGCTCCAGGAGGTCGGCAGCCGGCACTGGGCGGCCTGCCACATGTCGCAGGAGCAGCGGGAGCGTATCTGGACCGAAGAGATTGCGCCCAAGCTGTGAGCGAGGACAAGGCCGTGACGAGCGAGGACAAGGGCGCGGACGTGCCCGAGCAGAGGTCGGCCGCGCCCGATGCCCCGGCCGGCGACATCCCTCCCGGCGAGGTGCTGCTCCGGGTGACCGGGCTGCAGAAGCACTTCCCGATCAAGAAGGGGCTGCTCCAGCGCACCACCGGCGCCGTGAAGGCGGTCGACGGGATCGACTTCGAGGTGCGCTCGGGCGAGACCCTGGGCGTCGTCGGGGAATCCGGCTGCGGCAAGTCGACGATGGGCCGCCTGATCACCCGGCTGCTCGAACCCACCGCGGGGAGCGTCGAGTTCGAGGGCAGGGACATCACGCACCTCGGCGTGGGCGGCATGCGCCCGATGCGCCGGGACATGCAGATGATCTTCCAGGACCCGTACTCCTCGCTGAACCCGCGGCACACGATCGGCACGATCGTCGGCGCCCCCTTCAAGCTCCAGGGCGTCACGCCCGAGGGCGGCATCAAGAAGGAGGTGCAGCGGCTGCTGGAGGTCGTGGGCCTCAACCCCGAGCACTACAACCGCTACCCGCACGAGTTCTCCGGCGGCCAGCGCCAGCGCATCGGGATCGCCCGCGCGCTCGCGCTCAAGCCCAAGCTGGTCGTGGCCGACGAGCCGGTCTCCGCGCTCGACGTGTCGATCCAGGCGCAGGTGGTCAACCTGCTCGACGACCTCCAGGCCGAACTGGGCCTCACCTACGTGATCATCGCCCACGACCTGTCGGTGGTCCGGCACGTCTCGGACCGGATCGCGGTGATGTACCTCGGCAAGATCGTGGAGCTGGCCGACCGCGAGTCGCTCTACCGGGCGCCGATGCACCCGTACACCAAGGCGCTGCTCTCCGCGGTCCCGATCCCCGACCCGAAGCGCCGCTCGGCCAAGAGCGAGCGCATCCTGCTCAAGGGCGACGTCCCCTCGCCGATCTCGCCGCCCAGCGGATGCCGTTTCCACACCCGATGCTGGAAGGCCACGGAGGTCTGCAAGACGCAGGAACCGCCGCTGGCCGCGCTGCGGACCGGCCACCAGGTGGCCTGCCACCACCCGGAGAGCGTGCCGACGGACGGTCCGGCCGCCCCGGCCGCGGCGTCCGATACGCCGGAGGACAGCACAGAGGGGTAGTACCGGCACAATTGCCCGGTGCTCACCGAACTGTTCACGCCCTCCGTCCAGCATGCGCTCGACATCGTCGGAATCTTCGTCTTCGCGATCTCCGGCGCTCTGCTCGCCGTACGCAAGAACTTCGATGTCTTCGGCATCGCGGTGCTCGCCGAGGTGACCGCGCTGGGCGGAGGGCTGTTCCGTGACATCGTCATCGGAGCGGTCCCGCCCGCCGCCTTCACCGACCTCGGCTACTTCACCACCCCGCTGCTCGCGGCCGTGCTGGTGTTCTTCCTCCACCCGCAGGTCGAGCGCATCCAGGTGGCCGTCAACGTCTTCGACGCGGCGGGCCTCGGGCTGTTCTGCGTGACGGGCACGGTCAAGGCGTACGACTACGGGCTCGGCCTCACCGCCTCGGCGGCGCTCGGGCTCGCCACCGCGGCGGGCGGCGGTGTGCTGCGCGACGTCCTGGCCAACGAGGTGCCCTCGCTGCTGCGCTGGGACCGAGACCTGTACGCGGTGCCCGCCGTCGTCGGCGCCGCGATGACCGTGCTGTGCATCCGCTTCGGCATGCTGAACGCCCTCACCAGCGGCGCCGCCGTGATCGTGGCCTTCGTGCTCCGGCTGATGGCGATGCGCTACCACTGGCGGGCCCCGCGCGCCTTCAACCGGAAGTCGGCGGCGGCCGAGGAGAGCGCAGCGGCGGCCTGAGCCGCGCACCGCTGTGATCCGCACCAAAAAGCTACCGCTCAGTAATACAATCGGTGTACGGTGCGTCGCATGGCACAGGCAGCAGAGCAGGCGGCGCAGACCGGACCGGCGACCATCGGGTCCCCGGCGACCATCGGTGACAGCGAGTTCGACCGCGACACCGCGGTCACCCTTCGCGAGGAGGGCGTCTACGACGCCGAGCTCTCCGCGGGCTGGACGATCATCCACGCCGTCAACGGCGGCTATCTGCTCGCCATGCTCGGCCGCGCGCTGGGCCAGGCGCTGCCGCACCCGGACCCCTTCTCGGTCTCCGCGCACTACCTCACCGCGTCCGTCCCCGGCCCCGCGGTGATCCGGACCCAGGCCGTCCGCACCGGCCGCACCCTCTCCACCGGCCAGGCATCCCTCTTCCAGTACGCGGAGGACGGCTCGGAGATCGAGCGCATCCGGGTCATCGCCACCTACGGCGACCTCGACGCGCTGTCCGACGAGGTCCGTACGGAGGCGAAGCCGCCCGCCATCCCGCCGCTGGAGCAGTGCCTCGGCGCCAACGACGGCCCGGCTCCGATCCCCGGCAGCTCCGCCATCACCGGCCGGCTCGACATCAGGCTCGACCCGGCGACGGTCGGCTGGGCCGTGGGCGCACCCTCGGGCAAGGGTGAGATGCGCGGCTGGTTCGGCCTCGCGGACGGTCGCGACGCCGACGCGCTCTCGCTGCTGCTCACCGTGGACGCGCTGCCGCCCACCTCCTTCGAGCTGGGCCTCAAGGGCTGGACGCCCACCGTCGAGCTCACCACCCACGTCCGCTGCCGCCCCGCCCCGGGCCCGCTCCGCGTCTCCATCACCACCCGCAACCTCGCGGGCGGCTTCCTGGAGGAGGACGCGGAGGTCTGGGACAGCGCCGACCGCCTCGTGGCCCAGTCCCGCCAACTCGCCCGCGCCCCGCGCCCCTGACGCCCCCGGCCCTGCCCCCCCCGTGCGCCCCGTGAGGCGCGACGGGGGCAGGGCGCCGGCCGGGGCGGGGGCGGGCCCTCGCGCAGTGTTGTCCCCGCGTGTGCGGGGGTGGTCCGGGCGCCATCAAGGGCGTGATCGACCTTCTGAACGTTCTCCCCGCGTGTGCGGGGGTGGTCCGGCACTGCTCGGTCTCCAGCGGCGCGGATACCTGTCGTCCCCGCGGGTGCGGGGGTGTTCCGGACTAGGCCGACGCCGCGGCGGCCGTCCGGCCGTTGTCCCCGCGCACGCGGGGGATGCCCGACCACCCCTCCCCGCGCGGGTCACGCGCCCCCGTCGTCCAGCCAGTGCGCCCGGCCGAGGGTGACCAGCCGGAGCCGGCGGCGGGCCGTTTCGGCCACCTCCCGCTCGCCCTCCGGGCCCGCGTCCAGCAGGGCCGACGCGGTGATCACCATGTGGTCGACGTAGAAGCCGCCCAGCATCAGCAGGTCCCCGTCGCTCCAGCCCCGGGAGTCGGGCTCCTCGGCGAGCGACGCCGCCACCTCCTCGGCGAACCGCCGCAGTTCGGCCGCGATGGCCTCCCGCACCGGGCCCACACCGCCGTGCTGCTCGCGCGCGATGAAGCGGAAGTGCGCGGGTTGCTCGGCGACATGGCGCAGGATCAGCCCGATGCCGCGCCCGAGCCGCTCCTCGCTGTCCCCGGACTCGGTGAGGATCGCGCCGATCACCCCGTGCAGGCTGCCCAGCGCCTCCTCGACGAGTGCCACGCCGAGCGCCGCCGTGTCGTCGAAGTGCCGGTAGAAGGCGGTGGGCGCGACCCCGGCGGCGCGGGTCACCTCCCGCAGCCCGAGGCTGCTGAGGCTCTGGTGCTCCAGAAGCGCGAGCGCCGCGTCCAGCAGCGCCTGACGCGTCCTCATCTTCTGGGCCAGCCGGGTGCCGGCGGTGTGACTCATGCCATTCAGTAAACAACTGTTCTCCGGAGTGGGGAAGCCGTGCGTGTGTTTAGACTGACGAGTCAGTGAACAGTCGTACTCTCAAGTGCTCGTGAGGGTCCGGGGAAAGGCTGAACATGGTCGTTCTTGTCGCCGTACTGCTGCTGTTCGGGGTCGTGATCGGGGCGGTGGCCCAGATCCCCCTGCCCTTGAGCTTCGCGCTCGCCGCCCTGATCGGCTGCTGGCTGCTCGTCTTCGCCGTACGGGAGCGGACCGGCGCGCAGCGACGTTCCCACTGACCCCGCCCGGCCCCGCCCGCGTTCCCCCCCACCGCAGCACCGAAGGAGCCCGCACCCATGACCCTCACCGCGCCGGCCCGCCACCCCGACACGGAGGACGTACGCGCCGACCGCTCCGTCCGGGACGCGGACGGGCTGGCCGTCGCCTCCTTCGTGCTCGGGCTCGTCGGCCTGCTGGTGATGAACATCCTGCTCGGCCCGGCCGCCATCGTGATGGCGATCCTCGCCCTCGTCCGGTCCACCACCCGCCGCGGCCGTGCCTGGCTCGGGCTCGGCCTCGGCGTCGCCGACCTCGTGGTCCTCGCCCTCCTCGTCACCGGAAACGGCGCCGTCGCCTGGAGTTTCGGCGGCTGAACCGGGCGCGGCGGCAGCGGCGGGGGCCATGGAACCGTGGTGTCTCCTTGATCGCCCGGCGGGGCGACCGCATCCTGTTCGATCATGGACGGCACAGTGGGCGTCCGCTCGGGGTGGGTTGCGGGGAGGGAGAAGGCGCGTGCTGGAGATAGCCGGGATCGGGGCGGCGGAGGAGCGGCTCTACCGACACTTGGTGGAGGTACGGGGTGCGGGCGTGGACGAGATCGTCCAACAGCTCCACCTCCAGGAGCACGAGGCGGCGTCGCTCCTGTCCTCCCTGCACGACAAGGGCATGGTCGGGCGGCTGCCGGGCGACGGGGGCATGCGGTACGTACCCGTCCCGCCGGACGTGGCGCTGCAGCCCCTGCTGACGCGCGGCCAGGAAGCGCTGGAGTGGGCGCGGCGCGGAGTGGAACAGCTGGCCGAGGAGTACCGGGCGGGCGGCCGGCGCCATGACGCCGGGCAGCTGGTCGAGGTGATCACCGGGGCCGGCGCCATCCGCCAGCAGCTGCGCCAACTCGCCTACGGGGCCCGCAGCGACCTGCGGTGGTTCTGCAAGGCCAACCCCGTGGCGCTGCGTGCCCAGGACAACCACGAGGAGTTCGAGCTGCTCGCCCGGGGCATCCGCTACGAGGCGATCTACGAACGGGCCTGCCTGGAGGCGCCCGGCATGGTCGACAACGTCGCCCAGGGCATCCGCGCCGGTGAAGTGGCCCGCGCCACCAGCACGATCCCCGTACGGATGGTCATCGTCGACAGCTCCGTCGCCGTCTGCCCGCTGATGCCGAGCAGCACGACCGGCGTCCGCGGCGAGCCGACCGCCGCGATCATCCGCAGCAGCACGCTCCTGGACGCCCTCGTCGCCCTGTTCGACATCCAGTGGGCGGCGGGGACCCCGCTGCACGTCACGGAGACGGGCGAACTGGCCGACTTCGCCGGCGGCATGAGACCGGGCGGAGGCCTCGCCGGCGACGAGCGCTATCTGCTCTCCCTGGTCGTCGCGGGCGTGGCGGACAAGGCCATCGCCACCCAGCTGGGGGTCAGCCACCGCACGGTGCAGCGCCGGATCACCGCGCTGATGCAGCGGGCGGGCGCGAGGACGCGCACCCAACTGGTGTGGCAGGCGGCGCGGCGCGACTGGCTGTCGTAGGACGCACGGAAGCCGCGACCGGGAGGTCGGCCGCGGCTTCCGGATCCCGCGTACTGCCTCCTACCTCAGCGCGTACGCCCGCTCGACCCGCTGCGTCACCTCGTTGCCCGCGTCGTCCCAGGCGCGGACCCGCAGCGTGACGTACCCGCTGGTGCGGGCGGTCGAGGGGTGGGTGACCCGGACGCGGTAGGCGCCGTCACCCCGGGCGGACACCGTCGCGGCCCGCCAGTGCCCGCCGTCGTCGTACGAGACGGACACCTCCATGCCCTTCACGGAGCGGCCCGTCAGACCGTCCGGGTAGCGGGCGCTCATTCCGAACGCGAAGGCCCCGGAGTCGGGGGCGGCGCCCCGGAGGTCGGTGGCCACGTCGTAGTCGAGCTGGAGGAGGGGGAGCAGGGACCGCTCACCCTCGGCCGGGCGGGGGGCCGTGAACGACCAGCGGGTGCTGGTGGCCCGCGAGAGGGTGCCCTCGGGGCTGCTGCGCCTCACGTCCAGGTCCAGCTGGTAGCGGCCGTCGTCCCCGCCCGCGGGGAAGACCCCCCACGCCCGGGGCCCCTCGGCGAGGACCTTGCCGTCGCGGCGCAGTACGGCACTGGTCCCGTCGGGGTACGGGGTGTCGGCCTTGGTGGCGGGCAGGGCGAAGCCGTAGTGGCCGGCGGTGCTGTCGGCGAACTCGGGGATGCCGATGGTCAGCTGGTCGCCCTTGCGGAACGCGAGCCCGTCGACGCCCCGGGGGATCGCCGGGCGCACCACGGCCCCGTTCCAGCTCTCCGTGACGCGCTCACCGGGCCGGTAGGTGCGCTGGGGGCCGAACATGCCGGTCCCCACCGCCTGGATCGCCCAGGCGGTACGCGGGTTGACCCAGTGCAGCCACCGGGTGTCGGCGGGGCCGCTCAGGTACTCCGTACGCACCTGCCCGGTGCGGACGTACCGGGACCGGATGGAGAGGACCCCGTTGTCCCCCTCCCACGGCCGCCAGGACGGCCGGTCCTCCGTGACGTAGCGGACGCCGTTCGTGTCCGGGTAGCGCGAGACCACGGTGGCGGTGTTCCCCGGTTCGACGGTGTGGACGACGCGTTCGGGGACGCGCTGCCGGGAGGACTGCACGACGTCGTAGACGTAGGGGCTGTCCGGGGTGCCCTTCAGCTCCAGCACGGTGCCCGGCTCGCGCAGCCGCTCCGCGGTGGCGTGGGAGGCGTACAACCCGATCGCCGGCAGCCGGGCTCCCACCGGCTGCCAGGACGCGGACGAGTACAGGTTGCCCTCGGCGGTGGTGAGGGCGGCGGCGGCTCCGGCGCGGGCCGCCTCGGCCACCGCCTCGTCGTACTCGAGTCCCTCCAGCGCGACGAGCACCGCCGCGCCGCGGACGTCCGTGCCGCGGGCGCGCAGCGCCGCGTAGTCCTCGGGGCGTCCGTGACCGGCGTCCACCACCTTCAGGCGCCGCTTGCTCTCCACGGCGGGGGAGTTGTGCAGCAGGCGGAGGGGGACCCCGGCGGTGCTGGTGCGGGAGACGGCGCGTGCGGTGAGCAGCGGCGCGGCCAGCTGCCAGCGGGAGGAGAACTCGAACTCCCCCTCGGTGTACTTCTTGGTGGGGGTGACGTAGAGGCGGTATCCGCCGCTGTGCCCGCTGGTGTAGAAGCTGATGAAGTCCCGGTCCCCGGCCGTCCAGTGCGTGGAGAAGACCACCGTGCCCCGGTGCTCGGCCGGTTTGGGGGTCCGGATGTCGACGGGGACCGCCTTGCGCGCGTCGAGCACCACGTCGGTGGCGCCGTCCACCCGGAGCTGGGGGTCGACCACCAGGCTGGCGCTCGCGTTCTCCTCCGTGGCCTGCGGGATGACGCCGTGCAGGTAGTACGTGCCCGAGGGCACCTCCACCGCCGCGGTCTCCCCGGCCGGCACCGACCCGATGATGTCGAAGCGGCCCACGGGGCCCAGCAGGATCAGCGGGGAGATGTCCGCCGGCTGTCCGGCGCGGTCGATGCCGCGCAGGGTGACCTTGTGCTTGGCCGGGTCCTTCGACGCGGAGAGAACGGTGTGCGTGACGGTGCCGCCGTCGGCCGAGGTCGCGGTGAGACGACCGCCGTAGACGCCCTGCGGCAGTGCGGACGCGTCGAGGGTCACGGTCACGTCGGACGTGCCGTGGGCGGCCACGGTGACCTGCGCGGGGGCGCTGACCACACCCGCCGGGGCCGGGGAGTCGAACATCCCGTCGAAGGTGGTGTCCAGGGCGAGGGTGACAGGCGTGTCGCCGTCGTTGGTGTAGGTGACGTGCACCTGCTGCGGGCCCGAGTCGGGGTCCAGGGAGCCGAAGCCGGTGGTGCCGGTGGCGCGCACCTGCTGGCGCACCGAGCGGGCCACGTCCACCCGGCCGGTGCCCTGCTCGTAGACCGTCCGGTCCGGGGTGGTCCGCGTCGTGCTCATCAACGCGTCCTTGAGCTGCTGGGCGTTCCAGTCCGGGTGCCGGCCGGCCAGGATCGCCGCCGCGCCCGCCACGTGCGGGGTCGCCATGGACGTACCCGACGCGGCGGTGTACGAGGCGTCCACCGGGCTGCCCATGGACGTGCCGGCCGCGCGGGCGGCGACGATGCCGACGCCGGGAGCGGTGAGGTCGGGCTTGGCGCCGTTGTCCCCGACGCGCGGGCCGCGGCTGGAGAAGGAGGCCAGCTGGTCGTCGCGGTCGACGGCGCCCACGGTCAGCGCGCGGGCCGCGGCGCCCGGGGAGCCCACCTGGTAGTCCGCGCCCGAGTTGCCCGCCGCCACGACGAAGAGGGCGCCGGTGTCCTCGGTGAGCTGGTCGAGGGCGATGCTCAGGATGTCGTTGCCGTCGGTGGGCCCGCCGCCCAGGCTCATGCTGATGACGTCGGCGCCCGCGTTGGCGGCCCACTCCATCCCGCCGAGGATCGCGGAGTACGGGCCGGAGCCGGTGTGGTCCAGCACCTTCCCGATCATCAGCCGCGCCCCCGGTGCCACGCCCTTGCGCGAGCCGCCCGAGGCGGTGCCGCTGCCGGCGACGGTCGAGGCGACATGGGTGCCGTGGCCGTGGCCGTCGTTCGCGGTGGGGTCCGTGGTGAAGTTGCGTACCTCGTCGAGCCTTCCGGTCAGGTCGGGGTGGGTGGCGTCGACTCCGGTGTCCAGGACGGCGACGGTCGCGCCCTTCCCGTCGTAACCGGCCTGCCACGCCTCGGGCGCACCGATCTGCGCGGTGCTGCGGTCGAGGGAGACGTGCGCCTTCGCGTCCAGCCACAGCTTCTCGACGCCGTCCTCGAAGGCCGCGTTCTTGAAGGCGGATCCCCTGGAGGCGCTCTTCGCGCCGCTCCCGGCGAGGCTCTTGGCGAGCGCGTCGTCGTCGATGGCCTTCCAGAACCGCCCGGCCTGCTTCTTGTCCGCCTTCAGCGCCGAGCCGCGCAGGCTCTTGATGACCAGGCCCTTGCGCGAACCGGTGGGCGCTCCCTTGGCCGTGGGGTTCGTCCCGCGGGTGTAGCGGGCGATCAGCGGGATGGCGGAGGTGTGGGCGTCGTCGTAGCCCTGCTCGATCAGGGAGGTGATGTTGAACAGCTGCCGGTCCAGCTTCCCGGAGGAGATGTACGGGAGCGCGGCGCGGGGCAGCACGTACGTCTGTTTGTCGATCTCCAGCTGGGTGAAGTCGGCCTGCGTGGCGCCCGGGGCCGGTTCGACGGAGACGGCCTTCCGGCCGCCGGGGAAGGTCTCCAGCCGCACCCGGTCACCGGTCACGAGGGTGACGGAGACGACCTTGGGGCGGCCCGCGGAGTCCGCTCCGACGGAGGGGGAGAGCGGAGCGGCGTTCGCGCCGGAGGCGACGGGGGACAGAGTGGCGATGAGGACGCCCGCCGCCAGAACGGCGGCGGAGCGATGCCGTATGTGCATCGGAACCTTTCCAGGGGGCAAGGAAACGGACACGCGGTGCGGCTCAAGACTGGGGCCCGCACTGATCGCCGCACCAGACCTCTCCGGTGCCGTGCTTGCGACATGTCGCCAAGACGACACGGTGGCTCCGCCGCGGATCGGATACGCCGCCGCGCGGACCGGCGGGACCACCGGTGCGGGGCGCCCCTCCCCGCCGCCGGAGACCCCCTCGCCGCCCGGGAACCCGCGGGTCGGACCGGGCGCGGGACCCGGTGCCGCCACCCGCCCGGACGCGCCCGGGAACGGGGCGGTGAGGGCCGCACCCGGCCGTGCGCGGGTGCCGGGGCGCCATGCGCCCGCCGTACGCCCCGCCCCCGCCTCGTAGAATCGGGCCCACCATGGCATACCTCGACCACGCCGCGACCACGCCGATGCTTCCGGAAGCGATCGAGGCGATGACCGCCCAGCTCGCCCTCACCGGCAACGCGTCCTCCCTGCACGCCGCCGGGCGCCGGGCCCGCCGTACCGTCGAGGAGTCGAGGGAGACCCTCGCCGAAGCCCTCGGCGCACGCCCCAGCGAGGTGGTCTTCACCTCCGGCGGGACCGAGGCCGACAACCTCGCCGTGAAGGGGCTCTACTGGTCCCGCCGCGCCGCCGACCCGCGCCGCACACGGGTGCTGGCCAGCCCGGTCGAGCACCACGCGGTGCTGGACGCCGTCGACTGGCTCGCCCGGCACGAGGGCGCGAACGTCGAGTACCTCCCCGTCGACCGGCACGGCCGCGTCCACCCGGACGCGCTGCGCGAGGCGGTCCTCCGCGACCCCTCCGACGTCGCGCTGATCACCGTGATGTGGGCCAACAACGAGATCGGCACCATCCTCCCGGTCCGTGAACTCGCCGCGGTGGCCCAGGAGTTCGAGATCCCCATGCACGCGGACGCGGTGCAGGCCGTCGGACAGCTGGCGGTCGACTTCGCCGCGTCCGGACTGGCCGCCATGACCGTCAGCGCGCACAAGATCGGCGGCCCGTTCGGCATCGGCGCGCTGCTGCTGGGCCGCGAGCACACCCCCGTGCCCGTGCTCCACGGCGGCGGCCAGGAGCGGCACGTCCGCTCCGGCACGCTCGACGTGCCCGCCATCGCCTCCTTCGCCGTCGCCGGGCGGCTGGCCACCGGGCGGCGGGAGGACTTCGCCCGCGAGATCGGCGGACTCCGCGACGACCTGGCGGCGGCCGTGCTGGCCGCCGTGCCCGACGCGATCCTCGGCGGCGACCCGGCCCCCGGCGGCCGGCTCCCCGCCAACGCCCACTTCACCTTCCCCGGCTGCGAGGGCGACTCCCTGCTCCTGCTGCTGGACGCCCAGGGCATCGAGTGCTCCACCGGCTCCGCCTGCACCGCCGGGATCGCCCAGCCGAGCCACGTGCTCCTGGCCACCGGCACCGATCCCGACCTGGCCCGCGGCACCCTGCGCTTCTCGCTCGGCCACACCTCCACCAAGGCGGACGTCGACGAGCTGGCCCGGGCGATCGGACCGGCGGTGGAGCGGGCCCGTACGGCCGGGCTCAGCTGACCGCCCGGCCCCGCCGACCGCCTGCGCCCGGCTGCGGTCCGGACGTCACCGCGGGCGCGCCGCCCGGACCAGCTTCAGATAGCGGTCCCAGTCCCAGTGCCGGCCCGGGTCCGTGTGGTCGGCGCCGGGCACCTCGGCGTGCCCGATGATGTGCTTCCGGTCCACCGGTATCCCGTACCGCTCGCAGACCGCCGCCGTGAGCCGGGCGGAGGCCTCGTACATCCGCGCCGTGAAGTCCTGCGGGCGGTCCACGAAGCCCTCGTGCTCGATGCCGACACTGCGCTCGTTGTACGCGCGGTTGCCCGCGTGGAACGCCACGTCCAGCTCGCGGATCATCTGTGTCACCCGGCCGTCCTCGCGCACCACGTAGTGCGCGGCCGCCCCGTGCGCCGGATCCTGGAAGGCGCGCACGGCGCCCGCGTAGCCGCCCTGGGTGACATGGACGACGACCCGGTCGATCACGTAGTCGTCGGGGCGGTCGGCCCGGCGCCAGTTCGCCGGGGACGCCTCGACCCAGCGGGCCCCGGCGTGATCCACCTCGCCGGGCTTGCGCGGCTTCTCCACCCCGGGCAGCCGCCACCAGGCGCGCCGCAGATCGTCCCGCGCCAGCGCCGCGGCGCCCGCGGCCGTGACGGCGGCGCCGATCAGCAGCCCGCGCCGGCCGATGCCGCTCCCGGACTTCTCCCCGCCGCTCCCGGCCCCCGACGTCCCCTTGCTCCCCATGTGATCCACAACGCATATCGAGGAGCGTTCGGTTCCCGGCGCCCCGTACTCTGGTGAGGCTATGACTGAGACTTCCCAGCGCCCCCTCCGCGTGCTCGCCGCCATGTCGGGCGGTGTCGACTCCGCCGTCGCCGCGGCCCGCGCCGCCGAGGCCGGCCACGACGTGACGGGTGTGCACCTCGCCCTCTCCGCCAACCCGCAGTCCTTCCGTACCGGGGCGCGCGGCTGTTGCACGATCGAGGACTCCCGCGACGCCCGCCGCGCCGCGGACGTGATCGGCATCCCGTTCTACGTCTGGGACCTGGCGGAACGGTTCCGCGAGGACGTCGTGGACGACTTCGTCGCCGAGTACGAGGCCGGGCGCACGCCCAACCCCTGCCTGCGCTGCAACGAGAAGATCAAGTTCGCCGCGCTCCTCGACAAGGCCCTCGCCCTCGGCTTCGACGCCGTCTGCACCGGTCACTACGCCACCGTCGTACGGAACGCGGACGGCGGCCGGGAGCTGCACCGGGCCTCGGACATGGCCAAGGACCAGTCGTACGTCCTCGGGGTGCTGGACGAGAAGCAGCTCGCCCACGCGATGTTCCCGCTCGGCGACACCCTCACCACCAAGGACGAGATCCGCGCCGAGGCCGAACGGCGGGGCCTCGCCGTCGCCAAGAAGCCCGACAGCCACGACATCTGCTTCATCGCCGACGGCGACACCCAGGGCTTCCTGGCGAGTCGGCTCGGCACCGCCGAGGGCGACATCGTCGACGAGTCGGGCAGCAAGGTCGGCACCCACGAGGGCGCGTACGGCTTCACCATCGGCCAGCGCAAGGGCCTGCGCATCGGCCACCCCGCCCCCGACGGCAAGCCGCGCTACGTCCTGGACATCTCCCCGGTGGACAACACCGTGACGGTGGGCCCGGCCGAGGCCCTCGACGTCACCGCGCTCACCGCCATCAGGCCCCGCTGGTGCGGCACCGCCCCGGCCGGCCCCGGCACGTACACCGCGCAGCTGCGCGCCCACGGCGGCGAGACCGAGGTCACCGCCGAACTCGTCGACGGCACCCTGCACGTCGCCTTCACCGAGCCGGTCCGCGGCGTGGCCCCCGGCCAGGCCGTCGTGCTCTACGACGGCACCCGCGTCGTCGGCTCGGCGACGATCGCCACGACGGCCCGCCGCCAGGTCACGACGGCCTGAGCGACCGCGCCCCCGCGCGTCCGCGTCCGACCCCCGTACGGGCGGGGACGCGCGGGGTGGAGCCGCCGCCTCAGGACGCCCGGCGGAGGTCCAGGCCGCCCTGCGCGAAGAACTCCGCGAGGACCGGCGCCACCGCCTGCGGCGCCAGGTCCCGGGTCTGCCCGGTCAGGATGCGGTGCCGGGCGCGCGGCAGGGCGTCCGCCAGGGCGCGGGCGGACAGCCGCGCCGGGGTGGGGCTGGAGCCGCCGCAGACCACCAGTGTGCGCGTGGTGACGGCGGCGAACCGCTCGGCGGGGATCGAGCCGTCCCCGAGCAGCGCGTCGTCGTACGCCAGGGTGTGGGCCATCGCCACCAGGCCGTTCCACAGCGGGGCCCGGCGCATCCGGGCGATCAGGTCGGAGGGCACCCCGGTCACCGACAGGTACAGCTCGACGGCGCCCGCCCGGTCCCCGCAGTCCAGCAGCCGGCGCAGCCGGTCCGTGCAGCACGCCTTGTAGCGCAGCCCGGCGGCGCCCGGCGTGTACGGCGGCTCGTACACCGCCACCAGGTCCAGGGGCACCCCGGCGGCCCGCGCCTCCAGGGCGAGCGCGCCGCCGGCGCCCACACCGAACACCGAGGCCGCGCCGCCGACCGACCCGACGAGCGCCGCCAGGTCCTCGATCTCGCGCTCGCGCGCGTAGGGGCCGCCGTCACCGCTGGCGCCCCGGCCGCGCCGGTCGTACGTCACGACCCGGAAGCGCGGCGCCAGCAGGCGCGCGAGCGGCGCCCCCGTCTCCGCCGTATCCAGCGAGCCGCCGACCAGGACCACCGGCGGGCCCTCGCCCCGGTGCCGGTACGCGATCGACGTGCCGTCGCGGGAGAGAATCTTGTCCATGCGAGGGTGGACCGCCGCCCCCGGAGAAACTCATCGCTCCGGCCCAAGATTTTTTGAGATTCCATGAAATCGCAGGTCAGGGCGGTAGAACCCGTTCTGGTGGCCGGTTCGTGACGGTGGGCGGACCGGCTGTCGGCGGTGGCGTCTACGGTGGTCGCATGAAGATCTGTGTCTTTCTCTCCGCCGCCGACCTCGACGCGCGTTACACCGTGCCCGCCCGTGAGTTCGCCGAACTGCTCGGCAGGGGCGGGCACACCCTCGTCTGGGGCGGCTCCGAGAGCGGGCTGATGAAGGTCGTCGCCGACGGGGTCCAGGAAGCGGGCGGACGGCTGGTCGGGGTCTCGGTCGACTTCCTCGCCGCGAAGGCGCGGACCAACGCCGACGAGATGGTGATCGCCCGCGACCTGGCCGAGCGCAAGGCGCTCCTCCTGGAGAAGGCGGACGCGGTCGTGATCATGGTCGGCGGCACCGGGACGCTCGACGAGGCGACCGAGATCCTGGAGCTGAAGAAGCACGGCAAGCACGACAAGCCGGTCGTCCTGCTCAACACGGCGGGCTTCTACGACGGGCTGCGCCAGCAGTTCCAGCGCATGGAGGACGAGGGCTTCCTGCCCGTGCCCCTCACCGACCTGGTGTTCTTCGCCAAGGACGGGGTGGGCGCCCTGGCCTACCTGGAGGAGTGGTCCGGGCTGCGGTGACGGGGCGGCGGGGTGCGATCATGAAGGGCATGTCCACTCATGTCATCACCGGCGCCGGATCCGGCATCGGAGCCGCCGTCACCCGTCGTCTGCTGGAGCGCGGTGACGAGACCGTGCTGATCGCCCGGGACGCGGGCCGGGCGCGGGAGCTCGCCGAGCTCCACCCCGGCGCGCGCACGCTCGTCGGCGACCTCTCCAACCCGGACCGGCTCTCCTGGGCGCTCGCCCACCAGAAGATGCCCGAGCGGGTCGACTCGCTGCTGCACGTCGCGGGCACCGTGGAGCTGGGGCCGGTCGGTGAGCTGACGCCCAAGGCATGGCACCTCCAGCTCAACGCCAACCTGGTCGCCCCCGCCGAGCTGACCCGGCTCCTCCTGCCGCAACTGCGCGTCGCCCAGGGCCACGTGGTCTTCGTCAACTCCGGCGCCGGCCTCGCCGCGCACGCCGAGTGGAGCGCGTACGCCGCGAGCAAGCACGGCCTGAAGGCCCTCGCCGACTCGCTGCGCCACGAGGAGCACGGCAACGGGGTCCGGGTGACCTCCGTCTACCCCGGCCGCACCGCCACCCCCATGCAGGCCAAGGTCCACCGCCAGGAGGGCAAGGAGTACGACGCCGCCCGCTGGATCGATCCCGAGTCGGTGGCCACCACGATCCTGATGGCCCTCGACCTGCCCCGCGACGCCGAGGTCAACGACCTGACGGTCCGCCCGGGCCGCTGACCGCCGACCACGGACCGGCTCCGGACAGGCCCCGAGGGCTGTTCCGTCATCCCCGACGGGACAGCCCTTAGTCTTTCCGGGTGAGCGAGAAGAGCGGGTTCAGCGGTTGTCAGGCCACCGGAATCGGGTCCATGCCCGGGGGAGACGCCCGGGAGGCGGCGAAGACCGTCACCGGCTCCTTCGCGGGCGGTGAGGGGCTGCCGTACCTGGCGGAGCTGCCCGCCCGCGGACCCGGCGCGGACATGATCGGACGGACGATCGGCCTCCTCGTCGACCTGTACGGGCACGTCGAGCCGAGCGGCTGGCGGATCAGCGACCGGCCCGGCCGCGACACCCGCCGGGCCCGCTCCTGGCTCGGCGAGGACCTCGACGCCCTGGAGGAGTTCACCCAGGGGTACGAAGGGCCGCTCAAGGTCCAGGCCGTCGGGCCGTGGACGCTGGCCGCCGCGCTGGAACTCCGGGGCGGCGAGGCCGCGCTCGGCGACCCCGGCGCCTGCCGCGACCTGGCGGGCTCGCTCGCCGAAGGGGTGCGCGCCCACCTCGCGGAGGTGCGGCGCAGGGTGCCCGGTGCCCGGATCGTCCTCCAGCTCGACGAACCCTCGCTCACCGCCGTACTGCGCGGGCGGGTCAGGACGGCCAGCGGCTACCGCACCCACCGCGCCGTGGACCGCCAGATCGTCGAGAGCACGCTGCGCGACGTCCTCGCGGCCGCCGGGGACGGGCCGACGACGGTGCACACCTGCGCCCCCGAGGTGCCGTTCGCGCTGCTGCGCCGGGCCGGGGCCGACGGGATCTCCTTCGACTTCTCGCTGCTCACCGAGCGTGAGGAGGAGGCGATCGGGGAAGCCGTCGAGGGCGGCACCCACCTCTTCCTCGGCGTGGTGCCGGGCACCGACCCGGCCTCGGGCGGATTGTCGGACCCGGGCGGTAGCGTCATGGGGGTCAGGACGCTGTGGCGCAGGCTGGGGCTGAATCCGGGGACTCTGTCGGAGTCCGTGGCCATCACCCCGTCGTGCGGGCTGGCGGGTGCCTCGCCCGCCTACGCGCGCGCCGCGCTCGCCCACTGCGTCCGGGCCGCGAGATCGCTCGCGGACAACCCTGAGTAACGGGGCAACGGGTAACGGGAGGACGAGACGATGGCCGGCGAACAGCAGACGACGGTGCCCGCACAGGACCAGGAGCGCCACAAGCTCCTCGCCGAGCAGATCGAGGAGCACCGCTTCCGCTATTACGTGAACGACCGGCCGATCGTGAGCGATGCCGAGTTCGACCGGCTGCTGCGCGAACTGGAGGCGCTGGAGGAGACGTACCCCTCGCTGCGCACGCCGGACTCGCCGACCCAGAAGGTCGCCGGGCCGTACCGCACGGAGTTCACCTCCGTCGAGCACCGCGAGCGGATGCTCTCGCTGGACAACGCCTTCGACGAGGAGGAGCTGGCCGCCTGGGCCGAGCGGATCGCCAGGGACGTCGGCACCACCGACCACCACTTCCTGTGCGAGCTGAAGGTCGACGGCCTGGCGGTCAACCTCACCTACGAGCACGGACGGCTGACCCGGGCCGCCACCCGGGGCGACGGCCGCACCGGCGAGGACATCACCCCCAACGTCCGGACGATCGCCGAGATCCCGCACCGGCTGAAGGGCGACCGGGTGCCGGAGCTGGTCGAGATCCGCGGCGAGGTCTTCTTCCCGATGGACGCCTTCGAGGAGCTGAACGCCCGGCTCGTCGCGGCCGACGACAAGCCGTTCGCCAACCCGCGCAACGCGGCGGCCGGCTCCCTGCGCCAGAAGGACCCGAAGGTTACCGCCACCCGCCCGCTGCACATGGTGGTGCACGGCATCGGCGCCCGCGAGGGCTTCGACATCGACCGCCTCTCGCACGCCTACGAGCTGCTCCACGAGTGGGGGCTGCCCACCGCCAAGTACAACAAGGTGGTCGGCTCCCTGGCCGAGGTGCGGGAGTTCATCGCGTACTTCGGGGAGCACCGGCACTCGGTGGAGCACGAGATCGACGGGGTGGTCGTCAAGCTCGACGAGATCCCGCTCCAGGGGCGGCTCGGCTCCACCTCGCGCGCCCCGCGCTGGGCGATCGCCTGGAAGTACGCCCCGGAGGAGGTCAACACCAAGCTGGTCAACATCCGGGTCGGCGTCGGCCGGACCGGCCGGGTCACGCCGTACGCCCAGGTCGAGCCGGTCGAAGTGGCCGGTTCCGAGGTGGAGTTCGCCACCCTGCACAACCAGAACGTGGTGAAGGCCAAGGGCGTCCTCATCGGGGACACGGTGGTGCTCCGCAAGGCCGGTGACGTCATCCCGGAGATCCTCGGCCCGGTCGTCGACCTGCGCGACGGCACCGAGCGGGCCTTCGTGATGCCGTCGCACTGCCCCGAGTGCGGTACGGAGCTGCGGCCCATGAAGGAGGCCGACATCGACCTCCGCTGCCCCAACGCCCGCTCCTGCCCGGCCCAGTTGCGCGAGCGCGTGGCCTATCTCGCCGGGCGCAAGAGCCTCGACATCGACCACTTCGGCTATGTCGCCGCCGCGGCGCTCACCCGGCCGCTGGAGCCCGCCGAACCGCCGCTGCGCGACGAGGGCGATCTGTTCGGGCTGACCGTCGAGGAGCTGCTGCCGATCCGGGCCTACGTCCTGGACCAGGACAGCGGGCTGCCCAAGCGCGATCCGAAGACCGGTGAGGAGAAGATCGCCCGGGTCTTCGCCAACCAGCAGGGCGAGCCGAGGAAGAACGCCCTGGCGATGCTCGACGCCATCGAGGCGGCGAAGAACGCCCCGCTGGCCCGCATCCTCACCGGGCTCTCCATCCGCCATGTGGGCCCGGTCGCCGCCGCGGAGCTGGCCCGTCAGTTCCGTTCCATGGACCGGATCGACGAGGCCACCGAGCAGGAGCTGATCGACGCGGACGGGGTCGGCGCGATCATCGCCGCCTCGGTGAAGCAGTGGCTGGCCGAGGACTGGCACCGGGAGATCCTGCGCAAGTGGCGCGAGGCCGGGGTCCGGATGGAGGACGAGACGGGAGCGGAGGACGAGGGGCCGCGCCCCCTCGAAGGGCTCACCGTCGTCGTCACGGGCACGCTCGCGGGCCACACCAGGGATGGCGCGAAAGAGGCGCTCCAGAGCCGTGGTGCGAAGGTGACGGGTTCCGTTTCGAAGAAGACCTCCTTCGTGGTCGTCGGGGACAACCCCGGTTCCAAGTACGAGAAGGCCGTGCAGCTGAAGGTTCCGGTACTGGACGAGAGCGGCTTCGCCGTCCTGCTCGAACAGGGTCCGGACGCGGCGCGCGAGGCGGCGGTGCCGGCCGAGGGGGCGGCGGAGGGCAGCGGATAAGCGGAGGAACGGGGGCGGAACGCCGCCACCGGGCGGCACGGGGCGGACACGGGGGCCCCGGCGGGCGCCGACGGCGGTGGCCGCCCGTCCGGGACCGGCGACGGGCGGACGCCCCGCGGGCCGGGGCGAATCGGTGGATCGGGGGCGTCACCGGACGGAACGGGGCGAGCGTCCCGGCGGATGTCCGGTTCACCCGATCGGTGCATAGCAGATGCTGACGGACGGTCGGTTCGCATTCGGGCAAGAGCGTCCGAGCGCTGCCCGTAAGCACCTTCCGCGGCCTACTGTTGAGACGTGCACCCGCCGTGCCCGGCCGCGGGGTGGGAGACCGGGCCGTGCCGCGGGGAGCGGAACCAACAGGTGACATCGGCATCGCCGGCTGTGAGAGGGACGGAATGAAACCGACCGAGAGCGCCGCACCGATGTCGCGGCCGCAAGGTTTCGTCGGCCTCGCACCGAGCGTGGGGGCCGTTCTCATCGTGATCGCGGCCGCTCTGATCGCGACCGGTTTCTATCGCACGGTGAGCGGGGGCGAAGCGCTCTTCCCCGACGGCCGGGTCGGCTGGGCCCTCGCCGTCCTGACCGGGATCATCGTCGGCCATCTCGTCGCGCTCGGCCGCGACCGCTGGTGGGGAGGGACCGGTTCCGGCGCCTCCCTGACCCTGGCCGTGCTGCTGCTCTACGGCTGGGTCTCCGCCGGGCTGGTCAGCCTGGTGGTGGTCGTCCTCGTCGGTGTCGCCCGCCGGCACCGCTGGTACCAGGGGCTGCTGCACGGCGCGGTGGACGTCCTGGGCATCGGCGCGGCGGGCCTGGTGCTCGTGGCGTTCGGCGAGGCGCACACCGTCGTCTCGCCCTGGCACCCACTCGACTGGGGCATCGGCGCCGTCCCGGAAGTCCTCCTGGCCGCCTCCACCTACCTCCTGGTCACCCGGGTCCTGCTCTGGTACGCGCGGACCCCCCAGGGCGGCGGGCTGCCGACCATCGCCCGGACCGCCCTGCTGCGGCAGGGGACGGCCGCGCTCGGCCTGGTCGCCATCGCGCCGCTGATCTGCGTCGTCGCGATGACCACCCCGATCCTTCTGCCGCTCTTCGCCGTCCCGCTGATCGCCCTGGACTCCGCCCTCTGGATCGCCCGGGCCCGTGCCGAGGAGCAACTGCGCGACCCGCTGACCGGGCTGCCCAACCGGCAGTGGCTGCTGGAGCGCACCTGGACGGCGCTGGAGGAGGCCGAGTCCGTCGGGGCCAGGGCCGCGCTGGTCCTGATCGACCTCGACCGCTTCCGCGCGGTCAACGACACCCTGGGCCATCTCGCCGGGGACCGGCTGCTGCTCCAGATAGCGGACCGGCTCCGGCTCGCGCTGCCCCGGGGCGCGGAGGCCGCGCGGCTCGGCGGTGACGAGTTCGCGGTGCTGCTGCCGACCGCCGACTCCACCACCAGCGCCCAGCGGGTCGCCCGCCACCTGGTCGCCGAGCTCTCCTCCCCGCTCGACCTCGACGGGCTGACCCTGGTGCTGGAGGCGAGCGCCGGAGTCGCCGTCCACCCCGATCACGCGCTGGACGCCGAGGGGCTGCTCCGGCGCGCGGACGTGGCGATGTACCAGGCCAAGCGGGACCGTACGGGCGTCGAGGTCTACGAGTCGAAGCGGGACAGCAACACCCCGGACCGGCTGGGACTGCTGGGCGATCTGCGCCGCGCGCTCGATGCCGGCGAGGTCGAGCTGCACTACCAGCCGAAGGTCCGTTTCGACGGGCAGGTCGCCGGGCTCGAAGCGCTGGTGCGCTGGGTGCACCCGGAGCGCGGGCGGGTCCCTCCGGACGAGTTCATCGCGATCGCCGAGTCGTCCGGCCTGATGCCGCACCTCACGGAGTACGTGCTGGAGACGGCGCTGGCCCAGGTCGCCCGGTGGCGGGCCCAGGGCCTGTTCGTCCCGGTCGCGGTGAACGTCTCCCCGCGCGACGTCCACACCCCGGGGTTCGCGGGCGGCGTCGCGGCCCGGCTCGCCCGGCACGGCGTCCCGGCCGGGGCCCTCCAGCTGGAGATCACGGAGCATGTGCTGCTGGAGGACCCGCAGCGGGCCGCCGACACGCTCGCCGGGCTGACCGGGCACGGCGTGAAGATGTCCCTCGACGACTTCGGCACCGGGTACTCCTCCCTCGTCCATCTACGGCGGCTGCCGGTCAGCGAGCTGAAGATCGACCGTTCGTTCGTGGCCCGGCTCGCCGTGGACAACGAGGACGCCGAGATCGTCCGCTGCACGATCGACCTGGCCCACTCGCTCGGCCTGCTGGTCGTCGCGGAGGGCGTCGAGGACGACGAGACCTGGGAGCGGCTGCGCGATCTGCGCTGCGACGCGGTGCAGGGCTGGCTGGTGGCCGCCGCGATGCCGCCGCAGGAGACCACGGCCTGGCTGCGGGCGCGCGGGCGGCACGGCTGGCGGCGTCCGGCCGAGCTGGCGGCCGCCGCGGCGGCGGCCGCGGGTGGAGCGCCGGAACCGGAGCAGCGTCCGGGCGCCCGGACGGCCGCCCCCCGCCCGGCGCCGCGCCCCGCGCCGCCCCGGGGCCGCGCGGCGACCTGACCGGGCCGGGGCTCCGGGCCGGTACGCGCGGCCGGCACCGGCACGCGACGGCCCGCCCCGTCCGGGCACCGGGCCGGGCGACGGGCGACGGGCCGTCCGGGAATCCGTCCCGCTGCCGGAAATCCCGCTCCGGCCCGGACGATGGCCCAGGTGGCGGAAGACGCGGCGGGCGACCCCATAGGATTGGGGGCCGGTGGCACATTTCCACCTGCCGCCGGCCCCGGCCGAAACCACACACCAACCCCTGAGGATCGCTGCATGCCTGGCATCACGCGCGAGGAGGTCGCCCACCTCGCCCGGCTGGCGCGTCTGGAGCTGAAGAGCGAAGAGCTCGATCACTTCGCCGGTCAGCTCGACGACATCATCGGCGCGGTCGCCCGCGTCTCCGAGGTCGCCGACCAAGACGTACCGCCGACCTCCCACCCGCTGCCGCTGACCAACGTCATGCGCGCGGACGAGGTCCGTCCGTCGCTCACCCCCGAGCAGGCGCTCTCCGGCGCCCCGGCCCAGGAGCAGCAGCGTTTCAAGGTGCCGCAGATCCTGGGGGAGGACTAAGAAGCCATGACGGACAACAGCATGATCATCAAGCTCACCGCGGCCGAGATCGCCGGGAAGATCGCCTCCGGCGAGCTCACCGCCGTCCAGGTCACCGAGGCCCACCTCGCCCGGATCGACGCGGTCGACGAGAAGGTCCACGCCTTCCTGCACGTGGACCGCGAGGGCGCCCTCGCGCAGGCCCGCGCCGTCGACGCGAAGAAGGCCGCCGGCGAGAAGCTCGGCCCGCTGGCCGGTGTCCCGCTCGCGCTGAAGGACATCTTCACCACGAAGGACATGCCGACCACCGTCGGCTCCAAGATCCTCGAGGGCTGGGTCCCGCCGTACGACGCGACCCTCACCCAGCGGCTGAAGGCCGCCGACGTCGTCATCCTCGGCAAGACCAACATGGACGAGTTCGCCATGGGGTCCTCCACCGAGAACAGCGCCTACGGCCCGACCGGCAACCCCTGGGACCTCACCCGCATCCCCGGCGGCTCCGGCGGCGGCTCCTCGGCCGCCCTCGCGTCGTACGAGGCCCCGCTCGCCATCGGCACGGACACCGGCGGCTCCATCCGCCAGCCCGCCGCCGTCACCGGCACCGTCGGCGTCAAGCCCACCTACGGCGGCGTCTCCCGCTACGGCATGGTGGCCTTCTCCAGCTCCCTGGACCAGGGCGGCCCCTGCGCCCGCACCGTCCTCGACGCGGCCCTGCTGCACGAGGCGATCGGCGGCCACGACCCGATGGACTCCACGTCCATCGACGCCCCCGTCCCGCCGGTCGTCGAGGCCGCCCGCAACGGCAGCGTCGAGGGCATGCGCGTCGGCGTCGTCAAGCAGTTCTCCGGCGAGGGCTACCAGGCCGGTGTCGTCCAGCGCTTCAACGAGTCGGTCGAGCTGCTGAAGTCGCTCGGCGCCACCGTCGTCGAGCTGGACTGCCCCTCCTTCGACCTGGCGCTCTCGGCGTACTACCTGATCGCGCCGTCCGAGTGCTCCTCCAACCTGGCCCGCTTCGACGCCATGCGCTACGGCCTGCGGGTCGGCGACGACGGCACGAGGTCCGCCGAGGACGTCACCGCGCTCACCCGCGAGGCCGGCTTCGGCGACGAGGTCAAGCGCCGCGTCATCCTCGGTACGTACGCGCTCAGCTCCGGCTACTACGACGCGTACTACGGCTCCGCCCAGAAGGTCCGCACGCTCATCACGCAGGACTTCGAGAAGGCCTTCGAGCAGGTCGACGTCATCGTCTCCCCGACGACGCCCACCACCGCCTTCCCGATCGGCGAGCGCGCCGACGACCCGATGGCGATGTACCTCGCGGACCTGTGCACCATCCCGACCAACCTCGCGGGCAACGCCGCCATGTCGCTGCCGTGCGGTCTGGCCCCCGAGGACGGGCTGCCGGTCGGGCTGCAGATCATCGCCCCCGCCATGAAGGACGACCGGCTCTACAAGGTCGGAGCCGCCGTCGAGGCAGCGTTCGTGGAAAAGTGGGGTCACCCGCTGCTGGAGGAGGCTCCGTCGTTGTGAGCGCACTGACCAAGGCCAAGGGATTCAAGAAGTCCAAGGCCGGTACGTACCTGTCCATCGGCACCACCGCCTTCGGCGCGGTCGGCGTGCTCAAGCAGGCCAGGCAGGCCCGCTCCGAGCACGACACGCTCCGGCTGATCGACGCCGTCGTCTCCGCCGCCGCCATCGCCACCGGTGTCGCCCTGCTGCTGCGCGAGCTCAAGCGCCTCGGCGACGACGACGTACTGCTGGGCTGAGAGGGAAGTTTCACCGTGACTGTCACCGACCTGGTGCCGTACGAGGACGCGCTCGCGTCCTACGACCCCGTCATGGGCCTGGAGGTCCATGTCGAGCTCGGCACCAAGACCAAGATGTTCTGCGGCTGCTCCACCGAGCTCAAGCAGGACGCCAACTCCCAGACCTGCCCGGTCTGCCTCGGCCTGCCCGGCGCGCTGCCGGTCGTCAACGAGATCGGCGTCGAGTCCGCCATCAAGATCGGCCTCGCGCTGAACTGCGAGATCGCCGAGTGGTGCCGCTTCGCCCGGAAGAACTACTTCTATCCGGACATGCCGAAGAACTTCCAGACCTCCCAGTACGACGAGCCGATCGCCTACGACGGCTACCTCGACGTGCAGCTGGAGGACGGGGAGATCTTCCGCGTCCAGATCGAGCGCGCCCACATGGAGGAGGACACCGGCAAGTCGACCCACGTCGGCGGTGCCACCGGCCGTATCCACGGCGCGTCCCACTCCCTGCTCGACTACAACCGGGCCGGCATCCCGCTCATCGAGATCGTCACCAAGCCGATCGAGGGCGCGGGCGCCCGCGCCCCCGAGGTCGCCAAGGCGTACGTCGCCGAGCTCCGCGAGCTCATCAAGGCGCTCGGCGTCTCCGAGGCCCGCATGGAGATGGGCCAGATGCGCTGCGACGTCAACCTGTCGCTGCGCCCCAACGGCACCGAGACCTTCGGCACGCGCTCCGAGACGAAGAACGTGAACTCGCTGCGCTCCGTCGAGCGGGCCGCCCGCTTCGAGATCCAGCGCCACGCCGCGGTGCTGTCCTCCGGCGGCACGATCGTGCAGGAGACCCGGCACTTCCACGAGGAGGACGGCTCCACCACGGCCGGCCGCATCAAGGACAACGCCGAGGACTACCGCTACTTCCCCGAGCCCGACCTGGTGCCGGTCGCCCCGGCCCGCGCATGGGTCGAGGAGCTCCGCAAGGGCCTCCCCGAGCTGCCCCGGCTGCGCCGGGCCCGGCTCAAGGAGGAGTGGGGCGTCTCCGAGCACGACATGCAGTCCATCCTCAACGCCGGCGCGGTCGATCTGATCGTCGCCACGACCGACGCGGGCGCCCCCTCGGACCAGGCCCGCAAGTGGTGGATGGGCGAGCTGGCCCGTAACGCCAACGAGACCGGCCGCGGTCTCGACGAGCTGCCGATCACCCCGGCGCAGGTCGCCCGGGTCGCCGCGCTCGTCGCCTCCGGCGACCTCAACGACAAGCTGGCCCGCCAGGTCATCGAGGGCGTCCTCGCGGGCGAGGGCGACCCGGACACCGTCGTCGAGAAGCGCGGCCTCAAGGTCGTCTCGGACGAGGGCGCGCTCTCCGCGGCCGTCGACGAGGCCATCGCGGGCAACGCGGCCATCGCAGACAAGATCCGCGGCGGCAAGGTCGCGGCGGCGGGCGCGCTCGTCGGCGCGGTCATGAAGGCCACCCGCGGCCAGGCGGACGCGGCCCGGGTCCGCGAGCTGATCCTGGAGAAGCTCGGCGTCGAGGGCTGACCCGGTACCTTTCCCGAGGGGCGGCACACCTGTGGAGGGTGTGCCGCCCCTTCACCTGTCCGGACGGAGGGTCCGCTGAACACCGTCACCGCCGAGATCGTCTCCGTCGCCCTGCTGCTCGGGGTGCTGGTCTTCGCCGTGGTGCGCCCGCGGGGGCTGCCCGAGGCCGCCGTCGCCGTACCCGCCGCCGTGCTGGTGACCGCCGTCGGGGCGGTCTCCTGGCCCGAGGCCCGCGCCCAGGTGGAGAGCCTGCTCCCGGTCGTCGGCTTCCTCGCGGCGATCCTGGTCCTGGCGAAACTCTGCGCGGACGAGGGGCTGTTCACGGCCGCCGGGGATCTGGTCGCCCGCGCCTGCCGGGGGCGGACCGGGCCCCTGCTCGGCGGGGTCTTCCTCGTCGCGGCCGTGATCACCGCCGTACTCAGCCTGGACGCCACGGTCGTCCTGCTGACCCCGGTCGTCCTCGCCACCGCCGCCCGGGTGGGCGCCCGCCCCCGGCCGTACGTTCACGCCTGCGCGCACCTCGCCAACTCGGCCTCCCTGCTGCTGCCGGTCTCCAACCTGACGAACCTGCTGGCGTTCACCGCGAGCGGTCTCTCCTTCACCCGGTTCGCCGCGCTGATGGCCCTGCCGTGGGCGGCCGCCATCGCCGTGGAGTACGCCGTCTTCCGCGGGTTCTTCGCCGACGACCTGGCGGCCGGGGCCCACCCGCCGGAGCCGGACGCGGACCGCCGCCCCGTACCCGTCTTCACCCTCGTCGTCCTCGCCCTCACCCTGGCCGGATTCGTCGCCACCTCGTTCGCGGGCGCCGAGCCGCTCTGGGCGGCGCTGGCGGGCGCCGCGGTGCTGGGGGTCCGGGCGCTGGCCCGTCGCGACACCACCGTCACGGGCATCGTCCGCTCCGCCCACCCGCTGTTCTGCCTCTTCGTCCTCGCACTGGGCGTCGTGGTCCTGGCCGTGGTGGACAACGGGCTCGGGGCGGGCATCGAGGCGTTCCTGCCGGACGGCTCCTCGCTGCCCGCACTGCTGGCGGTGGCCGCGGTGGCGGCCGTACTCGCCAACCTGATCAACAACCTGCCCGCGATCCTCGCCCTGCTCCCGGTCGTCGCGGCGGCCGGCCCGGGACCGCTGCTCGCCGCCCTGATCGGCGTGAACCTCGGCCCGAACCTGACCTACGTCGGCTCGCTCGCCACCCTGCTCTGGCGCCGCATCCTGCACGCCCACGGCATCGCCCCCGAACTCGGCCACTTCACCCGGCTCGGCCTGCTGACCGTACCGGCCACCCTGGTCGCGTCCACGGTGGCGCTGTGGGGGTCGTTGCAACTGATCGGGGTGTGAGGCGGACCCGCCACGGAGGGGGTCACTTCTTGAGGAGCGGGGTACCGAGCGCGAGTTTCGCGCCGTTGCAGTCCTCGTCGACGGCGATGCGCAGCCGCAACCCGTTCTCGACGTTCAGGGACAGCTTCTGGGGCTTGCCCAGGACGAGCTTGCCGACCCACAGCGTGGTGTCGTCCACCTTGATGGTCAGCCGCCCCGACTCGTAGTACGAGTCGTCGTCGATGCCCGCGGTCAGCTCGAAGGTCCGCCAGGCGCGGCCGAGGCCGAACTCCATGTACGGGGCCTCGCTGCATTCGGGCGACGCCACGTAGGCCTCCGGGTGCTGCTGGGCGTTGATGGTCGCCGACCCCACCTCGAAGTAGTTGGGATCGGCGATCGGGCTCAGCGTGGTCAGCGACACCTCACGGGCATCGGCGACGGTGCCGGGCGTCGAAGGGGTGGCGGACGGGTCGCTGTCCCCGCCGTCCGTGCCGTCGGAATCCGGCTCGGGCGTGTCGCCGTCGGTGCCGGACTCCGGGGGCGTGGGGGTCCGGGAGGCGGTGTCGGCGGCGTGGTCCGTCCGGCCGCTGTCGCCGTTCTCGTGCAGGAGCGCCCATGCCCCGCCCGCGCCGAGCGCGGCGGCGACGAGCACGGCCGCCACCGTCAGGGCGACGGCCGACCGCTTCCCCTTCTTCTTCCCGGGCGTCCCGGAGGGCCGTGGCGGGTCCGGGACGCCCGGCCCCCGCGAGACGTCCGGCCGTTGCTCCGGGGCGGTGGCGGGCGCGGCCGGGGGCGCGGTCGCAGGCCCGCGGACGGTGGTGGGCGGTGCCACCCCGGGAGCGGCGGAAGCGGTGATCGGCGGCGGGAAGGCGGGGGCCGCGTCGGCACCGGGGACGGCGGGCGGCAGGGAGGGCGGCGGTGGCACGGCGGGCATTCCCACGCCCGGTACCGCCGTACCCGCTTCCCCGCCCGCTGTTCCCGTACCCGCCGTCTCCGTACCCGCTGTTCCCGTGCCGGGCGCTTCCGAGCCCGGGGCGGCCGGGACCGCGTCCGCCGCCCTCGCGCCCGGTACGGCGTCGTGGACCGGGGCGACGGCCGACGCCCCGGTGACCGTGGTCGACACCACCGCCGAGCGCACGTCCTTCACCCAGGACGTCAGGTTCTCCGGCCGCCGGTCCGGCTCGGCAGCGCAGATCCGCAGCAGCCGCTCCACCCGGTCCGGGGCCGCGGCGGCCACCTGGGGGAGGGCGGACAGGGCGGCCCGCAGCTGCTCAGGGGTGCTCGGCGGGGACTGGCCGCTCAGCAGGAAGTAGGCGATCGCGCCGAACGCGTACCGGTCGGTGTGCGGCGTTCGCTTGCCCTCGAAGACCTCCGGCGCCGCGTACCCCGGGGTGAACCAGACCTCCGCCGTCCGGTGGTCGGCCGTCAGCTTGCTCAGCCCGAAGTCGACCAGCGTGGCCTGCCCGTGCACGTCGATCATCACATTGCCCGGCGACAGGTCGCCGTGCACGACGGTCCGGCCGGAGGGGGTCGCCCGGCCCGAGTGCAGCCAGTCCAGCACGTCGGCCAGCTGCTCCAGCGTCCGGAGCACCTCGCGCCGCTCGGCGTGGCTGGTGAGGGTGCGTTCCTCCCGCCAGTCGCGCAGGTCGAGACCCTCCACATGGTTCATGACCAGGACGAGCGAGCGCCCGGCGGCGGTGGAGGACGCGCCCCGCCCGTGGATCGGCGGTCCTTCGAAGTGCTCGCGCACCCCCACCACACCAGGACGGTTCACGAACCGCAGCAGCTCCGCCTGCTCCCGCCATTTCGCGCTGAGCCGCTGGAACTGTTCGACGGTGACCGTGGTCCTGGAGTCCATGACCTTGACGACCACGGTCTCCGGCGCCCCGTCGAGCTCGATCTCGGCCCGGTAGAGAACGGCTTCACCGCCCCGTCCGATCGAATTGAGCAGGCGGTATCTGTCCGGAGCGGAATCCGGCCCGATGTGGTGCGAAGCGCTGTTCAACTGGTCCCCCCATAAAGGTAATTGACGAGGCATAAGGTTGCCGCCCGGGAGGGGGCCGGTCAATGCGCGAACGCCTCCGGACGGGTCCTGCCGGTCGGGCGCCGCCGCTCCGGGCAGCCTTGGACTTCCCGGCCGACCTGTTGGACGTTCACCGCACAGCCGTCCCGAGTCCTTCCGCCCGCCACCCGCCCGGATTAGCTTCCGGGCTGAACGACAGGACTCGGGAGGCCCCACTTGACCACGGACATCTCACGGCGTCGGCTCCTCGCGATCGGCGGCGGCGCGCTCGGCGCCGCGGCAGCCGGGTCGCTGCTGCCGCCCTCGCTCCAGGCCGCGATCGCCGCACAGCCCGCCCAGGCGGGCGGGGGCGGCCGGGACGGGCTCGGCGCCATCAAGCACGTGGTGATCCTCATGCAGGAGAACCGGTCCTTCGACCACTACTTCGGCACGCTCCGCGGCGTACGCGGCTTCGGCGACCGCAACGCCGTCGAACTGCCCGGCGGGAAGCCGGTCTTCGAGCAGCCCGCACCGGCGGGCGCCTCCGTACTGCCGTTCCCGGTGCGTGACGCCGCCGAGGCGCAGAAGAAGGATCTCCAGTACATCGGCGCGCTCGACCACTCCTGGAGCGGTGGCGGCAAGGCGTGGGCCGGCGGCTGGATGAACGGCTGGGTCTCCGCGAAGACCGCCGCCACCATGGCGTACTACGACCGCCGCGACCTCCCGCTCCACTACGAGCTCGCCGACACCTTCACCGTCTGCGACGCCTACCACTCCTCCATCCACTCCTCCACCAGCCCCAACCGCAACCACCTCTGGAGCGGGAAGACCGGCAACGAGCCGAACGGCAAGCGGGCCGTCGGCAACGACGCGTACGACGAGGGCACCCACCCCGGCTACGACTGGGGCACCTACGCCGAGCGGCTGGAGAAGGCCGGGCACAGCTGGCGCACATACACCGAGTGGGAGAACTTCACCGACAACCAGATCGAGTTCTTCGCCACCTTCAAGCGCGTCGCCCGCAAGGCGCTGGCCCGGACCGGCGGCCACACGTACATGGAGTCGTTCTACTCCGCGATACGCGACGCCGACGACGCCGAGCGGCAGCGGCTGTTCGGGCTGCTGGAGGAGGGCGTCGCCACCCTGGACAAGGCCGAGCGCAGCCTCTTCGAGCGGGCGCTGCGCCGGGTGGAGACCGGGAAGCTGGCCGAGGAGTTCGCCAAGGACGTGGCGGCCGGGACGCTGCCCGAGGTCTCCTACCTGGTGCCGTCCGCCGCCGACTCCGAGCACCCGAGCGTCTCCTCGCCGGTGCACAGCGCCACGATCGTCTACAAGATCCTCGACGCCCTGGGCAAGCACCCCGACGTGTGGCGGCACACCGCGGTCTTCATCAACTACGACGAGAACGACGGCTTCTTCGACCACGTGCCGCCGCCGGTCGCCCCGGCCGAGGTGACCGAGGAGCAGTGGGAGGGCAAGCCCACCGGCCTCGGCGTCCGGGTCCCGATGCTGGTCGTCTCCCCGTGGACCGTCGGCGGCTACGTCTGCTCCGAGGTCTTCGACCACACCTCCGTGATCCGCTTCCTGGAGCGCTGGACCGGGGTGAAGGAGCCGAACATCGGAGCCTGGCGGCGCACCGTCACCGGCGATCTGACCTCCGCCTTCGACTTCACCCGCGCCCGGCGCCGTCCCGAGGTGGAGCGGCCCGGCACCATCCCGCCGTTCAGCGGCCGCTGGGCGCCGAAGCCGCCCGCCGTGCAGCGGATGCCCGAGCAGGAGCCCGGCCGCCGCCCGGCCCGCCCGCTGCCCTACCAGCCGGACGCGCGGGCGAGCCTGGTGGACGGCGCGGTACGGGTGGTGCTCAGCAACACCGGCCGCTCCTCCGCCCACTTCGCCCTCTACCCGTACGCGGGCGAGTTCCCGGCCCCGGTCCACCGGGACGTGAAGGGCGAGGCCCGGTGGACGGTGCCGGTCGCCGGGGAGGCGTACCGCTTCACGGTCACCGGGCCGAACGGCTTCCGCCGCGAGTTCGCCGGATCGGCGCGGAACGGCGCGGCCGAGGTCGCCTCCCGGATCGACGCCCACGAGCGCGACCTCCACCTCACCCTGCGCAACACCGGCCGCACCACGCTCACCTTCACCGTGCGCCCGTTGGGTTACGTCGAGGAGGCGGACTTGCGCGACTGGACCCGCACCGTCACGGTGAAGCCGGGCCGCAGTCGTACGGTGGTGCACTCCGCGGCCGACGCGCACGGCTGGTACGACCTGGCCGTCACGGTGGACGGGGACGACGTCTTCCGCCGCCGGTTGATGGGGCACATCGAGAACGGCCGCGCGAGCGTCTCGGGCTGACGGCCCGCCCGGCAGGCCCTCCGCAGGGGAGCCCGGTGCCCACCGGAACCACGGCGGCGTGGCCCACGTGTCCCTGATCATGAACGAACTGATCGAGAAGTGGTACGGAGTCACGGCGGGCGCCGCCCCCGAGGAGGCGGATCCCGTCGTCCTGGAGTGCGCCCGCCTGCTCGCCGCCGAACCGGACGGCGAGCAGGCGGTCCTGCTGGTCTTCGGGCTGGTGAACATGGCGCCGTACGTCCTCGGGCGACGCGGCGCGGCCGTCGAGCGGGCCGTGGTGGACGCGCTGGGCGCCGCCGCCGACGCCCTGGGCCGGCGGGGCCTCCGGGCCGGCGGGTGCGGGCACGCGGACCATCCGTACACCGACAGCCTGGAGGAGTGGGAGTCGGACGTGGACGGACTGTCCGACGCGCCGGACGTCGAGGTTCCGTTCGACGAGTGGGACGGGGCCGACTCCTGCCCCCGCAATGCCGCCGGATGGGCGCGGACGGCCGCCGACGTGATCCTGCCGGGCAGCGCGGACGGCATCCCCGAGATCGTCCCCGAAGACCATCAGAGGTACATCCGCCGCCTGGGCAGTGTGCTCAACGACTATCCGAACGGTGAACCGCTCTGGGACCTGGAGATCCACGCCGTACCGCCCGGCGACCCATCCCGGGCCGCTCTCGCCGGCTATGTCGTCGTCGCCCATGCGAACTGCTGGTACGCGGGGTCGGGCCGGATCAGACAGCGGTCGCTGCTCGACGACATGATCGAGGGCCTGGAGTCCGTACTGCCGCTGCTGCCGGACGGGGCCTGCGCGCACGGGGGCGGCGACCACCCGGCCCTGGGCTCCGGCAGCGACCAGCAGGCCGCCGACGGCATCCACCTGCAGAGCCCCGGCGGCCGTGCCGTCCTGCGTAAGGAGCACGCGGACGGATACGGGGCCCCGCTGGAGGCATGGACATGCCCCACCTTCCTGCGCGCCCTCGCCGTCGAGGCCCGGGACCATCTGCGCGAAGCGGTCGACCGGCTCTTCGGCACCCGGGAGACGGCACATCTGGACCGGGTGTACCTGCGCCCCGACGGCCGGCTCGACATCGAGTCGCTGAGCGCGCGGCACGCCCCGTTCCAGGACGGGACGGCCTCCGAGGAGGCGGCGCTCTGGGCGGCCCGGCGCTACGAGCGGCTCGACCCGGACGGACCCGACCCCGAGCGGACCGTCCTGCTGCTCCTGATGGGCACGGCGGCCGACTCCCTGGAGCTGTCGTACGGAATCGCCCGCGAGATCCTCGGCATCCTCCGTACCGCCGCCACCACCCTGCCCGGCGGCGCCTGCGACCACGCGGACGGCCATGCGCCCGACCGTGAGCGCGTCTCCGACCGCTTGGCACGCATCGTGCGCCTCCACACCCCCGGAGCGGATTCCGGCCAGGGCTTCGGGAGCGAGCCGCTGACCTGCCCCGTCCATCTGGCGGAGGCCGTGAGGAAGGGCATCGCGGAGATCGAGGAGCAGTTCGAGGACGAACTGGAGGCGGAGGAACGACGAGCCGGGTGAGACGGCCGGACCGCCGTCGCGGAGGGGGGCCGCGGCGCCCCTTCCGCAGCTGTTGTGAGTAAGGCCACGAAAGAGACAAAGGATCATATTCGGCTGCAAGAGTGACAGTTCTCAGGTCATGCGTCCTGCGCGGCAGATCCGTGTTCCATGCTGCCCCGGGGCCACGAACCAGCAGGGAGCACGTCCGTTGGCCGCCATCGCCCGCTGGTGCATCAGGCACCGTCTCCTCACCGTTCTCCTCTGGCTGCTCGCCCTCGGCGGCACGGCCACCGCGGCGGTCCTCGCGGGTTCCGCGTACTCCAACGACTACAACGTCCCCGGCACCGAGTCCGGCCGGGCCGCCGATCTCCTCAGGAGCGGCTTCACGGACCTCGGCGGTGACACCGACACCATCGTCTGGCACACCTCCGACTCCACCGTGCGGGCCGACGACGTCCGCCAGACGATGACCCGGACCCTGCACGCCGTCGAGGAACTGCCCGGGGTCGGCGCGGTCACCGGCCCGTACGGGGCGTCCGGCACCGCGCAGATCAGCGCCGACGGACGCACCGCCTACGCCGCGATCACCTTCGACCAGCGGGTCGAGGACATTCCGGCGCAGCAGGTCGGGGCCGTCGTCGACACCGCGCGGGCGGCCGCCGGGGACCATCTCCAGGTGGAGCTGGGCGGCCCCGCCGTCGCCCTCACCGAGGCGCCCTCCGCCCATCTCAGCGAGGTCGTCGGGGTCCTCGTCGCGGCGGGCGTCCTGTTCCTCGCCTTCGGCTCGCTCGCCGCCAGCACGCTGCCCATCGCCACGGCCCTGGTCTCCGTCGGCACCGCCTACGCGGGCACCGTGCTGCTCGGCCATCTGATGACGGTCGCCGACTTCGCCCCCATGCTGGGCATGCTGATCGGGCTCGGCGTCGGCATCGACTACGCCCTGTTCATCGTCACCCGGCACCGCAGAGGGCTGCGCGGCGGCCTCTCCGTCACCGAGGCCGCGCAGAACGCCGTCGCGACGACCGGCCGCGCGGTGGTCTTCGCCGGGGCCACCGTCTGCATCGCGCTGCTCGGCATGCTGATCCTGCGGCTCGGGTTCCTCAACGGGGTGGCGATCGCGGCCTCGCTCACCGTCGTCCTGACCGTGGCCGCCTCGGTGACCCTGCTCCCGGCCCTGCTGTCGTTCATCGGCACCCGGGCGCTGAGCAGGCGCGAGCGCCGGCGGCTCGCCGAGCACGGCCCGCGGCCCGAGGTGCCCACCGGGTTCGCCGCCCGCTGGTCCGCCTTCGTCGAACGCCACCCCACACTGCTCGGGGCGCTGGCCGCCATGGTGATGCTGGTACTGGCGCTGCCCACCTTCTCCCTGCACCTGGGCAGCTCCGACCAGGGCAACAACCCCGCCACGTCGACCACCAGGAAGGCGTACGACCTGCTGGCGGACGGATTCGGCCCCGGCGTCAACGGGCCGCTGACGATCGCCGCGCAGCTGGACGGCGCGGACGACCGGCTCGCCATGGACGGACTGCCCACCACCCTGCGGACCACCCCGGGCGTGGCCTCGGTGGGCCCGGTCACGTACAACAGCGGCGGCGACACCGCCTTCGTCACCGTCGTACCGGACTCCGCGCCGCAGTCCCGGGAGACCAGCGACCTCGTGGACCGGCTGCGCACCGACGTCCTGCCGCGCACCGCCGAGAACACCTCGCTCCAGGCCCATGTCGGGGGAGTGACGGCGAGCTACGACGACTTCGCCCGGATCATCGTCGGCAAACTACCGCTCTTCGTCGGCGTGGTCGTGGGCCTGGGCTGCCTCCTGCTGCTGCTGGCCTTCCGGTCGGTCGCCATCCCGCTGAAGGCCGCCGTGATGAACGTGGCGGCGGTCGCCGCCTCCTTCGGGGTCGTCGTCGCGGTCTTCCAGTGGGGGTGGGGCAGCGAGGCGCTGGGGCTCGGCAGCTCCGGTCCGATCGAACCCTTCCTGCCAGTGATCATGGTCTCGGTGCTCTTCGGGCTCTCGATGGACTACCAGGTGTTCCTGGTGGGGCGGATGTACGAGGAGTGGCTGGAGACCGGCGACAACCGGCGGGCGGTCCGGGTGGGCCTCGCGGAGACCGGCCGGGTGATCAACTCCGCCGCCGTGATCATGATCTCGGTCTTCCTCGCCTTCGTCCTCAGCGGCGACCGGGTCATCGCGATGTTCGGCATCGCCCTCGCCGCGGCCGTCGCGCTCGACGCCTTCGTCCTGCGGACCCTGCTGGTCCCGGCGTTGATGCACCTGCTGGGCGGGGCGAACTGGTGGCTGCCGCGCCGGCTGGACCGGCTGCTGCCCCGGATCAGCATCGAAATCCCCGACGCGCGGGAATCGGGCCGTGCGAAGATCCCGCAGACACCGGAAGCGGTACGAGAAGGAGCATGATGTTCGCGGTATCCCTGGGGGACGACGGGGCGGAGCTGCGCCCGCTGGAGATCTGGCAGGCGCAGGAGTTCCTCGACCACGTGGACCGGGCCCGGGAAGTCGTCGACCCGTGGATCCCGTTCGCCTCCTTCGCCACCGACCTCGCCTCGGCCCGCGACCTGCTGCGGCGGTACGCGGAGAAGCAGGCGTCCGACACCGGGCGGCTCTACGGCATCTGGCTGGACGGCACCCTCGTCGGCGGCGTGCTGTTCCGCGTCTTCGACGCCGCCTCCGGCAACTGCGAGATCGGCTGCTGGCTGGAGCCGGCGGGCCAGGGCCGCGGACTGGTGACCCGCGCCTCCCGGAAGCTGATCGACTGGGCGGTGTACGAGCGCGGCATGCACCGGGTGGAGTGGATCGCCTCGGCCGGGAACACCGCCAGCACCGCCGTCGCCCGCCGGCTCGGCATGACGCGCGACGGGGTGCTCCGCGAGAGCTACCTGTACCGGGGCGAGCGGCACGACTCGGAGATCTGGGCGGTGCTCGCCCCGGAGTGGCGCTCGCGTCAGGACTGACGGGAGGGCGGCGCGGCGTCGAAGCGGGCCGGTGCGTATCCCCTGCGGTGCTCGCGGTACGAGCGGGCCAGATGGTGCTGGAGCCGGATGTGCCGGAACTGGTACACCGCACCGGTCTGCCGCAGCACGCCCCGGCGGTACGCGTCGTCCAGGAAGGCCATCGGGTCCCGGGGCAGTCGGCCTGTCAGCGGCAGCCACACCCGCGACAGCACCAGCCAGCGCCCCCAGGCGGTGAACGAGAGCGCGTACGCGAAGGCGCCGCCGAGCCCGCCGACGGCCCCGATGAACACCGCGTCCGCCAAGGGCCAGTACAGCGGCCCGAGGACGCCGTCGAGCAGCTCGGCGAACAGGCGGCCGCCCACCGCGATGGCCAGGGTCAGCAGCGGGGCCAGGACGAGAACCTGACGGACCACCGTCGCCCGGTTCGAGGCCAGCAGCCCGGCCGGAGTGGCCGCCGAGGCGACGTCCAGCGGCGCCTCCAGCGCGGCCATGACCCCGAAGACCAGCCCGGCGCCCGTCCCGAAGATCAGCCCGAAGACCAGCATGTTGATGAGGGTGCCCTCGATCACCGCCCCGTCGGTGAGCGGAACCCCGTGGAACACCGCGCGCTGGAGGGCCAGGGCCAGCGCGCAGCCGACGCCCATCACGAACCCGCCCGGCAGCACGGCACCGAACCGGGCGGCGAAGGTGCGCACCGGTCCGCGGCCGACCCCGGTCCCGGTCCCGGGCAGCCGCAGCCGCACATGGGCGGGCTCGAAGGCCATCCCGCCGAGGCGGACCAGGACCGCGTGGACGCACCCGAACGCGAGACCGGCGACCACCCCCATCGAACCGCCCACCAGCAGCACCTCGCCGTTCGGAAATGGCAGACGGAACAGGTTGACCACCCAGTAGGCGAGCGCGACGCAGAGCGCCGAGGCCGCCACCACCGCCAGCAGCCGGACGGACAGCCGCAGCGAATCACCGATCCGCCACCACGCCAGGTCCTGCTGGTCGCGGTCGGAGCGGGCGAGGTGGTGGGCGAGATGGCCGAGCCAGAGCTCGGCCCGCTTCGGGTCCGGGTGGCGCACGCGGGGGCCGGTGGCGCCGCGTTCGGCGACGCGGCGCCGGTAGACCGTCGGCACGAACCCCGCCAGCAGGTGCTCCTCCAGCGCGTTCTCGTCGGGGAACAGCCCGGTGTCCAGCAGGTCCGCGGGGTCGCGGTCGGGTGAGTCGCTGTACATCGTCCGCGCCAGCACGACCATCAGCGGGGTGCGCAGTACCCGGGCCAGCGGAGGCGCGGCCCCGGCCCCCGGGGCACGCAGCCGGTCCAGTACGGCGGTCCAGACCGCCGGGCTCGCGCCGTCCTCGCGGGGGACCGGCCGGGCCGTCCGGGGCAGGTAGTCGGCCAGGTCGTCGAGGGTGAGATCGGTCAGCTCGATCCCGGCGGCCCAGACCAGCGGGGCCCGGACCTTCTCGACGGCCTCGGCGAACTCGGCGCGCCGACTGGTCAGGACGAGCGGGACCGAGGTGGCGTTGAGCACCTCCAGGGCCGTACCGCGCAGTCCCTCCGCGATCTCGTCGAACCCGTCCAGGACCGGCAGGACGAGATCCGAGTCGACCAGCGCGGCGGCCAGCGTCGACCCGCCGGGGGCGCGGCGGGTGAGATGCGGGTGGTCGCGCAGCAGCCGGTCGATCAGCCAGTCCCGCAGCGCCACGGCGGTGGGGTCCCAGGAGCCGACGCTGAAGAGCACCGGCACCCGTTCCCGCTCCCGCCGGTCCGCCAGCCGGTCCAGCACGAACCGGATCGTCAGCACCGACTTGCCGGAACCGGCCCGGCCCAGCACCACCAGCCGCCCGGACAGGACGCGCCGGTAGACGTCGGCGACGCCGCCCAGTTCGCCGCTGAGGTCCATCCGGTCCGGGGTTGCCCCGGGCGGCAGGCGCTGAATGTTCTCCGAGAAGTCGGTCAGCGATGCGGGGGCGTCCCGCCAGCGCACCGGGAGCGGAAAGGGATCGTGCACCCGGCGGTGCTCCTCCTCGCGCTGCCAACGCCGCCGGATCTCCCGTGCCAATTCATCGGCCGCGGTGGCGATGGAGCGAGGAACGGATACGGCCGCAGGGGAATTCCGGTCCGCCGGAACGGGTGAATTCCCGGATTCCTTCTTCTCCTCCGTCCCGGAATTCCGGGCGGGAACGGGGGAGGGCGCCGGAGCCCCGGCGGCCGGTCCCGCGAGCGTGGCCACGAGCCGCCGCCGGTCCTCGGCCCCCGCCTCCAGCGCGTCCGCCAGCGACTCCACCGTCCCCAGCCGGTAGTCGCCGGATCCGCCGGTCTCCAGTCTGCGGATCGTGCGCACGCTCACCCCGGACCGCTCGGCCAACTGCTCCTGCGTCAGTCCCGCTCCATGACGCAGCCGACGCAACAACGTGCCCAGCCGGTCCGCCACTTCGACACCCCTCCCACCACCGTGCGCGGTCGCGAAGACCCTACCGGCGGCGACCGGTCATATATGGCCGGTCGCATGTCCTGTACGCCGATCGGCGTGAACGCGACGATCGGTGGTGCCCGGCAGGGAGCGCCGACACGGGGCGGCGCACCCGTCGGGACCCCGGGCGCGAACGGCGCCCGGGGGACACGGACCGGCCCGACGCCGGACCCGGCCGCCTCTCGTGGCTCTCTCCTTCCGCGACTCATGAGGAATTGACATGGCCTTCCGGTTCTGGTGCGGCGAATGCGGATTCAAGACGGCGTGGCTCGCCGAATACGAGGGCGCCCAGCGGCAATTGGAGCATTACGCGAAACAGCACCCGGGAATTCCCGCGGGCGGCCATGTGGAGACCAACCGGAAGAACCCGGAGGGAAGATCCGGCTGTCTGCGGACCGTGGGCGTTCTCGTCCTCCTCCTGATCCTCACGGCCATGTGCCGGTACTGAGGAACGGCAGCGTCGCGCGGGGCGGTCACGGAACGCCCGGACAACCGAAAGGGACAGAGAAGAAGATGACGAACCTCGACGGACCGCCGCCGCGCCGCCACCGCCGGTGGCTGCTGCCGGTGGCCACCGCCGCCTGCCTGCTCGCCACCGGCGTCGGCCCGGCCGTCGCCGCCCCGGCCGCCGCCGGGCAGACGCCGGCCGAGATCCTCCGGGCGGGGGCCCAGCAGGGCGTCGCCGACGGCTACCCGGGCGTGACCGGCATGGTCAGGAAGGGCGACACCGCCCAGTACGTGCACGCCGGCTACGGCGACGTCGCCAACAAGGTCCCCGCCGACCCGAAGGCCCAGTACCGCATCGGCAGCAACACCAAGGCGTTCGTCTCCACCGTCCTGCTCCAACTGGAGGGCGAGGGCAGGCTCTCGCTGGACGACACCGTCGACCACTGGCTGCCGGGTGCGGTCGCCGCCAACGGCTACGACGGCAAGCGGATCACGATCCGCCAGCTGCTGAACCACACCTCCGGCCTGCCCGACTACCTCCGCTCCGTCCAGATCAGCACGCCGTACTTCCTCAACATCAACCAGCGGCAGGCGTACCCGCCGCAGACCCTGGTCGACGTCGCCCTCGGGCTGCACGCGCCGACGAGCGTCCCGGGCGAGAAATTCGGCTACTCCAACACCAACTACGCGCTCGCCGGCATGGTCGTCAAGGCCGTCACCGGTGCCGAACCGGCCGCAGAGATCCAGCGCCGCATCATCGCCCCGCTCGGTCTGAACGACACGAGCTTCCCCACCTCCGACCCCGCCCTCCACGGCAACCACCTGCACGGCTACGCACTCCGGGCGATCTTCGTCAACGACGACACGGTCTCCAACGTGCAGGTCTCCGGCAGCGCCGGGGCCATGGTGTCGACCCTGGACGACCTGGCCGCGTTCTCCCGGGCGCTGATGACCGGAAAACTCCTGAAGCCCCAGCAGATGACCGAGCTGAAGACTACGGTTCCCGTGACCACCGACGTCGGCTACGGGCTGGGCATCGAGCGCCAGAAGCTGCCCTGCGGCAAGTGGGCCTGGGGCCACAACGGCGCGGTGCTGGGCTACTTCAACAACTGGCTGAGCAGCGAGGACGGCACCGAACAGGTGCTGCACGTCAACAACGAGTTCCACATGCAGGGCGGCACGCCGGGCCAGGCCCACACGGGCAAGGCCCTGACGGACGCGTTCTGCGCACTGTGACCCGCTCCGCCGGCGCCACCCACGCGTGCCGTCCACCCACCCTTCCCGGAGAGGACCCCCGATGAGAACGTCCCCGCCGACCACCTGGCGAGCCCGGACGAGAACGGTCGTGGCCGTCGCCGCGCTGACCACGGCCCTGGCTTTCACCACCCCGCTCGCCCACGCCGAGGGGCCCGCCGCCCCGCCGGTACTGACCGACGGATTCGGCCTGACCCAGGTCGCCGGAGGCACCGAGGTCCACTCGGACACCGACTTCACCATCACCGTCACCACCCCGCAGCTCTCCGGGCAGCACAAGATCCGCGTCTTCCTGCCCAGCGGCTACCGCACCCAGCCGGACAAGCGCTGGCCGGTGACGTACTTCCTGCACGGCGGTCCCGGAAGCCCGGACGACGCCGCGGCCGTCCCCGCGCTGCGCTCGGACAAGATGATCACCGTCGTACCGGACGGCGGACGCAAGGGCTGGTACGCCGACTGGGTCATGCAGAACACCGCCGAGGGCGCGGCGAACTGGGAGACCTTCCACCTGAAGCAGGTCGTCCCCTTCATCGACGCCAATCTGCGCACCCTCGCCGACCGGGGCCACCGCGCCGTCACCGGGCTGTCGATGGGCGGCTTCGGCGCCCTGCACTACGCCGAGGCCCGCCCCGACCTCTTCGGCCATGTCGCCGCGCTCTCCGGCGGCATCGACTTCGGCATGGCGGAGGTGCGCGCGGTCGTCCTGGCCACGGAGCTCAACCTGCCCGGCGCCTGGTGCGCCCTGAGCACCTCCGGTACCGGCGACTGCACCGGCTACGGGCCCGTCGTCGACAGCGACGCGATCTTCGGCTCCCCGTACCCGGTGTTCGACGCCGACCGGATCTGGAAGGCGGTCGACCCGGCCGCCCCGGTCAACCTGGCCAGGCTCGACGGCACCGGCATCACCCTCTACACCGGCGACAACGACCTCATCGACCACTACACCGCGATCGCCTCCCGGAACGTCAAGTCCCGGCTGGACGCGCTCGGCCTGAAGAGCCGGTTCGTCGACTACGGCGACGGCTCCTCGCTCTCGCCGCAGTGCAACGGCGGCCACAACTACGGCTGCTGGGCCGCCGCCTTCGCCGACTACATACCCCGTCTCACGTCCGCCTTCGACGCCGCGGACTGACCCGGCACCGGCGGCAGGGGCCGTGCCCCGGCGCGACCCGCCGGGGCACGGTTCCCCCCACATCGCGAGGACAACGGAGGAGAGCGCCACATGACCGAACAGCGACCCGGGCAGCGCCCGGGAACGAGCGACGGGCGCGGCGGAGCCGGCCGGCCGGCCTCCCACGACGGCAGGGCGCGGCGCCCCGGCAACGCCCCGTACGAAGGCAGACGCAGCGACGCCACCCGGCTGCTGTGCGCGGGGGTCCACCTCGACAGCGACTTCCGGCGACGCGTGATCCAGGAACTCGTCCTGCACGAGGAGCGCCCGGTCGCCCCCTCGCTCGGCGTCGACGCGCTGCCGGTCCTCGCGCACGCGCTGCGCGCCCGCCGCGCGGAGGTCCGGACCGCGCTGATGCTGCTGGTCCTGTGGGTCCTGTTCATCGGGCTCGGATTCGCCGGTGTGGGGTCCGAGCCCCTGCTGCCGCTGCCCTGGTGGCTGGGGTACGCCCTGGTCTGCGTCCTCCTCGGCGGCGTACGCGTGGCGACCGGACTCGGGGTCGCGCTCTTCACCCTGGACCGGCGGATGGTCGAACAGGCCACCAGCGGCCGGCTGAAGATGCTGCTCCCGGTCCTGCCCGCCGTCGCGGCGCTCACGTACTGGGTCGCCGCGGTGTTCGCCCTCGTCAGCGGGACCGGCGCCTGGACGGCGGTGGTCCTCCCCCTGCTGCTGACGCTGCCGGTGTGGGCGTACCGCAGCCACGTCACCCGGGTCATGCGCACGGAGCTGGGCTCCGCGGACTTCCCCGGAATGAAGCGCGAGCCGCTCCCCGACACCGCCCGCTACCGGCGCATCGCCGGGGCCATCGCCCGCGAGCAGTACGCGACCCTCACGATCTACGACCCGTTCCGTCCCTTCATCGGTGCCGGACGGCCCTACGAGGAGCCGTGGTCGCTGGTGATGGAGCTGAGGAAGCGCGACGGCGGACGGGCGGACGGCCTGCCCGGCCCCCGCCCGGAGCCGGACTCCGGCACCGCGGCCGGTCCGCTCACCGGACGGGAGGTCATCGACCTCATCAAGCCGCAGCTGGAAGCCCTGCGCACCTCCGCCGCGGCCTCCGGAAGGGACCGTCTGCGGGCCCTGGAGGTCGAGGAGTTCGTCTACCTCCCGACCGGCTCGGCCCGCTGGGAGGTCGACTACGGACCGTCGGCCGTCGACCGGCACCTCGCCGAGGCGGTCGGCGAGGGCGCGGAGGGCCGCCGCCACTTCCTGCGCATCCGGGTCGGGGCATGGGACGAACAGATCGTGGTCTCGGTGCTCGTACGCGTCCACACCCAGGGCGGCATGCTCGTCCTGGAGGTCGTCCCGCACGTCCTCACCCCGGTGCGGCCGGAGTTCCAGGCCGTCGACGTGATCGAGGCCCGGGGCGAACCCGACCCCCTGCGCGACGCGGTCCGCGCCGTGCTCGCGACGCCCGCCGCCAACTTCGCGGCGGGGACCTCCCTGGCGAACGCGGTCATGGCCGAGTTCCGCACCTGGCTGGCCAACCCGCGCCGCGCCTTCCCCGACGGACCGGTCACCTCCGTACGGGAGCTGGGCAGCACGGCCGAACTGTCGGTGTTCCAGGAGATGGACGTCAAGCGGTACGTACGGACGGTGCAGGACCGGATCGCGACCGGAGTGCGCGAGGCGCTGCGGGCGAAGAACTACGAGACCGGAGACTTCGAACGCCAGGTCGTCACCGTCAGCGGCGGCGGGGTGTTCATCGGAACGATGCACGGCGGCGCGGTCGCCACGGGCGAGGGCGCCTCGGCGGCCCACGGGAAGGGAGACATCCGATGACGGGGAACGGCGACAGCATCCATGACGGGGAACGCGGGGACGACACGGACGGCCGGGAGGACCGGGGGAGCGGCGCCGGCACGGCGGACCGGGCGCCCGGTGGGATCTCCATCGGCCTGATGACCGGTGGCGCGGCGGCGACCGGAGCGCGTGCGCACGCCGAGGACCGCGGTGAGCGGGTGGCGGACTCCGCGACGATGGAGCACCCGCCGGGTGCCGCGTCCGCCCCGCCGGCCGTCGCGGGCGGCATCGGCATCGGCACGATGACGGGCGGCGCGGTGGCCTCCGGCGACGACGCCCACGCGGTGGACTCCTCGCGGGAACTGGTCGCCGCGTCGCCCGAACTGCTCGCGGCCGTCGCCACCCTGCGCGGTCACCTCGGGGTGCTCACCAGGACCGACGAGGTCGCGGAACTCGACGCGGGGCTCGCGGAGGTCGAGGGGGCGGCGGCCGGCGACGGCCGGGTGCGCCGGGACCGCCTGCGCTGGCTCCGGGACCGGCTGGACGTCGGAGCGACCGCGGCGGCGGGGCTCGCCTCGGCCGCCGCGGTGGTCCAGGCCATCGCCCAGCTCGGCGGATGAGGAGCGGAGTCCGATGAGCCAGTGGGACGCGGAGGGACAGCGCTGGGTGCCGGGCTCCTCCCCGGCGACGGGCAGCGGGGAGCCGCCCCCCGACAGCGACCTGTCCCGCGTGCTGATCGTGGCGGCCCTCGTCGTCCTCCTGCTCGCCGTGGCGGGCACGGCCGTCTGGGTGCGGTCGGGCGACGACGGCGCCGGGGGCGGGGGAACCGTCCTCACCACCCCGTCCGGCCCGCCCCCGACGGCCTTCGGCGACGACCTCCCCGGTACCGCGGACCCGTACGGCGACGACACCTACGAGCCCGACCCGTACGGGAGCGACACCTACGAGCCCGACCCGCCGGCCCAGGAGGAAGTCCCGCCCGCGCCCGACGGACCGGCGGACACGGTGCGGAGCTACTACGAGGCGATCAACAGCGGCGACTACGACACGGCCTGGGAACTCGGCGGCAAGAACCTCACCAAGAGCTTCTCCGCGTTCACCTCGGGCTTCGCCGAAACGGCGAGCGACGACGTCCGGGTGACGGACACCGTGGGAGACACCGTCCACGTGGACATCACCGCGTACCAGACGGACGGCTCCCGGCAGACGTACACCGGCACCTACACGGTGCTCGACGGCACGATCACCTCGGCCCGCGTCCGACGGACGGGCTGACCCGCGAAGGCCGGGCGGGAACCCCGCTCAGCCCTGGTCGTCGGGATCGCCCGGCGCCGCGTCCGGACCGGACTCCCGGTCCGCGCCGGGCGATCTGACGACCACCTTCCCGGAGGCCAGGTCTATCGGGCCGCGCCCCGGATCGCCGGTGCCGAGATCCACCCGGGACAGCTCCAGCCGCTTCCGTTCGTCGTTGGTGTGCTTGCGGCCCGGCGCGAAGAGTTCCTCGAAGAAGTTGAACACCGGCCGCACGTCCTTCCCGCGCTGTCGCCCCGCTACCGCACGGTCAGCAGCAGGATCCTGTCGTCCTCCGGCCCGGGGGTGCCACGGGTGTCCGTATTGCTCGTGACCAGCCAGAGCTTGTCGCCGCCCGCGGCGAGCACGGTGCGCAGACGGCCGTACTTCCCTTCCAGGAACGACTGCGGCGCGGCGGAAGGTTCCCGCTCACCGCCGGAGAGCGGGATCCGCCAGAGCCGCTTGCCGCGCAGCCCCGCCATCCAGATCGACCCCTCGGCGAAGGCGATCCCGCTCGGGGACGCCTGGGACGTCTTCCACTGCGCCACGGGATCCACGAACCCCTTCTTCCCCGCCTTCCCCTCGGCCTGCGGCCAGCCGTGGTTCCCGTCCGGCACGATCCGGTTCAGCTCGTCCCAGGTGTCCTGGCCGAACTCGGACGCCCACAGCCGCCCCTGCCCGTCCCAGGCGAGCCCCTGCACATTGCGGTGACCGTACGAATACACCACGGAGTCGGCCGCCGGATTGCCGTGCACCGGCTGCCCGTCCGGGCTCATCCGGAGGATCTTGCCGGCCAGCGACTCCTTGTCCTGCGCGAGCCCGGTGTCCCCCGTCTCGCCGGTCCCGGCGTACAGCATCCGGTCCGGACCGAACGCGATCCGTCCGCCGTTGTGCAGCGACCCCTTCGGGATGCCGCGCAGGATCGTGTCCGGCGCACCGAGCAGCCGGCCCGGAGTGGTGCCGTCCTCGTCGTACTGCATCCGGGCGATGCGGTTGTCGGACGCGGTCGTGAAGTACGCGTACACCATGTGGTCCACGTCGTACGTGGGGGCGACGGCGATGCCCAGCAGCCCGCCCTCACCGGAGGGCGCCACCCCCGGCACCGAGCCCAGCAGGGTCTTCTTCCCGGTCGTGCCGTCGATCCGGGTGATCGTCCCCTTGTCGCGGGAGGAGACCAGCAGATCGCCGCCGGGCAGCGCCGCGAGCCCCCAGGGCGAGTCCAGGCCCCCGGTCAGCGTCGAGACCACCTTCACCGAGCCCTTGGCGGGCGGCCGCGGCGGGGCCGCGGGGGAGGAGGACGCCGGAGCCGGGTGCGAGGCGGGCGGTGTGCTCGCGGTGCCCGCCGCGCCGGGGCCCCCGCCCGAGGAGCACCCCGCGGTCAGCGCCAGCGCCCCGGCCGCCAGCGCGGCCACCACCGGGCCGCCCGGGCCCCGGCGCCCCCGCCGCCCGGCAGGGGTTCGTACAGATCCGAACAGAACACCGCGCACAGCACCGATCCCTTCGACGGACACCCGACCACCGTTCCTACCCCATGAACGCGAGCCGCCACCGGGGCGGCGTCTCAGTCCCACGACCCCTGCGCACGGGGCAGCGCGGCGATCTCCGCCAGGTCCCGCGCGGTCAGCCGCAGCCCGGCCGCCCCCGCGTTCTCCACCGCCCACCGCTCCCGCTTGGTCCCCGGCACCGGCACCACGTGCGGCCCCTGCCGCAGCACCCAGGCCAGCGCCACCTGCGCGGCGCTCGCCCCGTGCCGCTCGGCGATCCTGCGCAGCCCCACGACCACCGGCTGGTTCGCCGCCATCATCTCCGCGGTGAACCGGGGGTGCCGGGCCCGCAGGTCCTCCGGCTCGAAGCCCTGCCCCGGCGTCAGCGTGTCCGTCAGATAGCCGCTGCCCAGCGGCATCGCGGCCAGCAGCCCCACCCCGCGCGTGGTGCACCACGGCAGCAGGGACTCCAGCGCCTCCGGCGACCAGACCGAGAGCTCCGCCTCCACCGCGCTCACCGGGAAGACCTGCTGCACCCGCTCCAGCTGACGGATCGTTTCGTCGTACATGCGGGACCCGGAACGCCGTGAGGCCCGCGCCCCGACCGCGCAGAGCCCGAGCGCCCGCACCTTCCCGGCGGTCACCAGATCCGCCATCGCGCCCCAGGTCTCCTCGATCGGCACCTCGGGGTCGGGCCGGTGCAGTTGGTACAGATCGATCACATCGGTCTGCAACCGGCGCAGCGAGGCGTCGCAGGCCCGCCGCACATAGCCGGGACGGCCGTTGGCCACGATGTGCTGATCACCCACCAGCAGACCGCACTTGGTGGAGACGAACGCCTCCGACCTGCGGCCCTTCAACGCCCGGCCGACCAGCAGCTCGTTGGTGAACGGCCCGTACATGTCGGCCGTGTCGAGCAGTTGGACGCCCGCGTCGAGCGCGGCGTGCACCGTACGCAACGCGCGGTCACCGCGCTGCTGCGAGGCGCTGTACGCCCAGCTCATCGGCATGCAGCCGAGACCGACCGCCCCCACGGCGAGCGCCGCCGCACCGAGACTCCTGCGCTCCAACTCCCCGATCCTCCCCGGGCCCACCGCCGAACCGGGCCCATGCCCCGCCGTGGCGGGACCGCACCGCACACCCCAAAGTAACCTCTGCCGCTAACCGCACCGCGCACGGCCTCCGACGATCACCCCTCCGGTGAGGATTAGCCTCCTGACCATGACTTCGACGAACATCCCCGACAGCCCCGCACCGGCGAGGACGACCGAGGTGTGGCTTCCGTTCCCGGCCGGAGGGATCGACGGGCTCCCCGAGTCGCTCACGTACCGTCACTGGGACGGCGGGCCCGACTTCCCCGCGGACCCCGCCGACTGCGCCTTCTACGTCGTGCCGTACATGAAGGGGGCCGAGGTGTCGGTGCGGCCGCTCGCCGGGATGACGGGCGTCCGGGTCGTGCAGACGCTGACCGCGGGCATCGACCACGTCGAGCCGGGGCTCGGCGTGCTGCCCGCCGGGGTACGGCTCTGCAACGCCAAGGGGGTCCACGAGGCGTCCACCGCGGAGCTGGCCCTCACCCTGATCCTCTCCTCCCTGCGCGGCGTACCCGGCTTCGTACGCGGCCAGGACGCGGAGGAGTGGCGGTCCGGTTTCTACCCGGCGCTCGCCGACCGGTCCGTACTGATCGTGGGGTACGGGTCCATCGGCGCCGCCATCGAGGACCGGCTCGAACCCTTCGAGTGCGCGCGGGTGGTGCGCGTCGCGCGCTCCGCACGGGCATCCGCGCGCGGTCCCGTGCACGCGCTCGACGAGCTGCCCCGGCTGCTGCCCGAGGCCGACGTCGTCGTGCTGTCCACCCCGCTCAACCCGTCCACCCAGGGGCTGGTCGACGCCGGGTTCCTGGCCGCGATGAAGGACGGGGCGCTGCTGGTGAACGTCGCACGGGGCGGCGTCGTCGACACAGCCGCCCTGCTGTCCGAACTGGAGTCCGGCCGGCTCCGGGCCGCGCTCGACGTCACCGACCCGGAACCCCTGCCGCCGGGCCACCCGCTCTGGCATGCTCCCCACGTCCTGATCACCCCGCACGTGGGCGGCAGTTCCTCGGCCTTCCTCCCGCGCGCCAAGCGCCTGCTGGCCGCACAGCTGGGGCGGTTCGCCGCGGGAGAACCGGTGCGGAACGTGGTGCTCACCACCGGCTGACCACGCAACGCGGGGGCGCCGTCGCGCACGGTACCGGACAACCTCCCAGGTCGTCACGGAGAGTAGAGGGACTATGTCCCTGTGTGACGAGTCTGGTGTATCGTCCCGAAAGGGGCGCTGAGCCGCGGAGTGGAGGGACGGCGCCGGGGAGGACGCGACACGCGAGGGGGCGACGGGTGATGCACGGGCGATGGGCGCACGATCCGACACCACCGGACAACCGACGAGGGCCGGAGTACGCGGCGATTCCCGGGGCCCCCCGGTGAGCGCGCCGGCCGACGCCCTCGGGGCGCTGCTCTTCCGGAGGTCGGCCGCGGGCGGCGTGTCCCCGCTGCTCTGGCAGATCCTTCTCGGTGTCGTCTGGGCCGGATACGCCGTGGGCTCGGCCTTCGGCTGGGGCTCCTCGCAAATCGCCCTGTTCATGGGCGACTTCGGCCTCAGCGCGGCGGCGCTGGTCGCCGCCGTCTCCTGCTACCGGTACGCGCGGGAGGGCAGCAGCCGGTTCCGGCCCGCCTGGATGCTCTTCGCGCTCTCCTCGTTCATGGCCGCCGCGGGCAACGCGGTCTGGGGCTGGTACGAGGTGGTGCTCGGGCGCCCGGTACCCACCCCCTCCCTGGCCGACCTGCTGTTCCTCTGTTTCGCGCCGCCCGCCATCGTCGGGCTGCTCGTCCTCGCCAAGCGCCCCGTCACCAGGGCCGGCTGGCTCTGTCTCGCGCTGGACTCCTGGCTGATCGGCGGATCGCTCCTCACGCTCTCCTGGAGCCTCGCCCTCGCCCACACCGCGCACCTGGTGGACGCCGAGGGCGTGAGCGTGGCCCGGGTGGCGCTCGCGCTGGCCTATCCGCTCCTCGACATCGTGCTGGTCTCCATGGTGCTGGCGCTGCACTTCCGCCGCTCCAGCGTCAACCGCTCCGCGGTGAACACCGCCGTGGCCGCGCTCGCCCTGACCGTACTGTCCGACGCGCTGTTCACCTCACCGCTGCTGCGGCAGACCTATCATTCCGGCCAAATGCTGGACGCGGGCTGGTTCGCCGGCTCCCTGCTCCTCGCCTACGCCCCCTGGGGGGCCGACCGGACGGCGGACGGCCCCGCCGCCCTCCCGCCCCGCGGGGGGCAGCCGGCCAGCCGCCCCATCGCGGGCTCCCTGGCCGCCCTGACGCCCTATCTCGCCGCCGCCGTCTGCACGCTCGGCATCCTCTACAACGCCATCGAGGGCCGCCGGGTGGACCGTGTCGTGATCTTCACCGGCTGCACGGTGGTGCTCGCCCTGGTGGTCCGGCAGGGCATCATGCTCGTCGACAACATCGCCCTCACCCAGGAACTGGCCCAGAAGGAGAACCACTTCCGCTCCCTGGTGCAGGGCTCCAGCGACGTCATCATGATCGCCGCCCCCAACGGCGTCCTGCGCTACGTCAGCCCCGCCGCCGCCGGGGTGTACGGGCGGGAGGCGGAGGAACTGGTCGGGGCCGAGCTCTCCTCGATCATCCACCCCGAGGACCTGGGGCGGGTGATCCACGAGGTGCGCCGGTTCCTCGCCGCCCCGCCGAGCGAGGAGCCCACCACCCGGATCGAGTGCCGCTTCAGATCCGGCACGGGCGACTGGCTCAACGTCGAGTCCACGGTCAACCGGCACCAGGGCGGGCTGATCCTCAACAGCCGCGACGTGACCGAAAGAGTGCGCCTCCAGGCCCAGTTGCAGCACAACGCCGAGCACGACCCGCTCACCGACCTGCCCAACCGCGCCCTGTTCACCAAACGGGTCCGCCAGGCCCTCGGCGGCCGCCGCTCCGGCGACCAGGGCACCGCCGTCCTCTTCATCGACCTCGACGGCTTCAAGGCGGTCAACGACCGCCACGGCCACCAGGCGGGCGACGAGCTCCTCGTCCAGGCCGCCCGCCGCCTCCAGGAATCCGTCCGGGCCGGCGACACGGCGGCCCGCCTCGGCGGCGACGAGTTCGCCGCGATCATCCTCGGCGACGGCACCCGCGACCAGTCGGCCCGGGAATGCCAGGTCCACGAGATCGCCGACCGGCTCCGCCTCACCCTCTCCCAGCCGTACCGGGTCGGCACCGGCGACGTCCGGGTGGCCGCGTCCATCGGAGTGGCCTTCGCCGAACCGGGCATCAGCCCCAGCGACCTCATGCGCAACGCCGACCTCGCCATGTACCGCGCCAAGGCCGGCGGCAAGGACCGGGTCGAGCTGTACGCCCCGCAGATGCAGGCCGACGTCGTACGCCGCTCCGAGCTGGCGGCCCGGCTGCGCACCGCCCTGCGCGACGGCGAGTTCGCCCTGCTGCACCAGCCCGTGGTGAACCTCGCCAGCGGCACGGTCGCCGCCGTCTCCGCCCAGGCCCGCTGGCGCTCGACCCAGGGCATCCTGTTCACCCCGGCCGAGTTCCTCCGCGTCGCCGAGGACGGCGACCGCACCGCCGAGCTGGGCCGCTGGCTGCTCGAAGAGGCCATCGAGCAGGCCGCCGAGCGGGCCAGGGCCGGGCACCCGGCCTCCGTGGCCGTACGGCTCCCCGCCCGCCGCCTCCTCGACAAGGGGATGCCGTCCGGCTCCGTCGAGGCGCTGCTCACCCGGCACGGCCTGCCGTCCGGGGCGCTGATGATCGAGGTCGCCGACAGCGACCCCAGGATCTCCTTCGACGAGCTGGAACAGCGTCTCGTGGCCCTGCGCCGCATCGGGGTCCGTATCGCGCTCGACGGCTTCGGCAGCGGCTACGCCGCGATCAACGCCCTGCGCAGGCTCCCCATCGACGTGCTCAAGCTGGACCGGGAGCTGGTCGAGGGCGTGGTGGAGTCCGCCCGGCTGCACAAGATCACCAGCGGTCTGCTCCGCATCGCCTGCGATCTCGGCCTCCAGTCGGTGGCGGACGGGGTGGACCGGCCGGAGCAGGTCCTCGCGCTGCGCGCCATGGGCTGTACGCACGGCCAGGGCATGGCCTTCTCCGGCCCCCTCGACGAGTACCGGCTGCGGCGCACGCTGGCCCGCGGCGAATTCCAGGTGCCCGGCGGGAGGCTGGCCCAGCCGGTACTGACCGGCGGTTCCGTACCCCTCCTCAGCGGATCACATGGTGAGACGCCCATCCCACCCACTTGACATCGCGAGTGCGTCGGAGAGAGGGTCATTGCCATGCGCACCCGAATTCTCGTACTTGGACAGCGCGTCGGCTGAAGCTGAGTCCCGCACGGCACTCCGCAGACCCATACCGACGCGCTCCCCTCGCTTGCCTCACGGCACGAGGGGTTTTTTGTTGCACTGGCACTACGCAAACTGTCGCAAAGCACCCGCAGAAACCCTCAGCTTCGAGAAGAGAATGCCGATGACCGAGCAGGCCACCGGGGCCCACCATCCCCAGCCGCGGGCCCGTAACGGCGGATCGTCCGCCGCCACCGTTGAGCACGTCACGGGCGCGCAGTCCCTCATCCGCTCCCTCGAAGAGGTGGGGGCCGACACGGTATTCGGCATTCCCGGCGGCGCCATCCTCCCGGCGTACGACCCGATGATGGACTCCAGCCGGGTCCGCCACGTGCTGGTCCGCCACGAGCAGGGTGCCGGGCACGCGGCCACCGGCTACGCCCAGGCCACCGGCAGGGTCGGCGTCTGCATGGCCACCTCCGGCCCCGGCGCCACCAACCTGGTCACCCCGATCGGCGACGCCTACATGGACTCCGTCCCGATGGTCGCGATCACCGGCCAGGTCGTCTCCAAGGCGATCGGCACGGACGCCTTCCAGGAGGCCGACATCTGCGGCATCACCATGCCGATCACCAAGCACAACTTCCTGGTCACCAGGGCCGAGGACATCCCGCACACGATCGCCGAGGCCTTCCACATCGCCTCCACCGGCCGTCCGGGCCCGGTCCTGGTCGACATCGCCAAGGACGCCCTCCAGGCGCGGACCACCTTCAGCTGGCCGCCGACCCTGGACCTGCCCGGCTACCGCCCGGTCACCAAGCCGCACGCCAAGCAGATCCGCGAGGCCGCCAAGCTGATCACCCAGGCCAAACGCCCGGTGCTGTACGTCGGCGGCGGTGTCATCAAGGCCGGCGCCACCGCCGAACTGAAGGTCCTCGCCGAACTCACCGGAGCGCCCGTCACCACCACGCTGATGGCGCTCGGCGCATTCCCTGACAGCCACCCGCTGCACGTCGGAATGCCGGGCATGCACGGTGCGGTCACCGCCGTCACCGCGCTCCAGAAGGCCGACCTGATCGTCGCCGTCGGAGCCCGCTTCGACGACCGCGTCACCGGCAAGCTGGACAGCTTCGCCCCGTACGCCAAGGTCGTCCACGCCGACATCGACCCCGCCGAGATCGGCAAGAACCGCGCCGCCGACGTCCCGATCGTCGGGGACGCCCGCGAGGTCCTGGCCGATCTGGTCCAGGCCGTCCAGGCCGAGCACACCGAGGGCCATGTGGGCGACTACACGGCCTGGTGGAAGGACCTGAACCGCTGGCGCGAGACCTACCCGCTCGGCTACGACCTGCCCGAGGACGGCAGCCTCTCGCCGCAGCAGGTCATCGAGCGCATCGGCCGGCTCGCCCCCGAGGGCACCATCTTCGCGGCGGGCGTCGGCCAGCACCAGATGTGGGCCTCGCACTTCATCCAGTACGAGCAGCCCGCCACCTGGCTGAACTCGGGCGGTGCCGGGACGATGGGGTACGCGGTCCCCGCCGCGATGGGCGCCAAGGCCGGGATGCCGGACCGCACGGTCTGGGCGATCGACGGCGACGGCTGCTTCCAGATGACCAACCAGGAACTCACCACCTGCGCGCTCAACAACATCCCGATCAAGGTCGCCATCATCAACAACGGCGCCCTCGGGATGGTCCGCCAGTGGCAGACCCTGTTCTACAACCAGCGCTACTCCAACACCGTGCTGCACTCCGGCGCGGACACCGAGGGCGCCCCGGCGAAGGGCACCCGGGTCCCGGACTTCGTCAAGCTGTCCGAGGCCATGGGCTGCCACGCCATCCGCTGCGAGGACCCGGCCGACCTGGACAAGGTCATCGAAGAGGCCAACGCGATCAACGACCGCCCCGTCGTGATCGACTTCATCGTCCACGAGGACGCCATGGTCTGGCCGATGGTCGCCGCCGGCACCTCCAACGACGAGGTCATGGCCGCCCGCGGGGTGCGCCCCGACTTCGGCGACAACGAAGACGACTGAGAGACAGAGAGAGACCGACGCCATGTCCACCAAGCACACGCTCTCCGTCCTGGTCGAGAACAAGCCCGGTGTCCTCGCCCGGATCACCGCCCTGTTCTCCCGCCGCGGCTTCAACATCGACTCGCTCGCGGTCGGCACCACCGAACACCCCGACATCTCCCGCATCACCATTGTGGTGAGTGTCGAGGACCTGCCCCTGGAGCAGGTCACCAAGCAGCTCAACAAGCTGGTCAATGTCCTGAAGATCGTCGAACTCGAGCACTCCGCTGCGATCCAGCGCGAACTCGTCCTGGTGAAGGTCCGGGCCGACAACGAGACCCGCTCCCAGATCGTCGAGATCGTCAAGCTGTTCCGCGCCAAGACCGTCGACGTCTCCCCGGAGGCCGTCACGATCGAGGCGACCGGCGGCACCGACAAACTGGAGGCCATGCTCAAGATGCTGGAGCAGTACGGCATCAAGGAGCTGGTCCAGTCGGGCACCATCGCCATAGGCCGTGGCGCGCGCTCGATCACCGACCGGTCGCTGCGCGCCCTCGACCGCACGGCGTAGCCCCCGAAGGGCCCGCCGCTCGCCGCCCGTATGGCGAGACCCGAAAACGTATCTGACGCACCCCGCCGTACGGTGGGACGCAACACCTGCACACCAAGGAGAAACCCAGTGGCCGAGCTGTTCTACGACGACGACGCCGACCTGTCCATCATCCAGGGCCGTAAGGTCGCGGTCATCGGTTACGGGAGCCAGGGGCACGCGCACGC
>NZ_JBSFKL010000027.1:0-55069 GCF_053598535.1 Streptomyces sp. NPDC001108
TGGAGATACGGAAGGAGGCGGACTCGATGAGGATGCGGGCGCCGGCACGCAGCTCGATGCCGGAGGCGGTGATCACGGTAATACTCCAGGGCGGTACGGACAGCGAAGACGACGCGGTCCAGGGAAATACGAGGCTGTGGGGCGAAGCGGCGGCTGCGCGGCGACGGGCCCAGCTGCTCTCCGTCTACGGGCGCAGGGGGTACGCGTCGAGGGCGCCTAAGCGAAGGGGGTCTCAGCGATGAGCGTCAGAGGGATGCCGCTGTTGCGGCGGCCTTCTCGATCCAGACCAGGCCCGTGGGGCGTCGGTCCATGGCTTTGGAACCGCGTCGGAAAGTGGCCACCCCGAACCGGACCGTGCGCACCGCACGGCCGGAATCGCAGATCACGCGGCGGGCCGACATGCCGTTCACGGTAACACTGAACAACGCAAGCCATGTGTTCCCGCTACGCAGCCTCCCACTGCGACTTGTGGGACGCGTGTGGCTGAGGCGGCCGGTGGAACGTGATAGCCACTGCCTCGCCCGGGTAGAGGTCGGCGATCCGTTGCATGGCCAGTCCGGGAAGGTGGAAGGCCTGGCAGCCCGCGCCGCGGGCGACGGTCAGCGGCAGGGCGCCGATGGAGGCGGGCTGGTCCACGATCACCAGGACGGTGCCGAACTTCGCGGCGAGTTTCTCGGAGACGGCCCGAAGTTTCGGCTCGCTGTTGGGCCACTTGCCCGATGCCATCCCTTCGACAGGGGGTAACAGTCATGCCGGGCCCGGAGGCCAGCGGCCCTCTTGCAGGACCGCGAAAAACATAACGGGGCGAAGCGGGCGGATGGCCACGCCGATTGCCCTCCAGAGCCAGGCCCTCGTCCTGTCCTCCGTCCTCAAGGACCAGGACAGAGGCCGCGCTGTCGCCGTGATGATGGAGAACTACCGGGCCACGGATGAGAAGTACACAGCCAGTGAGGCGTTCATCCACCAGTGGTCACAGGTGCAACAGCTTCTGAACCAGGACGGCGTCTCGGGCAGCCAGCTGAAACGGCAGGCGGCGGCCGCGCTCGAAAATCGCACAAAGGTTACAGACGTGCCGGACAGCCTCCCGAGCTCCATCTACCGACAGAACATCTCAGGAAAAGCGGCCAAGAAGGTGCTGGGGGCGCTGCCCGAGGGCGCGGACACATTGACCTTTGAGGAAGGCGACACAGTGTTCGACAGCGTGATGAGCACGGTGAACGGCAAATCCACCCGCAACATCGTGCATACATTCAACGAGATCAAGAAGGAATCGGGAAGCCCGTAATACCGGATCAAGGGCGGCGTCCTCAAACGGGTCGGCGAAAACTTCCAGCTGAGATTCGACATCGTCGAGGCCCCGTAGGCCGACCCTCGGCGCGGCAGCGCCGTGTTGTCCGCCCGCTGGGGCTGGAATTTCCACGACTCCTGGACGAGCCGGGCGTGATGCCCGTCTGCCAGCCGGGCTGCGGAAGGCAGCGCACCCGGGTGAACCCGGCACTCCGGAGCCGGGTGGTGAAGGCATCGGCCGTGCCGAAGGCCGGCACGCTGCGGTAGAGGTGCTCGTAGAAGTTCCGCGTCCCCGTGCAGCCGGGCCCAGGGCCTCACGAGACCGTTCACAACGGCCTTCCGCACGAGCCGGTCGGCGGGCCGTCCGCCGAGGCCGTACTCGTGCACGGCGAGGCGACCGCCGGGCCGCAGGAGGCGGCGGGCGAGGCGCAGCAGGTACGCGGCAAGGACGGCGTCGTACGGTCCCTGGGCCTCGACCTCGGCCATGCGCTCGACCGGGGCGTGGACGAAGGAAACGCGCTTCGGCCACGCTTTGGCCCGGGCGCGCGCGAGCATTCCGGCCGACGCGTCGACGCCGGCCACGGTCGCCTTGGGCGCCGGCACCGGCACGTGCGAATCCCCGGTCGGCCCATGATCTGCTGCATCCGCGCGCGACCGCGGTACGGAACATCCAGACGCACCGCACTGCCCGACGCACGGCAGCAAGGGAACCGACATGCGCGCTCTCGACCCCCCTTCCATCGACAGGGACGTCCCCGAGGCCCTGACCCTGGTGATCGACGACCTCCTCCGGCGCCGGGTCGCCGAGGCCCGGACCGTGGACGGGACCTTCGCCGCGGACATCGCCGGCCGGGTGGCCGCCTTCGCGGCCGGTGGCGGACACCGCAGGTCGCAGTTGCTGTGGTGGGCCATGCGCGCCGCCGGGGGCGGCGACGACGAGGCCGAAGCGGCCTTGCGGATGGCGGCCTCCGTTGAACTCGTCCAGACCTGCGCGCTCATCCACGACGACGTCATGGACGGCTCCCGGACCCGCAGGGCAAGCCCCTCCGTCCACGCCTCGCTGGAGCGCCAGTACGGCACGGACGGCCTCGACGGGCCGTCCGCGGGCTTCGGGGGCTCCGGCGCCGTCCTCGCGGGTGACCTGGCCCTCGCCTGGGCGGACGACGCGTTCGCGGAGGTGCTCCTGATGACCCCGCACTCCGCCGGTCTCGGCGACCGGTGGCGGGTGATGCGCACCGAGATGGTCGCCGGGCAGTACCTGGACCTCCAGACGCAGGTCACCGGCTCGCGATCCGCCGGACGGGCGATGCGGACGGCCGTCCTGAAGACGGCGCGGTACTCCGCGGTGCATCCACTGCTGCTGGGAGCCCTCCTGGCGGGGGCCGACAGCCGGACGCTCCGGGGCCTGAACCGGGCGGGGCTGTGCGCGGGCATCGCCTTCCAACTCCAGAACGACCTTCAAGGGGTGTTCGGCGATCCGCGGCGCACCGGCAAACCACCCGGCGAGGACCTCAGGGCGGGCAAGGCGACCTATCTCATGGCCGTGGCGCGGGCGCTGTGCGTCCGCGACGGCGACGCCGGAGGGCTCCGTCTCCTCGACGCCGTGGTCGGCTCCCCCGCCGCCACCGAGCGGGAGCTGCGCCGTGTGATCGGGCTCCTGGAGTCCTGCGGAGCCCGGGCCCACGTCGCCGAGCGGGCGGACCGGCTCTGCGCGCGTACGCTGCGGACCCTCCGGCAGACGGAGCTGGTGCCGGGACCGGCCGAGCACCTGGCGCGGCTCCTCCTGGACGCCGGCGGCGTCGCGCTCCCGGCGGGCGGCCCCGACGGGGACGACGCGGGGGCCGGCGAGCGCACCGGAGCGGCGACCGGGCGTGCGGTGGCCGCGTCGGGAGCGGGCCGATGAGGCGGCTGCGGGGCGGGACGGACCATGTCGTCGTCGTGGGAGCCGGCTTCGCGGGCCTGTCGGCCGCGCTCCACCTGCTGGGCGCCGGACGGAAGGTGACGCTGGTCGAGCGTGAGCCGGTGCCGGGCGGGCGGGCCGGCCGGATGGAGCTCGGCGGCTTCCGGATGGACACGGGGCCCACCGTCCTGACGATGCCCGCCCTGCTGGACCAGGCGTTCGCGGCCGTCGGGGACTCGCTGTACGACCGGGTGGAACTGGTACCGCTGCACCCGGCGTACCGGGCGCGGTTCTGGGACGGCAGCCGCGTCGACGTCCACACGGAGGCGGACGTCATGGCCGCCGAGGTGGAACGCTTCGCCTCGGCCCGCGAGGCCGACGCCTATCTGCGCCTGCGCGCCTGGCTGGGCAGGCTGTACGCGGTGCAGGAGCGCCGCTTCATCGACGCGAACTTCGACTCGCCGACACAGCTGCTCCATCCCGACCTGGCCCGGCTGGCCGCCCTCGGCGGGCTCGGACGCCTGGACCGGGCGATCGGGTCCTTCCTGTCGGACGAACGGCTCCGGCGCGTCTTCTCCTTCCAGGCCCTCTACGCGGGAGTCCCCCCGTCGCGGGCACTGGCCGCCTACGCGGTGATCGCCTACATGGACACCGTCGCCGGGGTGTTCTTCCCGCGCGGCGGTATGCACACCGTGCCCACGGCCATGGCGGACGCGGCCCGCCGCGCCGGCGCCGCCCTGCGGTTCGGGGAGCGGGTCACGACCCTCGAACGGGCGGGGGAACGGGTGACGGCGGTCGTGACGGAGCAGGCCCGGATCGCGTGCGACGCGGTCGTGCTCACCACGGAACTCCCCTTCTCGTACCGGCTCCTGGGGCGCGCGCCCCGCCGTCCGCTGCGGACCCGGCACTCCCCGAGCGCGGTGATCCTGCACGCGGGGACGGACCGCACCTGGCCCGAACTCGCCCACCACACCCTGCTCTTCGGCTCCGCCTGGTCCCGCACCTTCGACGAACTCACCAGAACAGGAGAGCTGATGACCGACCCTTCCCTCCTTGTCACCCGCCCGACGGCCACGGATCCCACGCTCGCGCCTCCCGGCCGTCATCTGCACTACGTCCTGGCGCCCTGCCCGAACACGGAGATCGGCCCGGGGCCGGCGCACTGGGCCGAGCTCGCCCCGGCCTACCGGGACTCCCTGGTCGCCGAACTGGAGCGGCGGGGGCTGACCGGCTTCGGCGCGTCGATCGAGGAGGAGTCCCTGGTGACGCCCGCCGACTGGGCAGGCCAGGGGCACAGCGCGGGCACCCCGTTCTCGCTCTCGCACACCTTCGCCCAGACCGGGCCGTTCCGGCCGAGGAACCTCGTCAGGGGCACGGAGAACGTCGTGCTCGCGGGCTGCGGGACGACCCCGGGTGTCGGGGTGCCCCCGGTCATCGTCTCGGGCAAGCTGGCCGCCCAGCGGATCACCGGGACCCCACGGACAACGGCCCGACGCACGGCTTCCGACGCCGCCGTCCGGCTGGAGGGCTCGTGACGGCCCGGGAGCTCGACGCCGCCGGGGTGCGCGATCCGGCGCTGCGGGCGGCCTACGCGCAGTGCCGCCGGCTCAACGCCCGCCACGGCAGGACCTACTTCCTGGCCACGCGCCTCCTGCCGCTGGCCCGCCGCAGCGCGGTCCACGCCCTGTACGGCTTCGCCCGGCGCGCGGACGACATCGTGGACGAGACGGCCGGCACGACGCCTCGGGAGCGGGCGGCCTCGCTCGACGCGCTGGAGACCCAGTGGCAGGCGGCACTGCGAGGTGAACCCGTCACCGACCCGGCCGTGGCAGCGGCCTCGGACACCCGCGCGCGCCTGCGGATCCCGGCGGTCCACTTCGAGGACTTCCTCGGGTCGATGCGCAGCGACCTCTTCGTGCGGGAGTACGCGACCTACGCGGACCTGTGCGGCTACATGCACGGCTCGGCGGCCGTGATCGGACTGCAGATGGTGCCGGTCCTGGGCACCGTCTGCGCGCGGGAGGAGGCCGAGCCGTACGCGGCATCGCTCGGCACCGCCTTCCAGCTGACGAACTTCCTCCGCGACGTCGGGGAGGACCTGGACCGGGGCCGGGTGTACCTGCCGGCGGACCTGCTCGCCGCGTCCGGGGTGGACCGGGACCTGCTGCGGTGGAGCAGACTGACCGGCTGCCGCGACCCGCGCATCACCGACGCGATGCGCGCCGCCGCGGCCCTCACCCGGGACGTGTACCGCGAGGCGGAACCGGGCATCGACCTGCTCGACCCGGTGTCGGCGCCGTGCGTGCGCACGGCCTTCGTCCTGTACCAGGAGATCCTGACGGTCATCGAGAAGGAGGGGTACGCGGTGCTGCACCGACGGGCGGTGGTCGGCACACGACGGCGGGCCTCGATCGCGCTGCCGGGCCTCACGCGGGCACTGGCCGCGCGCGGCGCGGGCCGCGGACGCCGGGCGGGCCGCACGGACGGCCCCGGCCGCCCCGACGGCCGGCCGGAGGAGGCCGTGGGCCGGAGCGGGGCCGCGGGGCCGCACGAACGGACCAGGAGGGACGCCCGGTGAGCGAACCGAGCCGCCGGGACGACCGGCACCGTCTGCCCCTGAGCCTGCGCCGCGCGCCGCTGCCCTGGGAGAAGCAGCGGGCGACCTGGCGACAGGCGCGTCCGACGGGGATCGCCGCGGCGCTGAAGCGGGCGACGGCCCGCCCGTCCGGCAACTGGTATGTCGTGGGGGCCGGCCGGGACGTCCGCGCCGACCGGCCGACGGGCCGGACCGTCGCGGGGACGGAGGTCGTGCTCTGGCGCGACGCCGACGGCGTCGTGCGCGCCGGACCGGGCGCCTGCCCCCACCTCGGGGCTGCCCTGAAGGACGGCGTGGTGCGGTGCGGGACGCTCATCTGCCGCTGGCACGGCCTGGCCCTGGACGGCTCCCCGGCCGCGGGCTGGGCGCCGTGGCCCGCGTACGACGACGGGGTACTGGTCTGGGTGCGCCTCGACGAGGTCGGCGGCGAGGAGCCGACGGACCGCCCGATGGTGCCGCCGAGGCCGCCCGTCGCGGAGGCGGTGACGGCCGTCCACACCGGCGTGGGCGTCTGCGAGGCCGAGGACATCGTCGCCAACCGGCTGGACCCGTGGCACGGCGCGTGGCTGCACCCGTACTCGTTCGTCGACCTGGAGGTCCTGTCCGTACCGCCGGACGGGACCGGCGACGAGGAGGACGCCCTGGTCGTCCGGGTGTCGTTCAAGGTGGCGGGCCGCGTGGTGGTGCCGGTGACAGCGGCCTTCACGGCGCCGGAGCCGCGGACCGTCACCATGCGCATCACCGGGGGCGAGGGCATGGGTTCCGTCGTCGAGACCCACGCCACTCCGCTGACCGCCCCGGGGGCCGCCCGCCCCCGGACCGCCGTGGTGGAGGCCGTCATGGCGGCCTCGGACCGCACGGGCTTCGCGGCGGCCCGGGCCCTGGCCCCCCTGCTGCGCCCCGCGATGCGGTCGGCGTCGGCCCGCCTCTGGCGCGACGACCTGGCGTACGCGGAGCGCCGCTGGCGGCTGCGGAGCACGGGGCGGTTCCCGGGGTAGGGGGCACCGGGGACCGCCCGGTGCTCAGCGGGGCGACCGGGTTTCGCCGGCCGCCCGGGCGAGGAACCGGAGGGCGGCCGAGCGGCCGGCCGGGGGTACGGTCCACAGCGTTTGTCCGCGCAGCCCCCACCTGCGCAGGTGGGCGTTGGCCGCAAGGAAACCCGTGGTGGCGGCGCGCTCCATGAGGGCCACGGGGTGTTCCGTGCGGACCAGGTCCCCGGCGACGGTGACGGTGGGGTCCGGGGTGTGGACCGTCGGACGGTTCCGGTGCCCGCCGACCTCGAAGAGCGGGCAGTCGGAGCGGAGTTCGTGCCGTTCGTCGAGGACCGCGGCGTCCCGGGTCTCGGGCCAGGCGCGGTGCAGCTGCCCGACCAGTTCCCGGGAGAGCTCCCGGGGGCGGGCGGCGGGATCCACGGCGTAGGCGTGCAGTTCCACCACCGCGCCGCCGGTGCGGGCGGCCCAGCGGGCGGCCTCGCCCTCCCAGCGGTCGAGGACGCTGATGTTGTCGAGGGGGCCGAATCCGCTGGTCCCGAGAAAACCAGGGCGGTGCGGGGCGACGGGCCGGTCGAGCCAGAGCCGGGAGACGAGGAAGGGCGGCGCGGTGCGGAGCACGCCGATGCGGGCACGCCAGGGGGCGTCGCAGAGCCCCGGGGACGCCCCGGCGATCGCCCGCAGCCCGCCGGTGTCGGTGGCGAGGACGACGGCGTCGGCATGCCGGGGCCCTTCGTCGGACAGCACGGTGTGCCCGCCGCCGGGTGCCGGTGTCAGTTCCCGGACGCCGGTGCCGGTGAGGACCCGGGCGCCGTGGCCGCGCAGGTAGGCGCCGAGGGGGTCCCAGAGGGCTTGCGGGTAGGGCTCGTCCGGCACGTCGAAGAGGAGTCCTTCGGAGGAACCGAGGAAGTAGACGTGGAACATCAGCACCAGTTCGGCGGCGGACAGTTCGTCGGGGTCGGCGAAGAAGCTCCGCGAGAACACCTCGAACGCGAGGTGCTGGGCCGCCGGGGGGAAGCCGATGCCGTGGAGGAAGGCGCGCGCGCTGATGCCGTCGAAGCGCCGGTAGACGTCGGGCACGCGGACGTCGAGCAGCGGCAGCGCGGCCCGGGCGTTCATGCGGCCGAGATCGCGCCACCCGAAACTGGGGCTGAGGGCGACGAAGCCGAGCGCGCTCCAGGGCGGCGTACGGGGGACACGGGCGAAGCTGTCGTACAGCCCGGAGCCGTGCCGCAGCGGATAGTCCGGCAGACCGGTGAGCCGGTCGAGGCCCGGGTCGATCCTGCGCAGCAGACCGCGCAGGTTGTAGTACTGGCGGAAGAAGGCGTGGAAGCCACGGCTCATGGTCACCTCCGATCCGTCGCCCAGCCGGTCGGCCCAGCCCGCGAGGCGCCCGCCGAGGGTGGGCTGCCGTTCGTAGAGGGTGACGGCGACGCCGCGTTCGGCGAGGATCGTGGCCGCCGCGATCCCCGCGATCCCGCCGCCGACGACGGCGCAGGTCGGCCGGTGGCCGTCCGGGGGCCTGAGCCGTCCGTCGGCGGCGGGCAGGACGACCGCCCTCCGGTCGCGGCCTCGTGCGGGGATGCCGTTCCGGCTGTCGCGCATGGCAGGGATCCGCTCTCGTGACGAAGGGGCCGCTTCAGGCCCGGCGGGCGAGGAAGGGCAGCTCCGCGGTGGTGCGGAGCATGGGGAGGACGGGGGTGCGCAGGCCGATGCGCACCTCCTCGGACGGCCGGGTGTCCCCGTCGAGGAACCGCAGGAGCCGCTCGGGAGGGACCTTCTCGAAGAGCCGCGTGAAGAAGTCGGGCCCGGAGACCCTGCCGGTGTCGATGCCGCGCAGCAGGACCGCGTCCATGAGGAGCGACCGCCTGGGGTAGGCGGGCGGCGGAAGGGGGTCGCGGCCGGCGTGCAGGAGGGCCGCGACGGCGCGCGTCTGGCGCTGGACGGCCGCGAAGGCGTAGCCGGTGGAGGGCCGGACCGCGCCCCCCGCGGCGCCGATGCGGAAGGTGCTCCGGCCGGTGCGGCGCTCGTAGCGGGCGTCCGTCATCGGGATGCGTCCCCGTTCCACGCCGTGCACCTCGCACGCGCCGATCCGCAGGAGGGTGGCGGTGTAGTGCCGCAGGGCCCGCTCGTACGCCTCGTCGGACAGCGGCTCCCGGCTGAACTCGGTGTACTCCACGAGGGCTTCGGTCCGGGACAGCGGCAGGACGTAGCCGAAGGAGAGCCCCTGCGGCGGCTGGGGGGTGCGGAAGTCCATCAGGTCGACGGTGTCGGGGGCGAAGACGGGGCGCTCGGAGCGCAGGAACCATCCCTTGAAGTGCTGGAGGAGGCTCACCCGGCTGGGCGGGAGGGGAGAGGGCGGCCTGGTGTCGAAGAGCCAGCGCGCGTGGACGTGCCGCTCGCGGCCGTCGGCGGTGCGGCAGGAGACGGAGGCGCCGCCGGGGCCGTCGGCGACGTGCTCCGCGACGGCCTCGACGCGGACCAGTCCGGCGAGCCGCGGCCGGATGCCCCGGGTGAACGACTCGGAGGCGAGCATCTTGTAACGCAGTGCGCCCAGGTCGCACGGGACCGGCCGCCCGTCGCCGCCATGGAGCCGTACCCGGGACCAGGAGGCCGTGAGCAGGGCGTCGTACTCGCCGGCTCCCCGCTCCCAGTAGCACCAGGTGCGCGGCGGCGGCCGGAGCGGGCCGGGGGGCGCGTCGACGAGGACGACGGAGGGGACGGCGGCTCCGCGCGGCGGGCACAGGAGCCGCCAGGCCAGGGACAGCCCGGCCGCCCCGGCCCCGATGATGGCGACGTCGCAGCGCACGGGGTACGTCTCCTCTGGTCGTCGGGGAAGAAGGGGCGGCGCGCCGGGGCGCGTAGGCCGGGGTGAGGGCTACCCCCGGGCGGGGGCGGGCTATCCGCCGATGCTCCGGTGGGAGCAACGCGCCGGCCCGCCCGCCGCGCCGGCCGGCCGTCAGGGGGCGAGCCGCCAGGCGGGGTCCCCGCCGTCCTGACGGGTCGTGCGGAAGGCCCGGGGCTCGAGTCCGGCTCCCCGGACCGCGCGCAGGACGTCGGCCGTCCGCGCCGGATCGAGCCGCGGGGTGCGGGACAGGACGAAGCCGGAGATGCGGTTCTCGTTGGTCACCACGGCCCACCCGTACGCGGGTCCCAGGCCGGCGACGACGTAGTTCGCCCCGGTGCCGTGCCGGTAGCCGTCCTCGCGTCGAGGGGAAGCGCCTCACCGGTGATCCGGCTGGAGGCCCCCAGCCAGGTCGCGCAGCTGTTGGTCACCGCGACCCCGCCACGGCCGGTCGCGCCGTGGACGGCCTTGACGTTCTTGGCGCACTGGGAGCTCGAACAACTGCGGCACGGGCCGCGAGCTGGAACCAGGTTCCGGTGTAGCGGCCGAGGCCGACGGTACCGGCGGCGCGGGGCGGGCCGTCCGGGCGCGCGGTGGCCGTGGGCACGAGCGCGAGAGAGGCGAGGGCCGTGGTGAGCAGGACGGCAGAGACGCGCTCCGCGGCGGACGGACGTCGTCGCATGGGCTGGACGCTCCTCGAAGGTGTCGGTGGCAAGCTCTTCCGTACGGAGTGCTCCGGCGGATGCGCGCTCCGCACCCGGTCCTCCGAGGGCGCGTCGGAGCCCGGGGGACGCTCAGCGCGGGCGGTCCGGGGCCCCGGTCAGGGGCGCGAGCAGATGCCGTTCGACCGCCTCCGCCGGGTCGGCCCCGGGCGGGAGCGCGGGCGGCTCCCCGGTCACCGCCCGGGCGGCGAACCCGCCCTCCAGGTGCGGCAGGCGCACGTCGACGATCCGGACGCCCCGGGCCCGCTGTTCCCTGCCGACGACGGCGAGCCAGGTGGCGAGCGCCGTCTTGGCCGCAGCGTAGTCGGCCATGCCCTGCGGGGGCACGTCGACGACCGCGCCGGTCACGACGCCGATCGCGCCTCCGGCTTCCAGGACCGGCAGGGCGCCCCGGACCACCGCCATCGGCGCCAGGGCGTTCACGGTCATGAGGTGCTCGGCGGCGGCCTCGTCGACGCTCTCGGCCCGTCCGAAGCCCGCCACTCCGACGGCCACCACGACCCGGTCCAGGCGACCCAGGGAGCGGGCCGCCCAGGGCGCGAGGGCCGCGCAGCCGTCGAGATCGTAGGCGTCGAAAACGCGCCGGGGGCAGTCTCCGGGCAGCCGCGACCGGTCGGCGAGCCGCTCCGCGTTCCTGCCGGCCAGGGCCACCGACGCGCCCCGCCGGTGCAGGGCCCGCGCGGCGAGCCCGCCGACCGTCCCCGTCGCCCCCACGACCAGGACCGCGGTCACCTCGGGGGACTTTCGACGACCCCCGGACCGGCCGGTCCGGGGTGCGTCGGCGTCGTGGTGCGCGCGGCCCCGGACGGGAGGGCCGCGGCGGCCAGGCGGCGTCGGCGCGCGAGCGACTCCGCGGCGGCCTCGCGCGGGTGGCGCCTGCGCCAGTAGGGGTTGTCGTGCGACAGCTTGCTGGACACCCGCCCGTACATGCCGAACGTGAGGATCAACAGCCCCATGAGGAAGCTGAACATCACGTTGGTCATGCCGAAACCGAGGAAGTTGGCGGGCCGGTCGAGCACGAACAGGTGATAGAAGCCGCTGAGCAGGAACGCGCCGCCCACGAACATGTTCACGGTGGAGGCGATGTTCCCGCCCACGACCGCGCCGGCCAGGAGGAGGAGTCCTGTCAGCACCGAGATCCAGCTCAGCGCGGTGTTGGTGGTCATCCCGGCGATCCGCGTGCCGGAGGTGTCGAAGGAGCTCAGCGCGTCGGCGAAGCCGAGGCAGCCGAACACGAGCAGGACGCAGCCGCAGAGGGCGGCGCCCCAGCGGTACACGGTGGCCAGATGGTGGTCCACCGGAAGTTCGTCTTTGAGTCGCACAGCTGGTTCCCTGCCTGTCCGCGGTTCCGTCCGTCGCCCGGGGCCGATCCCGACCGGATCGGGCCGCACGCGAACGGACATGTCCCGAAGCACCTTTTGTGATGCTTCCATGCCTTTTCTCGCCCGGAGAGCGCCCGGATGCACCGAACCGGCCACCCGCGAACCGTTCACCCGTCCGCACCCGCCGGGCGGCCCCGCCGCATCCGCCGACCGGTGCGCAGCGGAAGGACGGGCAACGCAGCCATGACGAGAGCCGAGGAGAGCACCATGGACGACGCAGGAGAAGCGGACGTCGGCCGGTCACCGGCCCGGCCCGGTGACCGGCCGACGGAGAGCGTGTGGGACTACCCGCGCCCGCCCCGGCTGGTCGGCGACGACCGCCGCGTGACGGTGGCGGTGGACGGCCGGATCGTCGCGGATACGCGCGCGGGCCTGCGGGTCCTGGAGACCAGCCACCCTCCGACGTACTACCTGCCCCGCCGCGACGTGCACGCGGAGTTCCTGCGCCCCCGGCCCGACCGCACCCACTGCGAGTGGAAGGGCACCGCGTCCTACTGGGACGTCGTCGTCGCAGGGCTCGTCGTCCCCCGCGCCGCGTGGAGCTACGAGGACCCCCTCCACCCGTACGAGGCGCTCCGCGGCCACCTCGCCTTCTATCCGTCCGCGGTGGGATGCACGGTCGACGGGGAGCCGGTGACCGCCCAGGAAGGCGACTTCTACGGCGGGTGGATCACCCGGGGGATCAAGGGCCCCTTCAAGGGCGGTCCGGGCACGTGGGGCTGGTGAGCCGGCCGCCGGCACACCGGGACGAGCACGGCCCGCGCCCTGGGGTGCATCCGGTCCGGGTGCCGGGCCGAAAACCCCGGATGACCGGTCCCGGCGCGCGGACCGGCAGGAGGCGGAGGAGGCCGTATGGTGATCAGCGTGGAGCGGGTGCTCGTGGTGCGACGACCCGGGGCGCAGGCCATCACCCACCTGGAGGACTTCGCCCGTGCCCAGGGAGCGGGACCCCGGCACCGTGCGCTGCGTCCGGCTCGACGACGGGCCCGTGCGGCGGGGCACCTGGTGGCGCAACACGTCCCGGTTCCGCACGACCGGGCTCCGGTACGAACTCCTCGTCCGGGAGCCCTTCCGCCTGGTGTTCCGCGGCGAGAACAAGACCGTCACGGCGCTGGACGACCTGCGGTTCGCCGACAAGGGCCAGGCGACACGGCTGACGTACCGTGCGCCGCTCATCTCCAAGGGCCTCGCACGGCTGGCCGCGCCCTTCCTGCGCGGGGAGTTCGAGCGGCTGGCCGACGGCGTCGCCCACCGCCTTCCCACGGCGGCCCAGGCACGGCCCTCCTGACCGCGCGCCCCGGCTCCGCACGCACCTGCCCGCACCGCTTCCGCACCCCCCGGTGGTGACCGTGCACGACACCGGTCCCGGCATCACCACGGGCGCCCTGGCCCGGCGTCTCGGCGTCTCCCCGACCACCGTGCGGTCCTGGGACCGCCGGTACGGGATCGGGCCGGCCGAGCGCGGCGACGGCCGCCACCGCCGGTGGGGCCCCGCGGACGTGGCGATGCTGGAGGAGATGTGCCGTCTCACGGCCGCCGGGATCCCGCCCGCCGAGGCGGCCCGGGCCGCCCGGCGGAAGCGCTCCGCAGCGGCGGCGGTCACGCCGGACGCCCCCGGCGTGACCGCCGCCGCTCCGGTCCGGACCGCCGTCACCGGGCCGGCCGCACCCTCCCGGCGGCCGGCGGCCGGCAGCGGTCTGCCGCTCGGAGACGTCCGGCAGGAGTGCCGGGGGCTGGCCCGCGCCGCCGTGCGGCTCGACGCGCCCGCCATGGAAGAGCTGCTCCGGGCGGCGCTGGCGGAGTACGGCCTGGTCACCTCCTGGGAGGAGATCATGGCGCCGACACTGCGTGCGGTGGGCCGGAAGTGGGAGTCGTCGGACGACCGGTACGTCGAGGTGGAGCACCTGCTCTCCTGGCACGTCTCCACGACGCTGCGGCGGGCCGCCGTCTCCGGGCCCGCGGTCGCCTCCCCGGCGGCTCCGGTCCTGCTGACGTGCGTCCCCGCGGAGCAGCACACGCTGCCCCTGGAGGCGCTCGCCGCGGGCCTGGCCGAACGCGGAGTGCCGACCATGATGCTCGGCGCGGCCGTGCCCGCCGAGGCTCTCGAGTCGGCGGTCAGGCGGTCAGGACCAGCCGCCGTCGTCCTCTGGTCCCAGTCCCGGTCCACCGCCGACCCCGCCCTGGCCGAACGCGTCGCGCGGACGGCGTTGGGGATGCGGGGAGCGCGCATCTCGCCCCAGGTCCTCCTCGCGGGCCCCGGCTGGCTCGGCCGGACGCCCGCGCCCGGCACCGTGCGTCCCGTCGGCCTGCGCGAGGCCCTCGCACTGATCTCCCGGCTGTACGGGGAGGGCGAGGGCCTCGCGGATGCGACCGAGCGGGAGGGCGGGGACGCCGGGGCCTTCGGGGCCGGGCGCTGACATCGGCCCCGGGCGGCTCAGGGGCCGGGGCGCCGCCCGCTCGGCGCGGGCGGGGGACAGGGGGACGGAACCGCTCGTCCGGGCCCGGTACCCCGCGTGCCCCGGCCACTCCCGGGGGCGGGCCTGCGGGAGCCGTCTGCCGGGCGGTCGGGCCGTGAACCGGTTCGGAACCGTCGGTCGACCGGACAGGTCGGCCCGCGGGCGGCCCAGGACCGGATCCGGGGCCGGATCGACCGGACGCTCGCCGGGCGCCCGGCTGCCGGTCGTCGCAGATCCTCCGGGACGGGCCGGTCAGCGGCCCCCGGCGGCGCCGGCCAGTTCGACGAGGCTGCGCCGCATGCGCTGGAGGCCTCGGCGGGCGTGGCTCTTGACCGTGCCGAGCGGCATGCCGGTCCGGTCGGCGATCTGGGTCTGGGTCAGGTCCGCGAAGAAGGCGAGTTCGAGGACGTCCCGCTGGACGTGGGGAAGCCGGGAAAGCTCCTCGGTGAGGACCACCCGGTCCAGGATCCGCTCGGGCTCGTCGTGCACCGGGCTCTCGCCCTTCAGGGACGCACCGAGGCTCGCCGCGAGTTCGATCCGCCGTGTGCGGGCGCTCAGAGCGTCGGCGATCTTGCGTCGGGTGATGCCGGTGAGCCAGGCGGGCAGGCTGCCCCGCTCGGGGCGGAAGTTGGCCCGGCCCCGCCAGGCGGCGACGAACACCTGCTGGGTCACGTCCTCCGCCTCGCGGGGGTCACCGAGGGTGCGGGCCGCGAGGGTCTGGACCAGGGGCCCCCAGCGCCGGTAGGCGGCGGCGAGGCACTGTTCGTCGCCGTCGGCCAGGCCCCGGGCGAGCCGGTCGTCGGTATCGGTGTCCACGCCGGTGGCGTCCCCGGTCGTGACTGCCGGTGAAGGGGCGGGGGCTCCGGTCGGACGTGGTGCGGTCATGGCGCTTCCTCCTCCAGGTGGCGGCGGGCGTCCACCGGATGTGCCGCGAGCGGCGCGGCCGGGACCTCGATGACCCCGTGGGCCTCACGCTCCGTCCGGCAGCACCCCGCCCGCAACTTGAATCGTTTGCGCATCGAAATTTCCCTGCGTATCGATGCAGGCGAGAAACGCCGCAGGTCAGGTGGGAAACCGCACCGCGACGGCATCGTGACCTCAGCGCCCGCCCGCCGGCTCTCCCCGCCGGGTCGACCGCCCGGGCCTCCGCCCCGAGGACGCACGCACCGGCGCTCCCCCTCGGCCTGCTCGGGCCGAGGGGGAGCGCCGGTCGGACGGCCTGCTCCGGCAGGATCCGGCCGGACTCGGGGATCCCGGCGCCGCAGGCCCTCGCCACGAGGGCTGACATCGCCGCGGGAGCCGGGCCGGTCGCCCCGGTCCGGGTCACTCGCCCCGGTCGGGGCGCGTCGCCCGGGGGGCGGAGCGGTCGATCAACTTCTCCTCGATGCGGCCGCCCGTGCCGAGCAGTCCGGTCTGCTCGAACGAGTTCTCCCTCAGGAGCAGGGGAATCGCGCGGCGGGAGAGCAGGTCCACCGCGACGGGGAAGAACGGCCGCCCGGCCTGGGCGAGCCGGAGCCAGGGAGGGGCGTAGACGGAGGGGCGGCGCCCCTCGATCCCCCGGACCAGCCAGGACGCGACCTGCTCCACCGGGTACACGCGGCGGGCGGGGGCGGGCATGTGCCCGCGCAGTTCGCGCAGGACCGTGTGGCGGTCGACGTCGCGGACCATGTCCGTATCGGTCCAGTGCAGGTAGGCCACGCCCACACCGACGCCCAGGTACGCCACCTCGGCCCGCAGGGAGCGGGCGAAGGCCTCGGCACCCGCCTTGGACGCGCAGTACGCGCTCATCATCGGGGCGGCGCCGAAGGCGGCGGTGGAGGCGACCTGGAGGAAGTAGCCCCGGGTGGCCCGCAGCCCCGGCAGGAAGGCGCGCGCGGTGACCGCGCTGCCGACCAGGTTGACCTCCACGACCCGGCGCCAGGTGGCGGGGTCGGAGCTCTCGAAGGGGCCGCCCTCCGCGACGCCCGCGTTGGCGATGACGACCGACGGGGGACCGAGGATCCGCGCCACCTCCTCGGCGGCCCTCGCCATGCCGGAGTCGTCGGTGACGTCGACCTCCACGCAGTGGCTCTCGGTGCCGAGCGTCACCGCCACGGCGGCGAGCCTGGCGTGCTCCCGCCCCAGGAGGGCCACGCGCATGCCGCGCGCGGCCAGCAGCCGCGCCAGGGCGGCGCCGAGCCCTCGGGCGGCGCCGGTGACGACCGCGACACGGCCTCGGAGTTCCGGGGAACGGGGCATGAGGGCCTCCGACGGGGAGAGGGCGGTGACGGGACCGAACGTCTCGCCGCGTGCCGTGACTACTTCGCGGGACCCCCGCACGCCGGATGCGGGTGGCAGTGGCCTCGCGGCCGTATCACCCGATCGGACCGCATCCGGCCGTGGCACCGGGATCGAATCCCGGTTGGGCGCGGAGCTCCGGGCGACCGCGCGGCCCCGCGCCCGACGGCGGGCCGGGGGATGAGGACGGACCACGGATGAGGACGGACCACCGATGACCGACACGCACTGGCTCTTCGGGGACCAGCTCGGGCCCTCCTTCCTGGAACCCGGCGACCGCGGTCCGGCCCGGGACGCACCCGTGGTGATGATCGAGGCCCGGTCCGTCTTCCAGCGCCGCCGCTTCCACCGGGCCAAGGCCCACCTGGTCCTCTCGGCCATGCGGCACCGCGCCGCCGAACTCGGTGACCGGGTGACGTACGTGCGGGCGGACACCTACGCGGAAGGACTGCGGAAGGCCGTGGGCGACGGCCGGGTGACGGTGCGCCACCCGACCTCGCGGGCCGCGCTGCTTCTCGTCCGGTCACTCGACAACGTCACCGTGCTGCCGCCGCGCGGTTTCCTGGTCAGCCCCGAGCGGTTCGCCGCGTGGGCGGACGGGCAGCGCACGCTCCGCATGGAGAGCTTCTACCGGCACGTCCGGCGGGACCACGACATCCTGATGGAGGGCGGCGAACCGGTCGGCGGTACCTGGAACCTCGACCACGAGAACCGCCGCCCACCACCGCGCGGAGCCCCCACCCTGGGCGCCCCCGCGCCGTACCGGCCCCGTGAGGACGCGATCGACGGGGAGGTCCGGCACGACCTCGACCGCTGGGAACGCGACGGGGACGTCTCCTTCGTGGGCCGCGACGGCCCCCGGACGTTTCCCGCCGACCGCCGGCAGGCGCTCGCCGCCCTGCGGCGCTTCCTGGACCACCGACTCGCCGGCTTCGGCGCGTACGAGGACGCCGTGCTCGCCGCCGACGGCACCATGAGCCACAGTCTCCTGTCGGCCTCCCTCAACCTGGGCCTGCTCGACCCGGCCGAGTGCGTCGAGGGGGCGGAGGCCGTCTGGCGGGCGGGGGGCGCACCGCTGAACTCGGTGGAGGGCTTCGTCCGGCAGGTCGCCGGCTGGCGCGAATACGTGTGGCACCTCTACTGGTACTTCGGCGAGGAGTACCGCACGAACAACGCCCTCGGGCACACCGGCGCACTCCCTTCCTGGTGGCAGGAGCTGGACGCGGACGCGGTATCGGCCCGGTGCCTGGCTACGGCCCTGCGCCAGGTCCGGGACACGGGCTGGACCCACCACATCCCGCGCCTGATGGTCCTGGGCAGTTACGCGCTCCAGCGCGGCTGGGACCCGGCCGCCGTCACCGACTGGTTCCACCGCAGCTTCGTCGACGGCTACGACTGGGTCATGCTGCCGAACGTGGTCGGCATGTCGCAGTACGCCGACGGGGGCCGGATGACGACCAAGCCGTACACCTCGGGCGGCGCCTACATCGACCGCATGAGCGACCTCTGCGGCCCCTGCCCCTACCGCCCGGACCGCCGGGTCGGCGAGGACGCCTGCCCGTTCACGGCCGGGTACTGGGCCTTCCTCCACAGGCACCGCGGCCGTCTCGCCCGGAACCACCGCATGGCGCAGCCGGTACGGGGCCTCGACCGGCTGCGGGATCTGCCCGGCCTCCTGGAGCAGGAGCGGGCACGCGGGGCGGGTCCGCCCTGACGGGACGCCGGGCCGGACCAGGGTCCCTCACGGGCCGACTCACGTGGACATCAGACGACGCCCATATCCTGCGGCGGTGAACGGCCGCATGAGATGTGGCACTCAAGGCCTCGCACGCTCCAGGCGCGAGACCTTGAGCCGCGGCGGCTACCGTCCGCCCTGAGCGAGGCTCACCAGCGGGAGTGGAAGTACAGGGCGTGGAAGGCGGCGCGCAGCGGTGCGGCTCCCGCGCGCATGTCCGTCCAGGTGGAGCCGGCGTCATTGGAGTACCTCATCGGGTACCTGCCCTTGGTGAGGACGCGCAGGTCACTGTGCTCGATGCCCGCCTCCTCGCGGTAGAGCACGAGGTGGCGGATGCCGACACCGCGCGGAGTCGAACTTCCCGGCAGGACCGCGTCGTCCGCTTCAGACCCAATCGCCGTCCAGTCGGTGCCGCCGTTTCCCTGCGCGGCGTCAGTTCTGCGCAACCAGGCCATGAAGTCGGACGTCGCGGCCATGTCCTTGCACTGCCGGTTGTTGTCCACGATGCCGCAGAACTCTGCGACCCATGCTCCGTGGTGGGGACCACCGAGGGTGACGGCGTCCTCGATATAGACGTAGGGCGGCCAGTTCTTCTCGTGGCGCTCGGTGCCTGCGAGAGCCGCCCTGATGATCAGGCTGCCCATGGAGTGGCCGATCACGTCGACGGTACGGCCCCACTGGGAGTGGTTGAGGTAGATGTTCCAGGCGAGTCGGCGGCCCAGCTCCTTGATGCCCAGATCCCGGGTGCCGTCTTTCTTGGCCAGGTTGATGTCACAGCTGCCGGTGTCTTTGGCGTAGAAGCCGACCCGGACAAAGGTCCCCTTGTTCTTCTTCCAGCCCCACTGCTTGAGGGCCTTGATCGCCGTATTCCAGCGGTAGGCACAGCTGACACCGGGGACGTCCCCGGTGTCGTCGTACCCCTTGACCATGTACACGGTCTCGGTGGCGCTGTCGTCCCGCGGTGGGGGAGTCGGTCCTGGATCGGCGGCGCCGGGAGTGGCCAACGCCAAGAGCGCGGCCATGCATGCCGCCGCGATTCCTAAGCCCCGATGGTGTCTTCTCACCACTGATTCCTTTCACGGAACATGACGTTGCACGGCGAGGTCCTGCCGACCTCGGCCGGCTACCTGCTTCCCGAAGCACGGTGCTTGGTGAGGACGGACGAGACAACAGTGAACGGCCGTCCCGGACACCCGGCGGCAGCCCGGGCTGTTCAGCGGCGTGTCCCGGACACTGGTGCGGGGCACGCCGGCGTCGGCCGAAACCGCAATCAGCGCTTCCGCGTACTACGACTGGGCCTGGATCCACATCGGCACCAGCAGCCGTCACCACCTGCTCATCCGACGCAACCGGTCCACCGCCGAACTGCCCGTGCCTGCTACCGGTGCTGGTCACCCACCGACGTACCTCTGTCCGAACCGGTCCGCGTCGCCGGTGCCCGCTGGAGCGTCGAGGAGTGCTTCCAGACCCCGGGCCGAGGCGGATCATTTGCAGAAAATATATAGACCGGTCTATTCTTTGGGTATGACATCCAAGGGAGACAGGACCCGGGCCCGGCTCGCCGAATCGATGCTCGAACTCATCCAAACCAGCGGCTACAGCGGCACCGGCCTGAACGCAGTGATCGAGCACGCCGCGGCCCCCAAGGGATCGATCTACTTCCACTTTCCCGACGGGAAGGAGGGATTGGGGGCCGCCGCGATCGAAATCGCCACTCAGCAGTTCGAGGCTCTGATCGCCGAATCCGTGGCCTCGTCGGGGGGCGCTGCCGCAGCGGTACGCACCGTCGTCGAGACTCTGGCCACCATCGTGGGCGAGAGCGACTTCCGGCTCGGCTGCCCGGTATCCGTCGTCACGCTCGAAATGGGTGCGGAGAGCGAACGGCTGCGCCACGCCTGCGCAACGGCCTTTGAATCATGGATCGCCCTGACCGCGAGGTTCCTCGAAGCGAACGGGATCGCTACCGAGAACGCCCGCAGCCTGGCGACCGTCATTGTCTCGACGATCGAGGGCGCGGTCATTGTCTCCCGCGCGACGCGTAGCACCCAGCCGCTGCACACGGCCGCCGAAGTTGTGTCCGAACTCATCGCACATCGCGTCAACAACACGGAAGAGACCCGATGAGAACCCATGGAACGTCACGACACGCACTGGTCTTCGGAGCATCCGGGCTCATCGGACGACACCTCGTCATGACCCTGGCCGAAGCAGGCGCGAACGTGACCGCGGCGGTGCGCACTGCCGAATCAGGAACTCGCGTCATGCGATGGCTCCGCACGCACGGCCTGACACAACCCGTCAACGTGGCAATCGTCGACTTCGACGCACCTGAGATCCTGGTGGGCGGCACGGCGGCCTTCGCGGACGTGACCGAGATCCATAACTGCGCCGGCTCCTTCCGGTTCGGAATGCCGGCTGAGGAGGCGCGCAGCGCGAACGTCGGCATCGTCGAGAAGCTGATCGATTTCGCTTCGGATCTCACGCAGTTGCAGCGCCTGGTGCACATTTCCGGCTACCGCGTCGGTGGCCAGGATCCCGCTGCCGTGCCTTGGTCGGACGAGCACCGCGCGGCGGTGTATGCGGAGCTGGGTGGCTACGAGGCGTCAAAGGTCGAGTCCGATGCCATCTTCCAAGCCCGGGCCGCCGAGCGTGGGGTTCCCTGGACCATCATCAATCCGGCCACCGTGATTGGCGACAGCACAACCGGTGAGTCAGATCAACACATTGGGATCGCCACCACTGTCGAGCAGATGTGGCGCGGCACCGCGTCAGCACTCCCCGCCGGGAAGTCCACGTTCGTCCCGGTCCTGACGGTCGACTACATGGCGAACTTCATGGCCGCGGCAGCGGTCGATCCCCATGCTGCGGGCAAAGCGTTCTGGATCCTTGACGATGCGACCCCGCCGCTCGCGGACCTGTTCACCCAGGTTGGTCAGCACCTCGGCGCGAAGGTCCCGAGCTTGAGGATCCCGGTCGGTGTCATCAAGCACCTTCCCCAACGGGTCACCAAAGCGGATCCGGAGACCCTTGGCTTCCTGTCCTCCGATCGATACCCGACGGGGCCCGCCATCGAACTCGCCGCAAGGCATGGCATTCCAATGCCCGACGTACGGATCTCGCTCGAACGCTGGGCGGATTACATGGCCGCGCACCGGTTCGGGGCGGCGAAGGGCGACGACCGGCGGTTCATCGATGCAGGAGGTGTGCGGACATTCGAACTCGGCGCACCTGGATCCAGCAGGTTGATCCTGCCGGGCCTGCCGGTCAACGCCGATACCTGGGCCGACGTCGCCGCGAGCATCGGCGCGCGAGCGGTCGATCTGCCCGGCCTCGGCCTGAGCGGCGGATCGGGCATTCGGGACTGGGAACGCTGGCTGCCAGCGGTACTGGGCGAGGAACCTGTCGAACTCATCGGCCATTCCATCGGTGCGGCCGCGGCCGTGCTCGCGGCAGGCCGGCTTCCGGCTCGAGTCTCATCCCTCACGCTGATCGCACCGTTCTTCCTGCAACCCCCTGCAGACGGGGGGACTAGGTTGCGGCCGTTCGTACGCAGTTACCTGCGACACGCGGATCCACACCAGCTGTCACGTCGACTTACTGGGTCGGATACGAGCGCGGCGGCGCTCGCGACCACGGTCGACGACCTCAGACGTGGCCGTGCCGCGCACGTGGCCAGCCAGCTCGTACGCTCAGGATCGAAGCGCTGGCGCGCCGAGCTGCGGGAAGCGCTCAGGCGGTTCGACGGCCCCGTCCATATCATCACGGGAAGCGATGACCCGCTCGACCGAAGCGCTGCGAACGAGCTTGCCGCGCTCCCGAATGTCGACCTCGTCTCGGTACCGGGTGCCGGACACCACCCTCAGCTGACCCACGGTGACGCACTCATCGATCTGCTCAAGGACTTGAAATAGACAGGCGTTCCGGGGAAGCGTGCACACATCAGGGGCGGCCGCCCCACAGCGCGCGGCGAACGATCTGCCTCCCCGGGCTCAGAACCGGAGCCGCCCTCTCCAGTGCGGTCGGCCGTCGTACAGCCCTCTGACAGCGACCGCTCCCGAATCCCCACCACGAGGGCGACGAAGCCGTACGCGACAGCTCACCCGGCGAGCCGGCGGTACGTCCAGACCGATGTCGACGCCTGGCCGCCCGCGAAGAAGCCGCAGGCCTTCTCACCCCCTCGACCTGCCGGTCCTCGCGCACGCCGCGCTGCTCGCCGCACCGGTCCGTCTGGTCCCTGACACGCACGTCGGCGAACTGAAGTCTCGTCGAAGGCCCCTGTAGCGCGGACTACCGAGAGCCCGCCACGGACCGCTGCTTGTAGAAGGACTCCTCCAGGTAGGCGGCCTCGTGCGGCTGGTAGGGGTCCTCCAGGCAGGCGGCCTCGTCGTGGTCGAGTTCGACGTCCACCGCCGCGACGGCGTCGGCCAGATGGGCAGGCTTGGTGACCCCGACGATGGGCGAGGTCACCACCGGGTTGCGCATGACCCAGGCCAGGGCGATCTGGGCCGGCGACAGACCCCGCCTGCCCGCGATCTCGTGGACGCGCTCGGCCACTGCCCGGTCCCCGTCGCGGGAGAGGATCCTGCCGCCCTCGTCGGTCTCAGCGCGCGCCGTAGCAGTGTCCCGGGCCCGCGTCAGCCTGCCCCGCGCCAGCGGGCTCCACGGGATCACGCCGATGCCCTGGTCGGCGCAGAGCGGGAGCATCTCCCGCTCCGCTTCCCGATGGATGAGGTTGTAGTGGTCCTGCATCGACACGAACCGGGTCCAGCCGTTCAGGTCAGCCAGGTACAGGGCCTTGGCGAACTGCCAGGCGTACATGGAAGAGGCTCCGATGTAGCGGACCTTCCCGGACTTGACCGCGTCGTGCAGCGCCTCGAGGGTTTCCTCGATCGGGGTGTCCCAGTCCCAGCGGTGGATCTGGTACAGGTCGATGTAGTCGGTCCCCAGCCGCTTCAGGGAAGCGTCGAGCTCGGCGAAGATCGCCTTGCGGGACAGCCCGGCACCGTTCGGACCGGGGCGCATCCGCATCCAAACCTTGGTGGAGAGAACGACCTCCTCGCGCCGGGCGAAGTCCTTGACCGCCTGGCCGACGATCTCCTCGCTGCTTCCGGCGCTGTACCCGTTGGCCGTGTCGAGGAAGTTGACACCGCTCTCAAGGGCCTGCTTGATGATGTCCCGGCTGGCGTCCGCGCCCAGCGACCAGGGCTCGCCGCCCCGGTCCGGCTCGCCGAAGCTCATGCAGCCGAGGGCGATGGCGGAGACTTCCAGTCCGGTCGTCCCGAGTCTGATGTATCGCATGCTGCCGAACCTAGGAGTTGGAGTGTGCTCCAACGCAAGACGTCCCGGTCCGGCGACCTGGTCGCGAGAGCGCGCCGGCAACTGCCCGACCTGCGCCCGGGTTCACCGCAGCCTCCGCCAGATGATCCGCGACCGCGGCAAGGGGACGTCACCGGCATGACCTACGGCCCAAGGCCCAAGACCCAGGGCCCTGTCTCCCCGATCGCGACTGGAGAGACAGGGAAGGTGTTCAGGCGGTCTTGATCGCTCCGCCGTCGATGACATGGTCGGCGCCGGTGGTCGCGGCGGCGAGCGGTGAAACGAGGTATGTGACGAGGGCCGCGACCTCGTCCGGTTCGACGAGCCGGTCGATGAGCATGCCCATCGCCGTAGGCAGGCCGGCCAGGAGGTCGGATTGCTGGATGCCCATGGACGCGGCGAGCTCGGCGCCGTAGCCGGTCGGGCTCTCCCACATGTCGGTGCGGACCGGACCGGGCGAGACGGTGTTCACCCGTACCCCCTTCGGGCCGAACTCGTGGACGAGGGCCTTGCTGAACGCGGTCAGTGCGGCCTTGGCCGTCGTGTAGGCGACAGGGCCGCCGTGCGGCACGCGGGCGCCCATGGAGGACACGTTGACGATCGCGCCGCGGGCGGACAGCAGGGCGGGCATGGCCGCGCGGGTCACACGGACGGTCGCGAAGAAGTTCAGGTCCACCACCTGTGCCCACTGTGCGTCCGTCAGGTCCAGGAAGCCGCCGCTCAGACCGCCGTCACCACCGCCGATGTTGTTGACCAGGATGTCGATGCCGCCCAACTCGGCCGTGGCCCGGGTGACGAGGCTCTCGGCTCCGGCGGGGTCGGACAGGTCCACCGCGACCAGCGTCGCGCCGACCGCCTCCAGTTCCGGGGCGGGAGTGCGGGCTGCCGCGACGACCCTGACGCCCTCGGCGGTCAGGGCCCGGACGACGGCCAGCCCGATGCCGCGACTGGCACCCGTGACCAGGGCGGTTTTGCCGTTCAGTTGCAGATCCATGGTGTCCCCCCACGAATAAGAGCATCTTGTCTGTCGCAGAGAACGTAGAACATGCAACACGGTTGTTGCAACTACTTGGAGAGTCGACACATAGATGTACCATCGTCAGGTCGTCCGCCGAACCAGAAGGGGCCCGTACTCCCATGGCGCTGCCAGCCTCCGCCAAACCGCTCCGCGCCGACGCCGAACGCACGGTCCGCGCGATCCTCGAAGCCGCGGAGCGAGTACTGTCCGCAAACCCAGCGGCGTCGATGGAACAGATCGCCGAGGCTGCCGGGGTCGCCCGGACCACCGTGCACCGGCGGTTCGCCTCACGGGAGGCCCTGATCGCAGCACTGGCCGCATGGGCAACACAACAGTTCCACGACGCCGTCGAAGCTGCCCGGCCGGACACCACCCCACCTGCCGTAGCGCTCTACCAGGCCACCGCGAACGTGCTGCACGTGAAGATCGGATGGGGCTTCGCCATGAGCGCCCTCCCCACCGACGCCCCCGAAGTCGCACGCATGCACGCCGCGGTCCTGGCCCAGTGCGAGCGGCTGTTCACCCGGCTTCGCGACGCCGGACTCCTGCGGCCCGACACCGATCTGGACTGGGCGCGGCGCGTGTACTACGCACTCATCCACGAAGCAGCAGCCGAAGCACCGGACACCGACGCCGCCGTGGACACCCTCGCCACACGCGTGGTCGACACCCTGCTGCACGGCATCGGCACGCCGACCACCCCCTGATACCACCCCCCGGCCCCGATGGCGCTGCTGTCCGCGCAGCGCATGCCGGTGGCGGAGATCGCCGAGGTGAGGTTCACCAGCCCGGACCGGGTCCGGGGAGGCCGGACGGGGCGTCAGGGACTCTGGGTCGAGATGCCGAACGGCCGCGCCTGCGGAGCCGATTCGGTGCCGTCGGCGGCCACGGCGGTGACGACGTAGTAGTAGTACGCCGGAGCCAGGCCGGGGTCCGTGTACGTCCGTTCCGTCACGCCCGAAGCGATGCGGTGCTCAGGAGCGAAGACATTCGAGTCGGACGTGGACCGGTAGACGTTGTACGAGACGGTGGCGCCCTGGTCGCACGCTCCGACCTCCCAGCTGAGCCGGACGTAGTCCGCGCCCCTGCCGCCGGTGACCGGGGGAGTGGCCGGTGCGGTCATGACCGGGCAGGGCACGGCGGCCTCGGCCGTCGGCGAGAAGTCGGACCACATGCTGTGCGTGCTGACGGCGCGCACCACATAGCGCCACGTCTGGCCGGCCGGCACGTTCTCGTTCGTGAACGTGGTCCCGGTGACGAGCGGGGAGACAGCGTAGGCCGACGCGGGGTCCGAAGAGGTGGTGCGGTAGACGTAGTAGCCGGCCACATCGGTCGACGTGCTCGCGGTCCACCCCACCGTGACGTTGCCGTTCTCGGCCGTCGCGGTCACCGAGGCGGGCGCGGCCGGCTTCCCGTAGACCGGCAGGCGCTTGCCGTAGACGGTTCCATAACCGGGCTCGGGCAGGGGAGAGACGTTGCCGGACGTGTCGACGGCGCGGACGGTGTAGCCGAACTGCTCGCCGACCGGCACGCCGGCGTCCAGATACCCGGCGTCCCGCACCACGGCGACCTGCTCCCACGCGCCGAACATCGGCTTGCGCATGACGAGGTAGTGGTCCGTGTCGTCGGTGTTGGCCGTCCAGGCGAGGTGCACACCATCAGTGCCGTTCCACGCGTTCAACCCGTACGGCATGTGCGGCGCAGTGACGTCGCCGGTGCGCGTGGCCGAGGCCGTCGCCGACGGGTTCGACTCCGTGCCGTGCACCGTGACCGTCCTGACCTGGTAGTGGCGCACCTGCCCGATGGGCGCCGAGAAGTCGTCGTAGCCCGGGCCGGCGACCGGGGTCCCGGTCAGCCGGGTCCACGGGCCGGCGGCCGACTCCGCGGCGTAGACATGGAACCGGTGCGACGCGTCACCGTCGTACCGCCAGCCGACGGTGCTGCGGTCGACCCGGCCGTTGGCGGAGACACTCGTCGGCGGCAGCGGCTTGGGCTCGGTCACCTCCAGCCGGACGGGCACGGAGTACGGGGAGGCGTTGCCCGCGCCGTCCAGTGCCCGCACACGGTAGTAGTAGGTCGTACCCACGGCGGCGTCGACGTCGGTCAGGACGGTGCTCCGAGCGGGGACGGCGATGGAGGAGAACGGCCCCTCGGACGCGAGGGACCGCTGCACCTCATAGGAGCTCGCCCCGCTCACCGGAGGCCAGGAGAGCCGGGCACCGGACCCGTCGTACGTGGCCGCGAGCCCGACGGGGGTGGCAGGCGCCGTCCTGTCGGCACTGACGACGCGCGACGGCGAGGACAGCGGGGAGAGGTTGCCGGAGCGGTCGACGGCACGGACGGCGTACTCGTAGGTGGCGCCGGTGGCCGGGGGCGTGTCGGTGAAGGCGGCGCCGGTGATCGGCGTGCTGTTGAGCCGGCTCCAGGCGCCGGTGCTGCCGGTGCGGCGGTAGACGCGGTAGCCGGCCAGGTCCAGCTCGTAGTTGCGGGACCATGACAGGGTCGTCTTCAGAGTGCCTGCCGCATAGCCGGCCTTCAGGCCCGCCGGGGCCAGCGGAGCGGTCTTGTCGTAGGCGGCGCCGATGACGGGCTTGTAGGCGAAGGCGATGTTGGCAGTGCCGGTGAAGGCGGCGAAGTCCACACGCAAGGTATGGACCCCGCGCGGGATGGTGAGACGAAGAGTCTTCTTCTGGGTCCGGCTGACATTGCGCCACAGACTGATCTTGCGGTGACCGTCGAGGTAGACCCGCGCAGCGTCCTGGACGGCGACGGTGAGATCGAAGGGACCGCCGGAGCCGAAGTTGCGACTGGTGGACCAGCGGACGCCGAAGTTGTCCCGCGGCAGGGCGACGCCCGCCGGGTCGCCGAGGCCGTAGTTCTCGGCGATGGAGGTATCGCAGACAGTGGCCTTCGGAGCGCCGGTGAACGTGGTGTTGGCGTAGTACTGGGCCTTCCACACACCGGCCGAGCAGGTCACGGCCGCCTGAGCGGTGGCGGGGAAGGCAACTCCGGTCAGGGCGATGGCCAAAGAGAGCACAGCCGCACCTGCCGTACGGCGCGCCGCACCGAGGGATATGGGCATCTGTTGACAGTCACACTTTCGGTCGGGAGATGGGTACAAGACGCGTACTCCGCCCCGATCGTGTCATTCGCAAGATCGCTCGCGAAAGGGGGTTTGTGCGGATCACGTCAACCACTTCTCCGCTGCCCCCATCCGGCGGCGGACGGTACGTCACATGCCCGCGAGCACGCACTCGTCCGGCGCCCCGCGACCACACTGAAGACGTGCGACGACTGGGCGAACGGAGCGCTTGCCACCCCTCCTAACCTCTCCCCGCCCACGCCTTTCGCAGGAATCCAGAACCGGGACCACCGCTACACCGGGACCCGGACGCCGCATGCCCGGTCCTCGCGCCTGCACCGCATCGGCTTCCACGGCGAGGCCGAGGTGCTCCTCACCCGGGCCCTCGACGCGCCCGAACACGGCCACCGCCGGCCCCGCACCATGCACACCCTGAACGGAAACCAGCTGCCGGACGAGATCGAGGACCCCCGGGGCCGGAGGGCTACCCGCGGCCATGACCGCGGGCGAGGCGCCGCGCCCGCCCACACCGCCCGACCCGGGACTTCCTGCCCCTCGGCCAAGGAACCCCCGGACCGCGTACGGCACGCTGCGCCCCCGGCGGTCCAGCCCCCGCCCCGGAAACCCGCAGCGGTCTAACCGGGCCGGCCGCCCTCCGGGGCCCGGCCCAGGGCACCCACCGACAGGGCGGCGAGCGCCAGACCACCGCCCAGCCACATCACCTCCTCGACCCCGGCACCGTCCGCGGCGACACCGCCGACCAGCGCGCCCAACGCGATCGCCCCGTTGAAGACACCCACGAAGAGAGAGGACACCGCCTCGCGGGCCTGCGGCGCGGCAGCCAGCAGCCAGGCCTGGACACTCACTGACACGCCCCCGTACGAGACGCCCCACACCGCGAGCAGCACCCCGGCTGCCGGCACCGAGCCGCCGAGCAGCGGCAGCAGTCCCACCGTGGACGCCAGGACGAAGGCGATCACCAGGAGCGTGCCGCGCGGGAAGCGGCCCGCCCCCGCACCGGCCACAAAGTTCCCGAGAACACCGGCGACGCCGTAGACGAGAAGCAAAGTGCCGATCATCGTGGGGCCGACCCGCGAGATCTCCTCCAGCACGGGCCGTACGTACGTATACGCAGCGAAGTGCCCGGTCACCAGCAGGGCCACCACGCCCAGCCCGGTCGCCACCCGCGCATTGCCGCCCAGCTTCAGCACGCCGCCGAACCGGACGACCTGCTCGGCCGGGAGCGGCGGCAGCAGCGCCGCGAGCGCGATCAGAGCCACCACGGAAAGAGCCGCGACAACGGCGAACGCAGCTTTCCAGCCCGCCAGTTCACCGATGTACGTACCGGCCGGAACGCCCAGCACCGAGGCCACCGCGATCCCGCTGAAGACGAGCGAGGTGGCCGGCCCGACGCCGTCGCCCGGCACAGGCCGTACGGCGATACCGGCGGCGACCGCCCAGACCACACCCATGCCGACACCGACAAGAACGCGGGCGACCACCATCACCCCGAAGCCGGGAGCCCGCGCCGCCAGCAGGTTGCCCAGCGCGAGCAGCGCCATCATGGAACACAGCAGCGCCCGCCGGTCCAGCCGGCCGAGCAGCGGCGTCAGCAGCGGCGCGGAGACCGCACCGACCAGACCCGTGAGGGTGAGGGTCAGACCGGCGGTCCCCTCGCTCACACGAAGCGCGTTGCCGAGGGGAGTGAGCAGCCCCACCGGCAGCATCTCGGAGGTGACCACCGTGAAGGTCGCCCCGGAGACGGCGGCGACCGCGGGCCAGCCCCCGCGTCCCGCGAACCGCCCTGGCAGCCGCCCGGACAGAGGCGGGCGGGGTACTGCGGATCGGCTTCCAGGGCACCGTCGACGACTACCTCGCCCAGGCGATAGCCCTGTTCGAGGAAGAACACCCGGGATGCGCCCTGGAACTGACGGAGATCCCGCTGTCGGACCCGTTCGGACCGGTGCGCCGCCAGGAGGTGGACTGCGCGGTGGTCCTCCTGCCGGTACAGGAGGAGGACCTGGTGCTCGGGCCGGTCTTCTCCCGTCAGCCGCAGACCCTCGCCGTGTCCGCCCGGCACCCGTTCGCGGCCCGGGAGTCGGTGTCGGCGGAGGAGCTGGCCGACTGCCGGCTCATCAGTGTGGGCGCGGGCGACAAGCCCGGCCCCGCCCCCGCGTACTGGCGCCTGACACAGGCCCCGGACCACACTCCGAAGCTGCGGCCGATCCCGGCAGGCCCGCTGGTCAACACCCTTCAGGAGGGACTGAGTCTGGCAGCGGCGAACCGGGGCACAATGCTGCTGTGCCGATCCACGGCCGACTACCACGGGCGGCGCAGCTCTGTCACCTTCGTCCCGGTCGACGGACTGCCCCCCCGAACTGGGGCTGATCTGGCACCGCTCCCGTGTCCCCCCGACCGCCCTCGCCTTCGCACGGGCGGTGAAAGGCACACCTGCACGGAATCCCCGCGCACCCTCGCCCGCCCCGCGGCCGACCGTCCCGCAACCAACGGCGCCCTCGTGACCGTCCTGGACCGCCGCCTCCGCGACGAGCAGCAACTGCCGTCGCCGTAACCGGGATCGGCCCGACCACGACCCCGTCCACGGCGGGTCGGACCAGCACCGCCGTCGCCGACCGCCCGCGCGACGACCGACGTGACCCGGGCGCGCCCTCGCCCCGGCCCCCACGCCCGGCATCCGCTCCGCCCGGGCCGCCCGCCATACCGACGACACACCCGAGGTCGGAGGATCCGCCGTTCTGATGCCCGCCCGGCTCCGGGCGCAGCAGGGTGCAGAAAACACCACAAGAAATACGACACAAGGTGTCCAGTTTCGTGGAGACAGTGTGGGCGCCGGTCGGCGTCGTGGTGGCGCGGGCCGGAACGACGGACAGACAAGGACCCTCATGCGTGAGACACCCGACGAACTCCACCGGCTCCAAGCCCTCCTCGACGCCTCGCTCGCCCGCTCCACGGCGCACCTGCGGTCGATCATCAGCAGCGAGCGCACGCTCACCGCCGAGCACCTCACCGGTGTACTCACTGGCATGTGCACGCTTGCGCTGTCCACCGTGACGGCAAAGGGCGAGCCGCGGGTCAGCGGCGTGGACGGGCACTTCCTGCACGGCACATGGCACTTCGGCACCGCGCGCGGCGCCGCCAAGGCCCGGCACCTCGCCGCCCGGCCCACCGTCAGCGCCGCGCACATGCGCGGGGACCTGGGCGTGTTCACACACGGCACCGCGGAGCTCCTCAACCCCCGAGACGGCGAGCCGGCCGCCGACTGGCCGGACCTGCTCACGTACTTCCAGGACTTCTACGGCGACGACGCCTTCGACTGGGACAATGACGTGGCCTTCTACCGACTGCACCCGCAGTGGATGGCCGTGTTCGCCCCCGACCTCGCCAAGCTCGGCGGGAAGGCGGACGAGGCGTGAACCCGCCCCTACCGGACCCGCACATGCCGACCCCCCCTGCCGGAACCGACAAGACGCGCGACACCATCCACGTCGTCGGCGCCCGTACCAACAACCTGCGCGACGTGACCGTCAGCATCCCCAAAGGCCGGCTCGTCGCCTTCACCGGCGTCAGCGGCAGCGGCAAAACCTCGCTCGCCATCGACACCCTGCACAGCGAGGCCCAACTGCGCTACCTGGAGGGCCTTTCGCCCTTCGTACGCCAGTACATCACCCAGCGCAACCGCCCCAAGGTCGACCGCATCCTCGGCCTCGGCGCCACGCTCGCGGTCGACCAACGCCGCCTGAACCGCAACCCCCGCTCCACTGTCGCCACCATCACAGGGATCGACGGGCACCTCAGCATGCTCTACTCGCGCCTCCCACGGATCGGCCCGGACACGGACCCGGCCGCGGACACCGGCGCCGACCCCCTGACCACCGCGCACTTCGACCGCCACACCCCCGAAGGCAGCTGCCCGGACTGCCACGGCGCCGGTGGACACTGGCAGCCCCAGGAAGACCTCATCGTCACCCGCCCGGACCTCCCCCTCTTCGAAGGCGCCTCCCCCTGGTACGCCAAATGGCGTTCCGGAGAGCACGTGTTCGTCCCCGCACTCGCCGCCAGACGCGGCGTGGACCTCAGCCGCCCCTGGAAGTCGCTGCCCGAGGCATTCCGGCACAACGTCCTGCACGGCACAGGCGACGAGGCGGTCGAGGCCACCGTCGACATCCCGAACAAGAACGAGACGGCTCGAATGACCTACACCTCCAGCCAACCGCTGCGCGGCGCACTTGCCGAGGTGGAACGGGTGTTCGTCAACGCCCGGACGGCCGAAGCCAAACAGCGCTACCTGCCGTACATGCGCAAACAGCCCTGCAGCACCTGCCACGGCAGCGGATTCGATCGGGTCGCCCGGTCCGTACGCCTCGGCGGCCAGACCTACCCCGACCTGCTGGACGTGGATGTACACGAGGTCCGCCGCTGGGCCGGGCACCTCGCCGACTCCCTCGACACCCGGCAACGCACCGTCGGCGAGCCCCTGCTGCAGGACCTCGGACGCCGACTCCGCCTCCTGGACCGGCTCGGCCTGGCCCACCTGCAGCTGTCCCGCAGCGCCGCCACACTGTCCGGCGGCGAGTCGCAGCGCACCCGGCTCGTCGCTCAGCTCGGCACCGAGCTGAGCGACGTCATCTTCGTCCTGGACGAACCCGGCGTCGGGCTGCACCCGGCAGACAAGAAAAACCTTCTCGCCATCGCCCTGGAGCTGCGCGAAACCGGCAACACCGTCCTCCTCGTCGAACACGACCCCGAACTGATCGCCCGCGCCGACTGGATCATCGATATGGGACCCGGCGCAGGCCGCCTCGGCGGCGAGGTCCTGGTCTCCGGCCCACCCGCCCTGGCCGCCACCGACCCCGCCTCGGTCACCGGCCACTACCTGGCCGGCAACGGGCCGCGGCTGCGCCGCACCCTCCGCCCGGTCCGCGACGACGCCGACTGGGTGGAACTGCACGACCTGCGCGCTCACAACGCGGCCGCGGACCTGCTGCGCCTCCCTGCCGGGCGGCTCACCTGCCTGACCGGGGTCAGCGGCAGCGGCAAGAGCAGCGTCCTGGGCGCACTTGCCGGGGGCGCGGCGGCCGCCCTCAAAGGCACGGCCGCCAATAGCGTGCGCGAGGTGACCGGACTCGACGGATTCGGCTGGGTCGCCGTGGTCGACCAGGAACCTCTCGGACGCACGCCACGGTCCAACCCGGCCACGTACAGCAAGGCGTTCGACATCGTCCGCAAACTGTTCGCCGCCACCGATACGGCACGCGCGCGCGGCATAGACGCCTCCTGGTTCAGTTTCAACACCACCGGCGGCCGCTGCGAGACCTGCACCGGCTACGGCCGCAGACTCGTCGACATGCACTTTCTCCCCGACATGTGGGTGGTGTGCGATACCTGCGACGGCCGACGTTACGGACCCGAGGCCCTCGAGGTCACCTACCGGGGGCTGTCCATCGACCAGGTGCTGGACCTGACCGTCGCCGAGGCCGGGGAGGTCTTCACCGAACCCCGGCAGCTCACGGAGACCCTCACTGCGCTCGACCGGGTCGGGCTCGGCTACCTCCGACTCGGCCAGAGCGCCACCGAACTGTCCGGCGGCGAGGCCCAGCGCCTCAAACTTGCGTCCGCGATCCAGCGCGGCGCGACGAGCCGCAAGGCCGGCCTCGTCATCCTCGATGAACCCGTCTCGGGCCTGCACCCGTCCGACATCCAGCGGGTCGTCGACGCGCTCGACATGCTGCTCGACTCCGGCAACACCGTCGTCGTGGCCGAACACGACATCCCCGTCGCCGCGTCCGCGGACTGGGTGATCGACCTCGGACCGGGAGCCGGCCCCAACGGAGGCGCAGTGATCGCGCAAGGCACCCCCGACACCGTCGCCGGAGCGGACACTCCCACTGCGCGATACCTGCGCCGGTACGCGGCCGGCCTGCCACTCCTGGACGCCCCGGAGGACGCACGGCGCTGACGTACGGTGCCGCCGCGACCGGCAGGTTCGCATGCGTGGTCCGCGGCGGCTGTCCGTCCGCCCCGGGCCAGATCCACTACAGAGAGCCCGCGAGCTCGCGGAAACTGAAGGCTCTTCTTCTGGCGGACAGACCCGTGGGTTTTTGGCCAACTCATGGGCCGACCCTGCGCAGGACCGGGAGAGTTGGCCGGGGAGGAGTGGCTGCAGCGTGAACAGCGAGCACCCCGCGGCCAGGGGTTCGATGCCAGACCCGGGCAACAGTATCCGTCGTGAAACGCCTTACTTCCAACGGATATCGTCAGATCAGTAGCTTGAAATCGCCAACATCGATAGCTTCTGCCAGCATGACTGAGGAGACACTAGACACCCCCCTGCCCGTCACGGAGCGTACCCGCCATCGACGCCTGCGGGAGCAGGGCAGCCGGAGCCGGGCAGATCTCGACGTCATCCTGGACACGGGGTTTCTGTGCCATCTCGGCGTGGTCGTCGACAGCGCCCCGATGGTGGTCCCGACCGTGTACGGAGTGGATGAGAGCACGGTCTATTTTCATGGCTCGGTGGCAAGCCGGAGCCTGCTCGCCGCGCCGAACGCGTCGGTGTGCCTGACCGTCACGCACGTCGACGGCCTCGTCCTGGCACGCTCGGTGTTCGAGCACGGGGTCAACTATCGCAGCGCGATGATCTACGGCATACCGCGAGCCGTGACCGACCCTGAGGAGAAGCTTTACGGCTTGCGGTGCCTCACCGAGCACGTCGCCGCGGGCCAGTGGGGCTACGCACGCCTCCCCAACCGCAAGGAACTCGCGGCGACTGCACTGCTGGCACTCCCTCTCGACGAGGCCTCCGTCAAGGTGCGCACCGGCCCGCCGGACGACGGCGACGGACCCGATACCGAACTGGGCCTATGGGCAGGCGTTCTCCCCATGCGTACGGAATGGGGCGAACCGGAACCGGACCCGGCGCTCTCGGAGCACGTCCCCGTACCGCCCCACATCCTCCATCTCGCCACTCACACCGTCTCGCTCGCCAGCCGCCGCACTTCACGCTGATCCGCTCTCCGAAGAGTGGGAGACCACACCGCGTGAGGCCAGGGATGCCTTCATGGTGCAGTCGCTCGCGGAGTGCGCCCCTCTTCGCAGTCGCTCAGCCCCGCGACTGCTTCATCAAGGGCCGCAACATCGGATCCACGAATGAGGAACGTCAACATGAACACGACGGCTGACTCAGGTCCGGAGCGGCACAATGACTCAGGACCGCTGGCATTCGGACGGTTCCCATACCCGACGTCACCGTGAATCGTGCCGTCCGTAGCCCGGCCGGGGCCCTCGGTCTGCCGGGGGACACCGGATCGCACGCGGTGAACATCCGTCCTGGCAGTCGGGGGGCTCAGCGCATCCGTCGCGCACGCAGCACCAAGTCGTCGGTATGGTGCGCACCGGCGCCGCCGTCAGGTGCCACACGTGGCCGCTGCTCGTTCACTTCCACCTTCCAGTCATCGGTGAGCAGGGCGGCGACCATCGAGGGCCAGACGTAGTCAGTCGGGTCGAAGCCGCTGTCGTGCGGCTGCTGGGTGTCCATCCCCGCGTGGTGTACGAGCAGCAGCACGCCACCGGGCGCGACGGCCGCGAGCAGCGCTGGATACTGCGCGGAGACCAGGTCGAAGGAGGCCGGCGGGAGCGCCGCTTCCGTCAGCGCGGCATGTACCCAGCGAACGGCGACGCCTGCGTCCCGCGCGTGCCCGGCCGCCCGCTCCAGCGCCACGCCCGAGACCTCGAGCGCGGTCACTTCCCAGCCGCCGCGCGCGAGCCAGACGGCATCCGCGCCCTCGCCGCAGCCGACATCGAGGACCCGCCCGGGCGCGAGCTCGGCGACCTCGGCCACGAGCGCACCGTTGGGCCGGCCGCTCCACAGCTGCTGCCGGTCGGCGTACCGGTTGTCCCACTCCGCCCGCACTGCGGGGTCTCCGACGTATCCGTCGCCAGGCAAGGAAGTGTCGGACGCGGGTGATCTTGCTGTGATGTTGTCGGTCATGGGCCCAACGTCACTCATCGCGGCCCGGTTATGCCACTCCTGTTGCCGATCCGGCAAAACGGTGCCCAAGGAGCGAGGTACAGCGATATGGGGGAGATGGTGATGGCGCTTGAAGAGCTGTACGGAACAGAGATCCCTGATCAAAGCCGGATCCGCAGGCCCACGCGGGTGCCGATTCGGGGAAGGCGAGCGGAGAGCGTCGGCTCTTCTCCACCGTGCGTGCTCCCAGTCGACTTCAGGGTGGGCCGGGACTCGCGTCGACGGAGGCCGTGGTGCAGAGGGCGACGTCGACGGCCCCGGCCCGGCTGGTGCCGAGGCGGACCTCGATCGACTGCGGGGAGCGGATCCATCCGAGCCGGACCATGCGGTCGAAGTCGGCACGGCGCACCTTCAGGCGGGTGGCGGCCTGCTCCGGCCCGAGCGGGGTGTCGGCGGCGATGCGGTCGGCCGTGGTGCTGCCGAGGAGCGGCCGGGCGGGCATTGCGGCGTGGATTGCGGCGGCATCCATCGCTTCCACGGCGGCCCGGGACCACCGGGAAGGGGACGCGGCGGGGGCAGGGACGAGCCCGATGTGCCGGCCCACCGGAAGGCCGTCACGGGCACCTTCAAGCGCGCTTGGCCGCCTGGCCCGTGTCGTACTCGGTTCGTCGCATGAGATCACCTCTCGCTCGTTCGCCGGAAGAAGCTAGCAGAACATGACAGAACACATGAAAAGCTGTCAATACCCATTGAAAGAGCGCAAGTTGGGCGCGCACCGTTAAGACTGCGCCCGCGCCCGAGCGGCACGTCGCGGTGGCCTCCGGTATCCACTCTGGTCTGCATTTGAGTGAGCAGGGCTTCGAGCCCGGGCACGCTGGCGCCCTCCGTCTCGTCGATGGGAACGCCCGGCCCGTCGCCGGCGACACACACGCCGCCACCGGGCGTCAGCCCTGCGGTTTGCCTCGCCCTCGCCGGCCTCGCCGTCGTCTTCCCGACGGACCGCACCCTGCCCGCCTTGACATCGCGGCTGCAGACTCTCCTCCTCCAGCACCCCCAGGACACCGACATCGGCGACTGCGTGCGGTTCGTCCTCGTGCTGGCCACCCGGGACGACGACCGGATCCTCGCGGCGACCGAGAAGCTCACCGACGCCTACTGGGCGGGAACAGCGCGCGGAGTGCCGACGCGGGCACGAGCCCTCCACCTCCTCGGCCAGATGCTGACCAAGGTCGGAACCGGACTCACCCGAGCACCGGCCGGGCAGTGACGTTCTTCAGCTGAGGGTCCGCCGGTTCGCGTGCGGCGAGGTGCATCCGCCGCACCTTCGTCGAGCAGATACCCGGCCTGACCTGTCGACACGGTCAGCGGACCGAGCGGCTGCGCGCGACGCTGGCCGCGATCGGTCTCGCCCTGGCGGGCCGCGCCGACGCCCGCCTGAGCTCCGCGCTCGGGGGCTGCGTCAGCCGGTCCACCGTCCTGCGCCTGGTCGACACCCTTCCCGAGCCGGAGATACCCGCCCCGCGTGTGGTCGGCGTTGACGAGTACGCCACCCGCAAGGGTCGCCACTACGGCACCGTACTCGTCGACGTCGAGACCCGCCGTCCTGTCGACCTGCTGCCCGACCGGGAGGCATCGAGCCTGGCGGCCTGGCTCGCCGATCGGCCCGGCATCGGTCAATTGGGTTTGTCGAAGCCGCGGTCGGCTGACGATCGCTTGACCTGAACCGAGGTTCAAGGGCGAGGCTTGAGGCATGAGTGAGGCACATGAGCTGTTTGGTATCGCGGAGGTCTCGGCGTGGATCGGTCTGGAGCCCGACACGTTGCGGTACTTCGAACGTCAGGGGGTGGTGCCGTCTCCACGGCGCGACAGTGCGGGGCGTCGCCAATACACGACGGCCGATGTGGAGCTGATCCGCATGCTGGTTCATCTCCGTGAGACGGGGATGCCACTGGCCGATATCGCGCAGTTCACAGGCGCTGACGACAAGGTGGCTGATCCGGCAAGGCTCCGAGTGGAGTTGCTGACGGCTCATCGCCGGCGCGTGCGCGACAGACGCGAGGAGTTGGACCGTGCGCTCGATGTGATCACTCGGAAGATCGCGGACTTCAGTGATCGGATTACGAGTTCGGTGGACTTTCTCGACCGACCGGACTGCACGATTGCCTTCGGTGTCCAGGGTGAGGGGCCACTGCTGTTCCTCGTCGGGGCGCCGGCTGGGCGGGCCGGTTTCGCGGCGCTGGCTCATGAGCTTGCAGGCCGGTTCACCGTCGTCACCCACGATCCGCGTGGTATCGGTGCCAGCCGTGCGGTCCCAGGGATGGCCGCGCCCACGCCCCAGGTCCTTGCCGAGGACCTTGCTGCACTTGTCGACAGGTTCACCGGAGGGCCCGCCCTGTTCGTCGGTACCAGTGGTGGTGCCGTGACGCTGCTGGAGCTGGGCAAGCAGCATCCTGACGTGATCGGCCGGGCCGTCTTGCATGAGCCGCCCCTTGTGTCCCTCTTGGATGACACAGACCTGACTGGCCGAGCCGCCGCAGCGTTCAAGGCTGCAGAGGCTGACCCTCAGCGGGCAGCGCAAGAGTTCCTCGACCTCAGCGGCGCTGCCCACCACACAGGACCAGATCAGACGCCTCCCGCCCATATGGCGCTACCCGAGCTACCGGCCGAGGAACTCGACAAGAACCGCTACTTCCTGGGGCGGATGGCCGGCCCCACGGTCTTCTACGTCCCCGACATCGAGGCCATCCGTCACGTTCCGGTGACGCTGTGCGCTGGCGCGCTGAGCCATCACCAGATGGCACGTCGGGCGACCCAAGCACTCGCTGAACTTCTAGACCTACCTCTGATCGACATGCCCGGCAATCATCTCGGCGCAAGCGCCGAGCCGGCAGAGTTCGCTCATGCCCTCGGGCTCCTGCTCGAACCCTGAGCACATCCCCGAGCCCTTCCTGGCCGAACACGCTCGGGATCATCGATACCGGCGCCTTCGAGAGGACGACGAAGCAGTTGCCTTCTCGTGCTCTTCTCCGGTGGGGTGATCGCGGAGGCCATGGAAATGGCGCAACGCCTTACCTGAGCTTGAGGTACCCCGAGTGCCATAGCGCTCGATACGGCAGGGGAAGAAGAGCACTCCTACGAGCGGCCTCGGATGGGCTGCTGTCCGACACGGTCAACGACCTGGGGAGCGATTGACGGTGCTCAGGTTGAGTGGACTTCGACCGTGCGGCCGTCGGGGTCGGTGAGGATGTGGCGTCCTGGCGTGAGTGGCGGAGCAGCCGTGCCGCCGTCGACGGCCAGGCCCAGACGCAGTGCGTCTGTCTGACGTTCAGGGCAGCCCGGGTAGAGCTCGAACACCATGCCGTTTGGAAGGACCGCGGCGTAGTGCTCGGGGCCCTGGCCGTGCCGCTCTGCGGCGAAGTCCAGGCCAAGGCCCTGGTAGAAGCGCCGGCATTCCTCAAGCTGCGGCGAGTACAGCACCAGCAAGGTCACGCCGACTGCCTTCGGGTCACTCATCGGTTCCTGGCCTTTGCTGACGTTGACGGGATTGAACCGTTCCGACTGCCCCGCCTCGGGCCCGTCGCTTCGTCACCCCTGCGCGCCTGCGCCGAGGCTCGAGCGGAGCAGCGCCGCCTCCTCGTAGAGGTGGTGCAGGAGGGCTTCGAGGGCGGGGGTGCGGGTGCGGTGGGCGGCCTCGGTGACGCCCACCGTGCGGCCCACTGAGGGAAGTTCGACCGGCAGCGCGGCGAGGTGCTCGTCGTCGTGTAGGACCAGTTCGGGGAGGAGTGCCACCATGTCGGTCTGGAGGAGCAGTGCTCGCATGGTGAGGATGGAGGTGCACTCCACCCGGTCGGCTGGGAGGGGCAGCCCCCGGTCGATGAGGAGAGCGCTCAGTTCCTGGCGCAGGGCGGTCTGTTCGACCGGCAGGATCCACGGGTGGGCGAGTGCGTCGGTGAGCGCGACGGCGTCACCGGCCGGCCTTTCCGCCAGGAGCGGGTGTCCAGCGCGGACGGCGAGTCGGATGGGCTCGCGGTAGAGCATCCGCTGACGCAGTGCATCGTCGCCGTCGGCGGGAGCGGGTCCCACCCGGCCGACGATGAGATCGAGTTCGCCGCCGAGCAGCGCTGGGTGGAGGACGTCGGGGGTGCCTTCCCGGACCACGACGGTGAGCCGGGGGCGCTCCTTCTTGAGGCGGGCTACGGCTCGCGGTAGCAAGACGTTGGCGCCGGCGAGCAGGGTGCCCACGGTGACCGTGCCGTCCTGGCCCTCGCGCAGTCCGGTGAGGTGTTCCTTGGCCCGTCGGATCTCGGCGATCGCCGTGCGTGCGTGGCCGACGAGTGCCTCGCCGTAGACGGTGGGCCGCATGCCGCGCGGGACGCGGACGAAGAGCGGGAGTTCGGCGATGGCCTCCAGTTCACGCAGGGTGCGGGTGGCGGCGGGCTGGGTGAGGTGGAGGCTTTCAGCTGCCCGTATGACGCTTCCGTGGTCGTGCACCGCGATGAGCAGGGTCAGGTGCCGGAACTTCAGTCGGCCGTCCAGGAGGTCCATCGCCGGGCTCCTTCCGGGGAGGCGGTGGGCTGCCCCGGGGCGGGGCCGTACCGCGACATACCAGGATTGCTATGTCCTGCTTACCAATTGGCATTGGATCGGCATAGCTGAGTGGGCGCACTATACCGGCACGCCCCGGGGGTGAGTTTCGGACAGTCCCCGGCTCAGCAACGGAGGTCTGCAAGGTGAGTTCACCCGTGCGCCATTACGTAGGAGGCGGGTTCGACGCGTCCGGCGTGCCGTACCCGCTCGTCGACCCGGTCACCGGGCGCATCGTCGGCGCGGTGCCGGAGGCGTCGCGGGAGCTGGTCGACCGAGCGGTGGAGGCGGCCCGCGAGGCACTGCGCGGGCCGTGGGCCGCGTGGAGCCCGGCGGAGCGCTCGCGGCTTCTGCACCGGATCGCCGACGGGGTCGAGGCGCGCTTCGAGGAGTTCACCGCCGCTGAGTGCGCCGACACGGGCAAGCCCCGGGAGCTGGCCTCGACGGTGGACATCCCGCGCGCGGTGGCCAATTTCCGCTCCTACGCGGATCTGCTGGCCGGGCGGAGCGAGCGGTCCTGGCACACCTCGACGCCCGACGGGCGGGGTGCGCTGAACTACACGGTGCACAAGCCGCTCGGCGTCGTGGCGGTGATCTCGCCGTGGAACCTGCCGCTGTTGCTGCTCACCTGGAAGGTCGCGCCGGCCCTCGCCACCGGCAACACGGTCATCGCCAAGCCGTCCGAACTCACCCCCGGCACAGCCTGCCTGCTGGCTGAGGTGATGGCCGAGGCGGGCGTCCCGGCGGGCGTGTTCAACCTGGTGCACGGCTGCGGCGCGGACGCGGCCGGTCAGTGGCTGACCGAGCACCCCGGGGTGGACGCCATCGCCTTCACCGGCGAGTCCCGCACCGGCTCCACGATCATGCGGGCTGCGGCGGCCCGGCTCGCGCCGGTCTCCTTCGAGCTCGGCGGCAAGAACGCCGGCCTCGTCTTCGCCGACACGGACCTGGAGGAGGCGGTGGCGGGCACACTGCGGTCGTCCTTCACCCACAGTGGTCAGGTCTGCCTGTGCACCGAACGGATGTACGTGGAGCGGTCGGTGTTCGACGCGTTCGCGGCGGCGCTGGCCGCCGGGGCGAAAGAGCTGTCCGGCTACGGGCCGATGGTGTCGGCCGCCCACCGCGACAAGGTCCTGCGCCACCTGGAGCGGGCCGCCGCCGACGGCGGCGAGGTGCTGGCGGGCGGCGGGGTGCCGTGCTTCGGCGACGAGCGGGATGGCGGCTTCTGGGTGGAGCCGACCGTGCTGACCGGCCTGCCCGAGGACCACCTGGCGGTGCGGAACGAGATCTTCGGCCCGGTCGTGCACCTGGCGCCGTTCGACACCGAGGAGGAGGCGCTCGCCCTCGCCAACGCCGGTCCGTACGGCCTGGCCGGCACCGTGTGGACCGGCGACGTGCGCCGCGCCCATCGCATCGCCCCGGCGCTCGACGTGGGCATCGCCTGGGTCAACACCTGGAACCTGCGCGATTTGCGCACCCCGTTCGGCGGGGTGAAGGCGTCCGGCATCGGGCGTGAGGGCGGCGACCACTCCCTGGACTTCTTCTCCGAGCCGATGAATGTGTGCGTGAAGCTGTGACGAGCCCCGAGAACACGGTCGTGGAGGCCGCCGTCGAGCGACTGGACCGGGCCCGGCGCACCGGCGTGCCGTGCGCCCCGGTGCGGGACCTGCTGCCGACAGGCGACCTGGACGCGGCCTACGCCGTGCAGTCCCTGCTGACCGAGCGTCGGCTGGCCGGGGGCCGCCGGATCACCGGTTGGAAGGTCGGTCTGACCTCGCCCGCCGTGCAGCAGCAGCTCGGCGTCGAGACCCCGGACTTCGGCGCCCTCCTCGACGACACCGCCGTGCCGGACGGCGCGGAGCTGCCCTGGGGGGCGGTGCTCCAACCGAAGGCCGAAGCCGAGGTGGCGCTCGTCCTGGAGCAGGACCTCGGGCACGAGCGGCACACGGTGGCCGACGTGATCCGGGCAACCGCCTTCGCGCTGCCCGCCGTCGAGGTGGCCGGCAGCCGGATCCGGGACTGGGACATCACGGCCGTGGACACGATCGCCGACAACGCCTCCAGCGGGGCGTACGTCCTCGGCACCCGTCCGGTGCTCCTGCGGGACGTGGACCTGCGGACCGCGGGGATGGTCCTGGAGCGACGGGGCGAGCCCGTCTCCACCGGCGCGGGAGTCGCCTGCCTCGGTCACCCGCTGCACGCCGCCGTCTGGCTGGCCGACACCCTCGTCCGGCTCGGCCGGCCGCTGCAGGCCGGGGACACCGTGCTCACGGGGGCGCTCGGGCCGATGACGGCCGTGGCGCCGGGCGACGTGCTGGAGGCCCGTATCGACGGGCTCGGTTCGGTGCGCGCGGCCTTCGGACGCGCCCCCGAGGAAGGAGACCCCCGATGACCCTGACAGACCCGACTGCAGAGGTGGACCCGGTCGCGCTGGCGGAGGCGCTGGACGAGGCCGCCCGGGAGGCGCGCCCGCTGCCCGGCGGCGGCAGCGGGCTCACCACCACCGCGGAGGCCTACGCCGTGCAGGGAGCGCTGCTGGCACGGCGGTTCGCCCGGGGCGAGCGGCCCACCGGGGTGAAACTGGGCTTCACCAGCGCTGCGAAGATGCGGCAGATGGGCGTCTCCGACCTGATCCACGGGCGGCTGACGGACCGGATGGAGATCCCGGACGGGGGGCACTGCGACGTCTCCGGCCTGATCCACCCCCGGGTGGAGCCCGAGATCGCCTTCCTGCTCGGCGCGGTCCTCGCCCCCGGCGGCGATCCGGCGGCGGCGGTCGCGGCGGTGGCGCCGGCCCTGGAAGTCATCGACTCCCGCTACGACGGCTTCCGCTTCTCGCTGCCGGAGGTGATCGCGGACAACACCTCCGCCGCCGGGTACGCGCTCGGCCCCTGGACCCCGGCGGCCGGGCTGGGCGGACTGCGGACCCTGGCCAACCTGGGCGTGGTGCTGGAGGTCGACGGCCACCCGATCGAGACCGGTTCGACGGCCGCGATCCTCGGCGACCCCCTGCGCGCGCTGGCCGCCGCCGCCCGGCTGGCCGGCCCTCTCGCCCCGGGGACGGTCGTCCTCGCCGGGGCGGCGACCGCCGCCGTACCGCTGCCGCCAGGCACGCACGTGCGGGCCGTAGTGGCCCGGCTCGGCTCCATCGGCCTCACCACCGGGGAGGCGACGTGATCGTCCCCGGCGCGGCCCCGCCGCGCGGCCGCTTCCCGCACCTGCGGCGCGCAGGAGACCTGGTCTTCGTCTCCGGTACAAGCTCCCGCCGCCCGGACGGAGGCTTCACCGGGGCGAGCGCCGACCCGATGGGCGTCACCGACCTCGACATCCGGGCACAGACCCGGGCAGTCCTCGACAACATCGCGGCCATCCTGGCCGCGGCCGGCGGCGGTCTGGACGACCTGGTGTCGGTGACCGCGTACCTGGTCAGCATGAACGACTTCGGCGGCTACAACGAGATCTACGCCGAGTACTTCGACGAGACCGGGCCGACCCGGACCACCGTCGCCGTCCACCAGCTCCCCCACCCCCACCTGCTGATCGAGATCAGCGCGGTGGCCCACATCCCCCGGCACCCCAGCAAGGAACAGCAGCGATGACGATGAGACCGTTCAACCTCCAGACGTGGATCGAGGAGCACCGTCACCTGCTGAAGCCACCGGTCGGCAACGTGCAGATCTGGCAGGACGCCGACCTGATGGTGACGGTCGTCGGCGGACCCAACCGCCGCACCGACTTCCACGACGACCCCATCGAGGAGTTCTTCTACCAGCTCAAGGGCGACATGGTGCTCCGCGTCGTGGAAGAGGAGGGCAGGCCGCCGCGCGACCTCCACATCCGCGAGGGCGACGTCTTCCTCGCCCCGGCGCACCTGCGGCACTCCCCGCAGCGGCCGGAGGAGGACAGCATCGGCCTGGTCGTCGAGTTCGCGCGGCCGCAAGGCCACCGCGACGCCTTCGAGTGGTACTGCGTCGAGTGCCACCACCTGGTGCACCGCAGCGAGATGCAGCTCACCTCGATCGTGGACGACCTGCCGCCGGTCTTCTCCGCCTTCTACGCCGACGATGCCGCCCGCACCTGCGGGCACTGCGGCGCCCTCCACCCGGGCAAGGACTGGCCCGAGGAGCTGCGGCCCCGCACCCGGCGCGACGAGGCGGGCGGCGCATGACCACCGTCGACGTCCACGCACACGTCTTCCCCGAGATCGGCCGCACCGAGTCGCGCCGGATCACCGGCTCCGAGGACGGCCCGTGGCTGCGCACCACGGACGGCCCCGACGCCGGCATGATGATGGCCGGGGCCGCCGACTACCGTCCGGTGCGCCGTACCCTGTGGGACCCGGCCGCCCGCGTCGCCGACCTCGACCGGCTCGGGGTAGACGTGCAGGTGCTGTCCAGCACGCCGCTGCTGTTCGGCTACGGCCTCGAGGCGGCAAGGGCCGCCGACTGGTGCCGGACCGTCAACGGGCACCTCCTGCGGTACGCCGCGCACGCCCCCGACCGACTGGCCCCGCTGTGCCAGGTCCCGCTCCAGGACACCGAGGCGGCCTGCGCGATGGTCACCGAGGCGATGCGGGAGGGCTTCCACGGCGTCCACATCGGCAACCACCTCGGCAACCGCGACCTCGACGACAGCGCCCTCCTCGAATTCCTCGCGCACTGCGCGCACGAGGACGCGGCCGTCCTGGTCCATCCATGGGACCTGCCGGCCGGACCGCGTCACTCCCGCTACATGCTGGCCTGGCTGGCGGGGATGGCAGGCGAGACGCACCTGACGATCCTGTCGCTGATCCTCTCCGGCGCTTTCGAGCGGCTCCCGGCGTCGCTGCGGCTCCTATTCGCCCACGGTGGCGGCAGCTTCCCGTATCTGCTGGGCCGGGCGGACAACGCCTGGTACCGGCGGGACATCGTGCGCGCCGACAGCCCGCACCCGCCGTCGCACTACACCGAGCGCTTCGCCGTGGACTCGGCCGTCTTCGACCCCGGGGCGCTGCGGCTCCTGGTGGACGTGATGGGCGCGGAACGGGTGCTGCTCGGCTCCGACCACCCGTTCCCCCTGGGCGAGGAGTCCATCGGCCGACTGGTGCGGGAGAGCGGCCTGGCCCCCGCCGAGCGGGAGGCCATCCTCGGCGGCAACGCCGTCCGCTTCTTCGGACTGCCCCCCTGCTGAAGGAAGCCGTGCGGTGAAGGCCGCCGTCATCGGATCGGGCAACATCGGCACCGATCTCCTCATCAAGATGATCCGCGGCTCGGAGCTCGTGACCGCCGCCGCCATGATCAATGGGCCCGGAGCACGGCTGCGCGCTCTTCCCCCTGATGGACGCCGCCGAGGAGCTGGTCCGGCCGAGCCAGGACCGACCCGTGCGCTGACGCTCGGCCACGCGGAGGTGTACTCCAGCTTCCTGCGGCACGCGGAGACGACGGCCGCCCGCCACGGCCTGGACACCCGGGACCTGCTCGTCGAGGCGGGCCGACGACAACTGGTCGGCGGGCAGGAGGACCTGCTCACCGACATCGCCCTCGACCTCACCCGGCCCGCCACCCCCGCCAGTCCCGACCACGGAGCCCACTCATGCTGACCGACCTCACCACCCGCGCCGCCGCACTGGACGCCGCCGACCCGCTCGCCGCCGTCCGGGACCGCTTCCTCCTCCCCGAGGGCATCGTCTACCTCGATGGCAACTCCCTCGGCGCCCTGCCCGCCGCCGTCCCGGCCGCCCTCGAAGACGCCGTACACCGCCAGTGGGGCACCGACCTGATCCGCTCCTGGAACGCCAACGGCTGGTGGGAGGCGCCGGTGCGGACCGGCGACGCCGTCGGGCGGCTGGTCGGCGCGGCCCCCGGGCAAGTCGTCGCCGGGGACTCGACCAGCGTCCAGCTCTTCAACACCCTGCTGGCCGCCGCCCGGCTGCGCCCCGGCCGCCGACTGCTGCTGACCGACCCGGACCACTTCCCCACCGACCAGTACATCGCCGACTCGGTGGGCCGGCTCCTCGGTCTCGACGTCCGCCGGGTGCCGGCCCGGGACGCCGCCGCCGTGCTCGCCACCGAGGCGGGGAACGTCGCCGTCGCCGCGTACGCGCCGGTCGACTACCGCACCGGCGAACTGTACGACATGGCCGCACTCACCGCCGCCACGCACGCCGCCGGGGCCCTGGTGCACTGGGACCTGTGCCACGCGGCGGGCGCCCTACCGGTCGCACTCGACGCGGTGAACGCGGACTTCGCGGTCGGCTGCGGCTACAAGTACCTGTCGGGCGGGCCGGGCGCCCCGGCGTTCGCATACGTCGCCCACCGCCACCAGGAGACGTTCGACCACCCGCTGACCGGCTGGCACGGACACGCCGAACCGTTCGCCATGGCAGGCACGTACACCCCGGCGACGGACATCACCCGAGCCCGGATCGGCACGCCCGCGCTGCTCTCCCTGATCGCCCTGGAGGCCGCGCTCACCGCATTCGACGGGGTCGAGATGGCCGCCGTACGGAAGAAGAGCCTCTCCCTGACCGGCTTCTTCCAGGAATGCGCCGACGCCCTCCTGGACGGCCTCGGCTTCGCCCCGGCCACCCCGCGCGAGCCGGAGTGCCGCGGGAGCCAGGTCGCGCTGCGCCACCCGGAGGCGTACCCACTGGTCGCCGCGCTCACCGCGCGGGGTGTGATCGGCGACATGCGCGCCCCCGACCTGCTCCGCTTCGGCTTCAACGCCCTGTACGTCTCGCACGCCGACGTCCTGCGCGCGGTGGTCGAGCTGCGCGACATCGTCACCTCCGGGGCCCATCTCGCCCCCGCGTTCCAGCAGCGGCCCACCGTCACCTGAAGCCCTCGCCGCCTGCTCCTCCCTCCCTCCCCGCCCCCGAAAGGACCGTCCGATGCGCTTCACCCGCAGGAACACGGCTCTCGCCACCGTCGCCGCGGCCGCCGTCACCGCCGGCCTGCTCGTCCCCGGCGCGTCCGGCGCGACCACCGCCGCCACCGACCCGAACGTCCTCGCGGTGTGCGCCGACCGCCGACCCGGGCAGGCCGACCCCGGCGCGTACGGGATGCAGCTCGACGGCACCTTCCGGCACCCCGCCCTCACACCAGTCGACGAGGAGTCCGAGCACCCCTTCCCAGGGCGCAGGGCAGAGTACGACACCCGCTCGTACATCAAGAACATGAAAGTCGAAGCGGCCTACGAGGGAGCTGCCTTCACCCCCGACTACTTCCACACCTGGCAGAACGTCGTCGATTTCGACGGCCGCCGCTACCTCTTCCAGTACGACCGCTCCGAGGGCCGCGTCTACGACATCACCGACGTGCGGAAGGTGAGGGTCGTCGAGAAGCTGAGCCGCGAGGACATCGGCGGCGACGAGAGCCGGCCCAACGGCGACTGGGCGGCACACGACTACTGGGGCGCCTCCACCATCCAGTGGAACAAGAAGCTGAACGCGTACGTCATGGTGCAGAGCTTCGAGAGCAAGCGGCAGATCTCCGAACTCTCCGACCACCCGCCGCTCGACAAGTACAACAACCCCGAGGGCGTTCGGAAGCTGCGGGAAAAGCCGGGGCTCAAGGGCTTCAAGGTGTACCGCCTGGACGGCCCGCGCAAGAAGGACTGGAAGCTCCTGGCGACCGTCTCCACCGACTCCACCCAGGCCGACCCGCTGCGCAGCGACCCGGCGTCGGCGCAGCAGGGCTCCGGCTCGATCGACGTGCCGTACTGGACGGGCGAGAAGTACATGTTCATCGCCACGGCGCCGGACGACACCTACTCCGGCACCGAGTACCCCACCAACCTGCACTCGGCCGGCTACCAGTCCTGGGACATGACCGACCCGGCGCACCCGAAACTCCTCGACACCTGGCACCTGCTGGGGCAGCGCACCGGGGAGGACACGGCCTATCAAAAGAATCCCCGCTGCGGCAACCGCACCAGCTGGATGGGCGCCCGGATGCCGCTCTTCCTCCCCAAACCCGTGGAGAAGGGCGGGCGCTACGCCTTCGCCGCGATGGGCGGTTACGGCCTGACGGTCCTCGACGTCTCCGACCCGTCGAACCTGCGGACCGTGAGCCACCTCGATCTCCCGGCGTCGGTCTCGGGCACCGAGGGTGACAACATCGACGTCTCCCAGTACGAGAAGACCGGAATGATCTACTACTCCGGCTACCCGCTCACCGAGGACTGCTACGAGCCCTACAAGGACGTCTACCAGATCGACGCCAAGAACCCGAAGAACCCCCGCGTTGTCGGCGCCCTCCCCCGCCCGGTGCCGCCCAAGTCGGCCGGTATCACGGATTACTGCCAGCGGCGCGGCAGCTTCGGCCCCAAGCGGACCGGCTACTACACCAACCCGGGCAAGCACGATGCCGACGTCCTCGGCTATGGCTTCTACAACGCGGGCGTGCAGTTCTTCAACGTGTCCAACCCGGCCGATCCGAAGATCTCCGCGTACTTCGTGCCGAAGGCGTACGGCCGCGACACGGCGGACTACGCGTACGGCAACCAGACCCACGGGGTCTACGTGGAGTGGGACCGGAACATCGCCTGGGTCCTGACCAACCACGGCATCTACGCCCTGTCGTCGAAGGTCCTGGGCAAGCCCCACCTCGACGCCCCCGTCAAGCCGTTCCGCAACAGCGAGTTCTGACCCTCCCCCCGTTGTCCACCCCCGTGCAGAAGGGCCCTACCGCCATGGCCTCACCCAGCGACTCCGCACCCCCCGCCCCGGCGGCCGCCGACGGAGCCAGACCCGCTCCCGACTCCGGCTCCGGTAAGGGGCTGGTCCGCTCGCTCACCCACCGGCAGACCACCATGATCGGGCTGGGCTCCGCGCTCGGCACCGGCCTCTTCCTTGGCTCCGGCTCTGCGATGTCCGTCGCCGGGCCCGCCGTGATCGTCTCGTACGTGATCGGGGCGGTCCTTGTCGCGATCATCGCCGTGCTGCTCGGCGAGATGTCCGCCGCCCACCCCGTCCAGGGCTCGTTCGGCACCATCGCCCGCCGCTACCTGGGCCCCTGGGCTGGCTTCCTCAGCAGCTGGCTGTACTGGTTCAGCGCCGTCGTCGTCATCGGCACCGAGGTCGTCGCCTCCGCGCTCTACATCCGCTGGTGGTGGCCGGCGGTGCCGATGTCGGTGGCGATCCTCGCCGTCGCGGCGATCGTCCTCGCGGTCAACGTGATCAGCGTGAAGTCCTTCGGCACCACCGAGTTCTGGCTCTCCAGCGTCAAGGTGACAGCCCTGTGCGCCTTCATCCTCTGTGCAGCCCTGCTGGTCCTCTTCGGGCTACCGGACACCGAGGCCACCGGCTTCGCGCACCTCACCGACGACGGAGGCTTCCTCCCTCACGGCATGAGCTCGATCTGGCTGGCGATGTCCGTGGTGATGTTCGCGTACGCCGGCTTCGAAGTCGTCGCCATCGCCTCCGCCGAGGCCGCCGACCCGCAGCGCACCATACGCACCGCGATGCGCCAACTGGCCTGGCGACTCAGCTTCTTCTACCTGCTCTCCATCACCCTGGTGCTGGCCCTGATCCCATGGCGCCGGATGGCGGACGGCGACGGCAGCGTCGAGGCGAGCCCCTTCGTCCGCGTCTTCTCCGAGATCGGCGTGCCCGCCGCCGCGACCGTCACCAACGCGGTCGTGCTCATCGCCGCCATGTCCGCCGCCAACGCCCACCTCTACGGCGCCTCCCGGCTGCTCCACTCGCTCGGCGACGACGGCCTCGCGCCGAAGCCGCTGGCACGCCTCAACCGCCGGGGTGTCCCAGCGGTCGCGATCGCCTCATCCACCCTGGGCATAGCGGCCGCGGCCCTGCTCGCCTTCTACGACGTCAGCGGCCTCTTCGGCATCATGATGTCGATCGCGATCTTCGCAGTGATGCTGGTATGGCTGCTGATCCTGGCCTCGTACGTCGCCTTCCGGCGCCACCGCGCGGCGCACCCAGGGGAGTTCACCGGCTTCTCCGTCCGGGGCGGCGACAAGCTCGCGGTCGTCGCGGGGCTCGGCGTCCTCGCGGTCGCGGCGACGGCGGTGAAGGTACCGGACATGCGGCAGGCGGCCGTCATCGGCATCGCCTTCACCCTCGCCCTCCTCGCCTGCTACGCCCTGACGGCACGGCGGCGGCGCCTCTAGCGAGCGAGCTCGTGCACGGTTAGCGACGAGACTCCGAGGGCTTTGTGGCACCGGTGCTCACGCCCCCGTCGATGGCCCAGGTCTGCGGTCTGCTGTGGGAGAGCAAGTCGGCGGCCTGGGCCACGTCGCTTATGTACTCGCGTCGGCCGAGGCGTCGGGACAGGGCCCGCCAGTTCTTGAAGTGGGCGATGCCGTGCTCGACCGGAAGCGGCGGGAGGCGTGAGTCTTGCACTGGCGCTCATGCATCTCCTTGCGGTGCGGTGGCGTCACGACGCGTCCGCCGGTCTGAGCTCGCTGATCCACCGTGACATGAACCGGGCCGGGCTGAGCCCACTGGGAGGAACACCGCGAGCTTGCCAACCTGCGCTTCGGCGCGAACGCGCTGGAGGACTTCACCTGGTGCTAGGTGGAGTCCGGTCACGGGGCGAGTGGCACTACGCCCTCGGACAGACCGTCAGCGACGGCAACTGGTGGTTGCACTGGCGGCCCCGGGCCCGTGAGCTGTTCAATCTTCCGCCCTGCATCGCCCGCGACACCAAGCACGCCCCCGGACGACCCGACGCCGTGCCTGCTGTTCGACGACCACGACGGCCGCCACACCTTCGAGTTCGGCATGGAGTGACCGGCAGGGCCTGCTGCACTGGGCGCTGACGGTCGGCGACGTGCGCAAGGCGATCGAGGGTCTGGACGACGACACCGCCGTCCGGGTCGGGGACGTCGCCACGACCGACATGGGCTTCTGCCCCTGCTCGACGGCCAGGTGCAGCGTGGTGGTGAACCCGCGAGCGAGCGTCCCACCCCGTGATCACGGGTTCGGTGCAGTGGCTACTCTGAGAGATTTCACTCCGTCGCTTCGTTCATGATCGCAGCGAGTTCCGCGATCAGGTCCGCGTCACGCATCCCGGGAAGAACGTACCCTTCGGCTTCGTCCCACGGAACGTCGAGATCGTCCATGTGGACGCGCCATTCGGCACCCGGCACGGCCCGGCGCAGCTCCGTGACGGAATCCAGCACATGGGCGATCACCGGCATCAGGCGACCGGGGTCGTGTGGCATTTTGGTGGACCCGGAAAGGACTTCTCCCGCTCCGACCACGTCCCCGTCGTACAGGCACAGGCTTTCCTCGTCCTCGTAGGGGAACAACGCCATGTGCGCGGCGACGATCTGCGCGACGGAGGCCAGCTCGGTGTTGGTCAGCGGTGTCGCGCGGTGCGCACTGTAGTAGAGGGAGGTGCTCATGGGCGACAGCGTACGACGATGGGCCGTCACCCTCCGATGGCCACCCGGGAACTTTGGGTGAGGGGGCTGTCCGCTGTGAGGTCGAGGATCCGGCCGTTGGGAAGCAGTCTCGGGCTGCCCAGGCGGCGGTGATGGTCTTGCCCGACCCGGTTGCCGAGACGAGGGCGCCGCGAGTGGGAATGGGGGTGTGTTCGGGGCGGCCGGCCCAGGCACGGATCGCGGCGACTGCGGTGACTCGAACGGCGGTCTCCGGTCTCCTGCCCGCGGCCGCACCTCCCGCCACTCCCGCCGCGCACATCCGCCACCCCCGGGTCCCGTGACCGACCGGAAGCACCCGCTGAGCGGCCGTACGGCCGTGGTGACGGGCGGGGCACGCGGCCTCGGCAAGGCCGTCGCCCGGGAGTTGGCCGCCCGGGGCGCCCGAGTGGCACTGCTCGGCCTGGAGGAGGAGGCGCTCGCCCGGGTGGCTGGCACGCTCCCCGCACCCACCGGGCACTGGCACGTGGACGTCACCGACGACGCGGCGATGGCGCGCGCCGCCGACGAGGTGCGCCGCCGTCTGGGCCCCGCGTCGATCGTCGTCGCCGACGAGGGCGTGGCCGAGGGCGGGCCGTTCGCGGACTCCGTCCCCGAGAGATGGCGAGGCGTGATCGAGGTTAACCTCGTCGGCAGCGCGGTCACCGCCCGGGTGTTCCTGCCGCACCTGCTGGACGCCCACGGGCACTACCTCCAGATCGCGTCCCCGGCCTCCATCGGGGCCGCGCCGATGATGAGCGCGTACTGCGCCTCCAAGGCGGGCGTGGAAGCCCTGTGCCACTCGCTGCGCGCGGAGATGGCCCCGTCGCAGGTCCCCGGGAAAATGGGTCGTCAGGACGCACCAAGCCTCCTACCGTTCCGCCATGCAGATCGTTGTGACGCTGGACTGTGTCGACACCGAAGCGCAAGCGAACTTCTGGCTCGCCGCGCTCGCCCCGCTGGACTACCGGCGCGGCTTCCAGGGATCCCCCTACCTGAGCCTGGTCGGTCCCGCTCCTGCACCAACCCTTCTCCTGCAGCACGTCCCAGAACCCAAGCAGGGCAAGAACCGCATGCACCTTGACCTCGACTTTGGCACCGCAGACCTGGTGTCCGAGGTCAGTCGCCTTGAACGGCTCGGCGCTGCGAGGCTCTCCGAAGAACTCAGCGAACACGGCTTTCGCTGGATCGTCGTTGCCGACCCGGAAGGCAACGAGTTCTGCGTATTCAATCCCCCGAACAGCATCAACGCTGCGGAGTAATTACCAGGTCGGGCTGAGGTTCCACGAGGGCTTGGGAAGCCGCCTGCGGCGTCTTCGGAGTGGTGGGGCCTGGCCGGCCGCGGGGAGGCCCTCCCGCCCCAGGCGTGCGTCGCCGGATGCGGCCTGGTCGTGGTCCGCGGGGCGGAGGCGCTGCTGCGGGGGGTGACGTGCTCCCGGGCGTGCCGGACGTTCCTCACGCGTACCCGTAACGGCAACCGCGGGTCGGGCCGCCCGTGCGAGAAGTGCGGGCAGCCCCGTTACGGCTGGGCGTGCCGATTCCCGGTACTGCCGCCCCGCCTGTCGGCAGAAGGCGTACCGCCGCCGTGCCGCGTCCCGGTAGACGGCCCCTCCCATCGATCCGGTGCCCGAACTGCTGGAGGCCGTCCGCCTCTTCCGTGCTGCGGCCGTCCTCGAGAGCTCGCACACCCTCTACAAGCAGCTGGACCGTCACCACGTCGCCGTGCAGCGCGGTCTCGCCCTCTCGACGGCCCGCTCGCGAAGCTCGCGGCCATGGACCTCGGGCGGATTAAGGCGCCGTCCACGCCGGCACTGGCGTTGCCGGGGTGAACCGGTCCGAATACCAGCTGCACGGCTACCACGGGCGGCGAGGGCCCGACCAGAACACGAGAAGCCGACGCCCTCGGCTCCGTCACGGGAACGGATCCTTCAGCCCGCCAGAGCTCCGCCGCGTGTTCAAGAGAGCCCACGACGCGACTTTCGGGCAGTTTCGCAACCAAACTCCGGAGGCGTAGTCTCCGCGCTGATTGCCTACCTGCCGTGCGCTGGCACCCAACCTCACAAACTCGCGGAGCATCACGATACGAGGACTCGCGTGCACACCGCACGTGCTGACAGGAGGCTCATCTGATGCGTAAGCGTATTGCTCTGGCAGCGGTCGCGATGGTTCTCGCGTCTGCGACCGGCACGGCTGCAGCAGCCGAAACGCCCTCCGAGAGCAAGACGGCCGACGCTGTGGTGTCGATCCAGCCGATCAAGATCACCGGTACGACCGGGACGGAGGCGTGGGACAACTGCCTGCACGGCCAGGCATGCGTGTTCCAGAGCACGAATGGCACACCGAATCTGTGGGTGGTGCCCTCGGTCGGCACCTTCAACCTCGCCAACTACGACATGAACAACAAGATCAGCTCACTCTGGAACAGGAGCGGCGCCACCATGCAGCTGTTCGACACCTACAGCGTCTTTGGTGGTTGTTCCAACCTCCTCGGGCAGTTCGGCGCCTACGGTCCCACGATCAACGTCCCGACAGGGATCAACGATAAGGCCAGCTGCCTGACGCTCTTCTAGGAACGGAGCGGGACCGCCTGCGGACAGCCTCCGTTGCTCCGGCCCGCCCGGGCGGTTCCGCCGTCACCCATTCCGCTCGGGGCGCGGCCGTGGCTGCGTCAACCGCGTGCTGGCCTCCTCCGGCTGCCCACGGTGGTGCCGAACTGGGCAAACCCCCGTCGCGGGGGCGCGCCGCCGTTCCGGCCCCGCAGGCTGGCGGCCTCTCACGTTCCTCTCGCGCGTCGGCAGGGCCTCCGCGCGCCGGGCATCACTGACGGTGGTACGGCGGTTCTGATCGCCTGTAAGTGAATTCAATTTCCGCCGCTTATGCTCGAAATTTCCGGAGTGTTTTAGAGGGGCAGGAAATGGTAAGCGGCTCGGGGTATCCGGCTCCTGTGGGATGTGTTTCCCGTCAATTTGAGCGCCACCTTCCTGGGCGCTTTCTCCTGCCCTGAATCGGAATGACGGTGGTGCCGTAAAATCCCAGTCTCTACCCCGTTCAATGCTTCGTGATGCACAGTCTTGATTCAGTCCGTCAGAGGGCGGGATGAATTCTCGATCTCTACCCCGATACAGTCGGATGTGATGCACGGGTTCGGTGACCTGACCCCCACGCTCCGGCAGATCGCACCCGACCCCACCCTTCCGTAGCCAGCAGCCCGCGATAGCGGGCACACCCAAGCCCCCACAACGCGGTAGGAGGCGACGCACCGACAGGTGAGGGTGTGTCCGTGAGCGGAGCGGAGGACGCGCCCGGCTACGCGGCCCGTGAATTTCCGGAGGAAATTCACCATGCAATTCCGGAGGAATTGCATAAAGCCCGTAGGGCTTTATTGTCTTGACGATCCGTAGGATCGTGCGTCGTTCCTCCGGAGGAGGACGCGCGCGGAAATCCTGCCGGGGCCTGTGGACTACCCGCCGGTTGTGGAAATCTCCGTCACCGCCGCGTACCTCTCCCGTACCTCGCGGTAGCGCACGAG
>NZ_JBSFKL010000028.1:0-53108 GCF_053598535.1 Streptomyces sp. NPDC001108
TAGAGCGGACGGGCTTCGCCCGGCGACCGGAAGGGCAGGGTGGAGTGTCCGTAGATCACCGCCTGACGGCTGTTCGTGGGCTCGGGGTGGAACAGGGCCGCCGTCGGGCGATCGGCGTTCTCCGGGCCGTACAGGGGTGTTCCCGGGGCTGCCCCGACGGGTGGCCCGGTGTAGATGTGGGCGCGATGAGGTCGGTGGCGCACCCGGTGGTCAACCGCGCACGCAGCCCGGCTCGGCGCTGTTCGGCGCTCTCGCGGCCGCTGCTTCGGTGCGCTTGGTGCCGGCTTCCGGGGCACGACCCGCCGGAAACCGGCACCTCCCGAAGCGTCAGCGGATCGCTGACACGCAATTTCCGCTAACTGTTCAGCTCCGCGAATGAGTTGCCGGGAGGAGATCCATACAGGTTGCCTTACAGCTTGTCGAAATAGGTAGCTCTTAGCTAACTGAGCAGACAACATTCCCGCTAGCGAAAATGATCGCCTCATCGGGGGTCTTCAGGGTCGGGTTTCTCGGTTTCCCCTCGCACGTACGGGATCCCGCGTGACGATGACCTCCGGGTTTACCGCGAGAAAGGGAGGACGCGCGTGAGCATGATGCGTCGAGGAGGACGCCCGCCCCGGAGCTGCCGGTTGCTCTCGACATGCCGGGCAAGGTCGGGCAGGAGGGTGGTCAGCGCGATCGGCGCTCTCCGGTGGAGCTGCGCTCCACGGCCTCACTGACCCGCAGGGTCCTCCCCTGGAATTCCCGCTGGTCCGCCCGACCGAGCGCGAGAGCATCCGCGAAGCCACCCTCGAAGGACTCGACGCCGCCGCCCGCAAGGGAAAGCACGGCGGCCGGCCCCCCGTCATCACCGACGACATGCTGCACACCGTGCTCCGCCGCCGGGCGGCAGGCGAGTCCGTCGAGCAGATCCGCCCCGACCTGATCATCCCCACCGGCAAGCGCAAGGGCCACAACCCCGGCCTGGCCAGCATCTACCGGGCGCTCGCCGAGCACGAGAAGCGCCAGGCGTACCCCGAAGCCGTCGAGCAGGCCCGCGCCGACTTCGGCCTCGGGGAACATCGGTACAGCTGTTAACGCTAAGCCGGTGATCATGGCGCCTACCACAGGCGGCAGGCCCGGCGGCGCGGTTCGGTGGAAGATCCCTGAGCGGCTGCGGGCGCCGATAGCTTCGCGTCCATGCCAGTGGAGTTCCTGACCGATGAGCAGGCGGCGTCGTACGGCAAGTTCAATGAGGAGCCGACCCGGCCAGAGCTGGAGCGGTTCTTCTTCCTGGACGACGAGGACCGCAAGCTGATCGCGAAGCGACGCGGGGACCACAACCGGCTCGGGTTCGCCGTCCAGATGTGCACGGTGCGCTACATCGGCCGGTTCCTCCCGGACGACCCGCTGGATGTGCCGTGGGCCGTGGTCGAGCACCTGGCCGCGCAGATCGGCATCGAGGACGTCTCCTGCGTGAAGGCGTACACGGAGCGCAAGCCGACGGCGTACGAGCACGCCTGGGAGATCCGGGACGGCTACGAGTACCACGAGTACGACGACCCGGAATGGTCCCGGCGGTTCCGGACCTTCCTACACGGGCGGGCGTGGACGCACGCCGAGGGTCCGAAGGCGCTGTTCGACCACGCGGTGGGCTGGCTGCGCCGCAACCGGGTGCTGCTGCCGGGCGTCTCGGTGCTGGCCCGGCAGGTGTCGGAGGTGCGGAAGGTCGCGGAGAAGCGGCTGCACGCCACGGTCGCGGGAGCGGCCCGCCGCGCGGACCCGGCACTGCCCGGGGATCTGGTGGCGACGCTGAAGACGCCGGAGGGCTCGCGGTTCTCGGAGCTGGAGCGGCTGCGCCGGCCGCCGACGCGGACGACGGGCACGGCGTTCGCCCGTGCGCTGGAGCGGGTGGACGAGATCGGTGCCTACCGGCTCGGCAGGTTGAGGCTGTCGCAGATCCCGCCGAACCGAATGGCCGCTTTGGCCCGGTACGCGCTGGGGTCGAAGGCGCCGCTGCTGGAGCGGGCGGCGGAGCCGAAGCGCACGGCGATGCTCACCGCGGTGATGCGGCACCTGGAGGCGAAGGCGATCGACGAGGCCCTGGACCTGTTCCAGGTCCTCATGTCCACCCGGCTGCTGAACACGGCGAAGCGCAAGACGGAGAAGGAGCGGCTGTCGACGCTGCCGCAGCTGGAAAAGGCGTCTCGGGTGCTCGCGCGGGCGGCGAAGGTGCTGTTCGAGGAGTTGGAGCTGGTCGAGGAGCATGAGGCGGACCTGGACGTGGCCGCGCTGTGGGCGGCGGTGGAGGAGGTCGCGCCACGCGCCGCCGTGATGAGCGCGGCGGCCACCGTGGTGACCCTGGTGCCCGAGGACGAGAACTCGGCCGAGGTCGCCATGCGGGCCGCGCTCGCGAACCGGTACGCCACGGTGCGACCGTTCCTCGCGTTGCTGGGTGAGTCGAAGGCGCTGGACGCGGCAAGCGCCGGGAAGCGGGTCCTGGCCGGGGTGCGGGGCCTGCCAGCGCTGGCCCGGCGGAAGGTGGGTGTCAAGCCGCTGCTGCCGCGCGAGGTGGACGACAAGCTCGTGCCGCCGGCGTGGCGCAAGGCGGTGTACGCCAACCCGGATCTGCCGCAGGGTGCGGTGGACCGGGACGCGTACGTGGTGTGCGTGCTGGAGCAGCTGCACCGGGCCCTGAACAACCGCGATGTCTTCGCCTCGCCCTCGCACCGCTGGTCCAACCCGCGGGCCCGCCTGCTGGACGGGCCCGACTGGGACGCGGTGGAGGAGGACGTCCTGGCGGCCCTGAGCCTGGACATGCCCGTCACCGAGCACCTGGCGGAGCTGGTACGGGGCCTGGACGCCGGATGGAAGCAGCTCGCCGAACGTTTGGAGGAGGCGGGGCCGGCGGCGAAGGTGTCCATCGAGGTACAGGACGACGGGCGGGTGAAGCTGAACGTCGACAAGCTCGGCGCGCTCGGCGAGCCGAAGTCCCTGACCTGGCTGCGCCAGCGGGTCGAGAAGATGCTCCCGAAGATCGACCTGCCGGACCTGCTGTTCGAGGTGAATGCCTGGACCGGCTTCCTCGACGCCTTCGTCCACCTCGGCAACGGCACGACCCGGATGAAGGACCTGCCCACCTCGGCGGTCGCGCTGCTGGTGTCCGAGGCGTGCAACATCGGCCTGGCCCCGGTGGTCAACCCCGGCTACGAGGCCCTGACCCGGGCCCGGCTCGTGCACGTCGACCAGTACTACCTGCGCGCCGACACGATCGCCGCGGCAAACGCGCGGCTGATCGCCGCCCAGGCCGGCATCCCGATCGTGCGCTACTGGGGCGAGGGGCTGCTGGCTTCGGTGGACGGGCTGCGCTTTCAGGTGCCGGTGCGCACCATCAACGCCGCCCCGTCGCCGAAGTACTTCGGGTTCAAGCGGGGCATCACCTGGCTCAACGCCGTCAACGATCAGGTCGCGGGCATCGGGCAGATGGTCGTGCCCGGCACGCCGCGCGACTCCCTGCACATCCTGGACGCGCTGCTGAACCTGGACGGCGGGGTGAAGCCGGAGATGGTGGCGACCGACAACGCCTCGTACTCCGACATGGTTTTCGGCCTGTTCAGGATCCTCGGCTACAACTTCTCACCCAGGTTCCGTGACCTGGACGACCAGCGGTTCTGGCGGGCCACCATGCCCGGCGTCGAGACCGGAGCATACGGCGCGGTGGAAGACCTGGCCCGCAACCGCGTGAAGCTGAACAAGGTGATCACGCACTGGCCGGACATGCTGAAGGTCGCCGGTTCCCTGGTCACCAACCAGGTCCGCGCCTACGACCTGCTGCGCATGTTCGGCCGCGACGGCCGCCCGACCCCGCTCGGGGCGGCGTTCGCGGAGTACGGGCGGATCGCCAAGACCGAGCACCTGCTGCGGGTGGTCGACCCGGTGGACGACACCTACCGCCGGCAGATGAACCGGCAGCTCACCGTGCAGGAGTCCCGCCACAAGCTGGCGAGGGACGTGTGCCACGGCAAGCGCGGCACCATCCACCAGGCGTACCGCGACGGGATGGAGGACCAGCTCGGCGCGCTCGGCCTGGTCCTCAACGCCATCGTGCTCTGGACCACGAAGTACATCGACGCCGCCATCGCCCAGCTCCGCGCCGAGGGCAACGAGATCCGAGACGAGGACATCGCCCGCCTGTCCCCGCTCAAGCACCGCAACCTCAACCTGCTCGGCCGCTACAGCTTCACCGCCACCGTCCCGGCCGCCGGCGCCCTGCGCCCGCTGCGAGACCCGGACACGCCGGAACTGGACGAGGACGACGACGGGAACGGACAGGAGTAATCGAGGCTGGCACCACATCACCGGGCATTCCCGGCCAGGGGGCAACTTCAGCACGTCGATCAGCTCCGGGCAGAACACCACCGGTGCTGTCACCGGGCCAAATACCGCTTCGCCCGCCGCCACCATTCCGCGATCAAGTTCCGCTATTTTCCGGATGAACCGTTGGTCCCGACGTCCCGACCCTTGACGAAAAGTTGACCGTCGTCAGCACTCTGGCCAAACCATTTAAGGCGATAGTTCGCAGGACCATTATGCTCGCCCACGGCGATCACATGGGCCTCCGATGCATCGTCATCGCAGACGAAGAACAGCGAGACGGAATCGTTACCATTCTTGCTGGTTGACCCTGCGCTGGCATGCCAGGCCGAGTGGGTACTGTAATGCTTATCGTCAGGACCAACGAACACTTGGCCGCTCGAATTTACGCGATCCGTCTTGCCTTTTTTATTATCAGGCACACCGACCGCATTCTGCATAGCTGTCACCACATGCCGCAGATTCGCGTCCCGACTTTCCCGATCACCGCCGAGAAGATTGCCGATCTCCTCAACTGCATCACCGAATTCCCTTTTGTCTGGATTTTGATCCTTCTCGCCTTGCGTCATTTTTTTCAGGGTGAATTTCTTGAGCCTTAGCTTCCTCATTCTCCGGGCCTTGTCATACGGCATTACGTGCAACCTTTCGGTTAATTATCATTCATCATGGTCTCCACGTGGGCGGCCACTTTCTGTTGGCCGCCGATCTACGGGCTTCTCCCCTACTTTGGCGACGAAACGGCCAGGTCAGCCCTCCTTTCCTCGGCCTCATCATCACTCATCTTCGGATAGCAGGTGCTCATGTAGCGACCATAAGCTTTGAAGTCGATTCCCTGGTTCCCGGACGCGTGCGTGTGGTCTGCGTCGTTGCGCACGACCTCGATACGGTGGGTCTCGGCATAGAGGCCCGTGGTGTGGTAGGCGGGCGCCGTGCAGTCGACCACCTTGGTGGTCTGCTGCATCGCGGTCACCGAATGCATACTCTCGTAGCCGAGTTCCAGACTCAAGGAAACAGAGGTCTTGGCGCTGGCACCCATGAACTCCGCCCCGCCCTCATACCCGACAGTCAGCCCCACGCTCGCCCGGAACGTCTCGGCGGCAGTCTTTTCCACGCCCCACATCACTGATTCCGAGATCGAGCCGTCCCGGCCGTTGTCCTTGAGGTTGAGCGATCCCACGAGCGTGTAGTAGCGCTTACAGCGCACGGTGTAGGTGGGGGAGTTCTTGAGAATCCAATCCCACGATTTTTCATGATCAGTCACGGCCGTGCAGGGGACCACTACCTCTCGATAGATTTCCTCCTGGGTCGTGCCCGGAACCGCGTTGTAGTCCGAGATGATTGGTTCCTTGGGACTGGAACCGGTGACGACCTTCATGGGCAGGTCGAGCACGTATGTACTGCCGGGATCATTTCCCCCGTATGTCGTCCACGCGCATTCGCCCGGGGCAACAAGTACTCCCGTCCCCTCGGGAATGATGGCCGGGCTCCTCGCCATCCTGAAAGGCCCGGTCATCAAGGAAGAGCCCAAGGCGACGTAGCGACGGCCGTTGATCACTTCCTTGACGCAGCGGATGTACTTTCGGTCGATTGTATGACCCCACGTAACGCCAGCGAAGGCGTCGGTCAGCATTCGGTAGCCTGACGGCGCGTCGCCGCGCCAAATCTTCAGATTGCCTGACTCTCCAAGCAGACGCCAGTTCGTGGGCTCTGCGAGTGCTCCCGATCCCGGAGTGGTCTCCTTCACCCACGCCATAATCCCTCCACCAGTGTCTGCGGCGAGGGAGAAGTACCCTGAGGGCGGGGCGCTCTCATAAACGCTGAATACCAGCGTCAACTCCCCGAATACCTGCGGCTCCGAGTAGACCATGAATTCCCCTTCGTCGGGCATCTTTTCGTACGTATGCAAGGCGTCAATCAGGCGACTCCCTGCACCTCGCTATTGTTGGATTGCTCTACGGGTGGAAATCTACCAATAGATGTCCTGCGGTTTGTGGAGGCGTCTGGCATTAGGCGCAAGGAATCGATTCTGCAAACCGTTTCCGCAGATTTCCTTTCCCGAACCAGCTGGGGGAGCGGCTGTGGGCAATGGATCTCCATCCCAGGGCAAAGGGGCGCCGATGTGATCCGCAGTCACTCTTGGGGCTGCCTGTCGTCAAACGATCGAATGACGACAGGCGCGGCGCGCGTCCAATGAACCCAGTGATTCCGGGGCCTGACGACGACTCCGATCCAATGAGATCCGATGGTGATTGCTGACGGGGTTTGACGACAGGTAGGGTCCGATCCTCCGTACGGAAGGGGCCCTTCGGTGGCGAACCTGGTCTACAAGCGGGTCTCGACGGACCAGCAGTCGACCGCCCGGCAGGACCTCGTCCTGGCCGAGGCCGGGATCGAGGACCCGGTCGTCTTCGAGGAGGAGCCGGGTACCTCCAGCCGTCTCCACCCGCTCCAGCGCCCGAAGTTCGGCGAGCTGCTGACGTACGCGCGGCCGGGCGACACCGTGCACATCTCCGAGATGTTCCGCCTGGTGCGCGGCAACCAGCACATCCTCGACGTGCTCGACGTCCTGCACCGCGACCGCCTCGCGTTGCGCATCCACGACGGCGCGTTCTCCGCCATGGACCTCACCGCCCGCCACCCGCGCACCGGCGAGCTGCTGTCCACCGTGAAGTTCATGGTGCAGACCCTCGCCGCCGCCGGCGAACTCCAACGCGACCTCCAACGCGAGCTGACCTACGACGGACTGCGCGCCGCCGAGGCCAAGGGCAGCAAGGGCGGACGCCGACCCGCCGTCGCGGCCGCGCAGACCGCCGACGTACGCACCGCGTACCTGGAGGGCCGCTCCATCGCCGCCCTCGCGCGCGACCACGGCGTCAGCCGCGGCGCGATCCGCACAGCCGTCGCCGATCTCCTGCCCGAGCACACGGCTAGCGACCCGAGCGTCCCGGCCCCGGAGCTGCCGGTCACGCTCGACATGCCGGGCAAGGTCGCCGACTACCTCCGCACCACCGAGCTGGAGCCCGCCGAGCGGGTCGCGCTCGACCAAGGGGTGGCCGTACGGCGCGGCCAGGGCTACACCCTGCGCGTCAGCGCCGTCCTCGCCGTACACCGCCAGCTCCTCGCCCGCTGCCACCCGCTTGACGGCGGCCACGGCGCCCCCGCAGTACCAGCTCAGCGCAAAGCCCGCCGAGAGTACGCGAACCGTATCGCCGCTCTCGGGGCCCCGGCCTGATCAAGATCACCGGCGTAGCGTTAACCGCTGTACCGATGTTCCCCGAGGCCGGACTTCGCCACGCTCCAGAACAGCTGACCCCGGCCAGCCTCAAGGCTTCAAGATCGTCTCGCTGCCCCTTTTGGGCTCACCTTGGCTGGACCCGAAGATGGCCGTCGACCGGCTGATCGCCCGGCGCGAGGTCCACCTCCGGGAGAAGACCCTGTGGCGGATGCTCTACGAGACCTCGGGCCGGGCGGAGGAGATCCTCGGCGTGAACATCGAGGACCTGGACTTCGCCGGGCGCCGCTGCTCGGTCAAGGCGAAGGGAGCCCGGAGCAAGGCCCGCCGCCGGGGGCAGGTCCGCGAGGACTACGTGCTGGAGACGGTGTATTGGGACGCCGGTACCGCCCGGCTCCTGCCCCGGCTTCTGAAGGGACGCACTCGCGGGCCGGTCTTCGTCACCCATCGGAAGCCCGGCCCCGGCAAGGTCGTCAGCCAGCGCGACGTCTGCCCTGACACCGGGTTCGCCCGGCTGTCGTACGGGCAGGCCCGCGCCCTGCTGGACGAGCACACCGCCGTACACGGGCCAGGGACCGGGTGGGATCTGCACGAGTACCGCCACTCCTCCCTGACTCACCTCGGCGAGCAGGGCGCCTCACTGCTGATGCTGATGGCGAAGTCGAGGCACAAGAAGCCGGAGAACGTCCGTCGATACTTCAAGCCGTCCCCAGAGGCGATCGCCGGGCTCACCAGCCTGCTCGCCCCGGGCGACAGCCGCCGCTGAGCTGGGGTTGCTTCCAGGTATCCCGCGAGCCTGAAATCCCTGGACCGCAGTATGTGTGTCGAGTCTTGACAATCAAGGGATTTGGAAGCTGCACTTCGGCGCATGAAGAGGACTAGCTTAGCTGCGCTGATACTTACTCCGGTCCTACTCACCGGCTGTACCGGGGGCGGCATGGACCGTGATGATCCGAAGAGGGATGGGACGCTGTCCCCTGGAGCCGAACCTGCTGGCGACGGTGGCCCCTGCGCTGAAGGAGATGCGCGCGGTGACCTCAAGGGCGTCTTGATCTCAGCCCCCGAAGGCGAGGAGACCATGATGGTTGTGATCAAGATCGAGAACAGCTCCAGCGCCACCTGCGATTATGAGTTCGATCTGGAGTACACAGACTCTCAAGGCAACGCACGCACCCTCACTCAAGACATGGGTAGCGGCGGCCACGACTGGAACGGGGTTGCTCCGGGCGAGCTCCGCAGGGTGGAGATCCGGGACGTGCCGACCAAGGACAGGATGGAGGACTGGAAAGGCCCGTCCGGAGGAGTTTCCCCTGACCACCTACTCACCTTCGAGCGCAGGGCGCACATCGGCTAGGTTGCCCAAGCGAATCTCACGGCCGATGCCTAGCCTGGGCCTTCAGCCCGCCTCAGCCCTCCAACCGTCCGACTTTTCGGTCCACTGCCGGATTCACCCGTCCTCTGAAGCCTTCTTGTCCCGCAGGGGGTGCAGGCCCCCTGGCAGGTCGGGGAGCTGGAAGGAGTACCGGCCGAGCATGTTCACGTGGTGGCGGACGAACGGGGAGAGGCGCGCGACGTCCTCGTCGCGGACGTCGAAGCCGTCGGTGCGGAGCTGGGCGACGGCGGCGTCCATGTAGCGGGTGTTGAAGAGGACCAGGGCGTTGAGGACGAGGCCGAGGGCGCCGATCTGGTCCTCCATGCCGTCCTGGTAGCGCTGGTAGAGCTGTCCGGCCCGGCCGTGGAAGATCTCGCGCGCCTTAGCCACGACGAGACCGAACCGAACGCCAGTGACCACACCGGCCGCAATCGGATCGCGGCAGCAGGTGCCCCCCCGCCCGCCCATCTCCGGTTCCGCAGGGCCGCGTACGCGCCCGTCATCCGTGACGGCGGCGGTACGGCGGCCGACCCCGTGGGCGCCCGGCAGACGGCGAACCGACGCCCCGCGACCCCACCCTCCTGCCCGACCACACCGCCAGCGAGGAGGACGCGCCCGCCCCGGAGCTGCCGGTCGCGCTCGACATGCCGGGCAAGGTCGCCGACTACCTCCGCAGCACCGAGCTGGAGCCCGCCGAGCGGACCGCGCTCGACCAGGGGGTGGCCGCGTACGGCGCGGTCAGGGCTACACCTTGCGCGTGACCGCCGTCCCCGCGGTGCACCACCAACTCCTCGCCCGCTGCCAGCCGCTCGACGGCGGCCAGGGCGTCCCGACTGTTCCGGCCCAGCGCAAGGCCCGCCGCGAGTACGAGAACCGCGTCAGCGCCCTCACGTCCCGACCATGATCGTTCTCACCGATAACCGCTGTACCGATGTTCCCCGAGGCCGGTCACCGTACGGCGCGGCCAGGGCTACACCCTGCGCGTCAGCGCCGTCCCCGCGGTGCACCAACAGCTACTCGCACGCTGCCAACCGCTCGCCGGCGCCCAGGGCGTCCCGGTGATACCGGCACAGCGAAAGGCCCGCCGTGAGTACGAGACCCGCGTGAACGCCCTGACGAGGTCAGCCGGGCCGTGAAGAACGGCTTGGCGTCAACCGCTTCACCAGCCCCAAGTCTCCCGTGCGGTCCTATGGTTGGCTGATGCGTGCACACCCTATTGACCGCCCGGCCGATCTCGACGTCGTACGTGATTCCTACGACCGGGTGGCCGACAACTATGCCCACATGGTCGTGACGACTGGAGTCGGCGACATCCGCAGGGATCCGTGGCTCAAGGCGTCGATCGACGCCTTCGCTGACACCGTGCGCGGGCTCGGGCCTGTCCTCGATGTCGGCTGCGGGCCCGGAACAGTGACCGCCTACCTCGCCGAACGCGGACTCGACGTGTCCGGGGTGGATCTCTCTCCTCGCATGATCGAGAACGCACGCCGCCTTCATCCGGAGTGCCGCTTCGCTGTCGCTTCCGCCACCGAGCTCGACCTCGGTGAAGCGACCCTGGGCGGCGTGCTCGGGTGGTGGTCGCTGTTCAACCTCCCCCGCGACGTCCTTCCCCAGGTCCTCGCCCTGTTCGCGCGCGCGTTGAAGCCAGGCGGACACTTCATCACCGGAACACACGTCGGCGACGAGGACGCGGTGCGCACCGAGGCATACGGAGGCGTACCCATCCGCTGGACGACCCACAAGTGGCGGCCGGAACAACTCGTCAATCTGATCGAGCAGGCCGGCCTGAACCCGGTCGCCGAATTGCGGCTCCCCCCGACGGGGTACAGCGGGCCCGGTCTGGTCGTCATGGCCAAACGCCCGGGCTGACGATCAGGCGTCGAAGTGGCGCAGGGTCTTCGGCCTGGATCCATAACCTGACGCCTACCGCTATTTTCCGTTCGGATACTCCCCGAGGGCCAGGACGGCCCGGCCCCGGAGCTACCGGTCACCCTCGACATGCCGGGCAAGATCGCCGACTACCTCCGCACCACCGAGCTGGAGCCCGCCGAGCGCGCCGCGCTCGACCAGGGAGTAACCGTACGGCGCGGCCAGGGCTACACCCTGCGCGTCAGCGCCGTCCCCGCCGTGCACCGCCAGCTCCTCGCCCGCTGCCAGCCGCTCGACGGCGGCCAGGGCCTCCCCGCAGTCCCGGCCCAGCGCAAGGCCCGCCGAGAGTACGAAAACCGGGTCAGCGCACTCACGCCCTGACCATGATCGTTCTCAGCGCCAACCGCTGTACCGATGTTCCCCGAGGCCGTCAACCGCGCGCGCACGCAAGCCCGGCTCGGCGCTGTTCGGCGCTCTCGCGGCCGCTGGGGGCTTCGGTGCGCTTGGTGCCGGTTCCGGGGCGCGACCCGCCGGAAACCGGCACCTCCCGAAGCGTCAGCGGATCGCTGACATGCAATTTCCGCTAGCTGTTCGGCTCTGCGAATGGGTTGCCGAAAGAAGATCCATACAAGTTGCCTTACAGCTTGGCGAAATAGGTAGCTTCTAGTTAACTGAGAAGAGAGCATTTCCGCTAGCGGGAATACTCGCGTACGGGCTCACACGGCGGCCGCCTTCGAGGGTCGGCCCCAGCCCTGGGACCGGTCGATCGCGGCGAGCAGCACCGGCTCCCAGCCGGCGGCCGCGAGCGAGGCGGTGTCGGGCAAGCCCGCGTCGGCGAGGGTGGACAGCTGCACCGCGTGCTCGATGCCCTCCGCCCACGCGTCGCGCACCGCCTGACGTACGGCGACGCGGGCCTGCAGCTCGGCGGTGGAGTTCTCCTCGCCCGCCCGGCGCAGCCCGGCGAGGTCGCGGCCGCGGGCGGCGACGTCGTCCAGGAGGACGGCGGCCTTCTCGGCGTCCGGCGCTTTCGGCGCCCGTACGGCGGTCGGCGTCACGCCCCGGCGCAGCTGCTCCATGCGTGTGGGCAGCGGCTCCCAGGACGGCTGGCCGGCCATCTCGATGTTCGTGTCGACGACGGCGCGGGTCCAGGCGCGGGCCAGGCCCCGGGGCATCAGCGGCGTCCCGGCCGGGACAGCCCGGCCGCCCTGGTGGTTGCCGTGCAGGGAGACCCACAGCGCGGTCGCGGTGCCGCCGATGCGTTCCAGCAGCCGCAGCCGCTCCGGCAGCCACCTCTTGAGGGCCGCCCTCGACAGGCCGGACAGGGCGAGCAGCTCGGTGAACGCCTCCGCCTCGCTCCAGCCCTGCGGCCGGCGCACCACCCGCAGCTCCTCCAGCGTCGGGGAGAGGTCCTCGATCGTGCGGGCGCACATCTCGCCCGCACGGACGCCGGTGTCGGAGACGACCGCGCCGACCGCGAGCATCCGCAGCTGGCTGGTGGTCGCGCCGGGGGAGTCGGCGAGCCCGGTGAGCTGGGAGCGCAGCAGGGAGCGGGGGCGCTTGGCGACGGGCGCCTTGCGCGGCGGGTCCGGCTGCGGCGGGAGCTCGGCGAAGCCCTCGGCGCCGCACGCCGTCACCAGCAGCTTGAGGACCTCCAGGCGGATCTGCTCGGAGTGGTCGGAGCCCTTGGCCGGGTCGGCGGCCGTACGCACGCGCAGCTGCCCGGCGCGGGCCAGGCGCAGGTAGACGCGGACCGGGTCGGCGGCGAAGACCTGGCGGACTCCGGCGTCGTCGGCGAGCGGGTGCTCGGCGTGGGCCAGGGCGCGGGTGTACTCGTTCGCCACCCACTTCACCTGGCGGGCCCGGGCGGCGGACACCGAGGGCCAGGACGTCACCGCGGCGGCCGCCGCGGCGAACAGCTCGGCGCCGGTCAGCCTGCTGTCGACGACGTCGGCGGCCGTCTCCCCGGGGCTCACGACGCCGCCGTGCCGCGTACGGAGGTGACCCGGCTGCGGGCGGCGGTGTGCTCGCTGGTCAGCTTCTGCAGGTCGGCCAGGGCCTGTGCGGCGCCGGCGGCCCGGGTGCCGGTCGGCTTCGCCGCCTCCCCGTCGTACGGGGCGAGGTGGAAGCGCACACTGCCCAGAAGACTGACGAGCCGCGCCGGGCTTCCGTCGGTGGCCAGCAGCTCCCCGATGCCGTGCACGGTGCCCCGGATGTCGATCCGGTTCAGGTTCTGCAGGTCCCACGCTCCGGAGGTGTCGTAGAACCGTTCGGCGACGTCCCGGATCCGGTCGGCGTTCTCCTCGCACCACGCCGCCCCGGCCCGGTCGCGCGCCTTGTCCAGGCGCTGCGCGGCGACGTCGCGGCCGCGGTAGCTCTGCACGCCGCGTTCCAGACGCAGGGCGCGGGTCTCGGCGGACTGCCGGGTGCCCAGCCCCATCGCGTCGGCCACCTTCTGCCAGGACGCGTTACGGGAGCGCGCGGCCCGGATGAGCTTGAGCTCCATCGTGTCCAGGTGCTGGCGGGCCTCGTCGATCTGCGAGAGGGCGGCGAGGACGTCTTCCGCCGGCACCTCGGGCGGCTCCTGGCCGCGCGGCGCGTAGCCGCCGAGGGCGACCACCACGGCGGTGATCGCCTTCTCCGCCGACAGGGAGCCGCCGTAGCGGGCGTCGTCCTCGCTGCCGTAGCGCTCCGTCAGGAGCTTCTCGGCGGCCCGCTTGGTCTCGTAGTGCTTCGCGTGGTCCTTCACCATGCGCGTCAGCATTCCACTGACACTCCCGGGACGTCAGCATTCCGCTGACAGTGCTAGCGGATGTGCGAATCGAACCAGACAGCGTTACAGCGACTTGATCCGCTCGCCATACCGCTAGCGAAAATGCTTAGTGGTGCAGCTGAGCTTTACGGATACCCGCTTGTCAAGCCTGTCGGCGACAGAGGGGGAGAGCCGTCATGATGACCGGTAACGCTCGCTGGCACGCGGGCGCTCCGGTGCGAGCCGGATGCCGGGAACGGCCGCCGCCGTACCCGATGCCGAGCCCTATGAGCTGGCCTGATGAGTCGGGCGAGCGGACTGGAGGAACTACAGATGACGGCTCGCCGCGTCGCCATGCTCAACAACAAGGGAGGTGTCGGGAAATCCGGCACCACCATCCGCCTCGCCGAGGGTCTCGCGAAGGCGGGCAAGCGGGTGATCGTCGTGGACATGGACCCCCAGGGCAACAGCTCGGGGATGCTCGGCTGGCAGTACGACCCGAAGGTGAAGCAGCCCACGATCAGCCAGGCCATCAAGGCCAACACGGACCCCAACGAAGCACCCGGCTGTGCCCGCGAGGTCTTCCAGCCGATCGGCTGGAAGTGCAGTTACGCCGAGCGGATCCAGGTCGCGCCGTCGCGGCTCCCGCTGGAGAACCGGATGTCGGAGGCCGGGATCGGCGGCGCCTGGCGGCGCCTCGACCAGGCCCTGGAGGGTGCCGACGACGGTGTCGACTACCTGCTGATCGACTGCCCTCCCAGCCTGCTCCACCTCACCCAGCTCGCTCTCGCGGCCGCGCACGACGCGATCATCGTGACCGACGCGGACGTCTACGCCATCGAGGGCGCGATGCGAGCACGCGACCTCATCGAGAAGAAGGCGGCCAAGAACCTCGGCAATCCGGGCCTGCAGATCCGCGGCGTGATCCTCAACAAGTACAAGGACACCGTCCGCCAACGCGAGCAGCGCGACTCGATCCACAGCATCTTCGGCCCGGCCGTCTGGGATCCGACGGTGAAGTTCATCGAGTCCCTGGCGACCGCCAACAACAACGCCGTCTCCCTGGAGGAGTTCAAGGGCGACCGGGCATCCGAGATCCGCGCCACCTACGAACTGCTCACCCAGACCTTCCTGAAGGAGATCCCGCTCCCGTGACCCGCACCCGTACCGCTGAGAACCCGCAGCTGCCGGACGACGACGAGGACATCAACGTCGGCGACGACACGAAGACGCCGAGGAAGCGCGGCTCCGTCACGCCGAACAGCCGCAAGCAGCTCGGCCGCCCGGAGCGCCGGCGCGGCCGCAAGCCCGGACCGACCCGCGTGATGATGAACGTGCGCGTCCTACTGGAGACCGACGACCTGGTCACCGAGATCGGCGAGGAGACCGGCATGGGCCCGCAGGACATCACCGACGCCGCGATCGCCCATTACGCCGCCCACCTGCGGCGGACCGGGAAGCTCCCCAAGGCCCCCAAGCGGGACCAGGAGGAGCAGACCGAAGCGCCCTGACCTCCCTCTCGCGAACGGCCCCGTGGAACTGCCACGGGGCCGTTCACTGTTTTCTGGCGTCGACGGGCCCTCCAGGAGTACCTGCCACCCGGCCAGGACGTCGACGGAGTTGACGGCCTGACCGCCTGATCGCGGCTCGCCGGGGCCCGCACCACCGCGCCGGCCCTGGCACCCCGCTGAATCGGGGTCCCCGTATCATCGGCCGCGAAAACAACGGATATCGCTGACCTGCGACGTCGTCTGGCCGACCGGTCAGCTTTCCTGCGAGGCTGGTTCCGCAACGGTGCCTTCGCGGTACGACCCGGACGCCCCTGCACTCCGGGTGGCATCGTCCCAGGTCAGCGATATCCGTTGTTTTTGCGGCCAGTACGGGACCCCATACGGGCTGTCGGCCTACGCGATTGCCACGCAATCAGGACGCCACATGCTGGCTCACCCTCCCTGCTCGCAGCTGCAGCGAGCAGCTGCCACCAGCGGCACTTACTCACTCCCTGGCCATCCGACCTACGCGGCACAAGAGGCGCCCACCGGGCATCCTTCCGCGACATCCCGCCACATCCCTCCGCCCGCCTGACGCCCGCACTTGCCCGGTCCACAGTGGATGACGTCCACCCCAATCAGATGGAGACCCCATGAAGTGGAGAAAGGCAGCCGTGACGCTCGGCCTCGTTGGCGCGCTCTCGGTATCAACGGCCGGCATCTCTGCGGCAGCCCCGGCCGCCCCTTCCACCATCGAGGCTGCAGCGGCGGCAACATGCTGGCGTGCACAGTTCTTCGGGTACTACTGCGGCTACGACATGAGCAACGCCTATACAGACCGGGGCGACTCAGGCGCGAAGGTCAAGGAACTTCAGGCGCTGCTGATCTTCTGGGGCTTCTCGGTCGGTTCCGCCGGAATAGACGGCCAGTTCGGGGCTGGCACGGAAGCCGCCGTGAAGCGGTTCCAGAGCGCTGATGGGATCACCGCCGACGGCATTGTCGGACCAACCACCTGGTCCTACCTTCGCGTCTTCCCCTAACTCCCCAGAGCACCGACCCCCGACCTGCCAAAGAGGGGACACCGGCATCCAGGGCGGAGGCGAGGCCCCCTCCCGGATGCTCAGGAGAGCAGAGTAGAGAGCCGAGAAGGTACCCGAAACGCTCACATTTCCGCTAGCGGAATTGATTGCAAATTAGCGATCGATATAGAGAACTACATCGGTAGCCATATCGAAGAGCATGAACGCTAGATGGATTACTCATCAATTGGGCTACTTTTCAGGGGAGTGCAAAACGTGTCAGCTTTTCGCTGACGCATCCGTGAGGCCCTGCCACCCGGGCCTCGGCAGACTGGCAAGCGCAGGCTGACACGCTGGCGGGCTGGCACGTCAGCACGCAGGCACACCGTCCTGAGCAGCACGAGAGCCCCGCACCTTGTCCGGTGCGGGGCTCTCGTGCTGTCGGCTGTGCCTCACATGTGGGCCTGGAGGCGCCGGCCGATCCAGTCGGGCAGCGGCGCCACGGGCAGGTCGTGGACGATCGAGTACGGCCGTCTGCCGACGACGGAGCCGGGGCCGGCGAGGTATCCGCCGCTGCGGCGGCCGGGGCCGCGGACGTCGATCCCGGGCCCGAGTGCCGTGCGCCCGCCCGAGATGCTGCCGATGGTGCAGCCCATCGGCGCCCTGAAGTAGAGGTGTCGGCCGCCGGACGGGGTGGCCACGGTGAAGGTGTCGGGCACCTCCTCCCCAAGCCGGTCGGCCAGGGCGGCGAGGACGCCGGGCCCGTCGTCGTCGCCGTGGACGTCGAGGTCGAGGGCGACCGTGTTGGAGGCCCGGCAGCCGATGCCGACGCCCCGTCCGGCAGCAGCTCGGGCAGCCGCTCGGGCAGCAGGGTGGCCTGGCGCTGCCACCCGGGGTCGGGGACCCGGCCGCCGATCGGGAGCGGGAAGACCGCCAGGCCCCGGCCGACCGCCGTGCGGGCGGCGGCCAGGACCTGCGGGCACTCGGCGGCCCAGTGCCAGTACTGCACCGGGTCGAGGCTGTGCTCGGGGCAGTCGTCCCGCTCGTCGCAGGAGGCGACGGCCCCGCACGCGGCCGTGGGGCAGACGCAGGTGCTGTACGAGCCTCCGTGCCGTGTCACGCCGCCGTGGCGGACGTAGTCGCTGGCCGCGATGACGGCCTGGACGTCGCGGACGTTCACGCGGCCTCCTCCTCGTCCTCGTAGCAGCAGCACTCGCCGTACGGGTCGCCCCCGCCGTCGGCCCCGCACTCCTGGCAGCCGTAGGGGTCGCTGTCCGGGTCGTCGTCGGCGTACTCGTGGTGGCGCCAGCCGGAACACTGGTCGTTGTAGCAGCCGCACCCGGGGCACTCGGGGCAGACCATGCCGTTCGTCCAGCCGCACGTCTCGCACAGGAGCTGGTTGCGGGGGTTGTTCTTCTCCTGGGTCAGGTAGTCGACGGCTTCCTTGTACGTGTTGATGTCGACGTACTCCGCGAGGTACCGCTCCAGGGTCTCCCGCTCGTCGGCGTCGGAGTGGTCCAGGAGCGCGATGGCGTCGGTGTGCTTGATGCCCAGCTCGTCCTTGACGGCGGCGAGGGCCTTCTTGCGGGCGTGGTCCTTCGGCATCTCAAGCTCTTCCCGCGACTGCGGTGATCCCAGACTCACCGGCCGCCAAGAGCGAGACCAGCGAAGTTGAAGCAGTGGAGAGGGTGGCTCGGCGCGGAGCACCTTCGGCGTGCGCGTCCGGTCTGAGCCGGGCGCACCGGGCCACGAGCCGGGCCCACGGCCACCGTGGTGACCGCAGACCCGACTGCAGCGGGCGGCACCGACACTCAGGGCGTGATCCGGACGGACGTCACGCGGTCGGAGTGGATGCGGTGGGCCTTGCGGCCGGCGGGCGACTGCATGAGGGCGGTCGCGGAGTGCTCGATCATCGCCACGTGCACGCTGACCGGGGCGGTCACCCGCACCGAGTAGCCCTGCCCGCGCCTGATCGTCTGCCCGGCAGCGAGCGCCTGGCGGACCGGGGCGTCGGCGACGTCGGCCAGGTGCTCGGCGACCAGGCCGGGCACGTCGACCACCACGACCGGATCGGCGGCCACCGCCTCTTCCTGGCTTGCTTCCGCGGGCTTCGGCGAGAACGTGTCCAGATCGGGGGCCTTGCGGGCTTCGGCAGAGTCAAGGGCCCGGCGGATCACCTTCGGGTCGACGCGGTACTGCCGCGCGAGCGCCTTGACCGCAGTGCCGGTCTCGTAGGCGCGGACGATCTCGGCGGCTTGGGTGGCGCTGAGACGTGCCGGCCTGCCGAGGGTCTTCCCCTCTGCCCGTGCTGCGGCGACCCCGTCCTTGGTGTTCTCGCTGATCATGTCGCGCTGGAACTCAAGGACCCCGGCGAGCATCGTGACGAAGAGCTTGGTCATCGGGTCCTCGGAGGTGAGGTCCATGCCCGCCCAGGGGCCGGAGGCGATCCGCAGGTGGAGCCCTCGACGCCGCAGGACGTCGCGGACGTCGAGCACGTCCTTGACCGAGCGGAAGAGGCGGGCGGCGTCGGCGAGTCGTACGACGTCGCCGACCGCTGCTTCGTCGAGCAGTCGCAAGAGGCCGGGGCGTTTGAGCGGATGGAGACGACTGGAGGTCGCAGGGTCCTCGTAGGCCGGGGCGCCGGCGTCGAGGTAGGACGCGAGGTTGTGCTTCTGGCGGAGGTTGGTCTGCTTGTCCGTCGAGTGCCGCAGGTACAGGCGGTCAGCCACGGTCGGCGTCCTCCTGGCCCTCCTCGTCGAGCGGGTACCGCTCGGCCTTGAGCCCGGCCTTCACCAGGCTGTCGAGCACGCCGACCGCGCGGTACTGCCAGCCGTTCAGGTCGGTGGTGGTGATGTCGCCCAACGCCATGAGGTGTCCCCTCACTTGTGCCAGGCCGGATGGCCTGGCGGTTTCCGCCCCCGGGCTGATTGGACGACGTTGGCGGCCGGGAGGTGCAAGCAGGGTGTACGAGTTGCCGGACAGCCCGACCCCGGATCGCTTACCGGGCGGTCACCCATTCAGTCCACTCCATCGGTTCACCGGGCAGATCGGCGGTCAGTCTCCAATCCTTGTGCCCGGCCACGTGGCACGTCGCCCACAGTCGTATGGGATTGCCGGACTGTTCCCACCGCCACCCGCCTATCGGGTCGCTGTCCGTGAACCACGAGGGGCTCAGGGAGGGGTCGAGAGCGAGACGCCGTTTCTCGCCGTGTTCGAGGTGGAAGGCCCCAGCGTTGCGCCCGGATTCATCAGCCCCGTCGATGCCGGGGCGGAAGCGGTAGGGGCCCCAGATGATTTTGGCGCGCTCCTCGGCAGTCACCCCTCCCGCGAGCACCGGATCGCTGCTGCGGTCGCGGTCGTCGCGGATGGACAGCTCAAGCCGGTTGATGCGGCGCAGTGGAGCCGGCCCGTCGAACAACACCAGCAATTCGGGGTTCCCGCGCGACCTCGTGAACTGGAACCGAAGGTGGGGAGTCATCTCGGTGTGCCAGCGGTCCCGCTCGATCTGGGCGAGGGATGCGGAAGTTCGGTTGGCCTCCCTGGCGGTTTTCCAAGCGCCGAACGCGGCTCCGCCGCTGAAGACGGCGGCCGCGGCCGCGATTGAGGTGTCTGCGATACCCATGCCGGAAGTATCTAGGTGTGGGACAGGCCGAGAGCGCCAGTCGCCGATCTCGGAATCGGCCTCGCTGTCCCTCCCGGCGAATGCCCGCGTCCTGAGCGGGCTGGTCACGACCGTTTCCGCCCCCGGGGGGTAATGGATCATAGGCCCCGTCCCGGAGAGTGGCGGGAGGGCGGACGCCCCGTCTTGGCAATGCGGCGCCTTCTAGACAGAGCGGGCGAAATTGCGCCAACTTCCGCATCGGGTGCACGAAATGCCCCATTATTCCCCTTGACGGGCTGTGTGTATGCCGACCGTATTCATCGGTGGAAGGAGTCCACAGTGATTGAGACCCAGAAGATCCTGAGGGTGGAAACCGGGAGCGCCCAGCGCCCCGGCACCGAGCCGCCATGTGCGGATGGCGTCCACGTCCACCGACGGGGCGAGCGGGTTTGCGCGGCTGTCGTCGACGGCGCCGGCCACCACGAGGAAGTCGTGGACTTTGCCCGGCACGCGCCGTCCGCGATCGCCCTCATGGGGATGGCGATGGGCGGGCTCGTCGGCCTGACCGCTGCGGGGCGCATGGCCGATGCGTACGGCCGCCCGCCGCACATGTCCGCCATCGTCGCCTCCATGGAGCCCGGACACCCCACCAGCGTCCACTGGATCGGCGACTGCCGGGCATACGGCTGGGACGGCGAGAAGCTGACCTTGTGGAGCACAGATCAGACCATGGGTGAGTGGCTCCGCTGGAACGGCGGAAAGACCATCGAGATGGTTCCGATCGAGACTGCCGAGGACCAGGACAACTGGGCGAGGCTCGGCCTTGCCCAGGCGACGGAGATGACGTGCCGCCAACTGGAGATCCCCGAAGACGTCCCTCTCGTCCTGCTCGTCTCGGACGGCGTCTCCGACCAGGTCGACCAGGAAACGGCCGAGGCCCTGTGCCGGGAGCATTTCGACGCCCCCCAGGCCCTCGCGGACGCGCTCGTCGCCGCCGCCGAGGGCGAGGATGACCCGGAGACCGGAGAGCTGTACCGGGATGACGCGACCGCGATCGTCCTGCGCAGGCCCACCGCCTGATCCGTGCCCCAGGGCTCCGCATCTCCCGCTTCCTGACGTCTCGCAGCGCGAAGGCGGCCTCGCTCGCGGGCGAGGCCGCCTTCGACCGATTCCGCCTCCTGGTCGGGCCCCGGGCGTCCCGCCGCGTATCCGCCATGTCCGTGCCCTCCTGGTGCCGTTTGCCGTTTGGCAGGGCATGACGACTTCTTCGGTCGGCGAGCGGTTCGCGACGACCCTGGTGCGGCTGTGCGCTGCTGGTGACGTGCACGGCCTCAAGGGGTTCTACGAGGACCTCCACGCCGCGCTGGGCGACCGAGGGCATCTCCACCCGGTGTACGACGCCCTGGACCAAGCTCTGTGCGAGGCGCTGGCGGGGCGCTACGTGGCGCCCTACGACCACGGGCGGGCGGAGATCGCGGCGGAGCTGGTCCTCACGGGGGTGGGTCCGTCGGGGCGGGTGAGGGCAGCGGTCCGGCGGGCGGTGGTCGGTGACTCGGGCGGTCTCACCACGCTGACGTCCGCCGAGGAGCGAGTGCTGGGATTCGCTGCGAGCTGCGCGGCCCTGGACCGCGCGGTGAAGGGGTGATCGCACCGGGCACTCCGAGTACCCGCCCGCCGCTGGCCGTGATCTCTGTCGCGCTTACGATCCGGGGATGACGACCCGCCGCCGTTCTCTGGGATCTGGCCCTCTTGCCCGCAGCACCCCCGACTCCGGCCTGGACGGCCAGGCCGCGGTCCCCCGTGTGCGAGCGGTGGACGCGGACCTCGACGCGGGCACGCTGTACCGGCCCGATTCCGATTCCCTGGCCGACATGCGGGCCAGGGGCGTCCTTGGGTGGCAGCCGTCTGCCGGGGGCCCGGCTTCCCGGCCGTACGGCACGGGGGCCCGCCGGACCGGCCGACCGTAGAGGGGCGAGACCTGGACGTGTGCGGCCTGCGTCAGCACCTGGGCGGGGACAGCCGTCTCCCACGGGAGACACGGGGCCGGCGCTCAGCTCATCTGCCCGGAGGGCGCGCCTGGGCTTCAATCTGGCTCTTCACCTTCACTCTTACTTTCGGGAGATCCGCCCTGTAGCTGATGGACGCATATGGCGTCTGAGCTGGGGGAACGGGCGATTCCCGACCATGTTTCCTCCACCATCAGGTGATGGACCTGGTGATGGCCTTGACCGCTGGGCTGGAGGCGGAGTGTCCGGACGAGCAGCGGCCCGTTGTTCCGGACGACACCAGCAGAGAGGGGCACGACCATGCGGCTCGCGTACTACCGCCCGACCCCCGTAGGGGCCTGGCCGTTCGACGGGATGGAGGTCCACGTCAAGGAGTTCCCCGACGAAGCCGAGCACTGGAGCAGAGGACGCGCCAGGCAGGCGGGGATGGCCTGCGCGGCGTGCGGCAAGGTCGACTTCCGACGAGACAGGAGCGACGACAAGCCCGAGACACTGCCCTTCGAGGTCCCCGGCCCGGACGGCAAACTCCGCTTCGAATGCGGAGGCTGCCGACCTGAGTTCGTCGACCCGGACGCTGTCCACGGGCAGCGCACCGCAGAGGTCGACATCTGCACGCGCGTACAACGCGAGATCCCCGAACTGGACCACTGTGAGTACTACGAGGTCGACTACAAGGGCGAGAAGCTGTGCGTCGCGGTCGACTTGGTAGTCCGGGGTGTGTGGGCGTTCCGCGACGGCGAGCTGTGCGGCGTCGACGAGGAAGCCGATCCCGATCTCAAGGCCCTGCTGGTCCGCAACGGAATCCGCGTCTGACCTGCGCATCCCCATCCCGCGCGCACGCGTAGGGCGGTCCAACAAGTGCAGACCCCCCCCCCGACGGACCGGGGGGGCACAGTGAGACCGAGACCCCCGCGCGCGCGTGGGACGGTCTCACGAGTTCCATCTGTGTACCTTCACCGTCCGCCGTCGACGAAGCCGCTGTCTCGTCTCCCTGAGCCGTCTCACGGCGCCTTCCCCCGTGGGCCCGGGCGACGGACGAAGCCCCGACGGCTGCTCCTGCACCGAGCACCGTCGGGGGCTTCTCATGACTGGTCAGGCGAGGCCGCCGCCGTTAGGCCCAACGGGACTATCCCCGTCGCGCGCGTCATGGGGCCGACCGGAACTTTCCACCTCGCGCGAGCGGACGTACGCCCAGGCTCCACCAATGGTGGTGACCGACACACCTGTGGTGGCCACGGCGGTGGCGGCCTGGTCCAGCCCTTCCCAGGCCAGGAAGGTCGATCCGAGGACGGATGCGGCCCCGGTGGTCACGACCGCCCAGACCAGGGCACTTCGCGCTCGGGGCTCTCGGGTACGGTCGGTATGTGTCATCGGTTCGTTCTCCTCACATGGGACGGAGCCCGACGACAGGCGATAGGGAGACCTCACGGCGCGGCCTGCCGGCAAGCATCGGTCCGCACCGCAACGAGGTCTCCCTACGTCGTTTCCCGACGCAGGGCTGAACGAGACTGAGCCTACGTCAGGCAGCGTGAACAGTTGTAATTTCCGATCACTGCGCACCGGGCAGCATCACCTCAGCTTTTCCTCACCAGGATTCAGTTTTTCCCTATACCCGCAGGTCAACGCGGTGACACATTCTCGGAACCGTAATCCTGTCACCATTACCTGCGACCATTTCGCAGATTTCGGCAATGTAATTCCCCACCCGGAAACGCATTACCGAAAGCTGCCATCTTCTGCCCGCACGGGGCTGGTTCGTCGACCTCTTCGCGGGAGGAGGTGGTCTGGAGGCCGAACCAGACACCCCACCGGGCTCACCGCCCCATAGACGGGCCTCCCCGGCCCTGTGAGGGCGGCTGCCGGTGGTAACTGGCCGACTCCTGCGCCCTGGCCCGGGACTGCTCAGCGCCGGCCCGCTCACAGGCCGATGCCGACGAGCGGGCTGTTCTTTACGCGGTCGACGTCCTCCATGTAGCGGGCCAGGACGCGCGAGCCGTCGGCCCAGCCGCCCGCGCGGGCGATCTCCAGCGGGTCGTGGCCGGCGGCCCGCGCGGCGGTGGCGAAGCCGCGGCGCAGGGAGTGTCCGGACCAGTCGCCGGAAAGGCCGGCGACGTCGGCCAGGCGCTCGATGACCTCGGCGGCGGCCTCGGCGGTCATGCGCCCGGCCGGGTCGCCGATCGGGCGGCCGTTGCGGGTGATCGGCGGGGCGAGGCGGTCCCAGCGGTCGATGCGGACGAAGAGGGGGCCGTCGTGGCGGCCGACGTCGGCGAGGGCGGCGAGGTAGGCGCGCAGGGCGCGGACCGGGCAGGTGGCGGGGTCGGTGCCGTACAGGATCGCGTTGGTGGTGTGTTTGCGGACCTTCTTGCGGTACACGGTCACGTCGTAGCCGTGCTCGGCCTCGGTGACGTCGGCGAGGTCGAGGGCGACCAGTTCGGAGGCGCGGGCGGCGGCAGCGAAGCCGAGAAGTACCAGAGCGGCGTTGCGCTGCCCGGCCAGGGCGGTGCGGTCGGTGCCGGTGAGCATCGCGCGGATCTGTGCGGGCAGGGCCGCGGTCGCCTGCCGCGCCCGGGCGGCCTCGTCCTTCTGCTCGGCAAGCCGGGCCTTGTAGGCGTTGAGGACGGCGCGGGCGCCACGCATGTTCGGCTTGGCGCGGCCCTGCTCAAGGTGCCAGGTGGTCACGGCGGACATGGCTCGCTCGATGGTCGACGGGCCGGCGGGGCGGTTCGTGCGGGGCCGGGGCGTGACGGTCAGGTGCCGCACCCACTCCGCCATCGTCTCGCCGGAGGCCGGGACGACCGTGCGGTCCTCCTGGCGGCACCAGGCGGCGAACGTTTCGCGGTCCGCGGCGTACGCGCGGCGGGTGGAGGCGGCCGCGCTCGCCTCGATGGCGGCGACGGTCTCGGCGGACAGGTGCCGGTCCCGCGCGGTACGGATGTCCGCCCCGGCGCCGACGGATTCGTCGTCGTTCACGAGTTCCACGTCGACGATGCTGGAGGCTGCCGGGACGGCCAGCGCTCGGCCCACTGAACTCATGTGCTCCCCCTCGTTTCTGACTCTTGAGAAGGAACATTATCAAGAGCCAATAAAGCTCTTGCGTCAGATAACGAAGCACGGTTATCCGACGCGACTCCTCCTGCCACTACCGTTTTCGCTATGACAATCGCACCGCGCCCGCGCTTCTCCGTCCGCGCCGGCCTCGCCGACGCGTCCGAACACGACGGACCGTTCGACGACGTACCCGAGCACCTGCTCGTGCCGCTCCAGGTATGGGTCGAACAGGTGCTGACCTACCGGGGCTCGTCGCTGGAGGACCAAGCTCAGGGAATCTGCCTGCGCCTGCACATTGCGCCGTACAGGGACGCGCGCTTCGGGGTGAGGTACGTGAAGCCGCTGACGCAGAAGACCGGCCCGCAACTGTTGGACGTGGTGGACGAGATGCTCCGCTCCAACGTGGCCACTGACAGCGAGCTCCACCTCCTCGTGAGCATGCTCGACGATGCCGGATCCGCCTACCGCGTCAACGAAGCCCAGGACGGGCTGGAGGAGCGGGTCACCCCGGCCGTGCGCGACGCCGTCCGCCAGACAATCGCCGACGCGGCGGCCGGGCCCGCCGCCGGATCGGCCGCCGACCACCTGGCCGCGGCCTGGCAGGCGGCCTACGGGCGCGGCCCGGATCCGGTGCGCGCGTACGGCGAGGCCATCAAGGCGGTGGAGTGCGCGGCGCACGCCGTCATCCAGCCCAACAACGCCAGGGCCACCCTCGGCACGATGCTGGGCGAGCTCAAGGGCGCCCGGCACAAGTTCACCGCCGCGATCCCCTCCCCGGCCGGCGACCCGATCGCCCCGGCCGAGGCGATGATGCGCGCCCTGTGGGAGGGGCAGACCTCGCGGCACGGCGCCCAGACCGCGACCGTGCCCGAGACCCTGGAAGCCGCCCGGGCCGGCGTCCACCTCGCCGCCGCTCTGGTGCAGTGGTTCGTCTCCGGGGCCGTCGTCCGCACACCCTGAGAACGAGTCAGCTCAAGGGTCCACTGTTCGTCCGCATTCCGCGAGGAGAAGATCCGGCACCCGGACAAGGCCGAGGACGAGATCGCCTACTTCGAGAAACAGACGAAGCAGCGCAAGAAGCTCCACGCGGACGCCGAGTTCGGCACGGGCGCCGCGAACATGTACCGGGACTTCACGAACGACATCGTCGACAAGCAGAAGTATCGGTCCGACACCGACACCATCGCCTTCGCGAAGTCCTGAGGGAGACATCAGAGCAGGTCAGACAAGCTCAGCGAGAGCATCTACCCGACGGCGGCGCTTGGTTCTCGCATCAAGGGCGACACGCAAAAGGCAATGTCGCCTACGTGGGATGCATCACAGCCCCAACTGCCCAGCAGCGGATCAACATCCCCGCTTGCGTCGCCAGGCCATGGCGCTGACCTGCTAGAACCCCGCCCAAGTGGTGACGGGACGGAGCACAACAACCACGTTACATAGCCCACGGAAAAGTGTTCCCCCCGCTCAGGCTTGATCGGCCGTCAGGCAGGCGAGCGAAGGCCCGAGTGCCCGCTGGTTGTCAACACCCCTCTGTACCGTTGTCGGCACCGAAACCCCTTCGGCACGACGAAGGGAGACCTCGTTGCGGCACTTGCTTCCTACGGCTGACCGCGAGGAGGTCTCCCTCTCGTTACGTCGAAGTGGTCCGCCCTGCCGTGAGGAGAACTGACCGCGTGACGTCCACCGACGGTACCCCAGCAGGTACCCCCGACCCCAGCTCCAACCGACTCTCCTGGGCCACCCTCGCGACGGTGCTCATCTCCATCGTCGCCGTGGTGATCCTGTCGCTGACGCACAACACCGAGGCGGCGGCCACCGTCGGCAGCATCGGCACTGCGATCACCGTCGGCGGCGGTGTGCAGCTCACCGCGCGCCGCCAGCAGTAGACCGTTGTTGCACGGGGTTCCCGGGCACCCGAACGCCCTGCGGGGTCCTACCCGCAGGGCGTTCGGGAACCGATCGGTTGTTGGACGCGACGGTGGACCGTGTCCGTACGTCATGAGGGCCACCTATGAAACGCATGGCCGCACGCGAGAGGTGACCCGGATCGGGCTGTGGGGAACCGCCCGGCACAATCGGGCCCATGCCTGACTGGATGCCCTCGTGGGGCACAACCGCCCTCATCTCGATCGTGATGTCACTGCTCACCCTGATCGTGCTGCGAGACACTCCGCTCTCCCAGATGAGTTGACGCTCGTCAGGGAACGTGATTTCGAGCGTTCACCCGATGCGCGATCCCGGGCACAATCTGGGGATGACGACCCGCCGCCGGCCCCTGGGTTCCGGCCCCGCCTCGCACGTCCCCCACGCCCAGGACGCGGGGGACGGCCGTCCCGACCCGGCGGCCCTCCGCGTCCGTGCCGCCGACGCGGATCTCGCCGGGGGGACGCTGTACCGGGCCGACTCCGATGTCCTGGCGGATCTGCGGGCCAGGGGCGTCCTCGCGTGGCGGCCTCCCTCCGGCGGTCCGACTCCCGGTCGTACGGGGCGGGGGTCCGGCCAGTCGTGAGCGGGCCTGAAGTACGCCCCCACTGGCCCATGCTGGGGCCCTCGGGACTGCGTCGTCGTCAGCGGTTCGTGCCGGGCGGCCCTACTCCGGGGTTGCTGCCGGATCGAGCTGGTCCTGGTCACAGCCGCATGTGAACGGCCCGCACTGCTTCCCGAACCACATCCAGTCGACCATCGGAAGGCCCCGCATCTGGTCGTCGAGGATCTCGCCCTGTTCGTCGACGCGCGCGAACGGCTCCTCGTACTTGACGCGGCAGCCCACGCACCGGGCGTCGAAGTAGTACGAGATCTCGCTGTGCCGGGGGACCGGGATCACCGGGTACGTGTCTCCGCCGTCGTGCAGCTGGACGGTCAAGCCTTGGGCGCATGCGCAGGACATGGGCCGATACTTCCAGCGGCCCGGACCGATTCGCCACACGACACCCGGCGCGTACGGGCGATGCAGGAAGTCGGGCACCAGCCGCCGCGCACGAACTGGAGGCGACCGCGCTCGCGCGCAGCAGCGGGCGGGGGTTCCGCACGGAAGTCTCCGGCGGCCGGCCGCCGGAGACTTCTCCCAGCCCGCCTGCCACGGATCTTTTTCCCCTAACGAGTTGAAGAGCCCGAAACTTGCCCGGACTTGCCCTACGTTAGAGAGCGCCTTCCCCTCGTTCAGAGGCCGGGCAAAAGGACGGGGGACGCACTCTGAGTGCGCCCCCCGGGTACGGCGAGATCCCGAGTTCGGACCCGTGCTAGTGCCTGAGTAACTCGATCGTGAGTCGAATTACGTTCATCAGGACTGAGCACAAAGCGAGGGCCCGGCTCGGGGTCCACCGCTTCCGCCTGGGCGGCTTAGCCTCTTGATCCTCCACAGCCATCCTCCTGGTCTGGTGTCGTATGACCCAGGGGAAGGGCACGTGGGGTGACGCATCACCACCTGAGGGTGAGAGTAGGCGGGCGCGCGGCCCCGTGTCTCATGAATCAGACCTTTTACCGAACTGCGCCTCTGGCATATGCCAGAGGTCAATTCGCTCGTCAGGCGTCTGCTACGGCTGGTCTCGTCTGACGCCGCCCCCGCTGGGCCCAACGGGTCTATCGGCCTCCCATCGACGGCCCGGTGCGCCTATAGGGAGGCGGCTGGCGGCGGTAGCCGGCCGAGTCCTCTGCCCGGGCCCGGGACTGTTCGGCGGCCGCGCGCTTCTGCGTGACGATGTACGACCGGCGGGCCTGGATCTCGATGTCGTGCAGCTCGGGATACTTCCCGGCGATCGTCCGGCGCAGGACCTGCTCGGCCTGTCCGATCGCGACGGTCTTGCGACTGCTGGCGGCCGCGTCGGTGTACTGGGTCACCTCACCGCGCAGGCGGGCCAGCTTCTGGGCGTCACGGCGGTCCAGGCGCATCTCGACGTCGGGCAGCCGCTCGCGCATCGTGGCCAGCCGCGTGGTGACGACGTCGAGGTCCTTCGGCACGGGCTCGTCGGCGCCGAGGTCGCGGAACTGTCCGGCGAAGTTGCTTTCGCGGACCAGCTTCCACGCCTCCTCTCGGGCCGTGTCTGCCGCGTCCGCGGCCCGGGTCGCTTCCGTTCGCAGGGCCGCGCGTTCGGCGGACACGTCCCTGATGTCGGTGTCCAGCTGCTTCAGGGTGAGCTTGGCGCGGCGCCGCTCGAAGAAGCTCAAGCCCCGCTTGGGCTCAAGGTACTCGCGCAGATAGGTGTCCTTCTTCTCGGCCTCCGCGCGCGCGTTGATGGCGCGGGCGGTCTCCTGGGCCGCCTCCTTCGCCTTGGCCTCCGCCTGGTCCAGCACGGTGGCGGCCTCGGCGACGAACGCCTGCCCGCGGGTCTGCCCGGACGCCTTCTCCTCGATGAGGCGCTCTTCGAGGGTGCGGGCCTCCTGCGCTGTCTGCGCCGCTGCGCGCTCGGCATGGCCGGCCGCCTCGTAGGCGAGGCTGATCGTCCGTGCCAGTCCGGCGTCCGACCACTTGCCGTACGGCCGGGTCTTCCAGGACTGCACCGACGCCATCTCGCGCTGCCGCTGGCTCTCGGCCAGGCGCTTCCCGCTGGCGGCCTGCTCCCGGGCGTTGTCCTCGGGTGCGGCCTCCTGGTGCTCCTCGGCGGCAAGCCGCCGGGCCTGCTCGTACGCCTCGCGGGCACGGCCGGGGGAGACGGCCGCCGCCGCCCGGGCCCGTCGTAGCGCGGCCTCGGACTCTTCGCGGGCGCGGACGGCGGCCTCGTCCTCGCGTACGGCCTGGACGGGCACACGGGCGGGGGCCGGCGGCTCGCGCAGCAGATCCGAGACCATGTAGTCGCCCCGGTCCTGACCGAGGAACTTCGCGAAGGCGGTGACCGCGCGGTGCAGGCGTTCGGCCTCGGTACGGGCCTCGCCGAGACGGGCCTGGGTCTCGTCGTCCTCGATGGCGCCCAACGGCAACCACAGGTGGTTCTCGGCGCGGCCGCGCGTGATGCCCGGGTAGGTCGCGAACGCGTTGGAGCCGTGCCCGTAGAGCAGGCTGACGTCGCTGGTGAGGCCCTGGCTCGCGGCGACCGTCATGGCGTAACCGAGGGACAGGGCGCCGGAGCTGATCGTCTTCGGCTCGTACCAGGCGGCCACCGTCTCGTTGGTCTTCTTGTCGCGCCAGGTGATCTCGACGCGGTGGTTCTCGTCGGTCGCCGTGACCACGGCCCGGTAGCCGTTGAGGACGTCGGGGCCCTCGCCGCGGCGGGAGCGGTAGTCGTTCTGGCGGACGCGGACCAGGTCGCCCACGGCGAGGTTCAGCTCCGCGCCGCCGGAGAGGACGTAGCGGTGTTCCGCGCCGAGTTCGCCGCGCTGCCGGCGGATCTGCTGGGCCCCCAGGTTCAGGACGTCCACGTCCGTGTTCTTGGCGGCCAGCACGGTCAGCGAGTCGATCAGGTCGTGCGGGTCGCTCCAGCGGGTGCGCAGCTCGTCCCAGGTGGTCAGAATTTGGGTATGGGCCTCGATGGCGCTCTCGGTGGCGTGCACCCGGCCTGTGTCGGCCAGGATGCGCAGGGCCTGCTCGTGGTCGCCGGTGCGCCATACCTCCAGGGCGGCGCGTTCGGCGTCGTTGCGCTGACGCCGGTTCTCGGTGAGGACCAGGCCGCCGACGAGCCGGTGGACCTCCTTGAACCAGCCGCCCGGGCCGATCGACTGCAGCTGCTTCGGGTCGCCGATCGCCACCAGCTTCGTGCCGGTGCGCCGTGCCTCCGCCATGAGGGCGGCGGCCTGCCGGTCGTTGGACATGGTGGCCTCGTCGACGACCAGGACGTCGATGCCGGTGAGTCCTTGGCCGTCGCGGATCTGCTGGAGCCAGGAGGCGATCGAGCGGGCCGGGATGCCGGAGGCGTCGTCCAGCGACTTGGCGGCGACGGCGGACACGGTGGCGCCGGCGTAGGTGTGGCCGGTGGCGTCCCACGCGATCCGGCACGCCTCCATGAGCGTGCTCTTGCCGGTGCCGGCGGCGCCGATATGCGCGTCGATGCCGTGCCCGGCGGTTAGCGTCCGCGTGATCGCGGCGCGCTGTTCGTCGGACAGGGCGAAGCCGTTGGCGACCTCGAAGACGGACATGGCGGCCGCGGCCTGCTCGACGGTCAGCTTCACCGCCCCCTCGTCGAACCGCGCCAGGGCCTGGCCGGTGACGAGCTCCTCGGCGTCGAGGATGTCGCGGGTGGTGTAGCGGTCCATCGACGACATGACGGTGGAGCCGACATGCGGCAGGCGCACCGCGTACCCCTCGACGGCGAGGACCTGGTCCGCGAGTTCGTCCAGGAGGCCCGGCTCGGCGCCGATGCCGAACTCCATCGCTGTCGCCACGGCGGCGAGCAGCTGCGCGCGGGAGAACGACTTCTCCGACGCGGTCAGCCCGGTCTCGGGGTCGAAGACGATGCGCGCGAGGTCGTCCGGGCCGGGCCGCTGCGGGCCGCTGCCGGGGCCGTCGAGGCCCGCACCGCCACCACCCTCGGGCGGGCCGGGCGCGGCGGCCGCCACCATCGCGTCGACGTCGCCGACGACGGCCTCGGCGCGGGTGCGCCAGCTGGAGCGCATCCCGGACGCGTCGGCGTCGACCTTTGCGCGGCGGGTCTCGTCGGCGACGCGCTGCCGGTCCTGCCGTGAGGCGTCCGTGCCCACCCGCTCGTCGAGCGCGATGTGCCGGCGGGAGAACGCGTCGCGCAGCTCCTCGGGGACGTGCCGGACCTCCCACGAGCGGGTTTCCGGGTTGTACTCGCGGCGTACGCCGAACGTCTCGTACGTGAGTTCCCGCACCCGGGCCTTGAAGTACGCGTCGAGTGCCTTGGCGTGGCGGTGGAAGTCCTGTCCGCTGTTGGCGATGGCCCTCCACTCGCCGTCCTCGCCCCGCGCCATGTTGGCGATCGTGACGTGGACGTGGAGGTGCGGGTCTCCCGGTTCGCCCGGCGTCACCGGGCGTGCGGCAAGGTGCTCCACCGACCAGCCGAGCAGACCGCCGGTCGCGATGCGTACCTTCTCTCCGTCCTCGCCGGTGACGGAGTAGCCGATCCACTCCTGGGCCTGGCGGACCGTGTCGTCCTTCGCCTGCTGCACCAGCTCACGGAACGTGCGCTCGTTGAGGTCGCCCAGGAGCCCGGACAGGGTGCTGTCGGACTTCGGCAGATCGAGCACGAGGTCCCAGCCGCGCACGCGGGTGTCGATCCGTTTGTCCTTGCTCGCCCACGCCCGGTCGACCGTCTCGGTGCCGTAGACGTCGGCGAGGTCGAGGCCGACCGCGCGGGCGAGCTTGTGCAGCGTTCCGACCTGGAGCCGCTGCCCCTCGCCGAACCGGTTGACCATCCGCTGCTGGGTGGCGAGCTGCCTCTGCTGCTTCGGCTTGCCCGCGAGCAGGTCGGCCGGCTCGACGCCCTTCTCGGCGGCCAGCGCCTCGATCGCCTCGGTGAGCCGGGCCACCGTCAGGTGGGCGTCGGGATGGACGCGCACCGAGGCGGTGGAGGCGAGCAGCCGGGCGCCGGTGGCGGGGTGGCAGCCGTTCATGATCCGGCGCGCGGCGTCCTTGGCTTCGTCGTCCAGGTGCTCGCCCGCCGCGTACCCGAAGGCGCTCATCCCGCTGCCGACCCACACCAGGTGGCCGTCGCCTGGTCGCAGCCGGTAGTCGAGGGCGGCGTCGGCCGAGTCGTCCAGGACGACGGTCTCCACGGCGTCGGCTTCGACGACACCGCATCCGGCCTGCTCGCGCAGCCGGTACTCGACCTGCGCGTCCGCCGTGATCTTCGTCAGCCAGGCCATCTGGCCGCCCTCCCGCTTGTGCGCTTGTGCGCCGTTCGGCCCGGCCGTACCGGACCTCCCCGCGAGGGGAGGTCCCTTTGTGCCTAGCTCTTTTCTGATCTTGAACCTGTGGACAGGTGATCGGGTCATCCACAGGGGGCTCGACAGTAGCTCGAGGTCGGCGGCTGTCATGCGCAGGGTGGATGCCAGCGGGATGCGCAGGGTTATGGCAGGGGGAGCGCAGAGTCCCCGGGCAGGAGGCGCTGGCGGATCGGAGAGCAGCCGAAAACTGGAGTGGCGTCCGCGATTCGCGGACGCCACTACTTACGGAACGTGATCACGTTCTTTGGCCTCACCTCGATGCGGCGGCCTTCTTCGCGGCCAGGGCTCGCTCGCGGTGCGGGGTTTTGGACTCCGCCCTCGACCCGTCGCTGTAGCGGAGGACGCACTGCTGGCCCGGCTGCGACGAGCACTGTGTGCATGAGATGTCGATCCATGCGGTTGCCGGGTCCGCACCCGGGGCCACCCGTCCTCGGATCTGCGGTGTCCGGTCCTGCCTGCCTTGCCGTGGCGGACGTTTGGGCCTCGTCCGCTTCGCCGACGGGTCGCACGACGCGTGAACCGGCTTGCCTCTCGTACCGCGGGCCGCGCTGTACACGGTCGGATACTCCGTCGTCGGGTCTCCGCACATGGCGCAGACCAGCGGACCGCGCCTGGGCTTCTGCTTCTGGGTGGCCTGCGGTTTGCGCGCGGGCACGGTCTCCGTGGTTCCGTCCGCCCGGGTCACCGTCACCGCTGAGGCCGGCGGCACGCTGTACGAACGGAGCTTCGGGGTAGCGGTGTGGGTCTGCCCCTTGCGTCCGCCCCGGCCGATGCGTCGAGTCACGGGAGCAGCGTAGGGCTATACGTCTCGGCAAGTCGCTGGAAACGCAAAGAGCCCCCGCTCGGGCCGGACGGTCCGGCGGCCCGGGCGGGGGCTCTGCTTGTGCGGGCGGCTACCTGCGGACGAGGGAGCCGGGGTCGAGCGTGATCGGAAAGGGGTCGTCGAGGTGCGCTACGACCCCGGGCAGAAGAGGAGCTTCCTCGAAGTAGCCGCCGTGACGCAGACGCCCGGCCAGCAGGCGCGGGGCGGGCTCCAGCTCAAGTCTCCAGTAGTGCGGGATGCCGGCGGCTGCGTACAGGGCGGGCTTCAGCTTCCGGTCGGTGACGCGGGTCGAGGGGGAGGCGATCTCGACGACCAGGAGAACGTCCTGGGCGTGGACGGCGGTCGTTTCGTTGGCGGCCGCCGTGTCGATGATGGCCAGGTCCGGGATGAGCAGGCCGTCGGGGACCATGACGTTGATCCCCTCGAACACTTCGACATCCGCGCTGGCGGCCTCGGCGGCCTGCTCCAGCAGGACGTGGAGCCGGTGGGAGGCGCGCTGGTGGGGCAGGCCAGGTGCGGGGCTCATCATCAGCTGGCCCCCGACGAGCTCGACGCGCTGCGTGGTGTCCTCGGGCAGCGCGAGGACGTCGTCCAGCGTCCAGGGCCCGATGTGGTGGGCGACACTCATGCTTCCTTTCACCTCCTTGTCCGAGCGCCTCCAGTGTGACCCGGCGCGGTATCCGGTGTCTCGTCTGGGGCCGCTCGGAGCGGTCAGGGGCGGTCGTGGTCGGTCAGCGGCGGAACGGGTTGCCGAGCTCGCCGGGGTAGGTGCTGACGGTGGTGTCCATGGTTTCCTCTCAGTGAGCCAGGGCCGGTCTGGCGGCCCCGGGCTCATGCTGTCGTGCGGGTGTGGCACCCGTTGGGGGCGTTGGGCCTAACAGCCCTGACCGCTGGCCTGCGGGCGGTCGGTGATGGGTCCGGGGCCGTGCTCGCAGGCCACGGCCGCAGCCGCCCGGCAGGCATGCAGGATGTCGCGCGGGCGGTCAGATCAGGGCGGTCAGGAGTGCGGCGGCCAGGGCCAGGAGCGCGGCGGCGGTGATGTCGCCCGCCAGGCGCAGGCCCTTGTATTTGCGGTGCGCGATGCGGGAGAGGTGTACGACGTGGTCCGCGCGGTCGGCGGGCGCGCGCAGATCGGCGACCAGCTCGTCGGCGGTGCACAGCGACCAGTAGAGGAATGAGCCGCTGCGGTGGCCTCCGAGGCGGGGCCGCACGACGAGGAGGACGACGAGCATCGCGGCGACCAGGCCGACGGCGCCGGCGCCGACCAGGGCGGCGGGCAGGGCCGGGAGCCGCTGGCCGGGCACGGCCGCGACCAGCGCGGCCAGCGGCAGGGAGAAGGCAGTGAGTAAAACGCCCGACTTGGCGTCGGTCCTGCTGATCTCGGCGAGGACCGTTTTGGTCGCCGCGTCGAGCCGCGCGTCGATATCGGTGTCGGGGGCGAGTTCGTTGGGCACGGTGTGTCCTTCCGTGTCAGCGGTCGACGACCGGGCGGTCGAGGTCGCGGTGGATCAGGTCGACGGTGAGGTGTCGCCGGGTGAACGCCTGGGCGGCGGGGGCGAGGCCGTACGAGCGGGCCTGGTCGATGTCGCCGGAGACGACGGCGGCCAGGGCCATGGCCGTGGTCGCGGCCCTGTGACGTCCGCCGGCGCACTGCGTGACGACGGTGAGGGGGGCCCGGGTGGGGCCGCAGAGGTAGCCCTCGATCTGCAGGGCGGTGGCGGAGACGACCTCGCGGATGCCCGGGGTGGCCATGACGGCGTCGCGCACCGCCTGGTCGTGCGCGGTAAGGCCGCGCAGGGCCGGGTCGACGTGCGGGTCGCGGAAGGCGGTGCGGAGGTCGAGGGCGATGCTGGCGCGCTGGAGGATGTCGGCGTGCGGGCCGTCCTGGCCGTCGTGCAGGCGGCCGATGGAGACGATCATGACGTCGGCCGGCGGCTGGCCGGTGACGCCGTCGCAGCCGACGGGCGCGGCAGGGTCGGTCTCGTAACTCATGGTTCTCCTACTCAAAGCGGGTTGACCCTGTTGGGTCCAACAGGGGTGATGCGGCGCCCGGCCGGGCGGCGGGGACGGCCTCGGCGTTCACGCCTGCCATCCGTCGTTCTCGGTGGTCCACGTCCAGGGCTGGCCGGTGCGGGCGGCGGTGGCGGCGGCGATTCCGAGGCGGGCCGCGAGGGCGGAGTGATGCTTCTTCAGGCCCCTGGTGGTGGAGGCTCGGCGCAGCAGGGCCGCGAAGGCTGCGGCCTGGGCGGCATCGATGTGCTGCTGGTCGGTGCCGGCGGTGGAGAGGATTTCGGTGAGCGGCGGGTGGTCGGCGGCGGGAAGGAGCCCGGGCAGGTACGTCGCGAGGTCGCGCAGGGCGGCGGCGTCGAAGACGTCGACGCCGAAGAAGTCGCTGCCGTGGCTGACGGTGACGGTCACGGTGGTCATCGAGGCTCCCCGGTCGTCGTGGTGGTCTCGGGGGTCGTGTACGCGGGCGCCGGCGGCCTGTCCGTGGTGTCGTCGGCGTGCGTGGTGCCGATCCAGTACGCGGCGAGCAGGGCGGCCGCGGTGAGCCCCCAGCTGCGGGCCCGTGCCCGCAGCTGGGGTGCGGTGGGCGGTTCGGCCGGGGTGAGGGTGACGGTCCAGTGGGTGGGCTCGGTCGGTAACGGCATCGTCGTGTCCTTCCGGTCAGCGGGCGGTCGGCGGTCGGTCAGCGGGGTGCTCGTCGCAGAGCCAGGTGCCGGCCTTCTCGCGCACCCAGCCCTGGCCGGGTGCGCGGGCGGCGAGCCTGGCGTGGGCGGTGCTGGGGAGGCCGTACACCGCGAGCCAGCTCGTGCAGGCCCGGCAGCGCAGGTAGGTGAAGACCGGGTACTCCTCGCTCATCGCGTGGTCCCCTTGTTGGTCGTGCGGGCGATCAGGCCGCGCGTCGTGCTGGAGACGGTGGTCGTCTCCTGCCGGACCGGGCCGGTGTAGTGCTGGTGGATCTCGGTGTGCGCCGCCGCCTTCGCGCGGCCGGCGGACTTCAGCAGGGAGCCGACGGCGAGGACCAGGGCGACGGGTCCGGCCGCGCCGACCGCGAGGGTGACCGGGTCGACCTGCCCGAGGGTGTAGAGGACAAGGCTGGTGGCGCCGCCGACGGAGAGGGCGGCGACGCTGCCGCTCAGCATCAGCGCGCTGGTGTCCGTGGCGCGCTGGCTCATCGGGGGGCGGCCGGGCTGGGCGACCGGCGGCGTCGGCCCGTAGGCGGGCAGCGGGGCGCCGTCGCGGTACGCGGTCGGTGCGTACGCGGCGTCGATGATCTGGCGGGCGCGTGCCTCGACGTCGGCGTCGCTGAGCGGGCGGCCGGCGGGGACGCGGTTCTCGGTGTGGTCCACTGTTCTGCTCCTTCGTAGGGATGGGGGAGTGATCGGGGCCCCGGAGTCGCGAGCTCCGGGGCCCCACCTGACGGCGCTGGTGGCCGGTCAGGTCTGGTCGGCCAGCGCCCAGATGCCGTGCCCGGTGCGGGCGGCGAGGCCCTGCTCCGCGAGTTTCGACAGGGCGTTGTCGACGGATCCGGCGGCCGGGCCCTCGGGGGTGCCGACACCGACGGCCTTGCGGATGTCCCGGGTGCGCTGGGGGCCGTCGGCGAGCGCGGCGAGCACCAGGTCCGCGAGGGCCGGGGCGGTGGCCGGTGCCGCCCCGGCGTCCGGTGCGGCAGTGCGGGTGGCGCGGCGGCTGGGCCGCTCCTCCTCGTAGTCCTCGCCGAAATCCCCTTCGTAGCCCTCGCCGGACTCTTCACCGTCGGCCGAGCGACGTCGGCGGTTGGGCTTGGGGGCGCCGTTCTTCATGAGGTCCTCGGCGTACGGGAGGACTTCCTCGTAGGTGGTGCGGAAGATCTTGGTTTCCTCGGGGGTGAGGCCGGGGATGGGCGCGGACTCCATGAGGGCGACCAGGCCGGGGTAGGTGCGGTTCTCCTTCACGGCGCGGAAGACGCGGGTGAGGCTGGGGTGGCCGCCCTGGATCAGCCAGGCGCATCCGGCGGTGACCGGGCCGACGGGGGCTTCCTCGCCGGACCAGGCGGCGTCGATCTCGCCGCGTCCCCCGGCGCCGAAGTAGCGGGGGATCGGGCTGATCTCGATGGCGCCGGTCGTCATGTCGGTGGCCATCCGGCGGGTCATGGACCCGTTGACGCGGCCGAGCCAGACGGTGCCCTGCTTCGCGCCCGCGCGGATCTTGTCGCTGTCGCCGAGGTCTTCCAGGTGGATGGACTGCCCGGCGAACCGGATGCCCAGGCCCAATTTCCTGCCGGTGAGCTGGGCGCGGCTGATCATGCCGGTGACCCAGGTCCGGAAGTCGGCGTGGACGCCGTCGGCGTCGGCGGCCAGGACGCGGTTGATCTCGTCGAGCGTGACGATCAGCAGCGCCCACGGGTCGCCGAGGGTGAAGGACCCCCACCCGTTGCTGGCGGAGACCTTCTCGCGGTAGTCGGCGACCGCGCAGACCGCGGCGAGGGTGGCGCCCATCGCGGCCCGGCCGGCCCCGAAGTGGAAGACGCGGCCGTCGGCCTCGGGGAGGCTCATGCCGTCCTGGGCGTCCGCGACGACGGAGACGACGCCGGAGAGCCGCTCGGCGGCCAGGAGCGTCAGCAGCGTGACGGACTTTCCGGAGCCGGGGGCGCCGACGAGGAGGTCGGTCAGCGCGCCGAGCTCCGGGTCGTAGAGCGGCATCCGGGCCAGGCGGCCGTCGTGCCGCAGCCCGATCGCGACCCGGCCGTCCGCCCCCATCGTCAGGTCGGCCTTGGTGGCTTCGCGGATGTGGACGAGGGGGTGCTCGCGGTAGATGGTGACGACGCCGTCGCCCAGGCCGTCGGTCTCCACCATCACCAGGTCGGGGTCCTCGACGCCCAGCGCACGGGCGAGCCGGGTACGCGACAGCTCGATCATCCGGTCGTCGGCGGCCTGGACCCGGACGGTGAGCCGGTCGGTGCTCAGCCGGTAGTCCAGGAGGTGCATCCCCGGGGCGCAGCCGCCGGGGCCGGCCACCCGGGTCTCCCACATCGCGCGGACGCCGTCCGGGTCCTCGGACGCCGGGCCGCCGTCCCCGTCGTCGCCGCCGGTCCTGCCGGGGGTGACGGTGAGGGCCAGGCGGCCGGGCCCGTATCCCTCCACGGGGGCCAGGGCGACCGCGGTGACCGGGACGTCGAAGACACCCGCGACGCTCCGGGCGTCGAGGCCGGGCGGGATGGTCTCCCCGGCCGGGGCCATCACCACGGCGGTGAACGCCGGGTGCAGCGGGTCGGGCTGGACGACGTCCTCCAGGGCGGTGTCGCCGGTCGAGCGGGCGGCCTCCCACATCCGGCGCAGGCCCTCCACGTACGTCTCCTCCCGCGGGACGTCCCCGGTGGCGGTCGTGCCGGCGGCGAGTGCCTCGCCCTGGAGGGCGATCTCCTCGGGCAGAGCCCGGACGGCGGGGCCGATGTCGCCGAGGGACCGGGCGACCGGGACGGCCAGCCCGGAGAGCACCGCCGTGACGGCCGGGGCCGCGTACTCCCACCAGGAGGAGCCGGGGGCGATCAGGGCGGCGGTGTAACAGCCGGACAGGCCCAGGAGCGGGAGGGACCGGTAGCAGGACAGCAGCAGGCCGTGGGACGCGGACCTGGAGCGGCGCCAGAGGTAGGCGAGGATGCCCGCCCCGGCGGCGACCGCGGCGGTGTGCAGGGGCAGGACGTCGGTGTGCGGGCCGACGGCGGCGAGGGCGCCGCCCGCCCCGTACAGGACGCGCTCGGCGATGGCGATGCGCCGGGCGGTACGCCGCGAGACCTCACGGCGCGGTGCCGGGGCGGCGGGGCCGGGCCCGGCGGTGTCGAGGATCGTCACGGGGTTCTCCAGAGGTATGGGGAGAGGGGCCCCGCCGTGGTGGCGGGGCCCCTCGCGGACGGGTGGTGTGGGGGTGTCAGGACTGGCGGTAGAAGCCGGGCTTGGCCTGCTGGACGCCGGAGGACCGCACCGCCGTGTAGACGCCGGTGTACTCGCGGCGGTGGGCGCGGGCGAGGTCGTCGGCCGCGTCGGCGAGGTCCTCGGCGCCCATGGCCAGTGCCCCGGACGCCGTGGCGACCTCGGCCAGGGCGTCGGCCGCCTCCAGGACCAGGTTCGTGAACCGGGGCTCGACCTCGGCCTGGGCGCACTGCTCGGAGATGACCAGGCAGTCCGTCGCGTCGACCCTCATCTGCCGGCGCAGCTGCCGGAGCCCCTCGGTCAGCCTCACCGCGCTCGCGGCGAGGAGCGTGAGGCGCCCGGCCAGGCGTCGGAAGGACGGCACGGACGGGGCCGTGGCCTCGCCGAGCGTGCCCGGCGAGGAGGACTCGGGGAGCTTGAGCCAGTCCGGCGTCTTCGACTGCCAGGGCGTGATGGGCGTGGGCTGGCGGGGGGCCAGATTCTCACTGTCGAACATTTCGTCAGTCCTCGTTGTGGATACGGGCGGACGGGGCGGCCAGTCCGGCGTCGGCGGCGGCTTCCTGCACAGGGCGGTAGGCGTCGGCCATCGCGTCGTGCGCGATCTCGACCGACTCGGCCGCCAACAAGGACTTCTCGCGCATCTCCTCGGCCTTGCGGGCCACCACGTCCATGCAGTCGGCGAGCCGGTGCGCGGCCGCCCGCGTCAACCGCCCGCGCACGTTGTGGCGGCCCTTGAGGTCGTCGAGGACCTTCTCCAGGGCCCGGCGGAGCTTGCGCGCCGCGTCGGCGAGGTCGGCGCACTCGTCGTACGTACGGAAGCACCGCTCCTTCGACTTGGTGAGGTGGTCCAGGACCTCGTCGAGCGTGACCTCGGTCCGGTGCTCGGCGTCCATGTCCTGGCCCAGCGTGAACATGCCCGGCAGCGGGGCACTCATCGGCGACTCCTTCGTGCTCGTGCTGGTGCGGGTGGTGCCGGGGCGGGCCCCGGCGGGCTGCTCCGGGGCGCGGGGCAGGCCCGGGACCCCGGTCGTGATGGCCGCCGGGGGCGGCGGCTTGCGCTCCTGGTCGCCGGGCCGGTCGGCCCGCTCGACCGTGATCACGGTCTCCCCGTGCTCGGCGGACGAGCGGAGGTCCTCGTCCGCGCCGCGCCGGCCGCCCGGCCCCGACGGGGGCGGGGTGCCCGGACCGGTCTTCTGCCGCCGCTTCTTTCCGGGCCGCTCGCGCCGCTTACGGCCCTCGCTGCCCGGGGTCGAAGGCTGGGGCTGGGGGCCCTTGGCCTTGGTCTTGGCCGCCTCGTCGCGGCGGCGGGCGGCCCTGCGGCACCGCACGCACCGGCACCCGTGCGTGTCATGGCCCTCGGGAGTGCCGTGGCGGATGCCCGGCTTCTTCTTCGGCCCCCGCCCGGGCGCCCCCTTGCCCTGGTCCTGCTCCGTCGGCCCGGTCCGGCCCTTGGGGCCAGGGCGCTTCCGGTCCTTGACGGGGTCCCCGCCGGGCAACTCCTTCTGCGGCTTCTTCGGGTTCTTGGGATCCGGCTTCGGGTCATCGGCCCCGCCAGGCCGCTTGCGGTCCCTGACCCGCCCCAGGGCGCTCTTGTCCGCGCCTCCTGACTGCCCGCCCTTGCCCCGGCGCGGGGACACGACCCCCTCCGACGCACCGCCAGGCCCCTTCGGGCGCTTCTCCAGGGGCCTGGGGGAGTCGTGCCGGCGCTCCGGCGACTTCCTCTCCGGCGGACGCGGGGCCTTCCCCGTACCGCCCGTCCCGCCGCCCTGCGGACCGGCGGGGCGCCCCTGCGGTGCGCCGCCGGGGCCCTTGCGGCCGTCCCGGACCGCTTTGCGGCCGAACTCGGCGCTGCTCGGCACCGGCGACTTCGCCGCCGCGGCCAGTGCGTCCTCCTCGGCGGCCCGGCGCTTGACCCTGGCCTGCCGCCAGGCCGCCTCCTCCGCCTGCTTCTCCATCCGGCGCTGACGCCAGTCCTGGACGAAGCCGACCGTCCCGCGCAGCGCCGCCAGCGCCACGGCGAGGATCGCCGAGAGGGACAACGCCCCCAGCGGCAGACCGGGCCCGTCATCGCCCGGCCCGTCGTCGAGGCCCTCCGACCGGAACGTCGCCGGAACCGCCCGAGTCGGGGCGGGAGCCGGAGGCATCGGCGCACGGACCGGGGCAAGCGCGGCCAGTGCCGCCGCCGCAGACTGCCGGGGCCGCTCCGCAACCGCGACGGCCCCGGCCCCCGGGGGCGGAGGCGGGGCCGTCGTCGGCGCGGGCGGCGCGGCGGGCAGAGGCGGCAGCCCGGGCGGGGCCGCACCGGCCCGGGGCCGGAAGGTGACCACGTTTTCGTCGTCCATGAACCCTCCAAGGGGGTTGACAGATAGTGACGGGGTGAGGGATCCTCGCGCGCCCGCGCGGCCGTGCGCCCGTGCGCCCGCCTTGGAACCCCCGCCCCGTACACCGGGGCGGTGATGAAGATGAAGATCCCGCCCGCTACTGTCTGTAGCGGTCGCAGTAGTTCGAGAGGAACAGCGCGAGCTCGTCCCACGCGGCCGGATTACCGGCGCGCTCCTGCTCAATCGCGACCATCCGGGCCCGGTCCCACCACGCCGCCGCGACCCCCTTCGGGCCACGCGCGGCCTGCTCGCGCTGCCGGGCCTCAGCGTGGATGCGCTGGTTCACCGCGCGCCGCTCGGCACCGGTCAGCGGCCTGGGCTGCGTGCTCATCAGGCCCCCCGCTGCCACAGGTCGGAAACACCACGCGCCGGCGCCGCCTTCTTCGGCTCGGCGGCCGACCCGGTCTCCGACGGCGCCGCCTCACCAGCCTCGGCCTGCGTGAACGCCGACGCCGACTTGTTCAGCGACTTCGCCGCGATCTCCCCGACCACCTGCCGGGGCCCCTTGCGCAGCTCCTTCGCCGCCCGCTTCGCCTCCCGCTGCGCGGGGAGCGCCGTGACATGGGCGACGTGCGCGGCGTAGGCGTTCCGCAGGTCCTCCGCGGCCCGCTCCTGCTTCCGGGCCGCCCTGACCATGCGCTTGAGGTGCTTCTCGACCCGGCGGGACCGGCGGGCCGCGTCCCACCGCCCGTCGCCGTCGATGCCCTGGGACCGCAGACCGGCCTGCATCGCCGCGAGCGCGGACGCGTAAGAGACGGCGTCGGCGGCGTGCTCCTGCTGCCTCGACGCCGTCCAGGTCGTCATCGCCGACAGATTCAGCAGCCGCTCGTAATGGGGAGGGTCAGTGTTCGTGTGCTCAGGCGCGGCACTCATCGAGGTCTCCTCACGGATTCGGTGGGGTGTACGGGATCAAGGGAAGAGGGCGGGCGGGCCCAGTGGGCCCGCCCGTTGTGCCGACGTTCAGCTCGTCGGCGTGAGGTGCTTGGCCCGGTCGGCCGGGCTCAGGAGCCCGGCCTCGTCGAGCAGCCGTACGGCCCGGTCGCGGTTGCAGCCGAGCGCCGTACGGGCGGCGTTGACGGTGACGAACGCCTCGGCCGTACGGGGCAGGCCCCGCAGGGCGGTGATGCACTCGGCGTCCGTACGGGCCGGGGCCGAGCTGCCCGTACGGGCCTTCGCCGTACGGGCCGTACGGGGTGCAGGCGTACGGGCCGTACGGTCGCCCGCCGTACGGTCTGCCGTACGGGCCGTACGGGCCTGCCCCGTACGGTCTGCCGTACGGGGCGTACGGTCACCCGCCGTACGGGCCTCCGTACGGGCCTCCGTACGGGCGGAGTCGGTCGGGGCCGTACGGTTCACGCTCTGCCCGTCCGTACGGGCGGAGTCGGCCGGGGCGGTGGTGTCGCTGTCCGGACCGCCGGTCGCGGGGGACTCCTCGGCGGCCGACTCAGGCTTCTCCTCGTCGTCCTCCAGGAGACGGTGGATCCGCCAGACGATGGCGACGACGACGATCACCGCGATGGAGATGAGCCAGACCGCCGGGTGCTCCGTCCCGTCCGCCCCCTCCTCGATCCCGACTCCGGTCATGTCCGCCGCGTGGTACGTCAGGTTCGTGGCGGCCATGAGTCCGAGGGCGAACAGGACGTCCTTCTTCTTCCGGAACGCGGTGACGGCGTAGATGTCGAGGCCGACCGGCAGGGCCCAGCCCGCGTCGCCGACCGGGGTCTTGCCCAGACCGACCATGGAGGCGAAGGCCCACTCGCCGGACGCGGTCAGGATGATCACCGCGCCCAGACCGGCCCAGAGGCTGACCTGCTTGACGACCTGACCCGTGGACCGCTCCCTCTCGAAGCTCCTCGCCCGTTTCTCGGCGAGGTCGCGGGCTGCCCGGGCGGCGTCCCTCTCCCGCTGGGCCTCCCGCAGCGCGACCGCGGCCTCCTCGCGGATCTCCACGGCGGCGGCCCTGGCCGCCTCCTTGGCGTCGGACTCGGCCCGTCGGCGCACCTGCTCCGCCTCGGCGGCCAGCCTCGTCCGCTGGTCCTCACGGGCCCGTTCGTGCTTCTCGCCGAGCTCACGGAACTCCTTCTCGACGAGTGCCTGCGCCCGGTTGTTCTCCTGGCGCTGGCGGGCGAGCTCGGTCTCCATCTCCATGCGGCGGGCGGCGAGCTCCTCCTCCAGGCCGAGCGCGGCCGACCGGCGGGCCAGCTCCAACTCGGTGTCAAGGCCGGCCCGCCGGGCCGCGAGCTCGGCCGCCCTGTTCTGGGCTTCGCCCATGATCTGCGCGGCGTCCTCCAGGGCCTTGCGGTAGGCGGCCTCGGCGGACGCGCGGCGCATGTCCACCAGGGCAGTCGCCCGTTCCTCGGCTGCGGCGAGAACCGTGTTCACCTGGTCCTCGGCATCGGCGAGGACCTGCCCGGCGTGCTCCTCGGCCGCCGCCATCGCGGCTGCCAGCGCCTCCTTCGAGCGGCGGGCGTCCTCGGCCTGCGAGCGGTCGAGGTGTGCTCGCGCCTCGGCGTCGGCGGCCAGGCGGATCGCTTCGGCGTCCCTGGTCGCCTGCCGGAGCGTGTCTCCGGCCGCGTCGGCGGACTCGGTCAGGACCTGCCGGGCGGCGGCGGCCGCCGCCCGGCGGATCGTCTCGGCCCGTGCCTCGGCGTCCTGGCGGATCTCGGCGGCCTCGGCCCACGCGGCAAGGCGGGCGGTGTCGAGGAGCTCGGTGGCCAGGGCCAGGTTGTCGGCGGCCCGGTCCCGGGCTCCCGCGAGGACCGGGTCCGCTTCCTCCCGTCCCCCGGCGACCGGGGACACGGCCTCCGCCGGGCCCCCTGCGGGGCCCGAGCGGCGGGGCGCGGGGGGCTTGCGCGCGGTAGTCGTCTTGCGGGTGGGCTTCCGTGTCGTACGGGCCGCCACGACGCCCTCCTTCCTTCTCTGGGTAGGCCCGTCAGATCCGGGCGAGACGGTCCGTCACCCGTGCGACCAGGCCGGTGAGCCGGTCCGTGACGCGGGTGATCAGGGTGGTGATGGTGTGGTCACCGGCACGGTCGCGCTCGACCAGCGCGTCGGTGAGCCTGCCGTCCGCCTCCCGCAGGTGGGCCTCCAGCCGCCACCACAGCTCGCCGTGCCGGGCCCCGGCCAGCGCGGCCAGGACGTACACCGGGGCGATGTAGATGGCGAGGGCGAGAACCCGCGCCCGGCGGGCGGCGGTGCGCAGATGGTGCCAACGGGCGGCCCGGGCACCGGCGACGAGGTCGAGGTAGACCTCGATCCGGTCCGCCGGCCACGCCCCGATCGGGCCGTGGCCCATGCGGAACGCGCGGGCCGCCCGCATCCGGCGGCCGTACAGGGTGTGCGTGCTCATCAGAGGAACAGTCACTTGGGTCCCCCCAGGTCGAGCACCGTTTGAGCGTGCTGCTGGAGGGACTGCGCGTACTTCTGGCTTTCCTCCGCGGCCTTGGCGGCCGCGGCGGCCGCCTCCGCGGCGGCCGCCTGCTGCTCGTCGGGGGTGCTCATGCGGCGTACCCCCTCGCGGCCTCAACGCCGGCGTACACGTCGAAGTCGACGTCGGCCGCGGCGACCAGGGCCTCCAACTGGCCGACGGTGACCTCGGCACTGTCGACGACGATGCGCAGGCCCACGTTGCCCTGGCACATCGTCCCGGCGATCCGGAAGCCGGTCTCGGTCCGGGTGATACCGCTGTTCTCCAGCTCCTGGACCAGGGCGGGCACCAGGTGCGCGGCCTCCCTGCGGACGACCAGGTCGGCCAAAATCTCGCCGGGCCGGACGGTCACCGCGACCTCGACGCCGAGGCGGGCCAGGTCCTGGACCTCGCCGAACACGGTCCACGCCTCGGCGACGACGTCCTCGACGCCGTCGGACACGGCCTGGGCCCGGACCGGAGCGGCGGTGGTGAATGGGATGATGGTCATGCGGATCGGTTCCTTTGCTGGTAGATCCGTGGACCCCCGACACATCAGGCGCTGCAATCGCCGTGTCGGGGGTCGCGCCGTGCATGAGTGCAGGCGCGGCGAGCGGATGGGGAGTTGCACAACCTGACGGCCGCTGGCCAACGCCAGCCCCGGCCCCACCCCAGGGGCCCTGCTCAGATCCGCTCTCGGGCTGCCGTGCGGCCAGCCCCCTGCTCAAGACCCCGCCGGCGAGTGCCAGCAGGTGGGTTGTCTCGTCGTGATGACGGCAGGGGGGCCGCGGCCCGAAATTCAACTCTCTGTTGAGTTCTTCTCGCCGGTACACCGGGCTCGGCACAGCTCCGAGGCGGTCCGGTATCGCCGCTCTAGACGTCGTACGGGCGCCAGAAACAGCGCCTGAAGTGCATGTATAGCCAACGCGACGATCGAATTTAGCGGGCTAAACCGACCGTGCATCGAAACCATAGGGCGCCGCTCCGCCGGGCGTCAACCACCTTGAACAGTTGCGGTTTAGTGGGGTAAACATGAGCTACGAAGGGAGGCACGGATGGAAAAGGAATGGCTCAACGCTGCTCCGCTGACCGAGCCACAGGAGCGACTCAACGCGGCGTTCGACATCGCATTGGCCCAGCTCAAGGAGTTGAGAAACCCTCTCCAGCGGGCCAAAGCCGCCCACGAGTTGATTGCCCAGATGCAGGACTACGGCAACGAGGCTCAGGCGGTACGCAACGAGGCAATGAACGAGACCCTGCGGGTCGGGGACCTGAGCAGCACCCAGCTGGCCAAAGAGCTCGGCATCAGCAAGGGGCGGGTGAGTCAGCTCGCGAAGGGCGCCCCACCGGAGCGCCTGTTCCTCGGTTCGGGCAAGGTCGTCGTGGCGCTCGCCGAGAAGCTGGAACACGGCAAGCTGCACGACGGTCGCGACAAACGAGTACAGGGCCCCGTGATCGCCACGGAAGACTTCCAGACCTACGAGCACCTGCGGGAGCTTGCCGAGGATGTCGGCCTGGAGGTCACGTTCGAGCGAATCCCGCTCGGGGGCAACGTGCGCCTCAACCGGAACAACCTGGTGGTCATCTGTGGCCCCAGGCTGTCACCCTTGATCGAACAGATTCTCGAAAGTGACCCGCACTTGCGGTTCGACAAGGACGAGGACGGCTGGTTCCTGACCGACCGGAAATCCGGCGAGGTCTACCGATCGCCGATGGATCACGGCGGCAACAGCGACGTCGCGTACTTCGGCCGGCTCCCACGCCCCGACGGGCAGGGCACTTTCCTCTACATCGCGGGCATCCATGCCCGCGGCTCCGGCGGCGTCGTCCACTGGCTCAACCACGAGCTGGCGGCCGTGCACCGCGAGCTGAAGGCTCGAAGGTTCTCGACGCTCATCTCCAGCGCTTTCGATCCCGACACACTGGAGATCGTCTCCAGCAAGCGCATCACGCCGTTCTACCGCCCAGAAGGGGCCTGACGTGCAGGTATCCATGGCATCGGCCCAAGGTGTGGGCGCCGCGAACGAGGACGCGGCCTACGTGAGCCCTGCCGGGGTGGTCGTACTGGATGGCCTGTCCGCCCCGAAGGATCTGCCCATGGGATGCGTTCACGGCACCCCGTGGTTTGTACGCCAGCTCGGCACCACCCTGATCAACTTGATCGGCGACAACGCGGTTCCCCTCCGGGAAGCCCTTCGTGTCGCAATCACCAAGGTCAACGACCTGCACCGCGACTCCTGCGACCTGGACCAAGAAGCAGTACCGGCCTCGACGGTGGTGATGATCCGCGAGCGCGGCAAGGCTCTCGACTACCTGGTGCTCTCCGACAACGTCCTGGTGCTCGACCTCGGGACCGACGGCATCCGAACAATCGTCGACAAGCGGGTCGAAGAGGTAGCGGCCGACGAGATGCAGGCCGCCTTGCGAGGGCCGACCGGAACTCCCGAGCACGCCAACCTCGTGTCCAAGCTCGTCGCGACCCAGCGACATCTCCGGAACAAGCCGGACGGTTACTGGGTCGCGGCCACCGACCCGGCAGCTGCCGACGAAGCGATCTCTGGCTCCGTGGAGCTTGCCAGGGTGCAGCAGGCCGCGCTGCTGACCGACGGTGCCAGCCGTCTGGTCGACTCTTTCGGCACCATCACCTGGTACGACCTGCTCACTCTCCTGCGTACCAAGGGCCCGGACGCGCTGATCGCCCGTACCCGTGAAACAGAACTCGCCGACCCGGCAGGAAGGCGCTGGCCGCGGTTCAAGCGCTCGGACGATGCCACCGCGGCGTACGTCAAGATCGGACAGCCCGCATCTCTCACCTCCCCCGCCAACGGCGACACTCCGCGACCGGCCTGCTAACCCACGCCAATCATCTGGAAGGGGGCAAGATGGCCCGCGAAACGCGAACAGGCCCCCGTGTGGGGGCCTGCCGGTCGCGCTCGCCGGTTGTGGTGGTCGGCGGCGTAACCAAGCACCTGACAAGGAGGTGCCTGCATGCGCTGCAGGCTACGCGTACCCACTGACGGTGGGCCAGCGGGACACGGTGACACGCCGTCGGCGACCTGTGCTTCCCGTGTGGCGGGACGCCTCCGCAAGTTCTTTCCCGGAGCACGGGATCTCGGAGTACTCGCGCCAGAAACCAGGTACAAGAGCACAGCAGCGTCGTGCACGATCACCGGGCGCGCCGCCACCTACCAGCTCGGCGCCGGTTTCGGAAACCGGCGGAAGGGCTTCACCATGGTCGCCATGACTGCTCGCGCCCCGTAATGCCAAGGGCCGCCCCTGCGCCAACAGGAGCGGCCCTCAACTCAACAACTTGACTCAGTCCCCGGCACACCAGCCACAGCTTCTGAGTCGTACGTCGGCGGTAACGCCGGGCTCCCGACCCCTCGGGGCCCGGTCACCGTTGTCCAGAGTAACCGGCTGCACAACCTTTACGCAGCACCGCCCACGGGCCCGTTCGGCTACCTGGTCAAGATCATCCGGCGTGCGGCTCTCATCCAGATTGAGAGCGTCTACCCCTAATGCACCGCCCCTCTTCGATTGCTTCCGCGGAGCCCGCGACGGTAACTGTCTCGGCCGCGTACAACGCCCGCGTGAATATGAACACCAGCGTGACCGCCGTGGCGGTGCCCCGATGAGTAACCAGCTCACCGACCCGAACGCGGCCGACGAAACCCTTGAGGTCACCCTCGGCCGACGTGCTCCTTTCAGTCAGCTCGGCGACTGGGTGCTGTTCTCAGGCGTGGACTCCGACGCTCGGACCCTGTACTGGGGTCTGTCCGCGCACATCAACACGAGCGAGCGCAGCGACAACGAGGTCTGGCCGGGGCTGGCAGCCCTGGCACGGATCCTCCAGTTGAAGAAGCCGGAGAACGTATCGAAGTTCATGCTTCAGCTGGAGGTCATCGGCGCGATCGAGGTCGTACGCACGATGGTCGGGCTGGTCAGGCGGAACCGGTATGTCGTCCATCAGACGCCGCCGGCCTCTCACACGGGCGCACGGTCGACGAGCGAGTGGTACGCGCTGAACCGTGGCCCGAAGGACGAGACGTCGGAGGCCCGTAAGGAGCGCGAAGCCGAGTTCGACCGGTGGCTGACGGCAGTCCGCGCCGGGCTCAAGGCTCACTGCGAGAAGGTCGCCAAGGCCCGCGTGGCAGCGAAGAAGGCGAAGGCTGCGGTGCCGCCCGTCGAGTTGTTCGTCGCACCGTCCCTCGCCGACTTCCGTACCCCCTGGCCAGGGGGTACGGCACGACCTGCAGTGATGCAAGAAACCGCAGGTCAGCCCGTACCCCCTGGCCAGGGGGTACGTACCCCCTGGCCAGGGGGTCCCGTACCCCCTGGCCAGGGGGTTGAACGAGACCAATCTCAACTAGACCAATCTCTCTCTCCCGTCCCGCGCGTCTCAGGCCCCTCGGCCGACCGGCTGGACACCACACGGGAGAGAGAGATCAGCGCTGCGCGGAAGACGATCGCGGCGCCGGTTGCCGAGTCGGCTCCGGTGCCGGAGCCGCGCCGGGACGACAGCGAGCTGGAGCCGAAGGTCGGCAAGGTCGTCGAGGCGTACGTTCTGGCGCTCAACGGCGTGTACCCGATGCAGGCGGTCGTCCAGCGGCTCCGCAAGGACGCCGCCGAGCTGCTGGCGCTGAACTGGCCGGTCGAGCACATCGCCAGGCTCGCGGGGCAGATGCCCGGCCTGGGCTACTCCAGCCTGGCCCGGCACGCTGAGCACAACCCGCCTCCCGCCCCGAAGGCCGTGGTGGGAGGAACTGTGCCCTGGTGCGGCAACTGCGACTCGGCGACCTACCGGTGGATCACGCCGCGCGAGGGCAGCCCGCGCAAGTGCCCCGAGTGCAACCCGTCCGTCGTACTCGCGACGGCCTGACCCCGCTCCAACGCAGATGGGCCGCCCCCTGGCCGGGGGGCGACCCGTTGCGATCACCCACATCCGATGCCACGAACTCAGGAGATCTCAGTGACCACGGTAGTCAACGCCCGCAGCGGCCACCACGACGACGAGGACACCGGCTTCCGTTCCGTCCCGCCGCAGGACCTCGACGCCGAGCAGTCGGTCCTGGGCGGCCAGCTGCTCAGCCGGGACGCCATCGCCGACTTCCTCGGCTCGCCCATGAAGCCCGCGGACTACTACCGACCCGCCCACGAGACGATCCAGCACGCGATCACCAAGATCTACGGCGACGGCGAACCGGTCGACCCGATCACCGTCGCTGCCGAGCTGACGAAGTCCGGCGACATCACCCGAGTCGGCGGGGCGTCCTACCTCCACGCGTTGGTCCAGGCCGTGCCGACCGTGGCGAACGTGGAGTACTACGCCGAGATCGTCCACGACCTGGCCGTCCGCCGCCGTCTCATCGAGGCCGGCACCCGCATCCAGGCCATGGCCTGGTCCGGCGAGGGAGAGGTCTCCCAGGTTTCCGACGCCGCCCAGGCCGAGATCCACGCGGCCACCGAGGTCGCCACCGCCACCGACCCCCGGCGCCCGGGTGAAGGCAGCCTCGCCTCCACCATCGACGAGCTGCAGGCGATCCAGAACCGCAACGGCAAGCTCACCGGCGTGAGCACCGGCTTCAAGGACCTCGACTTCCTGACCAAGGGCCTCCAGCCCGGCCAGCTCGTCGTCGTCGCTGCCCGCCCGGCCATGGGCAAGTCCACCCTCGCGCTCGACTTCGCCCGGGCCTGCTCGATCCGCGACGGACTGCCCAGCGTGTTCTTCTCCCTGGAGATGGGCCTCTCCGAGATCAACATGCGGATGCTGTCCGCCGAGGCCCGCGTCGCCCTGCACCACATGCGCGGGGGCAACCTCAGCGAGGACGACTGGAAGGCCATCAGCCGCAAGACCCCCGCCATCGAGGCGGCCCCGCTGTTCCTCGACGACTCCGCCGACCTGACCATGCTCCAGATCCGTTCGAAGTGCCGGCGCCTCCAGCAGAAGCACGGCCTGAGCATGATCGTCGTGGACTACCTGCAGCTCATGGAGTCCGGGAAGCGTGCCGAGAACCGCGTCGTCGAAGTCGGCCAGATCTCCCGGGGCCTCAAGAAGCTCGCCAAGGAGCTCGGCGTCCCGGTCGTTGCCCTGTCCCAGCTCAACCGCGGCTCCGAGCAGCGCACGGACAAGCGGCCCCAGGTCTCTGATCTGCGTGAGTCCGGCTCCATCGAGCAGGACGCCGACATGGTGATCCTGCTGCACCGCGAGGACGCCTACGACAAGGAGTCCCCGCGCTCGGGCGAGGCGGACCTGATCGTGGCCAAGCACCGCAACGGGCCCACGGCGACGATCACCGTGGCGTTCCAGGGCCACTACAGCCGCTTCGTCGACATGGAATCCGAGAACCTCTGATCCACCAGAGAACACACGCTCCCGCACCTCCCGGCCACAGGAAGGACCATCCGTGTCCCACGCCCCGTTGTTCACCGGCCTGTCCGATTTCGATGCCTTAGCAGGCCCACTTCCCGCAGGGAAGGTGACGGTCGTGGCCGGTCGGCCGTCCGTCGGCGCCAGCGCCTTCGTGCTCACGGCCGCCCGCCACAACCTCGCCGAGGGCCACGCGGTGGCCTTTCTCAACCTGCAGGTCGGACACGACGCCCTGCTGCGCAACTTCCTGGCGGCCGAGTCCTCGACCAACGTCGACCGGTGGGACACCCTCAACGAGGGGCGCCTGGTCAGACTGAAGCGGGCGAGCACGGTCCTCAAGGACACTCGGCTGTGGACCTGGACACCTTCGGCCCTGACACGGACCGAGCAGATCGCCGAGGAACTCGCCCCCGTCAAGGACCTGGACCTGCTCATCGTCGACGACTACGGCATGGCCACTACCCACGAGCCGTCGGCCGGCGCCACCCTCCGGGCCCTCCAGAACCTCGCGGCCGCGCGCGGAATGACCGTACTGGTCACCGCTCACCTCAACCGGGCCGACTACGGCCAGGACCACGTGGTTCCGACCCTGGCGGACCTGGGCCACCGCGACACGGCCGTCGGCGCGGCGGACGCCGCGATCGTGCTGCACCGGCCGGACGTCCAGGGCAGCGTTCCAGAACGCCGGGGTGAGGTCGACGTGATCGCCGCCAGAGGCTGGGCGCGGGCCGGCACCGCCACGGTCCGGTTCGAGCCCGAGTACCACCGCCTCGTCGACCAACCCAACACGGTGCCCACCAGGACGTCGCTGCCGCGCCCTGCCGGGAGCCCCGGGGGCCACGCCCCCGTCAGCGGACCGCTGACGTAGCTGCTGGACCCCTTTCCGAGGCCCCGCCGGCCGATCCGGCGGGGCCTCTTCGCGTGCCGCGCCGCCGCCAGGCGGTGCCCGACCGAAACGAGGACGACGTGATCGCGATCCACGGAGCCATGCTCGCCACCGAGACCGACTTCCACGGGCCCGCGGCCTACCTCGCGCTGTGCGCGGTGGCCGGGCTGCAGCCGACCGCCGAGGGCTACGCCTTCCTCCTGGCCCTCGACGACGACGGCGAGCCGTACACGGCGGTGCTGTGGGACGTGGAGTACGCACGCCTGCTGCTGTCGGCGATGGAGGCCGGGGAGGCCCGGGACATCACGGTGCCGGCGGAGAAGGTGATCGGGCACATCCGGGAGTGGCCGTGGATGTGGGTCGGGTTCGACGCGCCTTGCGGCGCGTTGCGCCGCTGAACGAAGGCCATCGGCACCAGCCTCGTTTCCCTAACAGGCCCTCGCGCGGCTCTCCTGGCGAGTCCCGCCTTCCGGTAGCAGCGAAGCGACAGGCAGGGCCATTCGAAGGCGCGAGGGCCTGTTAGGGGTCAGAGGAGAGGGGCGCGGGGCCCGTCACCCGTTCAGGTGAGGGCCGTGCCGGACTGACCGCATCGCCGTGGCCGGCGTACTGACGGGCCCCGCGCCGTGGGTGGCTGGCCTGGGTACGTACGTGCAGGTCAACCCGTAGAGCGGACGGGCTTCGCCCGGCGACCGGAAGGGCAGGGTGGAGTGTCCGTAGATCACCGCCTGACGGCTGTTCGTGGGCTCGGGGTGGAACAG
>NZ_JBSFKL010000029.1:0-39106 GCF_053598535.1 Streptomyces sp. NPDC001108
GCAGGGGGGACCCTGTGGGAGAGTAGGACGCCGCCGAACTTCTTTTACGGGAAAGCCCCGTGTCCTTTGTGGACACGGGGCTTTTCTGCGTTCACGGGTCTATTGCCTGCCCTCACCCCTGTGCAACCGGCGACGGAGGCTGAGGGTAGGGTCAGGGGGCATCATTGGCACTTTCTTCACAGGAGGCCCCCGGGTGGAGGTTCAGGAGACTCGGGTTCAGACGGACCGGGTACTCACCATCCCCAACATCCTCAGCATGGCTCGCCTCGTCGGCGTTCCGCTCTTCCTGTGGCTGATTCTTCGCCCCGTGTTCGGCGGCCCCCAGAGCGATGGCTGGGCTCTGCTCGTGCTGATGTTCAGCGGAATCAGTGATTACCTCGACGGCAAGCTCGCGCGTCGATGGAACCAGATCAGCAACCTCGGCCGGCTCCTGGATCCCGCTGCGGACCGCCTCTACATCCTTTCGACCCTTGTCGGCCTGACCTGGCGCGAGATCCTCCCGCTCTGGCTCACCGCCGTGCTGGTCGCCCGGGAGCTGATGCTCCTCGTGATGGTCGGAATCCTGCGGCGCCACGGCTATCCGCCGCCCCAGGTGAACTTCCTGGGCAAGGCGGCCACGTTCAACCTCATGTACGCGTTCCCCTTGTTGCTGCTCAGCGACGGAAGTGGTTGGCTGGCATCGTTGGCCGCTATTTTCGGATGGGCGTTCGCAGGTTGGGGTACAACGCTCTATTGGTGGGCAGGGATCCTCTACGTCGTTCAGGTCCGCCGACTCGTCAAGGCGGACGCAGAAGCCGATTGAGCTCGTTACCGCGGTGCCGCGCAGTGTGGCCGGCCCGCCACTGATGACCCGGATGGTGCCCTGACGGGCGAAGTCGGCTAAACCGTCGTCTCTTCAAGGAGGACGTTTCCGACATGAAGGCCGTCGTGATGGCTGGCGGCGAAGGCACACGCCTTCGCCCCATGACCTCAAGCATGCCCAAGCCTCTTCTGCCCGTCGCCAATCGGCCGATCATGGAGCATGTGCTTCGGCTGCTCAAACGGCACGGGCTGAACGAGACCGTCGTCACGGTCCAGTTCCTTGCCTCGCTGGTCAAGAATTACTTCGGGGACGGCGAAGAGCTCGGAATGGAGCTCAGCTATGCCAATGAGGAGAAGCCACTCGGTACCGCCGGGAGCGTGAAGAATGCCGAACAGGCATTGAAGGACGACACCTTCCTGGTCATTTCCGGGGACGCGCTCACCGACTTCGACCTGACCGATCTCATCGCCTTCCACAAGGAAAAGGGCGGCCTGGTCACGGTGTGTCTGACCAGGGTGCCGAACCCGCTGGAATTCGGCATCACGATCGTGGACGAGGGCGGCCAGGTCGAGCGCTTCCTGGAGAAGCCCACCTGGGGCCAGGTCTTCTCGGACACCGTCAACACCGGCATCTACGTCATGGAACCCGAGGTCTTCGACTATGTCGCAGCCGATGTCTCGGTGGACTGGTCGGGCGACGTCTTCCCCCAGCTCATGAAGGAGGGCAAGCCCATCTACGGCTATATCGCCGAGGGCTACTGGGAGGACGTCGGCACACACGAGAGCTATGTGAAGGCCCAGGCCGACGTGCTGGAGCGCAAGGTCGACGTCGACATCGACGGATTCGAGATCTCACCCGGTGTGTGGGTCGCGGAAGGCGCGGAAGTGCATCCCGACGCGGTGCTTCGAGGGCCGCTCTACATCGGTGACTACGCGAAGGTCGAAGCAGGCGCCGAAGTACGTGAACACACGGTCATCGGATCGAATGTGGTGGTCAAGAGCGGTGCTTTCCTGCACAAGGCCGTGATCCACGACAACGTCTACATCGGCCAGCACAGCAATCTGCGTGGGTGCGTGATCGGCAAGAACACCGACGTCATGGGAGCGGCACGCATCGAGGACGGCGCCGTCATCGGCGACGAGTGCCTGATCGGTGAGGAATCGATCATTCAGGGCAATGTCCGGGTCTACCCGTTCAAGACCATCGAGGCCGGTGCCTTCGTCAACACCTCGGTGATCTGGGAATCGCGCGGACAGGCACACCTCTTCGGTGCCCGCGGTGTGTCCGGAATCCTCAACGTCGAGATCACTCCCGAGCTGGCGGTCCGGCTCGCCGGTGCCTATGCCACCACCCTCAAGAAGGGGGCGACGGTCACCACCGCGCGTGACCACTCCCGCGGCGCCCGCGCACTGAAACGTGCCGTGATCTCCGCTCTCCAGGCCAGCGCCATCGACGTCCGGGACCTGGAGAACGTACCGCTGCCCGTCGCCCGCCAGCAGACCGCGCGGGGGAGCGCCGGCGGCATCATGATCCGTACCTCCCCCGGGGTCCCCGACTCGGTCGACATCATGTTCATCGACGAACGGGGCGCCGACCTCTCGCAGGCACGCCAGCGGAAGCTGGACCGGGTCTACGCACGTCAGGAGTACCGCCGGGCCTTCCCGGGCGAGATCGGGGACCTGCACTTCCCGTCCAGCGTCTTCGACTCGTACACCGGATCGCTGCTGCGGAACGTCGACACCTCGGGCATCGCAGACGCCGGACTCAAGGTCGTCGTCGACGCGTCCAACGGAAGCGCCGGGCTCGTCCTGCCCAGCCTGCTCGGGCGGCTCGGTGTCGACGCGCTCACCATCAATCCCGGCCTCGACGAATCGCGGCCCACCGAGACCGCCGAGACACGGCGCTCCGGCATGGTGCGCCTGGGCGAGATCGTCGGCTCGGCCGGGGCCTCGTTCGGCGTACGGTTCGACCCGGTGGGGGAGCGGCTCTCCCTGGTCGACGAGCGGGGACGGATCATCGAGGACGACCGGGCTCTCCTGGTGATGCTCGATCTCGTGGCGGCCGAACGGCGCAGCGGGCGGGTGGCCCTGCCCGTCACCACGACACGTGTCGCCGAGCAGGTGGCGGCGTACCACGGCACCCAGGTCGAGTGGACGACCACGTCACCGGACGATCTGACGCGCGTGGGGAGAGAGGAAGGCACCATCTTCGGTGGAGACGGGCTCGGCGGCTTCATCGTTCCCGAATTCAGCAGTGTCTTCGACGGATCCGCAGCCTTCGTGCGGCTCCTCGGGCTGGTGGCCAGGACACAGCTCACGCTCAGCCAGATCGATGCCCGCATCCCCCGTGCCCATGTCCTGCGCCGTGACCTGGCCACCCCCTGGGCCGTCAAGGGACTTGTAATGCGCCGGGTCGTGGAGGCCGCCGGGGACCGTGACGTCGACACGACGGACGGTGTACGGGTGGTCGAGGCCGACGGGCGCTGGGTGATGGTTCTGCCGGACCCGGCCGAGGCCGTCACCCATCTGTGGGCCGAGGGGCCCGACGACGCCTCCGCACAGCTGCTGCTGGACGAGTGGGCGGCCGTCGTGGAGGGCGCGGGTCGGTGACACCTCCACCGGTGTGTCCGGCGGCGTCCGGCGACGGCCTCGGGCACACCGGTGGGGCCATTCGGCGGTAGCCTCGGCGACGTGCGACGATGTGCGGCATGTCGCAGCAGTCCCCCGATCGGAGTACCGCCCCGCCCCCCGCGCGTCCCGACGCGTCCATGTCGCTGCTGACCAACGTGATGGACCACAGCCTCGACGACGGGTACGCCGAGGCGTCGGCGCGCCGAGAGGCCGACGGGACGGCAGGCATGCCCCGCACGCTCAAGTCCAGGCTCGGCCTCGCCGCCTGTCTGGTGCTCGCCGCGCTCGTGGTGACGCTCGGGGCCGCGGAGGCGCGGGTCTCCGCGCCGGTCCTCGCCAAGGAGCGCCAGGAGCTGATCGGGCGCATCGACGACGAGACCGCGGCCGCCGACAGCCTCGAGGCGGAGGTGGACGAACTCCGGGACGACGTGGGCAGGCGCCAGCGCAAGGCCCTGGAGAAGCACGGCGGGGACCAGGGGGAGCGGGTGGCGCTGCTCGCCGGGGCGACCCCGGTGGAGGGGCCCGGTGTGAAGCTCGTCGTCGACGACGCCAAGGACACCGACCAGGGCGGTGGCGGTCCCAGGGAGACCACCGGGTTCGCCGACACCGGGCGGGTCCGCGACCGGGACCTCCAACGGGTCGTCAACGGACTGTGGCAGTCCGGCGCGGAGGCCATCGCGATCAACGGCCAGCGGCTGACGGCCCTGTCGGCGATCCGGGCCGCGGGCGACGCCATACTGGTCGACAACAGGCCGTTGGTGCCGCCCTACACGGTGCTGGCGGTGGGGAACGGGAAGCAGCTCGCCGCCGCCTTCCAGGACAGTGCCGACGGGCAGTACCTGCAGGCGCTCAAGGACACCTTCGACATCCGGACGAACCTGTCCGCACAGCAGAAGATCAGCCTCCCGGTCGCGCCGAGCCTGATCGTACGTACAGCAGAGCCTTATCGTGCCGCAGACACCGGCAGTGGTGCGGCAGACACAGGGAAGGGCACATCGTGATCGCCGTACTGGGACTCGTCGTGGGAGTCGTGGTCGGGCTGTTGGTCCGGCCCGAGGTGCCGGCCGTGGTCGAGCCGTATCTCCCGATCGCCGTCGTGGCCGCGCTCGACGCCGTCTTCGGCGGCCTGCGGGCCATGCTCGACGGGATCTTCGTCGACAAGGTCTTCGTCGTGTCGTTCCTCTCGAACGTCGTGGTGGCCGCCCTCATCGTGTTCCTGGGCGACAAGCTGGGCGTGGGCGCGCAGCTGTCCACCGGTGTGGTGGTCGTGCTCGGGATCCGGATCTTCTCCAACGCCGCGGCCATCCGTCGGCACGTCTTCCGGGCCTGATGGCGATGAGCGACGAAGAACGTCCCGGCGGCCCCGAGAGGGCCGAGGAGCCGGTACAGGAACCCGTGCAGGAACTCACCGGCCGCCAGCGGCTGGCCGCCGGTCTCTGGCCGCCACGGGTGACACGGGCCCAACTGACCGTCGCGGTGCTGCTGTTCGTGCTCGGGCTCGGGCTGGCCATCCAGGTGCGGTCCACCAGCGACAACAGCGCACTGCGCGGTGCCCGGCAGGAGGACCTGGTCCGGATCCTCGACGAGCTGGACGACCGGACGCAGCGGCTGGAGGACGAGAAGCAGCGGCTGGCCGCCCAGCGAACGGAGCTGGAGAACAGCTCCGACCAGGCCGAGGAGGCGCGCAAGCAGACGGTCGAGAAGGAACGGCAACTCGGTGTCCTCGCGGGCACCGTGGCGGCCCACGGGCCCGGGATCACCCTCACCGTCCATGACCCCGGGGACGGGGTGAAGGCGGACATGCTGCTGGACGCGCTCCAGGAGCTGCGTGCCGCGGGCGCCGAGGCGATCGAGGTCAACGGGGTGCGGGTGGTCGCCAACACCTACTTCTCCGGTGAGGGCGGCCACGTCGCCGTCGACGGCCGTAAGATCACCGAGCCGTACGTCTTCAAGGTGATCGGCAAGCCCCAGGACCTGGAGCCGGCGCTCAACATCCCGGGCGGTGTGGTGCAGACCCTGGAGAAGGAGCAGGCCACCGTGCGGGTGGCCCGGGCCGACGACATCGTCGTGGATGCCTTGCGACGGGCGGAGCAGCCTGACTACGCTCGGTCGTCGTCACCGTGACATCGCGGCGCGGAGGGGTCGAAGGACACGGGCGCGAGGTTGCGGGGGGTCGCCGCACCGTATTGGTGGTGCGTGGTGGAAACTGTCGGGTGGATACGGACGTTGTGAAGATGTCCGGGTCGGCAGGTGTGTTCATTCAGGGTTCGTCCTGCCCCACGGGCGGGTCTATTTCGGTCAAGGGGAATCGCCCGTGAAGTTGTTTGGGAAGTTGTTCGGCAAGAGCGCTCGCGACGAGGCCGCCCGCCATCGCGCACCGCGCCATGGCCAGGCGGAGGAGCAGGGTTCGGAACGCCCGCTCTTCCGTGATCAGGTGGCGGGCACGGGGAGCGACAATTCGGGCGCAACCGGCGCGTCGTCTGTTGACCCTGCCGGTGCCGCCCGCATAGGTTTCGGGGAATCGTCGGCCTCGAGTTCGGGTGGAGGGTTCGCCTCCAGCCAGGAGGGTTCGCCCATGCCGGTCTGTCCGAGGTGCGGCCATCGCAACACCGAGGCCGGCCGGTTCTGCTCCAACTGCGGTACGCCGCTGCGGGGCGGGATTCCGGAGCGTGCCTCCGAGACGACCTCGACCATCTCCATCTCCGGTCTGGAGGCGTACGACCCGGAGACCACCGGCCAGACCGCGCTTCCGTCCCTCTCGCCCGAGGCGCAGGCCGCCGTCGAGGCGCTGCCGCTCGGCTCGGCGCTCCTGGTGGTGCGCCGAGGTCCGAACTCGGGCAGTCGCTTCCTGCTGGACGGCGAGCTGACCACGGCCGGCCGTCACCCGCAGAGCGACATCTTCCTCGACGACGTGACGGTGTCGCGTCGCCACGTGGAGTTCCGCAGGGGTGCCGACGGCAGCTTCACGGTCGCGGACGTGGGCAGTCTGAACGGTACGTACGTCAACCGTGAGCCGGTCGACTCCGTCGCCCTGTCCAGCGGTGACGAAGTGCAGATCGGCAAGTACCGGCTGGTCTTCTACGCGAGCCAGCGCGGTATCTGACCCGCTCCCTGACGTCGTCGGGGGGAACCCCAGGAAGGTCCATGCTGAGAACACCGACGGGCGGTGCCGGGGCCGGCACCGCCACCGGCGACGACCGCCCCATGAGCATCGGGACGGTGCTGCTGCGGCTGCGGGAGGAGTTTCCCGAGGTCACGATCTCCAAGATTCGCTTCCTGGAGGCCGAAGGGCTCGTCGAGCCGCAGCGGACCCCTTCCGGCTACCGCAAGTTCCGCGGTGCCGATGTGGAGCGGCTGGCGCAGGTGCTGCGCATGCAGCGGGACCACTACCTGCCGCTGAAGGTCATCCGGGAGCATCTGGATGCCGTCGCCCGCGGTGAGCAGTCCGCCCTGCCGTCCGGGGGCGGCCCCCGGGATCCCGGCGACGGGACCCTCCCGGAGCCCGGACGGCCCACCGCGGCCAGGATCGGCCGTGCGGAGCTGCTGGCCGCCGCCGAGGTCACCGAGAGCGAGCTCGACGAGTGGGAGTCGTACGGTCTGGTCACCCCGACGGCCGAGGGCGGCTACGACGCCGAGGCGGTCACCGTCGCCAAGCTTGTGGCGGATCTGGGCAGGTTCGGTCTCGAACCGCGTCACCTGCGTGCCATGCGGGCGGCCGCGGACCGTGAGGTCGGGCTCATCGAGCAGGTGGTCGCACCCCTGCGCAGACACCGGAATCCGCAGACCAGAGCCCATGCGGAGGCCACGGCGAAAGAGCTCGCGGAGCTGTCCGTGCGGCTTCACTCGGCCTTCGTCCAGAGTGCCCTGCACATCCGGCTCCACTGAGTCGCGCGGGCGCCCGACTACCCAAACCTGCCGGGCACGTCCTAGGGTTGCTGTGTGAACGAGCTCGACGTTGTGGGTGTCCGGGTGGAAATGCCCTCGAACCAACCGATCGTGCTCCTGCGTGAAGTGGGAGGCGACCGGTTCCTCCCCATTTGGATCGGTCCCGGGGAGGCGACCGCGATCGCCTTCGCTCAGCAGGGCATGGCTCCTGCCAGGCCGCTGACCCATGATCTCTTCAAGAACGTGCTCGAGGCCGTGGGCCAGGAGCTCACCGAGGTCCGCATCACGGACCTCCGGGAAGGGGTCTTCTACGCGGAGCTGGTCTTCGCCAGTGGGGTGGAGGTGAGCGCACGGCCGTCCGACGCCATAGCGCTCGCCCTGCGCACCGGAACGAAGATCTACGGCAGCGACGGGGTGCTCGACGACGCGGGCATCGCGATCCCGGACGAGCAGGAGGACGAGGTGGAGAAGTTCCGCGAGTTCCTCGACCAGATCTCCCCGGAGGACTTCGGTACCAACAGCCAGTGACCGTCCTCGGGCCGCCGTCAGTACATCCGGCCAGCCTTTCCCGCTCGCGGGGCAGAGGAAACCACCCTCGGGGTGATTATCACTCGGCGTGCCGAGTGTGGCGATCGTTGACGCACCCCGAGTGACTGCCTACCTTCGATAAGGCAGGTCAAGGACGGAGGTCGGCGTGAGAAGCAGCGGCGACGGTACGGCAGCGGGCGGGTCGTATTCGCAGCAGGGAAGTACAGCCGACCGCACCGTCGTGCAACCGGTTCAACCGGCGGTGGCGGGGGGCGCAGTGGCATCGGCCGACGACATCGGCTACCGGGGGCCGACCGCCTGCGCGGCGGCCGGGATCACCTACCGGCAGCTCGACTACTGGGCGCGTACGGGGCTGGTGGAGCCCAGCGTGCGCCCCGCGTACGGTTCCGGCACGCAGCGGCTCTACAGCTTCCGGGACGTCGTCCTGCTGAAGATCGTGAAGCGCTTCCTGGACACCGGCGTGGCGCTCCAGAACATCCGCACCACGGTGCAGCACCTGCGGGCCCGCGGCTTCCAGGATCTTGAGCGGATGACGCTGATGAGCGACGGGGCGACGGTGTACGAGTGCTCCTCGCCCGACGAGGTCGTCAGTCTGCTCCAGGGCGGCCAGGGGATCTTCGGCATCGCCGTGGGCGTGGTGTGGCAGGACGTCGACGCCGCGCTCTCGCAGCTGCACGGCGAGCGGGTGGACACCGGCGAGACCCTCGTCCGGAACAACCCCACCGACGAGCTGGCGCGGCGGCGCAACCGGGCCGGCTGACCCGGCGGACGCACGGGTCACGGCGATTGTCAGTGCCGTAGGGCAGCATCGGTGGGTGTGAGAGCCGCGCCCACCATCCTCCATCTCGACATGGACGCCTTCTACGCCTCGGCGGAGCAGGCGTCCAAGCCGAGCCTGCGCGGCAAACCGGTCGTCGTGGGCGGGCTGGGGCCGCGCGGGGTCGTCGCCACCGCCTCCTACGAGGCGCGGCGCTTCGGGGTGCACTCCGCCATGCCGATGGCCCAGGCCCGGCGGCTCGCGCCCAACGCGGCCTACCTGGTGCCCCGCTTCCAGCTGTACCGGACGGTGAGCGAGCAGGTGATGGAGTTGCTCGCCCGGCTCTCCCCGCTGGTGGAGCCGCTCAGTCTGGACGAGGCGTTCGTGGACCTGGAGGCCGGGGGCACGGCCGACGACACGGCGTCGGCCCTGGAGATCGGCGCGCGGCTGCGTGAGGCCATCAGGGCGGTCACCGGGCTCACCGGCTCGGTCGGGCTCGCCGGATCCAAGATGCTGGCCAAGATCGCCTCCGAGGAGGCCAAACCGGACGGGCTGCGGCTGATAGCGCCGGGCACGGAGCGGGCGCTGCTCGCCCCCAAGCCGGTGCGGATCCTTCCCGGGGTCGGGCCCGCGACGGCGGACCATCTGCGCCGCGCCGGGATGACCACCGTCGACGACCTCGCCGAGGCCGGTGAGGACGAGCTCGTACGGCTGCTCGGCAAGGCGCACGGCGGCGCGCTCCACCGGATGGCGCTCGGGCACGACGACCGGCCGGTGGTCGCGGAGCGGGACGCGAAATCGGTGTCGGTGGAGGACACCTTCGACGCCGATCTCCACGACCGTGTCCGGATCCGGTCGGAGGTCGAGCGCCTGGCCGACCGGTGCGTACGGCGGCTGCGGGGCGCGGGCAGATCCGGACGGACGGTGGTGCTGAAGGTGCGCCGCTACGACTTCTCGACGCTCACACGGTCCGAGACGCTCCGCGGGCCCACGGACGATCCCACGGTGGTCCGTGAGGCCGCCGCGCGGCTCCTGGAGGCCGTGGACACCACCGGAGGCGTCCGGCTCCTCGGCGTGGGCGTCACGGGGCTCGCCGACTACACGCAGGAGGATCTCTTCGCCCAGGCGGCGGCAGGGGAGCGGGCGGTGGCGGGAGGGCCGCTGGAGGAGCCACCGGCGGCGGAGGAGGACGGGGCCGGGGAAAGGGGCGAGCCCGGGGCGAAGGCCCCGGAGACGGTCGAGGAGCGCGCGGCCCGGCGCTGGTCCGCCGGACACGACGTGGAGCACACCGAGTACGGCCACGGCTGGGTGCAGGGCAGCGGTGTCGGCCGGGTGACGGTGCGGTTCGAGGAGCCCGAGTCACCGCCCGGCCGGGTGCGTACGTTCCGCACGGACGATCCGGAGCTCGGACCGGCCGAGCCACTGCCGCTGGTGAGGAATCCGCCGGACTACTCGTCCTGGCCGGCCAGCCTGCCGAAGTCCCGGTCCGGGGGGACGTCGCCGGGCGGGGAGTCGAGCCCGTAGTGGCGGTAGAGCTGGAGCTCCTGCTCGGGGGAGAGGTGACGGCCCACGCCGAAGTCGGGCGCGTCCTTGATCAGTGCCCGGTCGAACGGGACCCGGAGCGTGTCCGCCACGAATTCACTGGGCTCCAGTGGTACGAACGCGTCCCGGCTGAAGAGACCGGTGCGTACGGCCGCCCATTCCGGGACCCCGGTCGCGTCGTCGAGGTACACCTCGTCCACGGTCCCGATCTTGACGCCCTTGCGGTCGAACGCCTTGCGGCCGATCAGGCTCCGCGGATCGATGTCGGTCTGCACGGTCCCTCCCATTGGTCGCAACTACTCCACAAGCACTACAAAAGGCCAGATCCGGGTGGTCGGCCACTTGAGGAATCGGCCACGAACCCCGCTGGTAGGCTGGTCATGGCCGCTGACCCCGTGCGGGAGAGTCCTTCGGAGCTGATCCGGAGGGCGCCGAAGGAGCAAATCCTCCCCGGAATCTCTCAGGCCCCCGTACCGCACGGACGAGGTCACTCTGGAAAGCAGGACAGGCTTCGTACGGCCGGGTGCCGGTACGAATCCCGACCTCACCGACGGTGAAAGCCGGTGCGCCGCAAAGCGCGCCGGTGAAGCTCTCAGGTCGAGATGACAGAGGGGGAGGCCGTTCGGGCACCCGCGCCGGGGTGCCCCTCGCAGGTCGTGACAGACCAGGAGGCCTCCACCATGACCCCCCGTCGCACTCCGCTCTCCCAGCTGGAGCAGGGTATTCCGTTCGAGCAGCGCCACATCGGACCCGATGCCGAGGCGCAGTCGAAGATGCTCGCCCAGGTCGGTTACGGCTCGCTGGACGAACTCACCGCGGCCGCGGTGCCCGATGTCATCAGGAGCACGGAGGCCCTCGGGCTGCCGGCCGCGCGCACCGAGGCCGAGGTCCTCGCCGAGCTGCGCGACCTCGCGGACCGCAACCAGGTGCTGGCCCCGATGATCGGGCTCGGCTACTACGGCACCTTCACCCCGCCGGTGATCCTGCGCAACGTCATGGAGAACCCCGCCTGGTACACGGCCTACACGCCGTACCAGCCGGAGATCTCCCAGGGCCGCCTGGAGGCCCTGCTCAACTTCCAGACGATGGTCGCCGACCTGACCGGGCTGCCCACCTCCGGTGCCTCCCTGCTGGACGAGGGCACCGCCGCCGCCGAGGCCATGGCGCTCTCCCGGCGCGTCGGCAAGGTGAAGAACGGCGTCTTCTTGGTCGACGCCGACGCCCTGCCGCAGACCGTCGCCGTCATCGAGACCCGCGCCGAGCCGACCGGTGTCGAGGTCGTCGTCGCCGACCTGTCCGGGGGCATCCCGGCCGAGATCGCCGAGCGCGGTGTCTTCGGCGTCCTGGTGCAGTACCCCGGCGCCTCCGGCGAGGTGCGGAACCTCGGCCCCCTCGTCGAGCAGGCCCACGAGCTGGGCGCGATCGTCACTGTCGCCGCCGACCTGCTGGCCCTGACCCTGCTCACCTCCCCCGGCGAGCTGGGCGCGGACATCGCCATCGGCACCACCCAGCGCTTCGGCGTCCCGATGGGCTTCGGCGGCCCGCACGCCGGCTACATGGCCGTGCGCGAGAAGTTCGCCCGCAGCCTCCCGGGCCGCCTCGTCGGCGTCTCCGTCGACGCCGACGGCAACAAGGCGTACCGGCTGGCCCTGCAGACCCGTGAGCAGCACATCCGCCGTGAGAAGGCCACCAGTAACATCTGCACCGCGCAGGTGCTGCTCGCCGTCATGGCCGGGATGTACGCCGTCTACCACGGTCCGGACGGGCTGAGGACAATCGCCCGGCGCATCCACCGCTACGCCGCGATCCTGGCCGCGGGGCTGCGTGCCGCCGGTGTCGACGTCGTGACCGGCGCCCACTTCGACACGCTCACCGTCCGTGTCCCGGGCAAGGCGGCCGAGGTCGTCGCCGAGGCCCGTGTGCGCGGGGTCAACCTGCGCCCGGTCGACGCGGACCTGGTCTCCGTCGCCTGCGACGAGACCACCACGCGGACGCAGATCGCCGCCGTCTGGGCCGCCTTCGGCGCCGAGGGCGACATCGAGGAGCTGGACGCCACCGTCGCCGACGCGCTGCCCGAGGGGCTGCTGCGTACCGACGCGGTCCTCACCCACCCGGTCTTCCACCAGCACCGCTCCGAGACCGCGATGCTGCGCTACCTGCGCCGGCTCTCCGACCGGGACTACGCGCTGGACCGCGGCATGATCCCGCTCGGCTCCTGCACCATGAAGCTGAACGCGACCACCGAGATGGAGCCGATCACCTGGCCCGAGTTCGGCGCGCTGCACCCCTTCGCCCCGGCCGAGCAGGCCGAGGGCTTCCTCACCCTCATCCGTGAGCTGGAGGAACGCCTCGCCGAGGTCACCGGGTACGACGCGGTCTCGATCCAGCCGAACGCGGGCTCGCAGGGCGAGTTCGCCGGTCTCCTGGCGGTACGGGCGTACCACCGGGCCAACGGCGACGAGCAGCGCACCGTCTGCCTCATCCCCTCCTCGGCGCACGGCACCAACGCGGCCAGCGCCGTGATGGCCGGGATGAAGGTCGTCGTGGTGAAGACCGCCGACGACGGCGAGGTGGACGTCGAGGACCTGCGGGCCAAGATCGAGAAGCACCGCGACGAGCTCGCCGTGCTCATGATCACGTACCCGTCGACGCACGGGGTGTTCGAGGAGCACGTCGCCGACATCTGCGCCGAGGTGCACGACGCCGGCGGCCAGGTCTACGTCGACGGAGCCAACCTCAACGCGCTGGTCGGCCTCGCCCGGCCGGGCCGGTTCGGTGGCGACGTCTCGCACCTGAACCTGCACAAGACCTTCTGCATCCCGCACGGCGGCGGCGGCCCCGGCGTCGGCCCGGTCGGCGTGCGCGCCCACCTCGCCCCGTATCTGCCGAACCACCCGCTCCAGCCCGCGGCGGGCCCCGAGACCGGGGTCGGGCCGATCTCGGCCGCTCCGTGGGGGTCGGCCGGCATCCTCCCGATCTCGTGGGCGTACGTGCGCCTGATGGGCGGGGAGGGGCTGAAGCGTGCGACGCAGGTCGCGGTGCTGGCGGCCAACTACATCGCCAAGCGGCTGGAGCCGCACTACCCGATCCTGTACACCGGTCCGGCCGGGCTGGTCGCGCACGAGTGCATCGTGGACCTGCGGCCGATCTCCAAGGCCACCGGCGTCAGCGTCGACGACATCGCCAAGCGGCTGATCGACTACGGCTTCCACGCGCCGACGATGTCGTTCCCGGTCGCGGGGACGCTGATGATCGAGCCGACGGAGAGCGAGAACCTCGCGGAGCTGGACCGTTTCTGCGACACGATGATCGCCATCCGCGACGAGATCGAGAAGGTGGCCTCCGGCGAGTGGAGCGCGGACGACAACCCGCTGCGCAACGCCCCGCACACCGCCGGGATGGTCGGCGGGGAGTGGGAGCACGGGTACAGCCGTGAGACGGCCGTCTTCCCGGCCGGTGTCGTGGCCGCCGACAAGTACTGGCCGCCGGTGCGCCGGATCGACGGTGCCTTCGGCGACCGCAACCTCGTCTGCTCCTGCCCGCCGCTGGACGAGTACGACCACTGAGGTGTGAGCACCGCCGTGTGACGCGGACGCGTGCCGGGGCCGGTTCGGAGGATTCTCCGGGCCGGCCCCCGTTCGTTGTCGGCCGCGGTCAGGCGGCCTTCACCACCCGGCCGGTCGCCAGTGGCCGGTGCGGGGCGATGATCTGACCGTCCGGGAGCAGTTCGCCGGTGTCCTCGAAGAGCAGGACGCCGTTGCACAGCAGGCTCCAGCCCTGTTCCGGATGGTGCGCCGTCAGGCGGGCGGCCTCCCGGTCGGCTGAGTCGGCGGTCGGGCACGGTGGCTGGTGTTGACACATGGCTGGGTTCTCTCGCTGCGTTGTAGTGAGTGTCCTGCGGCTGGATGAGCTGTTCATGGCCGTCCCCCGTATCGATCGGTCCGGTCCCAGTGTTGCCCCACGGGCGTCAATCCGCAGGGATTTCGAAGCAGCACTTCTCCTGACCCGGAGGACGTGTCACCCACGCGGACGGTTCACCGCAACTGCACTGTCAATTCGGATGGTTCGGGGTGGCCGGTACGGGCTAGTCCGGACGGGCGGGGAATGCGCCCCCCACCCCGGAGCCCTGCCGGCCCCGGCACCCGTTCGGCCCCGGCGGAGCACCGTGCCCCGCCACCGGACGGCGGCGGGGCACGGTGCGAGAAGGCGGCCGGGACCTCAGGCCGGGGAGCCGAGCAGCGGTCCGGGGCCGGGCGGGATGCGCAGCGTCATCACCCGGAGCAGATCGGCGACCCGGTGCGGGCGGTGCGCGGCGATCCCCGGTGGGGCGGGGGCCAGCGGGACCAGGAGGTCGGCGGGGGCGAGCTCCCCGGCGGCGGCGTCCGCCTCGGCGTCGCCGTGCAGCCACAACGTCAGCATGTACAGCTCCGGGATGGACAGCAGCCGCGGCTGGTAGCGCGGTGCCACCGTCTCCGCCTGGCGCAGGGCGAGCTCGGTCGAGGCGATGTAGGGGCCCTCGAAGAAGTGCGAGAAGGTCCAGCCGTCCGCGGTGATCATGGTGTCCGCGGCCGCGACGGCCCGCTCCGCGTCGCGGATCAGGAACCTCCATCCGGTGAGCCGGGTCGCCGGGGCCGGGACGTTCGGACCGATCCGCTCCAGTACGTGGACCGGGAGCGGGAGTTCGGGGCTGAGCGGTCCCTGGGCGGACCGGAGGGCGGGGGTGCGGGCTTCGCGTACGGCGGTGGGTGAACCGAGGGCCGCGAGAACGCTGCGCAGAGCGGGCGCGGGAGCAGGGAAGAGATGCAGCGGCATGGTGGGTCGCCTCTCGCTTCGGAGACACGGTGGTGCGTGGGCGGGTGCAGACGGCGCTGTCGGCATGCGGGGCCAGAGGGGCCGGGACCGAGCCGGTGCGTCAACTCTCTGCCTCGTGCGCGAAGTTTATACGAAACGTGTTCACACAGTGATTCCACTAGTCGTCGCGGGCAATGAAAGCAAGGCGGTATCAAGACTCGAATATGTACAGAAAGTGCTGATTCCCTGACGGTTGCACAGCCTTCGCCAGGCGTTTTTCCTGAAACGCGGACGGCTGAAACACGCCGCCGTTTTTCCCTCCGTCGACCGGCAAACACATCCCGCATCATGCCTTTGGAATGTGCCCCGAGCGTCTGTTATGAGACTAGTGGGTCAGTGGCGTTCCCGGGGGCGTTATGGATCATCTGCTCTGGGCATTATCGATCGTGATACGAGCGGTCTGGGCCGCGGGCCGTCCACCGAGGGAGGGACGCTTCGATGGGGGAGAAGGTCGTGGCGGGCGTCTTTGACCTGTCCGATCGGCAGAGGTACCGGAAGAAGCTCCACGAGTGCCTGGAGGGGCTGGAGCGACTTCTCTCGGAGCGGCGGTTCGACCGTCCGCGCAGCCTCATGGGTGTGGAGATCGAGCTGAATCTCGCGGGTGCCGACGGCATGCCGAAGATGATGAATGGGGAGGTCCTCCCGCGTATCGCGAGCCGCGATTTCCAGATGGAACTCGGGATGTTCAATCTGGAGGTGAACGTGGTGCCCCACCACTTGGGCGGCCGTGTTCTCGACCAGCTCACCGAAGAGCTCAGGGCCGGGCTCGGATATGCCCACCGGAAGGCGGGCGAGGTCGATGCCGGGCTCATGATGATCGGTATTCTTCCCACGCTGCGCCGCGAGGACCTCGTGCTCTCCAGCCTCTCGGACGCGGAGCGCTACACGCTGCTGAACGATCAGATGGTGGCTGCCCGGGGCGAGGTCTTCGCCCTCGACATCCAGGGCGTGGAGCGGATGGTCTCCACCTCCGCCTCGATCGCCCCCGAAGCCGCCTGCACCTCGGTCCAGTTCCATCTCCAGGTGACGCCCGCCCGGTTCGCCGACGTGTGGAACGCGTCCCAGGCGGTCGCCGGTGTCCAGATCGCGTTGGGGGCCAACTCGCCCTTCCTCTTCGGCCGGGAGCTCTGGCGGGAGTCGAGACCGCCGCTCTTCCTGCAGGCCACCGACACCCGCCCGCCCGAGCTCCGCAACCAGGGCGTACGGCCCCGGACCTGGTTCGGGGAGCGGTGGATCGGCTCGGCGTACGAGCTCTTCGAGGAGAACGTGCGCTACTTCCCGCCGCTCCTGCCGATCCACGACCAGGAGGAGCCGCTGCGGGTCCTCGACGAGGGCGGCGTGCCCCGGCTGGCGGAGATGGTGCTCCACAACGGGACGATCTACCGCTGGAACCGCCCTGTGTACGGACTGGTCGACGGCGTCCCCCATCTGAGGGTGGAGAACCGGGTGCTGCCCGCCGGCCCCACCGTCATCGACATGATCGCCAACGCGGCGCTCTACTACGGTCTCGTGCGCTCGCTCGCCGAGGAGTCCCGTCCGGTGTGGACGAGACTGCCGTTCGCCGCGGCGGAGGAGAACTTCGACGCCGCCTGCCGGGCGGGCATCGACGCAGAGCTGGTCTGGCCGCGCCCCGGCCGCGCGGGCGGGCTGACCCGGGTGCCCGCGGTCAAGCTCGTACGCGACGAACTGCTGCCGCTGGCCGCGGCCGGGCTCGACGCCTGGAACATCGAGCCCGCGGACCGCGACCGCTTCCTCGGCGTCATCGAGGAACGGTGCCGACGGCGGGTGAACGGCGCCTCCTGGCAGGCGGACACCTACCACCGGGCACGGGAGGCCGGACTCGACCGGCACGCGGCGCTGGCCGCGACCACCCGCCGTTACGCCGAACTGATGCACAGCGGGGAGCCCGTGCACACCTGGCCGACCGGGGCGCCCAAGCCGTGACCCGGGCGCGCCCCGCCTCCCGGCCGGACCGCCGCTACTCCTGAGCGGCGTGCCCGTTCTGGCCGGCCGTCATGATGGCCTGCAGGATCACCATCTGGATCTCGGCGGGGTCGATGACCTGGTAGCCACCGCCGCCGGTCACCTTCGCGACCTCGTCGAGTTCCTCGCGGTCGGCCTCGGGGCCGACCGCGATCGCCAGCAGCGGCACCGGACGCTCCGGATCGGCGATCCGCCGCAGCTCCGCGATCAGGGCACTGCGGGAGATCGAGAGGTCGTCCTGGTTCGATCCGTCGGTGAGGATGACGACCGCGTTGAACTTGCCCTTCACATAGGTCGCCTGGGCGTCCTTGTACGAGGCCAGGATCGTGTCGTACAGCCCCGTCGCACCGTTCGGCACGGGCTGGAGCGCGGCGAAGGCGGCGGAGAGCTTCTGACGGTGGGTGCCGCCGCCCTTCACCGGATCGCCCAACCGGGCGGCCGGGACCAGCCGGCGGTAGTCCTTGTTCCCGTCCAGCGAGGTGGCGAACTCCCAGAGCCCGATCTCGTCGTTCGGGGTGAACTGGTCCAGGGCCTGGATCAGGGACGCCTTGGTGACGTCCATCCGGGACTGGCCGCGCCCCGGCACGATCGTGGCCATGGACCCCGACGCGTCGACGACCGTGGTCAGCCGGGCGCTCTGCACCGTGATCGTCCACATGCCGAGCGTCTGCTGGAGCGCCCCGGCGTCCGGGGTCCGGGCGGCGGCCGCGTACGGCTGGGGCTTCCTGCCGCCCGCGGCGGAGACCACCTCCGGAGCGGCTTCGCCGTCGGCGTTCCTGAACCCGTGCTTCGCCAGGACGGCCTGCGGGCCGGGCTCGCTGAGCAGAGTCATGAAACGCAGCGCCGCCCGGCTCTCGGACGTGCTCATCCCCTCCTCGTTCACCAGGGTGTACGGGTAGTTGAGGAGCGGCGCGCCGCCCTTCGGGTAGAAGAGGTCGAGCTTTCCGCCACCGGACGACTCGGCGTTGTGGGCGAACGCGGCCTGCTCGGAGAGGAGCACCGCCTGATTGCGCCGCGGATTGCCCTGCTCGGCACCCGAGCCGTTCTGCGCCAGGGTATCCAGCACCTGGGCGTCGCTGTCCGACATGCGCTGCGCCAGCAGCTTGGCGGTCTCCGCGACCCGGGTGTCGCTGTCGCCGCCGTCCTTCCCGGACGAGGCGCCGATGCCGGCGAGCGCCATCAGCGCGGTGGCGCTGCGGGCCGGGTCGGCCGCGCCCAGGCGCACCTTGCCCGACTCCATGACCGCGGCCGTCGACTCCGCCCAGGTGTACGTCTTCTTGGGCCAGCCGAGGCTTTTGGCCGCCGACGGCACCATGGCCAGGGTGACGGGGGAGGTGGCGACGGAGTCGCCGGGCGTGACCGGGACGCCGTCGCCGGTGCCCTTGGCCCGGTCGACCCAGAGGTCCGAATCGGGCAGCCAGACCTGGAAGTCCGGTGCGCGGGTGTCACGGGAGAGGGACTCGGCGACCTTGTACGAGTCGCGCGCCCGGACCGACACGTACAGGCAGCGGCCGTCCGTCCGCACCTCGTCCTCGCGCGCCTTGTCGGCGACGGCGCGCACGGCGGGAGCGAGGTCCGGCGAGACCGCGACGGACAGCCGTACGGCCGAGTCCGCGCAGCTCTTCGAGAACGACAACAGGCCGCCCTGGGCCGCGACGGCCGTCCCCCCGGCGATCGCGAGTACCAGCGTGGTCGCGATCACGACGGTACGCCGGCGCCGCGGCGGCGTACCGCCCCCGCTCCCGTCGTCGGCGTAGTCGTCCGGCAAGCTGTGACGTCCCATGTCGGTGGTGCCCCTCCTTGAGGATGTACAAGGAAAAAGGGGGACCACACCATCGGCGAATGGTGCTCGTCCCCCGGCCTGTCGCGCATGATCTTCGTACCTGCATTCGAGACCCTAGCCGGACGGGGAGCGGGATGGGGCGTGAATGCACAACTGAAGGCAGGTGTACAGGTGGAGGTGGGGCTTATGGCTGATTCTTACCCTCAACAGGCCGCTGGACGAAGGATTCTGCGGTCCGAGACGGCCCTCGTGCTGGCTCTCTCGCTGGGGGCCAGCGGGGTGTCTGCCCTGATCAGTTTTGTCGGGTCACTGACGAAACCAGGAGGTTTGAAGGAGCAGGCCGCGACGCTCAACAGCTCCTACGCTCCGGGGCGCCCATGGCTGGATCTCGCCTGGCAACTCTTCGGTATCACGACGGCACTGGTGCCTGTCGCGCTGGTCGCGCACCTCCTGATCAGGGAGGGCGCCGGACTGCGCGCCATCGGCTTCGACCGTACCCGGCCGTGGCCGGACCTCGGGCGCGGCGCGCTGGTCGCCGCGGGCATCGGCAGCGCCGGACTCGCCTTCTACCTGGTGGCCCGCGCCGCCGGATTCAACCTGACCGTGGTCCCGGAATCACTGCCCGACGTGTGGTGGAAGTTTCCGGTGCTGATCCTGTCCGCGATCCAGAACTCCGTCGTGGAGGAAGTGATCGTCGTCGGGTATCTGCTGCGCAGACTCGGGCAGTTGGGGTGGTCGCCGATGGCCGCGCTGGCCGCCAGTTCGGTCCTGCGCGGCTCGTACCACCTGTACCAGGGGATCGGCGGCTTCATCGGCAACATGGTGATGGGCGTCGTCTTCGTCCTGCTGTACCGGCGCTGGGGCCGGGTCGGCCCGCTCGTCGCGGCGCACACACTCCTGGACGTCGGCGCCTTCGTCGGCTACGCCCTGCTGGCCGGGAAGGTGGACTGGCTGCCCACACCGTGACGGCGCGGGCAGCCCCCCGGGGGACGGCCCGTCCTCCGTAGGGAGGTTCAGAGCGCCGTCAGCAGCTCGCCGTCGATCACCGTCACGGCGCCGCCGGTCAGCAGCGTGCGGTCACCCCGCAGCGCGGTGCGGACCAGGCCGGAGCGGGCGGACGCCTGGAGTCCGGTCAGTTCGTCGCGGCCGAACCGGGCCGACCAGAAGGGGGCCAGCGCGGTGTGCGCGCTGCCGGTCACCGGGTCCTCGTCGATCCCGACGCGCGGGAAGAAGCAGCGCGAGACGTAGTCGTGGCCGAGCGAGGGATCCGCGGCGGCGGCGGTGACGATCACACCGCGCCGGGACACCTCGGTCAGCGCGGCGAGATCCGGGGCCAGCGCCCGTACGGTCGCCTCGTCGGACACCTCGACGAGCAGGTCGCCGATGTGCGGGCCGGTGTCGTGGACGGAGAGCGGCTCGGCGCCCAGCGCGGCGGCCAGCCCTGCCGGGACCGGCTCCGGGGTCAGCGGGGCGGTGGGGAAGTCGAGGGTGACGGTGCCGTCCGGATGGATGGTCGCGCCGAGGATCCCGCACCGGGCCGAGAACCGTACCGTGCCGCTCGCCGCCCCGGTGGTGTGCAGCACGTGCGCGGTGGCGAGCGTGGCGTGCCCGCACATGTCGACCTCGGTGGCCGGGGTGAACCAGCGGAGTGCCCAGTCGGCCTCGCCGCCCGGGGGCAGCGGGTGGGCGAAGGCGGTTTCCGAGAGGTTCAGCTCCATGGCGATCCGCTGGAGCCGGTCGTCATCGGGGAAGCCGTCGGAATCCAGCACCAGGACCCCGGCGGGGTTGCCGGTGAAGGGGCGGTCGGTGAACGCGTCGACGATACGGATTCTCATGCCCCGACCCTAGGCACGGCGCGACACGGCCCGCCAAGGCCAATCCGCCGCCAGTGGCCCCGAACGCGCCCGTACGGCCCGTGGGATGCTGCGATCCGCACACGCCACGCCGCCCCGCCCCGGACCGCGCCCCGTACGGCCCGTGGTGCTTGTCCGCCGCCGAGGCTCCGCACTAGGTTTGCCGGGTGGACCACCTCTTCTCGCGTTCCTGGGCGGCCCTGCGCACGGCGGTCGCGGGCCTTTCCGACGAGGACTTCGCCCGGCCGTCCGGCTGTTCCGGCTGGCTCGTCCGGGATCTGGTGTGCCACCTGGTGATCGATGCCCAGGACGTGCTGATCACCCTCGCCACCCCCACCGACGCGGAGCCGACCCGCGACGCGGTCACGTACTGGGAGACCACCGCCGCCCCACCGACCGGCGACGACCCGCTGGACGCGCTGACCGTGCGGCTGGCCGCCGCGTACGAAGAACCCCGGCTGCTCCTCCTCCACCTCGACGACGTCGGCTCCGCCGCCGGACGGGCAGCCGTCCTGGCGGACCCGGCCCTCCACGTCGGCACCCGCGACCAGGTGCTCACGGCGGGCGACTACCTCGGCGCGTACGTCCTGGAGTGGACGCTCCATCACCTCGACCTGGTCGCCCACCTCCCCGACGTGCCCGGACCGCCCGCGGAGGGGTTGGCCCGCACCCGGGAGATCCTCGAGCACATCGCCGGTGCGGCACTGCCCGCGTCGATGCCGGACGAAGACGCCCTGCTGGTCGGCACCGGGCGGCGCGCCCCGACCGACGCGGAACGGGCCGCGCTGGGTGGCCCGGACGCGACGTTCCCGCTCCATCTCGGCTGAACCGGGCGACTGTTCTTCCCTCCACGGGTGGGGTGGCGGGCGGCGCGTTGGTGGGCGTTGTTCCAAAGTCCCGTGGGCGGTGGGCGGTCGCCGAAAGTCATATGCGGTGTGGTGCGGCTCCGTCCTGCCAGCGGTAGAGGTCGCGCAGCAGGGAGATCTCGGCGCCGTGGTGGATCAGCTCCCTGTTGACATGCAGGACCCTGTTCTCCATGGGAAACCGCTCGGGACCCACCGCGGGCGGATTATCCAGCTCGGCGTCCGTGAGCTCGCGGACCCCCGCGTTCCATCTCCCGTACATCTCATCGAGCTGCTCCAGCGCCTCGGCGGCGGTCCCCGCGTAGGCGAACGTCTGGGAGTCGACGTCCTGGCCGCCGAAGTACCAGCCGACCCGATAGCCCAGGCACGAGACGATGACGTGCGCCAGCCGCCAGGCAATCGTGGTCACCGGCGCCGGAACCGGAGCGGGGGACGCGGAGTCCATCGTCCATTCCCCCGAGCCTTCCCGCACCGGAGCGGTCGACGTGCCACGTGGGCGGATGGTCCAGCAGCCGCGCACCGGCTCCCAGAAGTACTCCTCGTCGGTGAGACCGTCCAGCCGTGGCCGCAGGTTCGTGCGCCAGTACCAGTCCAGTTGGTCCGCGAGTCGTTCACTTCTTGTCATTTACGCACACTACCGAACGAGGAACTGGTCATGCCCTTGACGCGGGCCGGTGCCGGCCTGCGACTGGGATGGTGGTCAACGCGGTTTGGCGGCACCGAAGTCGGCCCTGTTGGGGTCATGCCGGGTGAGGCAGCCCCGCCGCACGATCTGTTGCGGCCGTCACAAGGTCGGCACCAGACCTGGCGGGGCAGGCTGACAAGCGACACGGACGTCAGCACACTGAGCGCATGAGGTATGAGGAGAAGGCGAAGATCGCCGTTGTGAGAGCCCTTGTCCCAGCGGCTGTTCTCATCTCCTCACCGGTACTGCTGATCGCCGGAGCGCCGATCCGCCGCCGATACCTTCGCTACATCTACCGGGATGAGGCCCCACGGATCCTGGAAAAGGAGCGGGGCGGGGTCAGCGTCCACTGGTTCGTTGTCACCAGCCCCCTGCTCACATGGCTCTGCCGGCCTTCAGAGTCGCTCGCCTGCCTCGTCTCACGCCGAGGCTGACAACGAGTTGAGACGGTGCCTCAGAGGGCGCGTTCTCACTCCGTCGACTCCAGAATGCGGTCGAGTGTCCGGCGCCCCATTCCGCTCATCGTCGGATTGCTCTCGACGTAGTACCAGACAAGACCCATCGCCTGCTCGAAGGCCCATGCCTTGCCGCGCTCCCACTCCAGATCGTCACAGACCAGTGCCCGCCGGAACACGTCCCGCGGGCCCGGTTGCAACAGGTGCCAGGCGCCGACCAGGTCCAGCGAGGGGTCGGCCGGGCCGAAGCCGCCGGTGTCGAGTACGCCGCTGAGCCGGTCTCCCGCCACCAGCACATTGCCGGGAATCAAGTCACCATGGCTCATCACGTCGGCACCCGTGCGTGGCAACTCCCGGAAGTAGCTCCACATGTGGCGCAGCCGGGGCACGTCGAGCAGCCCCTCGCTCTCCTCGAAGCACTTCGCCATCCAATCGTCGTGGTGGGTGAGAACGCCGCCGCGATTTTCGCCGCTGAAAACTCGCCCCCGCGTCCCGGCGCCCCGGAGGGATGCGATGAGGGCCGCAAGGTCCTCGGCGAAAGCGTCCGACCCACTCGGGTCGGCATCGGAGGCGACCGTTCCCGGCAGCCATGTCTGGACCGACCACGGCATGGGGTAACCCACGCCAGGCTTTCCCAGGGCGACGGGTTCCGGGGCGGGGAACCGAGACACCTGTGCCAACTCCGCGCTCGCCTCGGCTTCCTGTTCCAGAACCGCCAGAGTCTCGGCGGCATCGGTCAGACGCAGGGGGAAACGCGCGGAGAGGTCGTCCCCAATGCGGAAGATGGCGCAGACCGTCCCGGTCGACGCCACGGGGCGGATCGCCTTGCCGCTCCACCGAGGGAACTGTTCCTGGACCAAGGCCGCAACGATTTCGGTGGTCACGCCCACTTGGTCATCGTGCATGGTCATTCTCGAAGGTCCTTCCATATGAAACCGAGCCGGAGATTCGTCGGTATGAGGCGGCGACGAACTGAGTGGGGTCCCGTCGTGTCGATGCCGACGCCATAACGCCATCAGCGTCGTGGAGCCCTGCCGATCAAACCGATGGTGCACGATTAAGGTCTGCTGTCACAGGACAGCCGGACCGCCCTATTCAAGACGCTGGCCTGCGAACAAGCCAGGAATCGCTCGCCCGTCCAGGGAACTGCAGGGGTCGTTGGTGCCCGCTCGTCTGCTATCGGCTCTCCCGCGGTCGGCCCCGGAAGGCGAAGACGCACGGCTGATCGTGACCCCGGCCGGAACCCGTCGATCCGGCCCCGGGGTCAGGCGTTCCACCACTCGTCGGTGCCGCAGCCGACCTCGTAGTGCCACCAGCCCTCGTCCTGCCCTTGATTCAGCAGTGCCTTGATCCCGGCGAAGTCCGCACCAGCCGGCACGGTGAAGGCCACCATGGGGAAGTCCTCGCTCATGACCTCACCGCCGAGGTGGAAGACGGCGAGGCGCTGATGCACCGCTCGAGAGCTGCGGCCGAGCGGCCCAGCAGGGACGGGCACGACGCGAACCGTGCAGTTGCCGGCTGAACTGATCCGTCCGACAGCCCAGTGCAGTCCGTCCGAGTCGGTCCGGAACTGCACGACGTCCCCCTCGGCCACGCCGTCCTGGAGGAACGGGACGTTCTCGATCGCAGCCGTGTCGGCACCGAGCCTCGTCGCCCACAGGCCCTCGATGTCCTGAGGGAACCACCCCTCGCGCGGGACGAACCGGAACCAGACCTTGATCTTCTCGGCCGCGTTCTCCATGGCGCCCATCATGCGTGGACCGCCAGGGGCATCGTGCACCGGGGGTGAGCTAGGGCCTGTCTCCTTGACCGTTTACAGGCTGGGGCGTTTGCGGGTGGTCCATGGTGGTGCCGTCAAGATTCCGCCCGAAGGCGGCCTCCAGAACGGCGGGGAGGTCTTCCTCAGGGACCGAGGTGCGCACGTCCGCCAGAGCCTGAGGAAAGGCGTCATCGTCGATGACGCCCATGTGTGCCTGACGGAGTTGGTGGATGATCTCGACGAGCTCTGGTCTCAGCCGCATCCAGGCACGGGAGGTACGGATCTCTTCATCGACCTGGTGCATGAACCAGCGCATGACCTCGTACGGGACGTCTATGTGCCCGGCGTGCGGGTTGAAGCACATCGTCGGTTCCCGTGCCGGGTTCTCGTCGGGAACGATTGCGGTCACGAGCATCCGTTGCTCGGCCACGAGATCCAGTTCCAGATACCAGGCGTCAGCGGGCACGGAGTACATCGCGGTGATCGAGTAGTTGCCGGCGGGGTGTCGAAAGACCATTGCCGCATGTTGCCACGCTGGCCCGAGGAGGTGCCTCTCCAAAATGATGCGGCCCGACGTCCCTACATACGGGCCAGATGAGGAGGGCAGCGACGTAAAGCGCTGCCTGGTAGGAGATGGCGAGCTTGTCCGTTCGCATGGCCAGCCCCCGCCACTGTTTGAGCCGGCTGATGCATTGTTCGACCGCGTTGCGCTGCTCGTATATCTCGGCGTCGAAGGCGGGCGGCCGACTACCCGAACGACCTCGGCGCCGCCGGTGACCGGCCTGGTCGGACGGTTGGGGAATGAGGTTGGTTCCGGTCGGAGGGGCCGGGGTGTGGGCCGTGGACCGCGTCGGACGAAGCCGTTCGGCGGCGGGCTCACGGCCTGTCGGTGGCCCCGCGACGCAGTAGATGGCCGCCAGGGCCGAACCGACCCGGCGGGCGACGTGGTACCGAGGTCTGACGGGGTCAGCCGACAGGGGTACGGTCAAGTGGGCCTGGGGACTGACGTGTTGTGGGGGATCAGGGCCTAGCTTCGACCGCATGATCCTCAGACATCGCAGAGCCGCTGTGGCAGGTCTGCTCACCCTGGCCCTTTCCGCGCCGCTTCTGGCCGCCGCACCGGCCGTTGCCGCCGACGCCGCGCAGGTCGTGTCCCAAGTCCCGTACAGCAGCGCGTTGGAACTCCCTTCCCTCACCGGTCCGTATCCCGTGGGCCGCCGCGTATTGCACATGGTCGACCGGAGCCGCGCCGATCCGTGGGTGCCGACATCCGGCCCCCGGGAGCTGATGGTGACGGTGTCCTACCCGGCACGTTCGGCGAGCGGGGTGCCGGTGGCATACATGACCGACGAGGAGGCGCGGCTCCTCCTGGAGGCGAGAGGGCTCGGCGGCGTCGTACCCCACGAGACGGTCGCCGGGGCGCGGACCCGTGCGTACCTGGGCTCGCGTCCCGCGGCGGGGCATTTCCCCCTGGTGCTGCTCTCCCCGGGCTTCTCGATGCCGCGCACCACGCTCACCTCGATCGCCGACGACCTCGCGAGCCGCGGCTACGTCGTCGCCCTGGTGGACCACGCGTACGAATCCGTCGGCACCGCCTTCCCCGGGGGTCGGACACTGACCTGCGTGGCCTGTGAGCGGGGCGAGACCCCGGAGGCGTGGGCCGCCGTCGTGCGCGTCCGGGCCCGGGACATGTCCTTTGTGATCGACGAGTTGACCCACGGCCGACAGGCCGGGGCGTTGTCCCGCACGATCGACCCGAGCCGGATCGGAATCGCAGGGCATTCGGTCGGGGGCGCGGCCGCTGCGGCAACCATGGCCGCTGACCGTCGTGTGCGGGCCGGGGTCAATCTGGACGGTGACTTCTTTCTGCACCCTGCTGCGGCAAGGCTCGGCAAGCGCCCGTTCATGATGATCGGCGCCGAGTCCATCCACAGCCCCGGCAGCGGCCGGGCCGCCGACTGGCCCGAGGCGTGGAAGCATCTGAACGGCTGGAAGCGCTGGCTGACCGTGGCGGGCGCCGGCCACTTCTCCTTCACGGACCTGCCCTATCTGGCAGATCAGTTGGGCCTGGAGGACTCTGCCGTGCCACTGTCCGGAGAACGCGGGTGGCGCATCACCCGCGACTACGTATCAGCCTTCTTCGACCTGCACCTGCGGGGCACACCGCAGCGGCTCCTCGACGGCCCCAGGGCCACGCATCCCGAGGTCGTATTCCAGCGGCCGTGACCAGCACTTCGGGCGTGCTCGTCCAGGCAGCGTCGTCCGGATCGGTTGCTCGTTGGTCCGGGAGTGCCGTTGAGTGATGCGCAATGGACGCGCATCGAGCCTTTGCTCCCGGACCGTACGCCGAAGCGAGGCGGTCGCCGGCAACAGTGAATGCAGGGCGCTGGCCTTCGGCCGCGAGACCTGCAAGCAGCGCAACACCGTCGAGCGGTGCATGTGCGTACGGAGACGACTCGCCCCACGCCGCTGCCGGTGCGTAAAGATGACCCCATGGGCGACCTCGTCAGGTTCCTTCGAGACCGCAACATGGCGGACAACCACGCCTATGCCGAGGTGGCCCACCGTTTCGGCGGCGGCGCCCTCCTCGACAGCCAGCTGCCGATGCTCGACCTGGTCGACATGTTGGCCAGGCAATACGAGGCAATGGATCCGGCGGATGCACGCCACGCAGGTCTCGCGTACGCGCTGAGCGTCCTGACGCAGGCGTACGCCGAGCACCCCGACTACCGCCAGGAGTGGCATCCGTAGCCCCACCAAGGAGACACGCTCCAGCTGCGTCCTGGTTCGGTCCATCCGACGCTCCAGTTGCTGGAGGACGAAGGGTTGATCGTCAGCGCCAGCGAGGGTGGCAAGAAGCTGTTCACGCTCACCGACAGCGGCCGCGCCGAGGCGGATTCGGGGGCCGAGGCGCCCTGGGAGGAGGCCGGGCGCGGTGTCGACTGGGAGAGCGCCAACGAGATCCGGCAGGCCGGTTTCGGTCTGATGGAGGCGTTCGGCCAGGTCTGGAGGACCGGCTCGGCCGATCAGCGGGAGAAGGCCCTCGCAGTCGTCAACGAAGCGAGGAAGAAGATGTACCTGATCCTCGCCGACGAGGGCTGAGTCCGTGGGTGCGGACGAGTCGGGGGCCTCGCGGTCGTGCCGCGAGGCCCCTTCCCGTGGGCGGGATCCGGTCAGGCGGTGACGAGCCCGTCCAGTTTGCGCAGTGATTCGACGAGCGCGGCCGTCGCCGAGTCCTTGAGCTTGCCCGCCATCAGGGAGACCGCGGCTCCGGTGAACTCCCCGTCGATCCGGACGGTGGTCGCCTCCCCGTCAGGGGTCAGTGAATACCGCATCGCCAGGTTGACGCCCATCGGACCCTTGCCCCTGGTGGCGAGCAGTCGAGTGGTCTCCAGTTCCGCCACCGTCCAGGTCACCTCGGCGGGGAAGCCCATCAGCTTCATGTTCTCCTCGTAGGTGGCCGCGAGCTCCAGCGTCGTCGGGCCGCCCTTGGGAAAGCTGGTGTGGGTGGCGTTCCACCGGCCGTAGGCGGTGAAGTCCGTCAGCTGGGCCCAGACCTTCTCGGCCGGTGCTTCGATGCGTGCCTCCGCGCTGACCTCGGCCATGCGACCACCCCTTCTCGACGGGTTCCCGGTGTAGCGGAACGTAGCCGTAGCGGCCGGAACATTCAATACTGATGAATCGTCAGATCTTCGGTCCGGTGCCACTCGTTCCCGCGCGCCAGATCAGCGCGCCGTCGAACCGGTCGAAGGCGCGCGGGTGCGGGCCGTCGTCGTGGCAGTGGAACGCGGACCAGAAGAGGTCGGCCCGCAGCGCGTCGGGCGGTGCGTGGACCCGGTACACGTACTCCCGGCCGTCGAGTGCGGGCAGGGCGACCAACCAGGACACGGCCGCGCTTCTCCCTTCCGGCTGTCGCGTGGGGGTATGGCCTGTGGGACGTAGGGGCGAGGATTCCGGTTGCCCGGGGAGCGCGAGGCAAGGCGGCGCGCGCCCTTTTTCGCGACGCGCCCCGGAATCCGCAGGATCTCATCCGCAAGGAGGAGAAGCCGTTCGAGTGTGCCCAACTTGCGTGGGATGACGGGATGGGTCCCTCCGGGGATGTATCGCCGCCGTGCGGCTGATGGGGTAGGAAGCGTGCGATATCGGATGCCGCGGATTCCCCAGCAGCCCGTTCCGGACCGTGCCGGCCCCGACGCCGGACTGACCGTGGAGCTGGCCGCCGTGGTGACGGGTGCCCGCAGGCGTGCGCTGCGCGACGGTGACCGCCAGATCGACACGGCACATCTGCTGCACTCCCTGATCGAATCGGACCCCGAGGCGCGGGCGGCTTTCGAGGGCGGCTCCCAACTCGCCAGGGTGCTCGGCTACCTCGTCCAGCGCAGTATCGGGTACGGGCTGCGCTGGCAGGGCTCGGTGGAGGACTCCGGCGCGCTCCCGGTCGTCGCGCGCCGGGACCTCGCGGTGCGGGACGCCGGAGTGGAGGGCTGGTCGCCCTCGGCGGCCGCGGCGATGTCCGGGGCGCTCGACCGGGCGGCGGTCCGCGGCGACCTGCGGGCCGGAGGGCTCGACCTGCTCGCGGCGCTGGCGGTGGACCACGAGTGCCGCGCCGTCGAGGTCCTCGCGCGGGCCGGGGTGGACACGGAGAAGCTGGCCGCCCGGATCGCTGATGTGCGCGACCAGGGAGCGTGGGAGGCGGAGCGCTGACAACCCGGCGGATCTGCCGTGCGACGGGGCGGAGTGGAACCTTCCACTCTGTGGCGTCCATGTCAGGCGTGACCGGGGTGACGCTGCTGACCGCAACTGTCATGATGGGCCGATGTACGCGTCTCAGGGGAGAAGCGCCAGCCTGGGACTAGCCCTGGCCTCGGCGTTCGCATTCGGCGGTTCAGGGGTGGCGGCCAAACCGCTGATCGAGGCGGGGCTCGACCCGCTCCATGTGGTGTGGCTACGGGTGGCCGGTGCGGCACTGGTCATGCTGCCGGTTGCCTGGCGCCATCGCGAGCTGGTGCGGAGCCGACCGGTTCTCCTGCTCGGCTTCGGGCTGCTCGCCGTCGCGGGTGTGCAGGCCTTCTACTTCGCCGCGATCTCCCGGGTCCCCGTCGGTGTCGCGCTGCTCGTCGAATACCTGGCGCCCGCGCTCGTGCTGGGCTGGGTCCGGTTCGTGCAGCGCAGGCCGGTGACCCGGCGGGCCGCGGTCGGCGTGGTGCTCGCGGCCGGCGGGCTGGCGTGCGTCGTCGAGGTCTGGTCCGGGCTGAGCTTCGACGCGTGGGGGCTGCTGCTCGCGCTCGGTGCCGCCTGCTGCCAGGTCGGCTACTTCGTCCTGTCGGACCAGGGCAGCGCGGACCGGGCGGAGGGCGAGGGGCCGCCGAATCCGGTGGGCGTCATCGCCTACGGGCTCCTGGTCGGCGCGGTCGTACTCACCGCGATCGCCCGTCCCTGGGGAATGGACTGGTCGGTGCTGGCCGGTACCGCGGGAATGGACGGGCGCGACGTCCCGGCCTGGCTGCTGCTCGTCTGGATCGTGCTGCTGGCCACCGTGGTCGCGTACGTCACCGGCGTGATCTCGGTGCGGCTGCTGTCGCCCGCGGTCGCGGGCGTGGTCGCCTGCCTGGAGGCGGTCATCGCGACCGTGCTCGCCTGGGTGATGCTCGGTGAGCATCTCTCCGCGCCCCAGCTCCTCGGCGGCGCCATGGTCCTGTTCGGTGCCTTCATCGCCCAGTCGTCGACGCCCCGGGCGCCCACGGGCCCCGTCGCGTCGGGTGCCGGCGCCGGGGTCCGCGCCGAGGGGGAGCTGTCCGCGGGGAGCGCCGTGACGTGACCGGGGTCCGCCGCCCCGCCGCCCGCCGACCGGCGTGTTCCGGTGGCGGGCGGTTGTCGTCGCGCCGTCAGAGCGCGGTGATGTAGTCCGGGACCGCGACGGCGGGGTCGAGATCCTCCGAGGGGACAGGGGCCGCATACCCGCGGGCCAGCGGGACGACGCCCGCCCAGTGGGGCAGCGCGAGGTCGCGGTCCTCGTCGTTGGGGCCGCCCGTGCGGATCTTGGCGGACACCTCCCGCAGGTCCAGCCGGATCACGGCCGTCGCGGCCAGCTCCTTCGCGTCGGCCGGGCGCGCGTCGGCGGAGCGGCCGGGTACCACCTGGTCGACGATGGCGTCGAGGGCGATGCGCCGCTCCTCCGGGTCGGTCACCTCCCGCGCGATGCCGTGGACCACCACCGAGCGGTAGTTGATCGAGTGGTGGAAGGCGGAGCGGGCCAGCACGATGCCGTCGACATGCGTCACCGTCAGGCAGACGGGGAGGCCGGGATCGGTCCGGCCCGCCTCGCGCAGCGGACGGGAGCCCGTCGAGCCGTGCACGTAGAGCCGGTCGCCGACCCGGCCGAAGAGGGTCGGCAGGACGACGGGCGCCCCGTCGCGGACGAAGCCGAGATGGCAGACGTATGCCTCGTCGAGTATCGCGTGGACCGTCTCCCGGTCGTATGCCGCGCGTTCGCGGGCGCGGGTCGGGACCGTGCGCCCGGTCGGCTCGTAAACGGCTTCCGGGGTGGCGGTCTGCGGTGAAGTGGTGTCCGGCATTGCGCACTCCATTGCACTAGTGCATAATCTTGTTTGTGCTAGGAGAGTATCGGATTGCGGGGCGGCGCGCATCGGACATCGCCGCCAGTGTGGAGAGCGGGGTCGGGTCGGGTGAGCTCGAACCCGGCCAAGTGCTGCCGCCGATGCGGGAGTTGGCGGAAGAGCTGGGGGTGAATCCCAATACGGTGGCGGCCGCCTACCGCATCCTCCGCGAGCGCGGGGTGATCGAGACGGCAGGGCGCCGGGGCAGCCGGGTGCGGCCGCGCCCGGCGAGTACGGCGCGCGACGCGCTCCGGGTCGAGGCACCCGAAGGGGTGCGGGACCTGGGGGCGGGCAACCCCGATCCCGCCCTGCTGCCCGCGCTGGGCCCGGTGTTCGCGGCCGTCGCGGCGGAGTACGACCGGGCCCCCGGGATGTACGGGCAGCCGCCAGTGGACGCGGAGTTCGCCGCGCTGGCCCGTGCCGCGCTGGACGCGGACGGGGTGGCGGCCGGCCCCGTGCTCGCGGCCTCCGGGTCGCTGGACGCGATCGAGCGCGTGCTGGCCGCCCACCTCAGACCCGGTGACGCGGTCGCGGTCGAGGATCCCGGGTGGGGCAGCGTGCTGGATCTCGTCCCGGCGCTGGGGCTGCGCCCCGTGCCCGTCGCGGTGGACGACGAAGGGCCGTTGCCCGACGCCGTCGACGGGGCGTTGAGAGCCGGGGCCCGGGCGCTGGTGGTCACCGACCGCGCGCAGAATCCGACCGGCGCGGCGATCGGTGCCGGGCGCGCCGTCGAGCTGCGGGCCGTCCTCGCCGGGCACCGGGGCGTCCTGCTCGTCGAGGACGACCATGGGCACGGCATCGTCGACCTGCCGCTCCATCCGCTGTCCGGTGCCACCGACCGCTGGGCCTTCGTGCGGTCGGTCGCCAAGGCGTACGGGCCCGATCTGCGGGTCGCCCTGCTGACCGGCGACCCGGTGACGCTGGACCGGGTCGCCGGGCGCCAGCGGCTCGGGCCTGGCTGGGTCAGCAGACTGCTGCAGCGGACGGTGGTGCACCTGTGGAGCTCGGGCGCCGTCGAACCGGCCGAGGTGGCGCGGGCGTACGCGATCCGGCGGGACGGCCTGGTGCGGGCACTCGCGGAGCGGGGCGTGCGGGCCCACGGGCGCAGCGGGATGAACGTCTGGGTCCCGGTCCCCGACGAGACCGGGGCGGTGGCGCGGCTGCTGCACTCCGGCTGGGCGGTGGCCCCCGGAGCGCGGTTCCGGATGGCCACGCCCCAGGGGGTCCGGCTCACCGTCTCCTCGCTCACCGAGGCCGACCTCGGTCCGCTGGCGGACGCGGTGGCGGCGGCGGTGGGGCCGGTGGAGCCATTGAGCTACGGCTGACCCCCGGGCCCGGCGGCCGGGCGGCGAGGGGGTCGGGGCCGGCTCTGGGTGAGGGCCGCTCCCGCCAGGACCACCAGGGCGCCCACCGGAGTGTTCCAGCTCAGCCGCTCACCGAGCACGAGCACACCGGCGGCGGTCGCGATGACCGGGATGAAGTAGGTGACCATCTGCGCGGTCGTCGGGCCGACCTCCGTCACCAGGCCGTACTGGACGAGAACCGCGAACCCGGTCCCGAGCGCCCCGAGGGCCACCACCGCGAGCGTCGGGAGCAGGGGGAAGCTCCGGGGCACCGAGGTGAACAGCGGGGTCACCAGGGCGAGCTGCGCCGTGCCGATCAGGAGCTGGCTGCCGGTCAGCGACAGCGTCGACGAACCGGTGCCCGCCAGCGTCCGGCGGACGTAGATCCAGCCGACCGGGTAGCTGAGGGAGGCGAGCAGCGCCATCGCCGTACCACCGAGGTCCAGGCCGGCGAAGCCCTGCCAGGCGCCGAGCACGGTCAGCACGCCGATGAAGCCGAGCCCCAGTCCGGCGACCCTGCGCCGGGTCGGCCGGTCCTCGGAGAGCGCGACGAGCGACAGCGCCATGCCCCACAGCGGCGAGGTCGCGTTGCAGATCCCCGCGAGGGTCGAGGGAACGGTCAGCTCGGCGTAGGCGAAGAGCGAGAACGGCAGCGCGTTCAGGAAGAACGCCGCGACGGCCAGATGCGCCCAGGTGTGGACGCCCCGGGGCAGCCGCTCGCGACGGACCGCCATCGCGACGGCCAGCACCGCCGTACCGAACAGCAGACGGCCGAGGGTGACCTGGAAGGGGGCGTACCCCTCGGTGCCGACCTTGATCAGAAGGAAACTGAAGCCCCAGATCAGCGAGAGTGCCCCGAACCGGATCCGCCAGTCCAGCGCGCGCGACGGGGCGGGCGGGGGCTGGGTGGAGGGGGAGGAAACGGACGGGGGCGGAACGGGGGTGGCGGACGGTCCGGCAGGGGGCGCGGCCTTCGGTCGGGCGACGGTCATGGGGTCAACGATGACGAGTCCGACCACGTAGAACAAGCGAGATTTCATGCGCCTCTCTGCGTAGCATTGCTTACATGTTGAATCTGGAGAGGCTGCGCACCCTGGACGCGCTGGCCCGGCACGGATCGGTGAGCGGCGCTGCCGCGGGACTGCATGTGACCACGTCGGCGGTCTCCCAGCAGATGGCCAAGCTGGAGCGGGAGGTCGGCCAGCGGCTACTGGCCAGGAACGGCCGGGGGGTCCGGCTCACCGATGCCGGCCGGCTGCTCGCCGACCACGCGGCCCGGATCCTCTCGCAGGTCGAGATCGCCCAGTCGGACATCGAGGCGCAGCGGGGCGAGGTGGTGGGCGAGATCCGGCTCTCCGCCTTCCCGACCGCGGCGCGCGGGCTCTTCCCGTCGGTGCTCGGCGCGCTCCGCCGCGACCACCCCGAACTGCGGGTGCGCACCCGGGAGCTGGAGCCCGAGGCCGGCATCCGCGCGGTGATCAGGGGTGACGTCGATCTCGCGGTGGTGCTGGACTGGAGCAACAAGCGGCTGCCCGTGCCGGGCGGGCTCACCCGGGTCGAGCTGCTGGAGGACGCGCCGGACGTCGCGATGCCGGCCGACCACCGGCTCGCCGGCCGGAGCGAGGTGGACCTGGAGGACTTCGCCGACGACGACTGGGTCTCCTGGCCCGAGGGCGAGTTCTGCTACGACTGGCTGGTCTTCACCCTCCGTTCCAAGGGCATCGAGCCGCGCATCGCGCACCTCGCCGGCGAGCACCACACCCAGCTCGCCCTGATCGCCGCCGGGACGGGGGTCTGCGTGGCACCCCGGCTCGGGCGCGGGCCGGTGCCGGACGGGGTGCGGCTCGTGCCGGTACGGCAGCGGATGCGGCGCCATGTGCACGCCGTGTGGCGTACCGACGCGGACCGGCGGCCGTCGGTCAGGGCCGCAGTGGCGGCGCTGCGGCAGGCCGGGCAGGAGGTGGAGGGCCGGTAGGGCCGCCGCCCGGTGGTCCGGCCGGTGGAACCCCTGCCCCCTGCGGTCCGGGCAGGGGCGCCTGACGGTCTGTGGGCCGGGGATCTGCCGGGGCGGGGCGGGGCGGCCTCGGCCCGGGTCACCGGATCTTTCGGAAGTCCCAGGAGGTGATGGCCCGCGGGGTCAGTCGCAGCCATGCGTGCCGGCCGTCGTGCGGCATGGTGTCCATGCCGAAGTACTTCGCGGCGAACAGCCTTTCCGGTACGTCGAGTTCCGGGCAGTGCTCGCCGGTGCGCGGTGCCTCGCCGACCGGGACGGCCTCCCCGGACAGCTCGATGCCGCGCAGCTCCCCGTACTCCGTCCCGTCGTCCACCACCACCGCGAGCCGGGGGTCACGGCGCAGCTGGGACCAGCGCAGGCTGCGCGTGATCGAGTACAGCCAGAGCGCATCACCGTCCCAGGCGAACCAGAGCGCGCCGATGTGCGGCCGGCCGTCCTCGGCCACCGTGGCCACGCGGCAGGTGCGCTGCTCGGTGAGGTACCTGTCGCGCTCCGCGTCCGTCATCATGATCCGGCGGCCCCGTCGCTGGGTGGTGGCCATGGGCGTCTCCTCCCGTGAGCTGACTGTGCATCAGATCATGCGGCCTCTTCCTTCGTCGCGCAATGGCGGATAGCCTCGCGCGCCCCGTCCGCCGTGGAGAAGGGGCCGCCGTGCCGTCGCAGAACCGACTCGCCGAACAACTCGATCCGGCCACCACCGCGCTGCTGACGGTCGAATGCCAGCAAGGGGTGGTGGGGCCGGGGAGCGCACTGCCCGAACTGGCCGAGGAGGCCCGGTCGTCGGGCGCCCTGGACCGGATCGCCCTGCTGGTCGGGGCCGCGCACCGGGCAGGCGTCCAGGTGCTGCACGCGGTGGCCGAGCGGCGCCCCGACGGACGGGGCGCCAACAGCAACGCCCGGCTGTTCCGGGCCGCCGGGCGCCTGCCGGTGCAGCAGCACAGCGGCACCGCGGCGGTACGGATCGCGGCGCCGATCGAGGTCGCCGCCGAGGACCTGGTCGTACGCAGGCTCCACGGCCTCTCGCCGCTCGCCGGCACGGACGTGGACGCGCTGCTGCGCAACCTCGGCTGCCTGACCCTGGTCGTCACCGGCGTCTCCGCCAATGTGGCCGTTCCCAACGCCGTCTTCGACGCGGTGAACCTCGGCTACACCGCCGTGGTGCCGTCCGACGCCATCGCGGGCGTCCCGGCCGACTACACCCCGGCGGTGGTCCGCAACACCCTCGCGCTCGTCGCCACGGTCACCCGCACCGACGACGTACTGGCCTGCTGGGCGGGTGACGCGATCAGGGAGTGAGGGTGATCGACCCGCCCGCGACGGTGATCCGCTTGGCCGGCAGCGGCCTGGTGGCCGGGCCGTGGACCACGGCACCCGTCGACGCGTCGAACTTGCTGCCGTGGCAGGGGCAGTCGATGGTGCCGTCCGCGACGCGCGAGACGGTGCACCCCTGGTGGGTGCAGGTGGACGAGAACGCCTTGAACTCGCCCGCCTTCGGCTGGGTCACCACGACATGCCGGTCGGGGAAGACCTTGCCGCCGCCCCGGGGGATGTCGGCCGTGTCCGCCAGTGCGGAGCCGGCGGCGGTGGCCGTGGCGGCGGCGGTGGGACCGGTGGTCCGCGCGGACGGCTCGGCCGTGGCCGAGCTGCCCGACCCCTTCGTGTTCCCGCAGGCGGCGAACAGGGCGGCCATGGGGGCGGCCCCGGCCGCGACGACGACGGTCCGGCGCCCGGGGCGGTCCCCGCGGTTTCGCGCTGTGTTCATGCTGGCTCGTCCTTCCGTGGTGCTTCCGGTGTTCCGGCTTCCGCACCCGGTCATCGGCAGACGGGCGCACCGGCATGAGCGGGGACCCGGACTGTCAGTGCCGTCTGCGAAGGTGAACGGCATGACACTGAGGAGCTTCGACGCACTCGAACGGGCCATCCGCGACAGCTGGGGCGCGGACACCACGACACCGGCCCACCGCCCGCACTGGACGCCGGACAACCCCGCGCGCGACCAGTGCGGGGTCACCGCGCTCGTCGTGCACGACCTGCTCGGCGGCGACCTCGTCCGCGGCGAGGTGCACGTGGACGGCGAACGGGTGGATTACCACTGGTGGAACCGGCTGGGCATGGGCGTCGAAGTCGACCTCACCCGCGAGCAGTTCGCCCCGGAGGAGGCCGTCGTCGGCGGGGAGGTGGTCGTACGGCCCGCGGAGATCGTCCGGCTCCGCGAGGAGTACGAGCTGCTGCGCGACAGGGTCGCGGCGGCCCTGCGCTCCCCCGACGCCGCGGCCGTCGCGCGCCCGGCCTGACCGGCGGTCAGGACCCGGGCGTCCCGAGCGCCCCGTCGGCCAGGCCGAGTTCCCGCTCCGCCGTGCGTACCGCCATGCTCGTGACCGCCTCGGGGCGTTCGGCGGCCGAACTGTTGGCGTGCGCGCCGAGGCCGTCGATGACGACCAGGATCCGGATGGTCGCCAGATACGGGTCGTCGGTGCGGAACTCCCCGCTCTCCGCCCCGGCCCGGATCAGCTCCTCCAGACGGCCGCGCCACCGGGCCTCCTGCCGGTCGACCCGGTCGCGCAGGACGGGGCGGTAGCGGCTCAGGTGCCGGGCGTTGATCCACAGCCGGCTGACGTCGTCGTACGCGGGCCCCGTCGCGAGCGCGAAGAAGCGGGTCAGCCGGTCCGTGGGCCGCTGCGCCGCCGGCTGCGCGGGCAGCAGCGAGTCCAGCTCCCCGCCGGCCGCCGTGCCGAAGGCCTCGGCGACGAGTTCCTCGACCGCGGGGAAGTAGTGGCCGATGAGGCCGGGCCGGACGCCCAGCTCCTCGGCCATCCGCCGCAGCGTGATGCATTCCAGACCCTCGGTCAGGGCGATGGACGCCGCCGCCTCGACGATCTCCGCACGCCGGTCCGAGGGGGATTTGCGGATCCGCTTCTGCTGCACGCTCGACGCCATGGCGGCAACAGTAATCGGTGTGTCGTGCCGCCGGAACCGCCGCCGCTCCTGCCGGTCGCCACCGCGCGCCGGTCCTACGGTCGGTTCCTGGAAGCAATCACCGACGCCCAGGAGGACAGGTATGAACAACAACATCCGTACGGCCGCCGCGGCCGCCGCTCTCGTCGCCGGTCTCGTCACGGTCACCGGCACCAGCGGTGCCGCGGCCGCCGAGCGGCCCGAGCGGATCACCAGCCAGGAGCAGCTCGCCCGGTCCATCGCCCAGGCGGTCGCGGCCGAGCAGGAGCGCGGCGCCGTCACCAGCGGAGTCATCGGCGGCATGGTCGCCAGCACCCCGTCGGACGTCCGCGGCCTCTGCTGACGAGAAGGAGGTGAGCACCGTGGACAGCGCTGCGGATCGCGCCCCGGACGGGCGGGAAGAACCCCTCAGGTGGTGTCCGAGCGGTGATGCGAGCCGCCCGGAGACCGTTGTCCTCGGCGTACGTTCCGGGGAACACGATCAGGTTGTCTACCTGGCAGAACCCGTACCCGCCGCCGATGTTCTCGGTAGCATTCCGGAGGGGATAGCCCCCAACCGGGTGCTCCGGTTCGCCTCGCACTGCGTGTCGGACTGCGCGAACCGGGTCGGCGAGGCCTGCGGGCTGATCGAACGGATCAGGACCGTACCGGCCGAGCCCGGTCCGGCCGCTGTACCACGGTGCCATCTCCGCCCGCACTGCAAGTGGTGGAACCAGGCCGGTGTCGAGGCCTGCCACCGCTGTCCCGCCCTCACGACACTGGAACCCCACGACAACGAACTCGCCGTTCTCGTCGCGGACCCGGCGACCACCCGGGACCAGTTGGAGAGCTGGATCGCCGCCGAAGGCCGGGCGGAGTAAGACCACGCGGTCGGTCACGGACCGGCCGAGAGCACGAGAGAAGGGATGTCGTGGACAACTGGATACGGTGCTTCCACCCGGCCCCCGAGGCCGGAGCGCAACTGGTGTGCTTCCCGCACGCGGGTGGGTCGGCCAGTGGCTACCACGCCCTGTCGGCCGCGCTCGAGGGGTCGGTGGAAGGACTGGTCGTGCAGTACCCCGGAAGGCACGACCGCCTCGCCGAGCCGTTCGCCGAACGGCTCGGCGATGTCGTGGACGCGGTCCTGCCCTCGATCCCGGTGGACGAGGACAGGCCGCTGTTCCTGTTCGGGCACAGCATGGGCGCGCTGCTGGCGTACGAGACGGCGCGCCGGCTCACCGCCGAAGGGCGCGGGCCCGCCGTGCTGTTCGTCTCCGGCAGCGAGGCTCCGGCGCGGCCCCGGCACACCCGGCTCTCCGGCTCGTGCACCGACCAGGAGCTGATCGACGAGATGCGGCTGCTGTCCGGCACGGACGACGAACTGCTGATGCATCCGGAGATCCTCCAGCTGTCGCTGCCGCCGCTGCGCGCCGACTACGCCATGCTGTCGGAGCGCGTCCATGTGCCCGGGCCGCCGCTGAGCTGCCCGGTCTTCATGCTGACCGGTGACAAGGACCCGCGGGTCGGCATGGAGGGCGCCCAGGAGTGGGAGCGGGAGACCGAGGGGGCCTTCGAGCGGCATGTGCTGCCCGGCGGCCACTTCTTCCTGAACGACCATCTGACGTACATCGCGGAACTGATCACCGCACAGGTGCCCGGCCGGACGGTTCCCACCGGCGCCTGACATTCCGTACCGTCGCGACGGGCTCGGCCCCGACCCGGAACCATCCTGCCGCTCGCCGAGATCGTCTTCGACTTCTTCGACCAGCTGAAGTCCAAGACGCGCGGGTACGCCTCGCTC
>NZ_JBSFKL010000030.1:0-18473 GCF_053598535.1 Streptomyces sp. NPDC001108
CCCTCGCCGCCAGCCCGTCTTTTCAGCGCGAAGCACCCGCAGTCGCCGGTGCGGTGGGCCACGGAGGATTACGGATCGTGGGCGTCCCCGGGACTGGTCCGCGGGGGTGGACGCGGGGTGGCTGGCCGGGGCCGACTTGTACAAGGCCAGAACGGCCCCGGCTCAAGAGCCGGGGCCGGGGCTCGGCAGCGGTCAGGAAGCCGAGACAGGGGCGTTTTCTCCAGAGCTGGGCGTGCGCGGATTGGGAGCAGGCGAGGCAGCCGGAGCATTGGAGCGCGACCGACGTTGGGTGCGTGCACCCTTGGGCCGTCCTTGAGGCCGTCGAGTCGGTTCGCCGGCTCCCATCTGCCGCAGCTCTTCGGGGGTCCAGCCCGCCGCCGTCGCGTCGGCGTAGGCAGCGCCGTACGCCTTCTCTGCGTCGTCGAGAAGGTCCTGGAGACGCTTGCGCTCGGCGATGGTATTGGCCAGGGGAGGGATCACGCTCATGCGCGTAGCGAGTAGTTCCTGGGCCGTGACCAGCACAGGCGATTGTGCGTCAGATTCGGGTGCATTCTCAGCGGGTGTCATCATGCGCGCCATGGTAGCGCCGGCTGCCGCGTAGGTGAGTCTGCCATCGCCCGTTGAGCGAGGGCAGAAGGGGGTGCCGGGCAGGCCCAGGCACCCCCTTTCGCGGCGGAGCCGCGAGCCGCCCTAGAAGCCCGGCACCCCAGCCAAACGGCCCTCCGTTGTCGGAGCAAGTTGTTCGTTATTGTTCCAATAACGAGGCAGCGGCGGCCCCTTCCTCGCTATGCTCGGTCGTTCGGGGCCTCCTTTTCGGTCCGGGCACGGACCGAGGGTTTGGGGCTGCCTCTCTGCGAGAGACAGGGATTCATGAGCACTGATGAACCGCCGCGTACGCATCGACGTGCGCGCAAAGCCCAACGCCGTACGCATCGTGTGAACCTGGCCTATGACGATGTCGAGTACGGCACCGTTCAGGTAGCCGCCACGCTCGCTGGCCTGAGAGTTGCCGCGTACGCCGCCCGCGCCGCACTCGCAGTCGCCAAAGAGGAGATCCGGCCGCTGCCTGCCGACGAGAAAGAGCGGATGCGAACCTTCGTTGACGCTCGTATCGCGGTCGACCGGATCGGCACCAACGTCAACCAGATCGCGCGGGTTCTCAACAGCCAGGGTGACGAGACCGCCGAACGGATTAATGCCGTTCTCGCACGGGCAGAGCAGGCAGTTATGCGACTGGACGAGGCAACGATTGCCGTGCTGGAAGGCCGGTTGTGATTCCCAAGCGTGCGAAGGACGGAGAGCGGACAACCGGTTTGCTGTACTACCTGTACGGGCCGGGCAGGCGTGACGAGCACATAGATCCACACATGGTGGCCGCATGGAGCCCCGGAGTCCTTGACCCCGGGCGGGACGCCGGTACGTCGATCCCGCGTCTGGCCGCTCTCCTGGACGCACCCGTTTTCGCGCTGGAGGGTACACCACAGGAGAAGCACGTCTATCACGTGCCAGTGCGGCTTCATCGGCACGACCGCAAGCTTTCTGACGCGGAGTGGGCCGAGGTCGCGGCCGAGATCATGGACGCCACAGGAGTAGCACCGAAGGGTGACCCTCAGGCCGCTCGATGGGTCGCCGTCCGGCACGCCGACGATCACATTCACATTGTGGCGACGCTGGCCCGTCAGGATGGATTGAAGGTGCATCTTGAGTTCGACAAGCGGAAGATGCAGGAGCGAGCCCGGGAACTCGAAGTCCGGTACGGACTTCGTCGGCTGACGAGCGGTGACAGGACCGCGAGCAAGTGGCCTACGACAGCAGAGACGCAAAAGGCGAAGCGCAAGGGACGCGACGAGCCACCGCGGATCACTCTTCAAGGCAAGGTGCGCGAGGCCGCCGCCGTGAGTGGTTCGGATGACGAGTTTTTCGCGGCGATCCAGCGCGCCGGGCTCCGGCTGAACAAGCGCACGGCACTAGACGGAGCTGTCACTGGCTATGCGGTTGCGCTGCCCGGAGACCGCACAGGAGCTGGTCGCGCCGTGTGGTTCTCCGGCTCACGGCTTGCCCCTGATCTGTCCCTCCCTCGCGTCCGTGAGCGCTGGACGGGAGTACCTCCCGGAACACGCTCAGTTAGTGCCGGTCGCGTCGCCAGCAAGGCCGCCGCGTGGCAGACGGCGGCCGGACATGTCCACCAGGCCGCCGCGATTCTCGGTCAGTCGGGGAACGAGGCCGGGGCAGGCGAGATGATGGCGCTCTCGGATTTTCTGACCACCTACGCGGCCCAGGCCCCGGCCGAGGTCCGTCAGGAACTACGGGCGGCCGCGCGGGCATTTGAGCGCGCGGGACGTGCCCCCACGTCGAGGCGGATGCACAGCGAGGCGAGCCGCCATCTACGTACGGCGACACAGCTTGTCGTCATGAGTGCATCGCTCGGGGTGACCGGTGGGGAGGTAGCGGCAGCGCTCACGATCCTGGTTGCCGCCGCCCTGGCGGTCATCGCTGCCCAGCGCTTCCACCGGGCCGCCGAGCACCGGGCCCAGGAGCAGGCCGCCGCTGGAGCCGGCTACCACCTGCGGGCCGCTACCGAAGTCGCCTACGGTGCCAGTGCGGGCAGCAACCGCAAGCGCGGAAGCCGCGCGAGCTGGCAGCGTGCCGGGCGGTGGTCAGACGGACATGCGTTGGTCGAGGCGTACGCGCCGATGGTGCGCGAGGCGATCCCCGAGGTTGCGGAAAGGGTGCTCGACGAGGCTGCGTGGCCAGCACTGGCCGCCACGCTCAGGCAGGCGGAAAACGCGGGGTACGAGCCCGCGCGGGTGCTCGCCGAGGTGGCGGCACAGCGTGGGTTCGGGGATGCCGACAGCGCCGCCGAAGTTCTCGTGTGGCGACTGCAACGGCGCATGGCCAGCGACACCCCCGATGCATTCAACGGTCGGCCCCAGCAGGGTGCAGACCACTCGGCATCTACCCGTCCGGAAGGTGGTACGGAGACCGGCGGATCACGCAGGCCCATCGAGGATCAGGAGGACGTCGCCGAGGACGGTTCGGAGAGCCCAGCCGCACCGATGAAACCGCCGCCGGTGCTGAACCGGAGCGAGGTAGTCGAGGCCACGCCACTTGGTGAAGGCGACATGCTCACCTTCGGGGATGCCGTGCGTCAGGCCGTACCCGCGTATGCGGCGGATGTGCTCGCTGACCCGGCGTCGGCGACACTGGCCGCCTACCTGATCAAGGCATCAGGTGAGGGGCATAACCCCGTGGAATTGCTCGCCGAGGTGGCTGCCGCCCGGGAACTTGTGGACGCCGACAGTGTGGCCCAGGTACTCACCTGGCGACTCCAAGGGCGCCTGAGCGGCAGAGAGATGCCAACCCCGCTTGCTCGGGCCACCGGCCGCCGCGCGAACGAGCCCAGTGCGCCGAGTCCGGGCGAGCGAACAGCCGCAGACCGTGCCGCCCAGGAGGCAGCACAGCGACGCGGGCAGAGCCGGGGCCCACGTCGCTAGCACGTGTGAATGACCGCCGGGAAGCCGCGAAAACCCCGGCGTTCAGGGCCGTAGAGAACTACCGTCAGAACAGGCATTTAAGAAGGGGTGGGACACGATGATGATGCAGAACGGGGTGAACCGGTGAGCAATACAAACCCGATGGAGCAGGCAGGAGGGCAGGCCGTGCAGACGGCCGCCGTCGCTCTTCAGGTGCTGGTCCTGGCAGCACAAGCACTGAGCGAGGCATCACGGCGCGAAGTTCCTCACCCGAGAGGTGCGGCACCCACGCCGACACCGCAGCCGACTCCCGCACGGCCGCCGGCTAACCCTGACCACGAGCGGTACGCCCACATGGTTCGGGGCATTGTCCAACCGCCCGCGGTGGCTGAGGCCATGGTCAAGGCGCCACAGTGGACGCAGCTTGCCGGTGAGCTGAAGAAACTGGAGAGCGCCGGGGTGAACGTGGGGCAGTTCCTCACCGACGCGGCTCCCGTCATTGCGCGCATGGACGCGGACATGAGAGCAGGAGCCACCGCGCCAGGAGTCACCGCGTCTCCCGCTGTGAATCTCCGCGACCCGTGGGCACCGCCGCCCGGCAGAGAGCGAGTCAAGGGCGACGAGCCCGGCGTGATCAAAAGGGTCGTTGAGTGGGTGAAACAGGTTGCATCCAAGCTGGTCGAGAAAGTCACCGGCCAGGACAAGCCCGCGACCGCGTTGGGTGAGCGGAGCAAGGAATTGGCCCGGCTCGGCATCGGTGCTCAGGAGAACTCACGACTCGTGGTTGTCGCCCGAGAGTCGCTGGCCGACGAGGACATGTTGACCCAGATGGTCACCTCCCGTGAATGGCCCGGCATTGCCAGCCAGGTCAAGACGCTTCAGGAAGCGGGGCACAACCCGCGTGAGGCCCTGGCCGGTGTCCCTGTCCGGATGCAGCAGGCAGCCGCCGCCGGTATCACCCTCAGCCCCTCCGAAGCCGCCCGGGGACTGCTCGCCGACCAGGCCAAAACACCCGCCCCGGCGAAGTCGTCCGCCACGCCTACTCCCCCAGCACCGGTCGTCGCAGCCACGACCACGACCGCTCCGACGACGAGCCCCACCCCCACACCGGCCCGCGCGTCGGCAGCGTCGGCGCAGTCGACGACCGCCACACCAGGGGCAGCCCCGTCACCGGGGCCGACAGCCGCCCCCGCCGTGCCGACCGCATCGGCCGCGCCGACCCGCACCCAAGCACGCTGATAGCTCACCACACACAGAAGGAGGCACCCATGAATCTCCACGGGCGAACCCCCCAGCGGGCAGGCGCGGAAGAGCCCGTCCGCAAGGCGGACTTTCCCGCGGGCGGCAGCGACGACGCCGAGGCCCGCCGCCAGGCCGCCGCGCATGTCCGTAGCAGCACCGCAGCCCAGTCCCGTTCGGATGTTGCGCTCGGCGATGCGGACGCTGCCCGCGGTAGGGCTACCGAGGCGGAGGGGCGAGATGATACGGCGACGGCCGGGGCCGAGTGGAGCGATGCGGCAGGACTAGACGGACTGGCTGCGCACGAGGCCAGCACATCGGCCATCGACGCCCGTGCCGCAGCAGCCACCGCCCGGTCCACCACCGTTCCGACAGGGCAGCAGAATCGAGGACGAGCCGCCCGCAAGAACACGCCGGGGCCGGGAGGAGAGGGGCCGGGGCGTGCTCCCACACCCCCGCCCGGAGCCGCCCGCCGTAGCATCGGGTAAAGAGCCCGGACGCATCAGAAGGGCCGGAGGGGAAATCCCTCCGGCCCTTCGGCCTGTACAGGCGAACTCTCAGCCGTCGACCACTTCCGGCTCCGAGACGACCGGCGGGGCGGGTGCCGGGTCGACCGGTGGCACGGGCAGCACAGTGTGTTGCGGCCGGTCCGGGTTGGTCATGCAGCCGGCGAACGGGCCATCGGCGCCACGGAGCTGAGCCAACATCGGGTCCAGGTGGTCACGGTGCCATACGGAGGGGCCGGTGAGCCCGCAGGTTTCCGGGTTCGTGAGCTCCTGCCACGCCAGCCACGTGGCATGGAGCCGGGCGACGGCCGCAGGGTGTTCCCACCACCGCGGGCACCAGGGGGCCGAGGAGGAAACCTCCCCGAAGTACGTCGGTACTAGCAGGTCGCGCACCCAGCCGGCCAGCGCCGCGAGCTCGGCCGCGTACTTGTTGCCCGGGAGCCACAGGATGAACGGCGGAGTCTTGGGCTTCTCCTTCTCCTTGGGTTTTCCGCTCTCGCCGTCGCCGTCCTGGCTGTCACCGGAGGCGACAGCGGTAGCGAGCTGGTTCACCTTTTTGGTGTTGTGCTCCAGCTGAGAGGCGAACCCGTAGACAATGGCTTTGAGGTCCTCGAAGTCCTCCGCGAGGACTTCAGCGGTGGGGGTGTCGTCGCTCACGCCGCGATGACCTTCCTTGAGGCACGGGCCGCGATTTCGGCAATCTCTACGTCGGACGCGGCGGACAGGTCGCCCGCATCCGGTTCCAGGTACCAGGGCCGCAGCCGGATCATGCCGACGCGGACACCGGTTGCCAGCAGCAGCGCCCGCCCCCTTGGAAGCGCGCGGATCTCCGCGGCCTCCATGACCCGCTCACGCCGCCGGGAGGTGGAGACGCTGCGACCGGTCGAGCCGTGCGAGACGGACGTTTCACTGACCTTGTGCTCACCGACGAGCCGGGAGACCTTTTCTGCGAACTCCGCATCGTCCAGGCCGGAGCCCAGGGCCTTGATGGTGGCCGCCGACCACAGGGCATCCATGCCAGCCTCACCCCAGACGCGGACGCCCTGACGGTAGGACTGGAGGATGGTCACCGGGATGACGCCGCGCGAGCCGAGATGCGAGTACAGGTCGGGTAGATCCTCGATCCGGCACACGTTCGCCGCCTCGTCGAGCACCGCGACCAACGGGGCGTCGAGTCGGCCGCCGGCTCGCTCGGCGGCCATCATCGCGGCCCGCAGGACCGCATCCGCCGCCGCGGCGATGACACCGGCCGCCGACCCGCCGCCGTCCTTGGACAGCAGATAGAGCGTGTCCCGGGAGCGTACGAAGTCGTCCGGACGGAACTCTTTTGCGCGGGGGTCGGGGGTGACCCAGGCCAGCGTTTCGGGGTCGAGGAGGCAGGCGACGCACTGACGGGCGGTCTCGTAAATCCCGTCGCGGGTGTCGGCCGCGCCCGCCACGGTCGAGGCGAGTTGCTGCGCCAACGCCTCCTTCCCTGCCGCCTTGAGCGCGCTCACCGGGCCACGGTCGCTCGGCGTGGAGAGCCAGGCCAGCACGTCAGCCACCGAGCCGCCGGAGACGGCCGCCGCGTGGAACAGGGCGGTCAGCAGGTTCTTGGCCGCACCCATCCAGAAGTCACCGCGTGATTTCTCGTCGGTGGTGGCCGCGATGAAGTGTGAGGCGAGCCGCCCGGACCCCTCGATGGTGCGAGCCGAGTTGAGAATGTTCCACCACATCGCCCGCTCGGAGTGCGTGATCGACTGGGGGTCGAGCAGCCACACCGCGCCCACGTCCAGGCGCCGGGTACGGGTGACCGCGAAAACGTCCGGCTTGTTGCTGGTGAGCATCACCGCGCCCGGAGCCCGCAGCAACGCCGGAACCGCGATGCTGGTTGACTTGCCCGATCGCGGAGCCATGATGGCAAGGATCACGTCCTCCCAGCTCGCCCGCAGCTCAGGTCCGCGCGAGACGTCGAGGTTGCCCAGCAACACCCCCGTGTCGTCCGGCTCGATGATCTCCTCCCCCTTGAGGGAGGGCCGCAGAGCCCGGGCCCGGGCGGTCATCGCTTTGGGCGCGAGCGGGGCCAGTTCCCGCATGCCCGCCAGGCCCGCGCGGTGGGAGAAGAACCGCCGCCACAGGAGGAAGCCGACCACGGCGAGGCCGGAAAGGACGAGGACCAGGAGCACGGCCGCGCCGACACCGGCCGCCGTCGCGTGCCCGGGCCACAGCCGGCCGGGGCCGCCCGACACAAGGGAGACCGCCGACTTGATCGAGTACGCGGGCGGGGCCCAGCCGCCGCCGGACAGTGCGACACCGAGCGTGCCGCCGACGTAGGCGCCGGTGTAGAGCACGGTGGAGCCGACGATCACGCCGAGGACCGCGAGCGGGGCGCCCGCCCCAGCCCCCGCCCCGTGGCTGGAGTCGGTCATGCTGCCCCCTCTTTCTGGTGCTTCTTGGACGGGTCGGTCTCGTAGAGCCGCCGTTCCGCGTCAGTCAGCTGGAGCCGGACGGGGGTGCCGGGACGGGTGCCCAGGCGGAGCATGTATTTCCCACGTCCCGGGTGGACTTGGCGGGTGCCGTCCAAGCCGGTACCGGACGAGGACGACCACGAGGCGATGAGAGCAATCTCGGCATCTGTCAGCGGCCGCTGCGCTGACACGCGTTCCAGCTCGCCGACAGAGAGCGCCCCAAGGATCATCGAGTCGCACCGGTCGATCATGCCCAGGGCTTTTGCCCGGTCCTGCGGGGTTGGCAGGCTCTCCGGGTCGCGAAGGGAGTGTGTGATGAACAAAGTCACTTCGTTGCGGGCCCTGTTGAGCCGGGTCATGGAGTCGAAGGCGTCCACGATGCCGGGGCCGGCTCGCAGGGCCCGCCACATTTCGTCCAGCGGCAGTACGAGCGGGGAATTCATGAGCCCGACCGCGCGTGCTGAGTCGATCGAGCTGTAGGCGTAGGCCCAGGTGGCGAGCAACCCGGAGCTGACCACGTGATCACCTGCGGTCAGGAGACTGGACAGGTCCACAGACAGAGCCGGGGCCGCCAGGTCCAGGGGGGTGGTGGTCGGGCCGTCGAACAATCCGCTCAGCGGGCCGACGCACAAGTTTTCCAGCGCGTGTGTGATCCCGCGGACCAGCGCCCTGTATTCCTCCTCCCCCTGCACCATGAGGTGTGACCGCAACTCCTCCGGGCCCTCCCGCAGCACCCTGACGACGTCGGGAATGATCGGGTCGCCCTCCCCCACATGCGCGGCGGTCACGAGCCGGATAGCGTGCTCGATGACGTTGCGTTCGGTCGGGTTCGGGCGCCGGTCCATTTCCGTGGTCAGCAGCGCGTGAAGCAGTTCGCTGCGGCGGCCGGTGATCTCCGCCAGGAGGGCATCCCGGCGGCCCGGGTCGAGGGTGGGCAGGATCTTCCGCAGCGGACCGGAGTCCAGCGGGTTGATCCGGTCCAGCCCCCGCCCGATCCTCACTACCTGACCGCCGAGCTCGCGGACGAGGTCGGCGTACTCCCCCTTGACGTCTCCGGGTACGACGAGCTTGTACCCGTAGGCCGTGTAGACGAGGCAAATGCGCTTGGCAATGGCGGACTTGCCGACCCCCGGCTGTGCCTGAATCCACACGCCGGGGTTGGTGACCAGGGAGCCGATCCAGCCCGACGGGTCGAAGCAGACCAGCTCATGCGTCAGCTGGTCGTAGCCGATGGGGACGCCCTCGGGCGGGAGGCCACCGCCTAGGACGAAGGGGTAGAGGCCAGCGGTCTGCACGGTGCTGGAGAGGTAGACCGCGCCGCGGTCGAGGACAGCGGCGCGGCCCCGACCCGTACCCTTCCAGCCCCGGCGCGAAGCGATCACGTGAGGGTTGAGACGCCAGCCGCCGGTAGGCTCGGGCGCGGTCGTCCCGGCGGTTACCGCCCGCCGGGACGACGCGCCCGTGCGGGCGGTCCTGGTGAACTTCATATCGTCGTCCTTAGAGCAGAGGGTTGATGCCGACCGGCAGGCCCACGAGCATGGCGGCGCTCTGTCCACCGAAGGCGGGCCGGAACCGGAGACCGCCGGCGGAGCGGGCCGCCTTGTCGACCTCCCGGCGCGCTGCGGGCAGGTCCGCCACGTCGCCCACGGTGGTGGTCACGTGGATGGACCACTGAACTAGCCCCGCGCCAACCGCTTCTTCCGCTGCTGTGCGCTCGGCGTGCTCGGCGTCGACCCGCTCCCGCCGGGTGGGCGTCCGCTTGGTGCGCTGCCGGTACTCCGCTCGCGCCTCATTGGCGTTCACCTCCCGCTCCACCACCGCCATGGCTTCTTCCGTGGGCAGGACCCGGTAGCTGAGCGTGACCCGCCGTGTGAAAGCGCCGGGTGCCAGCAGCTTCAGCAGCACGTCGTACGGAACGGGCTTGCGCGGCGCTTCCCGCAGCACGTACGAGACGGAGTGATACCCGTCGTGCCGGTAGGAGTCCCAGCCATCTTCGGTCGCCACGGGGCCCACTTCGTGCCAGACGAGGTCCGCGATCTGATCGGCCGGGGCATCCATGTCAGCGGGGACGTACGCCCCGCGGACCAGCCGTTTGATGTCCGAGTCCGTGGCGCGTCGCAGCACATCCGCCCCGGCCCCCGACAGGTCCACCGCGTCCAGAGTGCCCAGGGCGACGGCCGCCGCTTCGGCAGGGCCCTTGGGACGCTCGGGCGTCCTGGCCGGGTCGACGACCAGGGACAGCCACGCGGCGAGCTGCGCCGACGCACGGGGAGCCCGGTCGACGAGTTCACGGATCGCCTGTTTCGCCAGGGCCGGGGCGGCCGGGTCGAGGCGGCCCTTTACGTGATCCGACAGGGCCGCGCCGCTGGAGGGAGTGATCTGGAGAGTCACGGCCGCACCCTGCACGCCGTCCTCATCCGCGAGTCGGGCGAGCGCATCGCCCCAGGCCGAGACTTGGGCCCGGACGGTGGCCCCGGACGCGAGGAGGGAGCCGGCCGGGTTGAGCAGGAGCGCGGCCGCCATGGTGCCGGTGCGCTGATTCCACACCAGCCCCACGGGCCCGCGGCCATCAGGTGATTCCGCCCGGACCAGCTTGGTCGGGGCCGCCATGCCGGGCAGGTCCAGAGCCTCAGGGGAGGGGAGGAAGACGGACCGGTACGACGTCTCACCGCGCATGTGGCCCAGGCTCCACCGAGCACGGGCCGTCACGTAGGACAGCAGCGGCATACCGTGCCTCTGCCACACGGTCAGCGTGATGACGACCAGCGACAGCGGGACCGTGGCCCCGAGTGTGGTGATCGATCCGCCCAGGATGATGACCAGGACCGGGGCGAGCAGGGCGCCCACCACAATCACGGTCTGAGGCGCGTTCAGGGACATGATGCCCATGCTCTTGCTGCGGCGCCATCCGCCGTACAGCTGTTGCGTTTCCGTGGCCATGGTGCGTCTACTCCGTTCCGCCGACCGCGCCGCCGGCCTTGTTGACTGCTTGCTTGCCCGCTTCCGCCGCCACCAGGGCGATCGTCACAGGACCCCCCGCCGTCGCGGCTGTGGACGCGGTGGCCGTCGAGGTACCCGTTGCCGCAGCCGTCTGGCCCGCTCCGGCCGCAGCCGTCTCGGCCCCCGCCGCTGCCTCTGGGCCCGCAGTCGGCTGCTGGGGGATGCTGCCGCTCTCTCCCGGCGAATCCGCCGCAGGTGTCGAGGCCGGACCGGTGCGCTCCATATGAGCGGCGTGGTCGCTCGCAGCCGTCGAGCTGGGCGGGCCGCTGGGCGGGCCGCTGGGTGCCCCACCGCCAGAAGGCTGGCCGCCAGGAGCCGGGCTACCCCCGTCGTTGGACCCCGATGCCATCTGCGAGCCCATTGCGCCGCCGACCATGCCCAGCACGCCACCCAGGGCACCCCCGCTGGATACCGCACTACCCATCGACATTCCGAGCGGTGCGAAGAGAGCAAGAAGCGACTTGAGGGCAATTACTGAAAGGGCCAGCGTTACGATTCCGCGGATGAAATCAAGAATCCCTTTTCCGTTGCCCATTTCGGTGAAGCCGACGGAGATAATCAGGGCCGCCATCGGCTTGTACGTAATGATGACCATGATCGACGTGAAAAGACGAGGGAGCCATTGTCGGGAGCTTTCGCCGCCCACCTGTCCGGCTCCGGCGATGGGCAGGAGCAGGGCTTGAATCGGAATCGCTGCCTGACGCAGAAACAACATCACGATCTGAATTCCGCCAACGATGAGGACGATCAGGGCGATTACCAGGAGCCCCATGGGGTTGGCGATGGCAGGCAGCAGCATGAGCGCCATCCGATCCGGCACATCGTCGCCGCCGAAGCCGACGTAGAGAATGGACTCTGTGAGCTTGTCCGATGCGATCAGCAGGGCATCGACAACGGCCACACCGGCGGCACTGACCACCACATTGATCATGAGCCCTTGGATTACCTGGACGAGCGGGGCTCCCTTCCTCTGAATGATCATCCTGATGCCCTGGAACATCACCAGGAGTGTGGCGATTCCGGCCCCAATTCCCACCATCAGTGCGTGCAGACTTAGGGATTTCGTTGGATCGCCGGACGTGCAACCCTTGTCTGATTCCGGATCGCAGCCCAAAACTCCGGAATCCTTTACTTGGACCGAGTCGGTCATGAGCCAGAATCCGAATCCGGCGCGCATGAAATCACCGGTGAATTCCGCCATGGACTTGGCGGCATCCCCGAGTACCGAGTTGGCTACGGCCTTGGCCGCACCGCTCGCCACTTTCTTATGGACGTCAACCGTTCCCTTGACGGCTTTTTTTGCGCACCGCAGCCCCGTCGCAGGGTTCTTCGGAGTGTTGGGCAAAAGGAATCCGACACACTTCCCGATCCCCCACCAGTCAGCAGCCGGGGCGAGCTGCGGGCCTGCCACTGGTGCCGCCTGCACCGTCGCGGATGCTGACGGAGCCGACAGGACGGCGGCCAGCAGCAGCGCACCCACGAGGGCCGCCAGCCGTCCGAGTTTGGTTGTCACCGCCGGTCCCCTTCCTGGATCGCCTTCCAGCCGCCGGAGTTGAATCCGGGTGTGCCCAGGTCGACGGGGTCCGGCAGGTCATCGGTTGGCGCGGTCGGCTCGATCTTCCAATCGCCGGCCTCCCAAATCGCGCGGCCGGGCGTTACTACCAGGTCCGTGCTGATCTTCTTTCCCGTTCCCGGGGAATGCGTGACCCGCATAAGGACCAGCACGTCAACGGAGCCGGTATCCACGGCAGTCCACTGCACGCCGATCGGCCAGGCGTTAAGGGTGGCGCCCTCGGGGACGGGCCCCTTTGGCGGGACGCCCGCGTATTCGCGGTTTCCTACGGCTCCGTCCTCGGCGGCGTCGGCCATGTCGGCTCGGTACTGAGAGGCCGCGTACGTGAGGATGCCGTGCCTGATCTGCCCGGCGTCCCAGGAGTAGGCGTTGCGGGACGAGGCCACGGCCATAGCTGCCGCGCCCTCGGGGGTACGCGGGAAGCGCACCGGCAGGCCGCCTGCCTTGGCACTTCCGTCCGGGAGCTTGACGTACTCCTCGGGAGCAACGTACCCGCCGCTCTCTTCGGGCAGCGTCGGGGCCGGAGAGGGTGCGCTGGCTGACGGCCGGGGTGCCGGAGCGCTGTTGTCGTGGTCGGTCGGCCGCCCGGTGGTCACCGCGATGACGACGAGGGCGGCGACGAGCACCAGGACGACGAGCACCAGGACGACGACCAGCCGCCGCATGCGGCGGGTCGCCTGACGCTGGATGTCGAGAGTCATTTACGCCCCCATGATCGCGGGGACGACCCCGGCGGCCAGGGAGACCACCGAGAGACCGCCGACGATCCACAGGAGCCCCGTAGCCCCCTCGGCGCTCATGTGTGAGCGGTTGCGACGACCGGCCATCATCATGATGCCGCAGGCGATCAGGCCCAGGATTCCTACACCGATCGCGAGCCACTTGGCCCAGCCGATCCACGTCGGCATGATCGCCCCCATACCGGGCGGGGCGGTCGGCGGGGCATCCCACGTAGTCGGGCCATCTGCCAGAGGGATGGACGCGACCACGTCCGGGACGGCACTCATCAGCTGATTCATCTGTGTCTCCTTCAGGTGTCAGTCAAGGCCGAGATGCCGGCGCAGGTTGCGGGCGGCCTTCTGTGCATCGCGAAGCTCCAGGCCCTCCGCCGGGGTGTCGATCTCCCGCAGCCTCACCAGGTAGGGCACCTGGACAACGCCGAGGACGCGGGGCCCGATGGCCCGCATGCGATAGGCAGTTGCCCTCGGCAGCCTCAGAGGCGCGTCCCGGACGACGACCAGGTAGGGCCGGGGAACGTCGGGATGCCACGAGCCGAGGACGTGTACGGCCTTTGACATTCCGAAAGCGGTGGACTTGGCCACCACGAGCGGGATGTAATGCGGTGGCAGGTGCGAACCTCTGCCCAGCTCCATGGTCCCGCCGTCGCCGGTCGGGTCGAGCCATCGAGTGATGGTGGAAGCCCCCGCACCGCCGTGCGCTCCGATGACACCGAAGCGCGACCCCTCGCCAAGTCGAATTGCCTTATCTGCACGCTTGTTAAGCATGTTCTCACCCCCGTACTGTTCTGATCTTAGAGTGACGCTACCATGACCTACTGTCAATGCGTACTTAGATAAGTAGAGGGTTACATGAGCCCATCGAGCGGCATGCCTACCTTCCGTTCAGACCTTTTGCGTCTGCAACGGACCGAGGCGGGGCTGAGCTGTGAGCAACTGGCACTCCTTGCGGACATTGCCCCGGAGACCGTGCGCCGAGCGGAGAGGGGGAGAAGCCAGCCGTCCCCCCGCGTGGTGCGAGCCCTTGCCGCTGCACTCGGTAGCTCGGTCGACGAATTGGCGCCGCCTGAGGCGAGGGTGACTCTCAAGCAGCTAAGGCAGCGCACGGGCCGCACGCAAAAGGCTGTGGCGCTCCAGATCGGAGTGTCCACACAGATGGTCGGACGGGTGGAAAACGGGGTGTACGGAGTGAAGGAACCAGGGCGGTGGGCCGTTGCGTACCGCGTGAGCAAGGCCAGGTGGTTGAAGGCGTGGGCCGCCAGCCGCGAGGCGAAGCAGCAGAGCATCCGCCGGGCGACGACTGAGGCGCCGGAATGAAGGCCGGGGCCGCAACGGCGGTCGCGGCCATTGTCGGGTTCCCCGTAGCTGTGATCGCCCTGGTTCTCACAGGGGCGGGCGCCGATGCTTCAAACCCGGTCCTTGGCGAATCCCGCGGACTCAACCTGGCATTGATGCCAGCAGCGGGCCGCAAATACGCGCCCTGGTACGAGAAATCGGCTCAGCAGTGCCCCGGCTTGTCCCCCGCCCTTCTCGCGGCCCAGGGCTACCAGGAAAGCGGGTTCAACCCGACTATTGAAGGCCCGGCGACCCAGTACGGCACCGCAAAGGGAATCGCCCAGTTCATTGATTCAACCTGGGCAACCTGGGGCCGAGACGAAGACGGCGACGGCACCGAGCTCGGCGCCAAGGACCCCGAGGACGCCATCATGGCTCAGGGCCGGTACATGTGCAGCCTGATGAAGAGAGCCGAGAAATCAGGGTATGACGACACCCCCGTTCGACTCGCTCTCGCCGGTTACAACGCGGGTTGGGGATGGGTCGACCACTACCGCGGCGTCCCTCCCATCGATTTCGCCCGCCCCGCTGGAGCGAAGGAGGGGCAGACCTACGCCTACGTACGGATAATCACCGCCAACGCGAAGGCATGGGCGAAGGTCGGGCCAGGCGCCAGCGGGCTCGGATCAGGCAGCGGCCCGGACGCAGCCCGCCGCGCATATACACAGCTCGGAGTTAAGTACTCATGGGGAGGAGGTACCCCAGGAGGGCCCACAAAGGGCTTCTGTGACGGCCTGAATGGCTATCTCAACGGCTCGTGCAGTGCCTCCGTCACGGCCGGATTCGACTGTAGCTCGCTCGCCCAATTTGCCTGGTGGCCCAGTGTGAAACTGCCGCGTACCGCCGGCGACCAATATTCGGCGACCGCAAGCCGCCCCATCGCCCGAGGCGATCTCAAGCCGGGCGATCTCGTTTTCTGGTCCAAGAACGGCAACGGCAGCAGCGCCTACCACGTGGCTATCTACTTCGGACACGGGAATGTGGTCCACGCACCGCGGACAGGCAGAACCGTCACCATTCAGCCGATGGACGAGGCGATGCCGAAAGGGGACTACGCGGGGGCGACCCGCCCCGGCGCATAGTTTTAGCGTGGCCAAAATCGCGCACGAAGGAGCCCGCCACCATCTTCGGTGGCGGGCTCCTTCGTGCGCCGAGCCGGAGCGGCTATACGGCTCGGTCCGGTCGGCGGTCGACGTACACAATGCGGTTCCCGCTGTTGAGCGCGGCGGCGACGGCCACCAGATCGTCAACTTCCGGCGCCGGAGCTGCGGCCGGGGCCGGAGGCGCCGCCGCGATCCGGGGCCGGGACTTCCTCGCGGGCGGAGACGGCAGCAGGGGCCACCCGGCATACCCGGCACCGCGAGTCACCCCGGCAGTGTTGCGCATCTGCGCCAACAGTTCCTCGCCCACCATTTCCAGGCTCTCGCGCATCAGCTCATCACTCCGACCGCGACGGCGAGCGCTTCCAGGTCGTCAACCGGCGTCCGCGGCACCGGGATCGATGGCGGCCGCCCCGAGATCGCCCCGACCGCGAACCGCACCGGTCCCGACGAACCCGCCGGCCCCGGTCGAGCCGTCAGGGGCCGCCGACGGCCGTCCGCCGTCGTCTCCTCTACGCTGATCACGGATCCTCCCAAGGATCAAGGCCCCCGGACGCAAGCGAGCAAACGCCGTCCAGCGGGCCGACTATGAGGGGGTCGGGTGCCAGCCCGGCCCCCTCTCTTGACTACGACTGTACTTGCTTTCTAGCTAGCTAGCTAGCACGCTAGGGAGCGTGTTAGAAAGCGAGAGGGGGAGCGCGGGAGCTAGCATTTCTGCCATGACTGGACTTCAGGTTGTGGGCAGCTACTCGGAAACGGGCGGCGTCACCAAGACGGCGACCGCCGTATCCCTGGCCGTCGCGTACGCGCAGGAGTACCCCAAGGAGGAAGTGATTCTTGGGGACCTGGACCCGCGGGCGGCAGCCACCAAGTGGACCGGGGCCAAGGCCCTGACTGACGAGCGTGGCGGCGTGCTGGACATGAGCGCCATCCTTGCCGCTGACGATGTGGAGGGTTGGGCTGACGCCATCGCCGTGCCGCTTGATGCGGCGAAGGGGTGGCCCTCGAACCTGCGCGTCATTCCGAGCTCGCGCCGTCTGTCGGCTCAGGAGAAGACCCCGGACGACCACGCCGAGCGTCGACTACGGCGGAGCCTGGCCGGCACTCGGGCCGGATTCGTCGTGATCGACTTTCCGAACCGCCAAGGGGGAGTTCTCACCCAAAACGGCCTGACGGCGTGCACGAAGATCGTTTACGCTGCGCGGCCCGACGAAGACGGCTTGGACGGGGTGGACGGCGCCAAGGAGACGGTACGGAAGTTCCACGAGTATCGCGAGGAGGAAGGGTTGCCGAAGTCGCCCCACGAGGTCGGCATTGTCCTCGGGGCTGCCTACACCGGCGCCGTGTGGACCAGGGACGCCAGGCGGGCTGAGGAAGAGTTCAAACGGACCTCCCCCGGCTTGCTGCTGACGCCCTATGTGGAACAGCGAGTGATTGTGAAGGAGTGCCGCTCAGCCGGGGAGTTCTACGCCCAGTACGACGGCACCGCAGGCGGAGACAAGGTGTTCGCGGCCTATCGCGAACTGTTGCTAGACAGGATTCTTAATGACTGAGCGTGATCGTCCCACTCCTCGGCCGAGGTCGGCACCGGAGGCGCCCGACCCGGCCGTGCCGAAGGTGGGCGACGGTGCCGCCCCCGAGCCGGCGCGCAGGCGCAAAGGCCCCGCGCTGACTGTCCAGCTCAACACTCGCGTGGACCCTGACGTAGACGAGCTGGTGGCCTACGTCGGTGATGTGCGCGGCTGGAGTAAGCGGGAGACGGTCGAGAACGCCCTGCGCAAGGCGTACGCCGCCGAGCTGAAAGAGCTGAAAGCGCGCAAGGGAGCGAGCTAGGAAGCTAGCGCGCTTTGAAGCGAGCGAGCGAGCTAGCGCGCGAGCGAGAAAGAAGAGCCCTGGAGACGCCCGACTACCACGAAGCGCGCCCCCAGGGCCAACAGAATGAGGAGCAAAGTCCCCATGCACCACCACAGTAAGGCCCCCGGCCGCCGGGCAGTGCCCGCGGTCATCGACTTGACCGGAAGCCGTCAGGGGGCCGTCCGGTGATCGACTTTTCGCAGGTCACGGACTGGTTTGACCGTTCCCACCTGGTAGTCACTCTGTCCGCGTCGACCATGGCTGTTGTGCTGATTGCGATGGTCTTTCGATCAAGGACGAAGGTGCTCGACCTCGCGGCTACCGTCCGCCGCCGCCGGTTCTCTGCCGGCACGGTTGCCGCCGTTGTCGCGTTCATCATCTGTACCAGCGTCAGCCTGAATACGTCGTACCGATTCACCGGCGACCCCGATGGTCTGCACATGACCAGCGAGACCGAGCGGCTGCTGGCGTGCGCGGCATTCGAGAGCCTGCTGGCCATGTGCGTGCTAGGCGCTCGTGAGCGTCTCGCTGATACCGGCAGCCGTAGCGGGGGGTGGTACAGCAGCGCAGTATGGGTCTTCGCCGCTCTGTCCGCCGTGCCCGCGTGGCAGGAGGGTGACGGGTTCTCGGCGGCGACCGCCGTCCGCATCATCGTCGGATCCTTTGGCTCCGCCCTTGCCGCGCACTCGGCCCTTGGCCTGGAGCTGAGGCACCGTACGGGCGACGAGTCCCAAACAGCTATGGCCCAGATCGCCCGCGACCTCCGCGAGCGCTTGATGGCCACCCTCGGTCTGGCGCACCGTAGCCGCTCCGCCGAGGAGATCGCCCGGGACCGTGCGCTGGACAAGGCGGTGGACCTGAACGACAAGTACATCCGCCTGCCTGACGGCACCAAGTCTGGACGTAAGGGCCGACGGATCGCACGACGTCTCGCGGTCTGGCAGGACCGTGCCCAGCTCGCCACCGACTCGAAGCAGCGGGAGCTCTACCGGTCCCGGGTGGCACAGCGCAAGCACGCAACCTCTCTCCATATCACCGATGCCGAGTCCCCCTGGAGCCAGCCGAGCCCCGCCCAGGCCAAGGCGAACGCGCTGGGCGCGATGGAGACGCATGCCCGGCACATGGAAGGCGTCGCCGCCGAGGTCGAGGCCGCATTGATGGCACAGATCGGCACACCCGCAGCGGCACAGGGCGGCACGTCTGTGCCGG
>NZ_JBSFKL010000030.1:18571-27891 GCF_053598535.1 Streptomyces sp. NPDC001108
GGTCGCGCGTGCCGAGGCCGCCCCCGAGCCGGAGAGCGAGCCGGCGGAACCCGTCGAGGCTCCCGCCGCCCCGTCCCCCCGGGCAGCAGCGGCACAGGGCGGCACGTCTGTGCCGGTCGCGCGTGCCGAGGCCGCCCCCGAGCCGGAGAGCGAGCCGGCGGAACCCGTCGAGGCTCCCGCCGCCCCGTCCCCCCGGGCAGCAGCGGCACACAGCGGTGTGCCCGCGATCGTCACGGCCCGTGTGCCCCATTACTCCGAGTACGAGGACGAGGAAACCCTCCCTCCGCTGCTGCCGCTCGCCAGCTACCCCACCAAGCGCGCGGCACTAGAGGCCCTGTACGCCCACCGGATCACGTCCGCCGACCTGCGGAAGTCGTCGACGAATGCCATCGCCGAAAAGCTGCGAGAGGAGATGGCAACCGCGGGGATCGAGCTGGACCGGGGCCCGGCGAACCGGTATGTCCGTGCCCTGCGTGAGGGGCCGAAGCAGGGCGCCCGCAGGCTGGCCAGGGTGTGACGGCCGCCCGATGCACGGCATGTGCCGCGCATCGGCCATCCGGCGGCACACACTGTGCCGCCCCAGATATCAAGGGGAGTCATGAGCACCACCAGCACACCAGCGGCGGCACAGCATGACCGCGGATCCGTCCCCCGTACACTGGAGAGTGTGCCAACGCGTGAGGCAGAGCTGAAGCAGCGTTTGTCCTCAGCCGGTGACCGCGTGACGTTCGCCCTCGAAACCAGCGCCGCGCTCAGGGTGGCACAGGCCGAGGCCACGGAGGCACGTGCCGAGGCACAGCGCGCCAACGCCGCCGTCGAGGCGGCACGAACCGAGGCCAAGAGGTCTCGGGAGCACGCGGCGGCCGCAGTAGAGGAAGCGAATGCCCTGCGTGGGCAGCTCACCACCGAGCAACTGGCACGGCGTCAAGCCGAAGGTGAACGGGTCACCGCCGTACAGGTGGTCCAAACGGCACAGCGCAGCGCCGAGGCGGCACACGACGAGGCCGGGGCTCTGCGCGGGCAGCTCGCCGAAGCCCGCCGCGAGCTTGAGCGCGAGCGCCAGGCCCACCAGGACGCCCAGAGCCAAACCACCGCCGCCGACGTACGACGCCGTCAGGCCGAGGGTGCCCGTACCGCCGCCGTGCAGCTTGCGGAGGCGGCACAGACCGAGGCCGGGCAGGCACAGCGGGAGGCCGGGCAGGCACAGCAGGAGGCCCGGGACCTGCGGGACGAGCTCGCCACGGTCCGGGCCGCGCTGGAGACCGAGCGCGAGGCCCGCCGCCAGGCCGAGGACGACGCCCGGACCGCCGTCGACGAGGCACACGACGCGGCACAGGCACAGCGCGACGAGCTCACCGCCGCCCGGGCCGAGCTCGCCGACGCCACGGCGGCACGCCGGGAGGCCGAGGGTGCCCGTACCGCCGCCGTGCAGCTTGCGGAGGCGGCACAGACCGAGACCGGGCAGGCACAGCGAGAGGCACAGGCCGCCCGGGACGAGCTCGCCGCTGTGCGGCGCGAGCTGGACGCGGAGCGCGACGCCCGCCGCCAGGTCGAGGACGACGCCGAGACCGCCGCCGCCGAGGCACACCGCGCGGCACAGGCACAGCGGGACGAGCTCGACGCCGTCCGTGCCGAGCTCGCCGACGTCGAGGCGGCACGCCGGGAGGCCGAGGGCGCCCGTGCTGCCGCTGTGCAGCTCGCCGAGTCGGCACAGGCCGGGGCCGGGCAGGCACAGCGGGAGGCACAGGCCGCCCGGGACGAGCTCGCCGCTGTGCGGCGCGAGCTGGACGCGGAGCGCGACGCCCGCCGCCAGGTCGAGGACGACGCCGAGACCGCCGCCGCCGAGGCACACCGCGCGGCACAGGCACAGCGGGACGAGCTCGACGCCGTCCGTGCCGAGCTCGCCGACGTCGAGGCGGCACGCCGGGAGGCCGAGGGCGCCCGTGCTGCCGCTGTGCAGCTCGCCGAGTCGGCACAGGCCGGGGCCGGGCAGGCACAGCAGGGCTCGACGACAACGCCGGCGACCACCGAACCGGCCGGAGCCACAGGCGCCCGAGAGCAGCACGAGGCACAGGACCATAAGCCCCGCTCCCGGGGCCGTGCCCAGCCGAAGAGCCAGAGCCGGGCCAAGCGCCGCAAGTAGACGCGAACGGCCGCGACTGCACGCAGACGCACACGACTGAGGGGGCCACCCAGCAGGGTGGCCCCCTCAGTCGAGCTCAGGCGGTACTACAGGGCTTGGTCGCGTACGGCTCCCAGAAGGGCGCCAAACGCGCCCTCAGACAGGACGAGCATCCCAGCGTGCCGGTTCTTCGTGTCGCGTACTCCCACCCAGCCGGCACCATTTCCGACCTCTACGCACTCGTTGCCGCCGCTCCCGCTGTACGAGGACGTACGGAAGTGAACCCCGTCCACTTCTTCGGCGGTAGGCGTGCGGTGTGTCATCAGACGTACTCCTTGTGTGCATCGGTCATGATCGCCAGCGACTTGGTGGTATCAGCTGCCTGGCTACGGAGATATGCGAATGCGGTGGTGTACCGACCCACGTCATCGGGGGTGTCTATGTAGAGGCCCCCACCGAGCATTTCGACATACACGGCTCTGATGGTGTCACCTGCGGCGATGCTGACGAAATGACCGAGTCCCGCCGCGTGAGCTCCCGCCTTGAACGGCAAGATCTGGATGTCCACATTCGGGGTTTTCGCACTCTCGATAAGGTGTGCGATCTGATCGGCCATCACCGACCGATCGCCCACGACTCGCGAGAAAACGGCCTGATCGAGGACCACCCATAGATGCAGGGGACGGGGCCGCGTCAGTACCTCTTGGCGCTTCACCCGGGCATCCACGAGCCGGTCCACGACCTCTGTCGGCTGCCGTACCTGCTCGGCCAGGTGAATGGCTCTGGCGTAGTCCCGCGTTTGGAGTAGGCCAGGGATCACCGAGTTCGCGAAAACGTTCTCCTCGTCTGCCTCATGCTCCAGGCTGACCAAGGGGTGCAGCCACTCGGGCACGCCGGCGCCGACCCACCAGCCGTCAGGTGTGCCCTCCGCGAGGCGGACGAGCGCGGCGACCTCTGCGGGACTTCCCTTCGCGGCCTCTGCGATGAGCCGCACAGTACGAGCCTGGATCTTGCCAGTGGCTCGCCAGTCTTCGTAGCGCCCGACCGTGGATTTCCCGTAGCCGGCCCCTTTGGCTACCTCCTCCAGTGTCATTCCCGCTCGCTCGCGCAGACGCGCGAGACCGGACGCGATTTGGAGCCGCCGGGGCCCCGGTGACGTCATCAGATGCTCGCTCTCCTCGAAAGTACTGCCAGTCTGGCGAGCCAGGGAGACACCAGCAAGACCCCAGCTCAAGGCACCGGTACGCATATGCCGTCCCTCCTCCTTCGGGGGGAATCCTGCCATGGGATTCCCATGGCGGGCTTCCCGGTGGCAAGCTGTATACGGCGCCAATGGTCGGCTCAGCCGACAACCGCGCATGATCCTGCGCGGGTTCAATGCGTCCTGCATCGCGAGGAGTTGGGCTATGCCCGCCGACGCCGACGCCCCACCATCGGCCACCGACGTACGCACCACCGACCTGGACCCGCTCGGCGGTCTCACCGCCGACCAGCAGGCCCGACTCTCCGGCCTCAGATGCGCCGCGTGCGGCAGCTCGGAGATACTGCGGGACGGCGGCCACGCGTACACCCTGATGCGAGGCAGCCGACTCGGCCACGCCGTCAAGGTCTGCGCCTCCTGCCCGCAGACGGCGCCGCGATGACGCCCCGCCAGCGAGAGGCCGTCGAAGAGGCCGTAGGGCCCCAATGGGACGTCGTCAGAATCTCCACCCCGCTCGCGGCCACGGTCGTGGACCGGTGCCGCAGCCAGGGCATCAGGCTCGGCCCGGTCCTGGACGTCCCCGCCCGGCGTACGTACGAATTCCTGGTGCCCCCCGGCACCGCACGCTGCTGGCCCCCGCTCCCGTCGACCCGGTGCGTGGACCGCGGCACCATCCGACTCCCGCACCCAACCGCCACCCACGACGCGGAGCGGGCAGCCCCGTGCGGACGCAGATGGATCATCCCCCCCGCCACCAGCCGGCCACTCACCGACCCTGACCGCCTGTACGAGGCGATCGCGGCCGCCCTGATACACCGCGCCGCCCGGACCCTCACCCCCCAAGGGGGGTACCTCCTGTGACCGCCCACCCTCCGGGACTGCCCTGGACCCCCGGCGCGCGGCGCGCGGTCGTCGACCTCCCCGGCTCCAGCCCCCTCTCGCCCCGGATCGCACGCGAGACCGGACGCACCCAGCTCCACCAATGGGGACTCCGGCCCGACATCATCGCCGCCGCCCTCCAGGTCCTCACCGAGCTAGTCACCAACGCCGTCCAGCACGGCGGAGACGGGCCGGTATCCCTCGATCTCCAGGAGGAGGGCCCCGCCCTCCGCATCACCGTGACCGACCACGGGCGGCCCCCCGGGCGAATCCGGGCCGGACTGCCCGGCGCAGACGCCGAGTCCGGCCGGGGACTCGCGATCGTCGAGCAGCTCTCCGACCACTGGGACCACCACTACTACCCGTCAAACGCCACCGCGGTATGGGCAGTCATCGCCCCGCACACCGCCGAACCACCCACCGCCGACATCACCGGAGCCACCGCGTGAACCCTGCCCAGCCCCGCACCTGCGGAGAACCCCTCACCCTCACCCAGCGGACCACCGGCACCGTCCGGGTTCTCGCCGTCTTATCCCCCCTCACCGGATGCCCCCAGGCCATACAGCACACTCTGCGATGCGCCATCCAGACGCACCCCGAGGGCACCGAGCATTGGGCCGCCGCCGCCCACCTCGCCGGACGCGAACCCGCCGCCGTGTGGGCCGCCTGGACCCGCGACCGCCAGCCCCACCTTCTCGTAGAGGCCCCTTGCTGCCCCGTCAGGGACCCCGCCACCCGGGCACGCTGCCTCATCATCGCCCGCCACCGCGGCGCGCACTCCTGGGCCCTCTCCGGCCCGGCCCCCGCCGCACTGACGGCCGCCAACCCCTCACACCCCCACACCGCGCCGGAGGGCCCGCGATGATCCACTGTGAAATCACCGCGACGGCCCGCGGCCGGGCGCAATGGGTCCTCAGCACCCACCAGGCCACCACTCCCCGTCTCGCGCTGCGGTGGCTCACCGACCGGGCCCGCCTCCTTGCCGACCAGCTAGACCAGCCGACCCCGCTGGCACTCTGCCCCCCGCCCGGGACCACCCTGGCCCACGACGACGTACCGCCGACCCTCCGCGACTGGTCCACCAACCCCGCCGAGCACGAGCACGCCTTGGACATCCTCCGCGACGGCCAACCCCTCCTCCTCACCACCCACGACGACGCCACCCACTACGCCCTCCACGCGTCCCCCGTGCCGTTCCCCGTGCCCGCATGGGCCCCCGACCCCATGCCCGAGAGGCAGCCGTGACCCCACCGCCCGAATTCGTCTTCACCGTCGATGTGGTGGTGACGACCCCCGCCGGCCACGTAATCCTTGCCCGGCGCACCGACCTCCCGCGCGACACCACCACATGGGCACTGCCCGGCGGCCGCGTGCGCATCGACGAGTCCAGCCGCGACGCCGCCGCCCGCGCACTGGCCGAGGGACCCGGCCTACACGTCGACCCTCCCGACCTACGCCGCGTGGATGTCTGGGACTGGCCCCGCCGCGACCCGCGCGGACGCTACATCACCGTCGCCTACCACACCGTCATCCCCGATCCCACCCAGCCCGCAGCCGCAGGCCGCGCCCGAGCCGCCCTCTGGCTGCCCCTCTCCCAGCTCCCCCCTCTCCCCGCCGACCACCGCGATATCCTCGCCCACGCACTCACCAGCGCCCCCACAAGCCGCTTGTGGTGACCAACCCACGAACACAACAGCCCGCCACCAAATCCCCGGTGGCGGGCTCTTTGGCTTCCACCGAGTAAGGACTAGCCCGTGAACATCCGCCAGCTGTTCCGCCACCGCACCCCCACGCCCGCCACGCCGCCCTCCCCCGACCTCTCTGACCCCTTCACCCTGACCGTCACCGACCGCCTGGACGTCCTGCGTCCCGACGGCAGCACCTGGAACCTGTGCGAGGGGCACGAGCACAAGCGCCCGTCCGTGGCCCCGGTGCTGGACTGCCTCGTGTGGGAAACCCTCGCCTCCATCCCGCCCGCGCACCTGTACGGCCTCCAAATCGAGCCGCTCCGCGTCGTCCTGCCCGGCGTCGAGCCCGTCCTCGCCGTCTTCCACGGCCCGGACGAGGACTTCCCCAGTGGCCGCACGCTCGACGAGACCGGCGCGCCCCTCTGCTGGCGCGCGGTCGCCGAAGCAGCCGGCGTGCCCGCCGCCGAAACCGCCGAATCCGTTTTCTGTCCTTCCTGCCAGCACCCCCAGGACCGCCCGACCCCCTGACGGAGGACTCATGCCGCCTCCGCCGACCACGGCCAAGCGGACGTCTCGACCGGGGCATTCAACCCGGGGGTTGACAGCAATTCAACTCCCAGATTGAATTGGGTTGAGCGAGTAACACCCACGGGAGAGAGAAGGCCACACATGAGCGTGTTCCCCGCATCCGAGAGGGTGCCGGCGGTGCTGCGGCAGGCCGAGGAACGTCGGGCGCAGCAGCGGCAGGCGGAGGCCGGTCGACGGGCTGTCGCGCTGGGGCAGTACGTTGCCGCGGTCGGCGGTCAGGCCGAGGCTGCGGAAGGGCTCGGGGTCAGTGTTCAGGCCGTTTCCAAGTCCTTGGTGGCTGCGCGGCGGCGCGAGACGGGCGAGCCGCCGTTGGCCGGGCTACTGGAGCTGGACCTGTTGAGGTGCGGGGCTCAGGTCCCGTCGATGCAGGAGTGGCGGGAGCTGGCCCCCGAGGACCGGCGCAGCGCGACAGAACGGGGGGCGCTGATCTGGGGCGCTCTGGCCGCCACGCTGGGGCAGCTGCAACGGGAAACCTATGCGGCCGCCGATTTCATCGCCGCAGTGCACACCGGTCACCTTGACCCCGACTGCCCCGAAGACGCGGCGGAGCAACCCCACCTTGTGAGCGACGCGGACGTGTCCGCCGCCGCAGAGGGGAGCGACCAGTCTCATGCGCTGACGTATGTACTGGGCGATTTGGCGAGTGCCCTGGAGAGCCGCGCACGCGATGCGCGGCGGGCCCAAGGCTGGTGGCAAGGGCAGCTTGATCAGCTCGACGGACTGACTGAGGACTGACACATGACCATTCCTTCGTGGCGAGAGGCCGCGCAGAAATTGAGCCTTGCTGGCGTCGGCGCTCTCTACGAGCACCGCAACGATCACACGCAAGTCGTCGTGGTGGTCAAGATCGACGAACCGACTGACTATATGTGGTGGCAGTCGGCGAGCGGCCCCGGCTGGGGTGACCGTTACCGCACCATGAAATGCGTGGACTTCCTTCGGTGGTACGTACCGAAGCGCCGCGCTTGAACGTCTGGCCCATGACGATGGCGTGCGCCTTGCCCGCGCCATCGTCGACGGCCAACCCGTCGACCTCCACCGGCTTGTGACCCTCGCACACGTGATCGCCCGCCACACCAGCATCGCAAAGGCCAGCCTTGGCCGCCTTTTCATCACCGGCGGTAGTAGACATACCTCCTACGAAGGGACTCACCATGAAGCACTGCACCGACGACTGCCCCACCGGCTGCCCCGGGCACGTCGAGGAGGACCTCCGCGACGAGGCGTACCGCACCGAGCCCGACGACATGGCCCAGCGCGAGTGGCCCTCCTGAATCCCTCACACCTATGCACCACGACCCGATGGACGCGAAGGAGCCCCTCACCAGCCAGCCGGTGAGGGGCTCCTTCGTACGGGACGGGTCAGCCGTACTGCCGGACAGGCGGTCAGAATCCCGCCGACGACCGCGCAAACCACCAGAACCACATGGAGCCCACGCCAGGACCCCCACCCCGACACCGGCCGCGCCGCCATCGACCTGATGCGCACCGTCGGCAACCTCTCCGCCCCCAGCACCGCCGACGACACCTGGGCCGTCATCGTCTACCGCCGCGACGGCATGGGATTCGGACCCCTCTGGGACGCCATCAGCGCCCACGACGACGCCGAAACCGACCGCATCAGCACCCGACTGCTCGACCCCTCGGAATTCTCGGCCCGCGGTCTGGGCGACTGAGATCATCACCCCATGACGCACACCACCTCCACCAACACCCAGACCACCGCACCGGAATGGAACTACCCCTCCGACGCGTACACCGCCCTCGGCCACCTCTCCCACCTCGTGCAAACCCTCGGAAACGCCATCGAGCAGTCCATCACCCCCGACAGCACCACCCCCGAAACCACCGAGGTACGAGCCGCCCGCGCGGCCACCCTTACCGCAATCACCGACCTCACCACCGCCGTGCAGCGCATGCAGGCCGCCGTCACGCCCAACTGACCCGGCAGGGCCGGTCTTTCAGCGCCGGCTCCGGTCGAAGTCCGCCGCCGCCCCCCGCACAGCGGCCATCGCGCCTCCTGAACCGCCGCCAGGTGCGGACGGGCGCCCGGCACCACCTCCAGAGCGGCCGCGAGCAGCCCCACCGCCTCAGTCACCCGGCACGCCAGGTCCGGCGCCAGCGCCCCATGCGCCACCGCCGCATCCAACAACACGTCCGCGTCCTCGGCGACATCGGCAACCAGCGCCTCCAGCGACGGCACCGGGCCCCCGCACATGCCGGTCCACTGCTCCGCCAGCCGCCGACGCGCGGCCCAATCCGTCGTCCTCAGGATCCGCGCCCGCAGAACCCGCGCACGCCGGCGGGCGACCTCGTGCGGCCACTCCGGCTCGGTCTTCTCGCTCACGCACCATGAACGCCCCCCACCGTCCACCGGACACGGGTCGACGCCTCAGCAGCCGAGCCGGCCCGCCACATCCCCCGCCCGAACCGGGTTCCCGCTTGTGGCGGATCCGCCACAAGCGGGAACCGCCGGTCACCGCCCCCGGCCAGCCACCCCGCGTCCACCCCCGCGGACTAGTCCCGGGGACGCCCACGATCCGTAATCCTCCGTGGCCCACCGCACCGGCGACTGCGGGTGCTTCGCGCTGAAAAGACGGGCTGGCGGCGAGGGGGGCGGGGTCGTCGCACGTCTCGCCGCCGTCCGCCGGACGACCACGGGGCCGGGCGCCGTACCCACGCCGTCACGCACGCGGGAGCGTGAGGCGCCCACCCCCGCCCGGGAATCGGCTGGCGGGGAGCAATTGCTGCCGCGATGTGGTGCCCCCCGGTGGGGGGCGCGGATCGCTTCGGGCAACGCATCGTCCCGGCCGAGGCATCGGACGACCAAGGGGACCGGTAC
>NZ_JBSFKL010000031.1:0-26100 GCF_053598535.1 Streptomyces sp. NPDC001108
TCCGGCGGTTCCAACCTTACCAGACTCTTTTTCGTTCCGTTTCCGGTCCGAATTTGAATTCCGGTGACCTGCTGGAAGGTCTTTGCCTTTCGGCGTGTCCACTACGTTAGCCGATTTCCTTGACGGCTCATAATCGAGCCGAGAGGTTGAATTACGGCATGCCGAATTCGACCCCGTCAGGGTGAATCGTAGGTAGTAGTTGGCTGCTCCGGGCTGCTCGGTCGGTGGTCCGATGGACTCCGACGACAGCTGTGCCCGTTTCAAGCGGCTCGGGCTACATTAGGTGACCCCCAAGAGCGAGTCAAGTTGCGCGGCGACGTGGCACATGGGCCCGGTAAGGGCTCACCGTGGGGTCCCCTTCGATCCAGAACCGCCAGGGGTGGGCGGCCCCGTCGCCGCCCACTCCGGTGCGCGGACCGTTGCGTACCTGGTCACGCGGTGCCGGGGTGCCGTGGAGTACGGAGAGTGGGGCGCCCGGGTGGGCGATGGCGTCGGTGCCGTTCAGCGCCCGGTCCACATCGAGCGCGGTGGCCAGGCGGGCCGGGCCTTTGGCGAGTTCCTTGTCGTTCCGGGCCGATTCCCTCCGTACACGGGCGAGGTCGGCGCCCACCTGGATGGCGCCCGCCCGGAGCAGTACCCCGCTGGCTCTGCCCTCCGGGCCGCACACCAGGTTGAGGCAGTGCCACATGCCGTAGGTGAAGTACACGTAGGCGTGGCCGGGCGGTCCGAACATGACGCTGTTGCGCGCGGTGCGGCCTCTGAAGGCGTGCGATCCGGGGTCGGCCTCGCCGTCGTACGCCTCCACCTCGGTCAGGCGGAGCTCGATGGGGCCGTCCGGAGTGGCGCGTACCAGGGTCCGGCCCAGGAGGTCGGGGGCCACATCAAGCACGGGGCGGTCGAAGAAGTCACGCGGCAGCGGCGTACGGTCCAAACCCTCGATCATGGCGGTCGAGGTTACCGGGAACCGGGAACGGTCGTGGCGCGTATGTACGGGTCAGGACCAAGGAGGAGTGAAGATGGGCTTCAAGCGGCTGCTCGCGAGCCTCGGCGCCGGCGGCGCCTCGGTGGAGACCGAGCTTTCCGAGCTCAACGTCGTGCCGGGCGGAATCGTCCAGGGCGAGGTGCGGATCCAGGGCGGTTCCGTGGATCAGCGGATCCAGGGGCTCTCGGTGGGACTGCAGGCCCGGGTGGAGGTCGAGGGCCACGACACGGAGACCAAGCAGGACATCGAGTTCACCCGACTGCAGCTCGGTGGCGCGTTCGAACTGCAGGCCGGAGCCACGCACGTCGTTCCCTTCGGGCTGGAGATTCCCTGGGAGACGCCGATCACCATGTTCGCCGGGCAGCACCTGCGCGGCATGAACATCGGGGTGACCACCGAGCTGGACATCGCCCGCGCGGTGGACTCGGGTGATCTCGACCCGGTCAACGTGCACCCGCTGCCGGCGCAGCAGGCCATCCTCGACGCCTTCGGCCGGCTCGGATTCCGGTTCCACAGCGCGGACATGGAACGCGGTCACATCCGCGGGACGCGTCAGCGGCTGCCGTTCTACCAGGAGATCGAGTTCCTCCCCCCGCAGCAGTACCGCGGGCTCAACCAGGTCGAGCTGTCGTTCGTCGCGGACGACCGCGAGATGGACGTCGTCCTGGAGATGGACAAGAAGGGCGGCCTCTTCACCGAGGGCAGCGACACGTACCGCTCGTTCAAGGTCGGCCTGCACGACTTCCAGGGGACCGACTGGGCGGCGTACCTCAATCAGTGGCTGGCGCAGGTCGGCGGTCAGCGCAACTGGCTCTAGGGTCGTGGAGGATCTTGCCGACCGCTGTGCCGTACAGCCATCAGGAGAGGTACTGACGTGACCGAGCCGAAGAGGGCCCCGCTGCCGCACGACTTCCATCCGGAAGTGCCGTCGTTCACGGTGACGAGCGAGGATCTCGCCCCCGGGGCGGTGCTGGCGGACGCCCAGGTGTTCGCGGCCGGGAACACTTCGCCGCACCTGCGGTGGGAGGGATTCCCGGCGGAGGCCAAGAGCTTCGCCGTGACCTGTTTCGACCCCGACGCCCCGACCGGCAGCGGGTTCTGGCACTGGGTCCTCTTCGACATTCCCGCGTCGGTCACGGAGCTGCCGGCCGGTGCGGGCAGCGGCTCCTTCGCGGGACTGCCGGCCGGGGCCGTGCAGGCGCGCAACGACTACGGGTCGAAGGACTTCGGCGGTGCCGCGCCGCCGGCCGGGGAGAACCACCGCTACGTGTTCACCGTGTACGCGGTGGACACCGAGAAGCTGGGGGTCGACAGCGACGCGTCGCCCGCCGTCGTCGGGTTCAATCTGCGCTTCCACACCCTGGGCCGCGCCCAGCTGATCGGTGAGTACACGGGCCCCGCCTGAGGGTCGCCGTCGAACCGAGAGTTCCCCCTCTGTTTGCCCTGTCCTGGTCCTGGAGAGATCAGGGCAGGGCATTTTTTATTGCGTTGTCCATCAGGGGCTGCCCGGCCAGAGTTGATCCGGGCCTGCCAGGGGGCGGGCGGCACACGGGAGGTGGGCGAGATGCGGGACACGCTGGTACTGAACGCGAGCTTCGAGCCGCTGTCGACGGTGACGCTGAAGCGTGCGGTGGTGTTGATCCTCCAGGACAAGGCCGTCGTCGAGCAGGCACATCCCGATCTCCGCATGCGCGGTGCCGCCGTGGACATACCGGCGCCCCGGGTGATCAGGCTCTGCCGTTACGTACGGGTGCCGTTCCGAAGACACGCGCCGTGGTCCCGGAGGGGGGTGCTGGTCCGGGACCAGCACCGGTGCGCGTACTGCGGGCGGCGGGCGAGCACCGTCGACCATGTCGTACCGCGTGCCCAGGGGGGTCAGGACACCTGGCTGAACACGGTGGCGTCCTGCGCCGAGGACAACCACCGCAAGGCGGCCCGGACGCCGGAGCAGGCCGGAATGCCGCTGCTGCGGCAGCCCTTCGTGCCGTCTCCGGCGCAGGCGATGCTCCTCGCCATGGGGGCCGGGGAGCTGGCGGAGCTGCCGGACTGGCTGGACCGGGCCGCGGCGTAGCCGGCGTACGCGTATCGCCGTACGGAAGCCCGCCTCCGGGGGGAGGCGGGCTTCCGTGTGTCAGCGGAGCAGGAGCTGGACGATGGCGGCCGTGCCGACCAGGACGATGAGCACGCGCAGGACCACGGGGCTGAGCCGGCGTCCGATCTTCGCACCGATCTGGCCGCCGAGCGCGGAGCCGACCGCGATGAGTACGACGGCCGTCCAGTCGAAGTCCGCGACGAAGAGGAAGAAGAGCGCGGCGATGCTGTTGACGACCGCGGCGAGGATGTTCTTGACGGCGTTCAGACGCTGCATGGTGTCGTCGAGCAGCATCCCCATGAGGGAGAGGTAGATGATCCCCTGGGCGGCGGTGAAGTAGCCGCCGTAGACGCTGGCGAGCATCAGCCCGACGAACAGGAGCGGTCCGCCGTCGGCGCGGGCGGGGCTTCCGGTGGTCTCGCGGCGGCGCTGGACCGCTTTGCTGATGCGCGGTTGCAGGATGACCAGGACGAGCGCCAGGGCCACCAGGATCGGCACGATGGTCTCGAAGGCCGTGGAAGGCAGGGCCAGCAGCAGGGTGGCGCCGGTGAGGCCGCCGATGAGGGCGCCGATCGCGAGCTTGAGTACGCGGCGGCCCTGGCCTTCGAGTTCCTTGCGGTAGCCGATGGCGCCGCTGACCGAGCCGGGTATCAGTCCGAGGGCGTTGGAGACGGTGGCCGTGACCGGGGGCAGGCCGGTGGCCAGCAGGACGGGGAAGGTGATCAGTGTTCCCGAGCCGACGATCGTGTTGATCGTGCCGGCGCTGATGCCCGCGGCGAAGACGGCGAGCATCTCCCAGAAATTCATGGCGTGTCCCCCGTGCATGATCGGTGCTTGGTGCACTGATCATGCACGGGGCGTGTACGCGTCATTCGACCGGGGGGACCTCGCGGCGTTCCTTGCCGGTGTCGAAGCCGGGGGTGCTCTTGCCGGTGTCGAAGCCCGGGGCCCCGTTGCCGAGGTTGCCGAAGGCGCCGCTGAGGCCCTTGAGGGCGTCACCGATCTCGCTGGGCACGATCCAGAGCTTGTTGGCGTCGCCCTCGGCGATCTTCGGGAGCATCTGGAGGTACTGGTACGAGAGGAGCTTCTGGTCCGGGTCGCCGGCGTGGATGGACTCGAAGACCGTACGGATCGCCTGGGCCTCGCCCTCGGCGCGCAGGGCCGATGCCTTGGCCTCACCCTCGGCGCGCAGGATCGCGGACTGCTTCTCGCCCTCCGCGGTGAGGATCGCGGACTGGCGCGTACCTTCGGCCTGGAGGATGGCGGCGCGCTTGTCACGGTCGGCGCGCATCTGCTTCTCCATCGAGTCCTGGATGGAGGTGGGCGGCTCGATCGCCTTGAGCTCGACGCGGTTGACCCGGATGCCCCACTTGCCGGTGGCCTCGTCGAGGACGCCGCGCAGGGCCGCGTTGATCTCCTCGCGGGAGGTGAGGGTCCGCTCCAGGTCCATGCCACCGATGATGTTGCGGAGGGTGGTGACCGTGAGCTGTTCGATCGCCTGGATGTAGCTGGCGACCTCGTAGGTCGCGGCCCTGGCGTCGGTCACCTGGTAGTAGATGACGGTGTCGATGTTCACGACCAGGTTGTCCTGGGTGATCACCGGCTGGGGCGGGAACGGCACGACCTGCTCGCGCAGGTCGATGCGGTTGCGGATGGTGTCGATGAACGGGACGACGATGTTCAGGCCCGCGTTGAGCGTGCGGGTGTAGCGGCCGAAGCGCTCGACGATGGCGGCGCTGGCCTGGGGAATGACCTGGATCGTCTTGATCAGGGCGATGAAGACGAGCACCACCAGAATGATCAGGACGATGATGACCGGTTGCATCGTTCTTCGTTGCCCTTCGGTTGCCGACGTTTCGTGATGATCGGGGCCGGGATCACGGTGGGGGTCGGCCGTCCGGCCGGTCCCGCTTCCATGATGATCGACATGATCGACATCGAGTCTGGCAGAACACGCACTGCCGTGGGGGCGGTTCGGTCACATGACGACCGCCGTGGCCCCGTCGATCTCGACGACATCGACCTGCTGGCCGGGGGCGAAGCTCTGCTCCTCGTCGAACGCGCGGGCCGACCAGATCTCCCCGGCCAGCTTGATCCGGCCGCCGCTGCCGTCGACCCGTTCCAGGACGACGGCCTGACGGCCCTTCAACGCGTCGATTCCCGTGGCCAGTCGGGGCTGGCCGGAGCGGTGTCTGGCGGCGATCGGGCGGACCACGGCGACGAGCGCCACGGAGACCACCAGGAACGCCAGGACCTGGACCACGATGCCGCCACCGAGCGCCGCGACGACCGCCGCGACCACCGCTCCGACGGCGAACATGCCGAATTCGGGCATCGCGGTCAGGACGAGCGGGATGCCCAGCCCCGCCGCGCCGATCAGCCACCACACCCACGCGTCGATGTCCACGGGCCCATGGTAGGACCGCGGACGCCCCCGCGGACAGGGCGCGGGCGAGCTCCGGACCGGCCGGGGCCCGTGGGCCGGGCCCGGGCCTGGTGCGGTGGGCCGGGGGGAGCCGCGGGGTCGGGAGAGCGGCGCGGTCAGGAAAGGGGCAGGCCGTGGGCCGTGTAGCGGTCGCCGGTGTGCTCGACGACGAGCGGCAGCCCGAAGCAGAGGGAGAGGTTGCGGGAGGTGAGCTCGGTCTCCATGGGGCCGGCGGCGAGCACCTTGCCCTGGCGGATCATCAGGACGTGGGTGAAGCCGGGGGCGATCTCCTCGACATGGTGGGTGACCATGATCATGGAGGGGGCGTACGGGTCGCGGGCGAGTCGGCCGAGGCGGCGGACCAGGTCCTCGCGGCCGCCGAGGTCGAGACCGGCGGCCGGTTCGTCGAGGAGCAGCAGCTCGGGGTCGGTCATCATGGCGCGGGCGATCAGGGTGCGCTTGCGCTCGCCCTCGGAGAGGGTGCCGAACTTGCGGTCGAGGTACTCGGTCATGCCGAGCCGGTCGAGGAAGGCGCGGGCGCGCTCCTCGTCGACGGCCTCGTAGTCCTCGTGCCAGGTGGCGGTCATGCCGTACGCGGCGGTGAGCACCGTCTGCAGCACGGTCTGGCGGCGGGGCAGCTTCTCGGCCATGGCGATGCCCGCGATGCCGATGCGGGGGCGGAGCTCGAAGACGTCGGTGCCGACGCCGCCGAGGTGCTCGCCGAGGACGCTGACGGTGCCGGAGCTCGGGAAGAGGTAGCTGGACGCGATGTTGAGGAGGGTGGTCTTGCCGGCGCCGTTCGGGCCGAGGATGACCCAGCGCTCCCCCTCCTTGACCGACCAGGAGACATCGTCCACCAGAGCGCGTCCGTCGCGGACCACGGATACGTCCACCAGCTCCAGTACATCGCTCATGGCGCGTTGTCTCCCCATGCAGTGTCGAGATCGTCGGTGCCTGTGGGCACGGCTCCCCAGGAAATCTACGCCACCGGGCGAGTGTGCCCGGCCCTGGGCCCGCGTGACGACGGGGACGGGGCCGGTTCTCTACGCTGTTCCCATGCTTTCGGAACCACGCTCAGGACGGCTGGCCTCATGGGGAAACGCGCTTCTGGCGGGGCTGGTGTCGCCGGACGACGCGGCGCTCGCCATCGTCGGGGAGGACGCGGTGCACCGCGTAGAGGGGCTTCCGGGTGAAGCGGGGCCGGTCGGGCTCACGCTGGCCCTGGGGCGGCTGCGGGGGCTGGGGGTGACGGGTTTCCGGGTGGCGCTGCCGGCTCCGGGGCATCCGCTGGGGCTGAGCGGTCCGCCGGAGTTCAACGCGCGGGCGCTGGAGGCCGAGGAGGCGGTGGTGGCCTTCGGAGCGCCGTACGGGCTGGTTCCCGAGGTGCGGGAGGCGGGGCCGGAGGGGGATCTGCACATCGAGGTGGTGTGGCGGTGTCTGGCGGTACGGGAGGCGCCGCCGGCCGATGTGCCGTCGCTGGGCGAGGCGGAGCGGGAGCTGGCGGAGGGGCTGCGGGACGCGACGGCGGTGCTGTCGCGGCTGGACGTGGCCGGTTCGGGGCCGGTGGCCGAGGCGGCGGTGGACGCGTACCGGGCGCGGGCGGAGCGGGGGCGTGAGGTGCTGGCCCCGGGGTATCCGCCGCGGGCGGTGCGGGTGCTGGAGCTGGCGCAGCGGGTGGGGCTGCTGATCTCGGTGGCGTACGAGAACGGGCACGGCGGGGCGGTGAGCGCCTCGCAGATCGCGGCGCGGGGCGAGGCGCTGCGGCCGGTGGAGCGGGTGGCGCGGCGGGCCCAGGTGGCGGCGTACAACGCGTATGTGGAGGAGCTGGAGCGGCGGCGGTAGGTCCTTCGGGCGGTGCGTGGCCGGGCGGGTCCGGGGGGCCGTCCGGCCACGCACCGGGGCCGGTCAGTCGGCGGCGCCGTGCCGGACGGCCCAGAGGGCCGCCTGGGTGCGGTCGGCGAGGTCGAGCTTCATGAGGATGTTGGAGACGTGTGTCTTGACCGTCTTCTCGGAGAGGACCAGGGCGCGGGCGATCTCCCGGTTGGAGCGGCCGTCGGCGATCAGCCCCAGTACCTCCCGTTCCCGTTCGGTGAGCGTGCTTCCCCGGCCCGTGCCGCCGCCCGGTTCCTCCTGGGCGAGCAGGGCGCCCGCGACCTCCGGCTGGAGCAGGACGTGGCCCGCGTGGACCGAGCGGATGGCGCCGGCCAGGGCGTCCGGGTCGACGTCCTTGTACACGTAGCCGGAGGCTCCGGCGCGCAGGGCGGGGATCACGGTGCGCTGCTCGGTGAAGCTGGTGACGATCAGGACCTTGGCCGGGTTCTCCAGCTCGCGGAGCCTGCGCAGGGCCTCGATGCCGTCGGTCCCGGGCATCTTGACGTCCATCAGGACGACGTCGGGGCGGAGCTCCTCCGTCCTGGCCACGCCCTCGGCGCCGTCGGCCGCCTCGCCGACCACCTCTATGTCGTCCTGGACCTCCAGGAACGTGCGCAGACCGCGACGGACCACTTGGTGGTCGTCGACCAGCAGCACCCTGATGGTTCTGTCAGCCACCGGGTACCTCCATCTCGATCGTGGTGCCCTTGCCGGGCGCCGATTCAACGGTGAGCCTTCCGCCGACGCCGTTCGCGCGGTCCCGCATGGAGACCAGGCCCAGGTGGCGGCCGGCCTGCCGGGTCGCCGCGGGCTCGAAGCCGCATCCGTCGTCGGTGATCCGGAGCAGTGTGCCGCCGCCGTGCCTGGCCAGTACGACGTCCACCCGGTCGGCCCCGGAGTGGCGCAGCGCGTTGTGCAGGGCCTCCTGGGATACGCGGAGCAGCGCCTCCTCCTGGGCGGCGGGCACCGCCCGGACGCCCTGGCTCTCGAAGGTGACCCGGGCGGTGTGGGCCCGGTCCATGACCTGGATCTGGGTGCGGAGGGTGGCGACGAGTCCGTCCTCGTCGAGTGCCGCGGGGCGCAGCTCGACGACGGCGGCGCGCAGCTCGTCCACGGCTTCGGCGGCGAGCGCGGCGACCTGCTGGAGCTCGCCCTTGGCGCGGACCGGGTCGCGGTCCACCAGGGCGGCCGCCGCCTGGGCCGTGAGCCGCAGCGAGAAGAGCTTCTGGCTGACGGCGTCGTGCAGCTCGTGGGCGAGCCGGGAGCGCTCCTCGGCGATGGTGAGCTCGCGGCTGCGCTCGTACAGGCGGGCGTTGGTGAGGGCGATCGCCGCGTGCTGGGCCAGGATGGCCAGGAGTTCCTCGTCCTCCGCGGTGAAGCCGCAGCCGCCCTCGGGTTTGGGGCAGCGCTTGTTGGCGAGGAAGAGGGCGCCGATGATCTCCTCGCCGTCCCTGATGGGCAGGCCCAGGAAGTCGGACATGTCGGGATGGGCGTCGGGCCAGCCCTCGAAGCGGGGGTCCTTGCGGACGTCGGCGAGGCGCTCGGCCCGGGCCTCGTGGAGCATCGCGGCGAGGATGCCGTGCTGTCTGGGGAGTGGGCCGATCGCCTTCCACTGTTCGTCGCTGACGCCGTCGACGACGAACTGGGCGAAGCCCCCGTGGTCGTCGGGGACGCCCAGGGCGGCGTACTCGGCGTCCAGCAGCTCGCGGGCGGAGGCGACGATCGTCTTCAGGACGTCGCGCACTTCGAGGTGCCGGCTCATGGCGAGCAGGGCGGCGCTCACGGCCGCGAGGCCCGACGTTGGGCGGTGGCTCATGTGCCTCACCGTACCGGCGGGGGTCCGGGCGCCGTATCGGCCCGTGGGTGGCTCTTCCGTGGGGCGACGGGCCTAGGTCCGGGGGTCGACGTCTCCCCCCGTGGGTCCAGAGCCTCACCCTCCGAATTGCTGAAGCAACGGTTGGTCAGTTCGTTACGGAGCCGATGTGAGGCCGCACATAGGACCCACGTCACTTACGAAGCCCGCTAGTGGAGAGGTAAGCGCCGCATGAGTGGCGATGAGCGGGGGCGGTCACGTTCGAGCGGCCACCGGCTCCACTACCCGGCTTCGTACGTCACACCGTTGCCAGCAGATTTTGCTGCCGCTAAGAATTGCTCTCGTCCCCGACGGAGATGCGAACGAACGCCTCCCGTCTTCGTCCTCCGTGAGGACTCCCGCGATTCGAAGAGGTACGTCTGCATGCTCGCGTCCAGCACCACCAGCCGTCGCCGCCGCCTGAACAAGACCCAGAAGCTCTCCGTCGCGGGTATATCCGCCATGGCCGCCGCCGCGCTCTCGTTCTCGCTCGTCCCCGCCAACGCCGACTCCAAGACCGAGGCATCGGCCGCCGTGACCGGCGTCCCCGTGGTGCTCGCGTCGGCCGCCGGTTCGCCGCAGGCCAAGGCCGTGCAGGCCAGCATCATCGAGCAGCACTCCACCGCCGAGCAGCTGGTGAAGGCCGCCGACCTCGCCAAGGCCAAGAAGGCCGCCGCCGCGAAGGCCAAGGCCGCCGAGGCGAAGGCGGCGGCGCAGGCGAAGGCGGCGGCGCAGGCGAAGGCCGAGGCCAAGGCCCGGGCCGCCGCGGTGCGGACCGAGGCCGTCGCCGCCCAGCGCACCGAGCCGCAGGCCGCCAGCCGCTCCGAGGTCCGCACCCCGGTCTACGGGAACAACCTGGACGGCTGGATCCGTCAGGCCCTCGACATCATGCAGGCCCACGGCATCCCCGGTTCGTACAACGGTCTGCACCGCAACATCATGCGCGAGTCGACCGGCAACCCGAACGCCGTCAACGGCTGGGACATCAACGCCCAGAACGGCACCCCGTCCTGCGGTCTGCTCCAGGTGATCCAGCCGACGTTCAACGCGTACCACGTCCCGGGCACCTCGACGAACATCTACGACCCGGTCGCCAACATCACGGCCGCCGCCAACTACGCGGCCGACCGGTACGGCTCGATCGACAACGTCAACAGCGCGTACTGACCGGCGGCCCGCCCCCGGGCGGTCACCGCGTCGACGCCGAAGGGCGGCACCCCCGTGCGGGGTGCCGCCCTTCGTCCGTCCGGTGTGCCGGGGTCCGCGCTACTTGCGCATGACCTCCGGCTCGTGGCGGCGCAGCAGTCGCGCGACGACGAAGCCGCAGGCGATGCCGAGCACCAGGAGCACCGTGATGTTGATGCCCCACTGGCCGGCCGAGTGCTCCCAGAGCGGGTCCAGGTTGGTCGGGTCCTTCGGGTCCCACGGCGCCATCAGGTGCGAGAGGTCCAGCGTGGCGGCCGTACCGGCGATGGCCCAGCGGGACGGCATCAGCCAGGCGAACTGCTCCAGGCCGGGCGAGCCGTACACCTGGAAGAGGATGCCGGTGAAGACGACCTGGACGATCGCGAACATGACCAGCAGCGGCATGGTCTTCTCGGAGGTCTTCACCAGCGAGGAGATGACCAGGCCGAACATCATCGAGGTGAAGCCGAGCGCGATGATCGTCAGGCAGAGCTCCAGGGCGGGCGGCATGATCAGGCCCTCGTCCGGGAGCTTGCGGGTGGCGAAGCCGATGCCGCAGATGATGACGCCCTGGAAGGCCGTGATGACGCCGAGGACGATCACCTTGGACATCAGGTAGGCGGAGCGGGACAGGCCGGTGGCCCGTTCCCGTTCGTAGATCACGCGTTCCTTGATCAGTTCTCGTACGGAGTTGGCCGCGCCGGAGAAGCACATGCCGACCGCGAGGATCAGCATGATCGTTCCGGCGGCTCCGTTGAACCGGGACGGGGCCTCCGGCGGGGCCAGGCCGAACTTGGCCGGGATGACCACGCTGACCACACCGAGCACGGCGGGCAGGATCACCATCAGGCCCATGAAGCCCTTGTCGGAGGCGATCACCGAGAGGTAGCGGCGGATCAGCGTCCACAGCTGGGCCGACCAGCTCTGCGGCTTCGGCGGGTGGATCTGCTGCGGCGGCATCTGCACCGGCTGGGCGGCGACGGCGTCGATGTCCGCGGCGTACATCTGGTAGTGCTGGGAGCCGCGCCAGCGGCCGGCCCAGTCGTAGTCGCGGTAGTTCTCGAACGCGGAGAAGACGTCGGCCCAGGTGGTGTAGCCGAAGAAGTTGAGCGCCTCCTCCGGCGGGCCGAAGTAGGCGACGGATCCGCCCGGCGCCATGACCAGCAGCTTGTCGCAGATCGCCAGCTCGGCCACGGAGTGGGTGACGACGAGGACGGTACGGCCGTCGTCGGCCAGCCCGCGCAGCAGCTGCATGACGTCGCGGTCCATGCCCGGGTCGAGGCCGGAGGTCGGCTCGTCCAGGAAGATCAGCGACGGCTTGGTGAGCAGCTCCAGGGCGACGGAGACGCGCTTGCGCTGGCCGCCGGAGAGCGAGGTGACCTTCTTGTCCTTGTGGATGTCGAGCTTGAGCTCGGCGAGGACCTCGAGGATGCGGGCCTCGCGCTCGGCCTCGGTGGTGTCCGCGGGGAAGCGGAGCTTGGCCGCGTACTTGAGGGCCTTGGTGACGGTCAGTTCCTTGTGCAGGATGTCGTCCTGCGGGACCAGACCGATGCGCTGGCGCAGCTCGGCGAACTGCTTGTACAGGTTCCGGTTGTCGTAGAGGACGTCGCCCTGGTTGGCGGGCCGGTAGCCGGTGAGCGCCTTGAGCAGGGTGGACTTTCCGGAGCCCGAGGGGCCGATGACCGCGATGAGCGACTTCTCCGGGACGCCGAAGGAGACGTCCTTGAGGATCTGCTTCCCGCCGTCCACGGTCACCGTGAGGTGGCGGGCGGAGAAGGAGACCTCACCCGTGTCGACGAACTCTTCGAGCCGGTCGCCGACCAGGCGGAAGGTCGAGTGGCCGACGCCGACCGTGTCGTTCGGTCCGATGAACGCGGAGCCGGACTTGGCGAGCGGCTGGCCGTTGACGTACGTGCCGTTGTGCGATCCGAGGTCCCGGATCTCGAAGCGGCCGTCGGGCGTCGCGTGGAACTCGGCGTGGTTGCGGGAGACCTGGAGGTCGGAGACGACCAGGTCGTTCTCCAGGGCACGACCGATGCGCATGACCCGGCCGAGCGCGAACTGGTGGAACGTGGTCGGGCTGCGGTCGCCGTGGACCGGCGGGGCCCCCGCGGCCCCGCCCGCGCCGGGCGGACCGGCCATGCCCTGCTGCTGCGGTACGTACGGCTGCTGCGGCGCCTGGGCCGGGGGCTGCTGCTGCCATCCCTGCTGCTGCGGGGCCTGCGGCTGCTGCGCGGGGGCCTGCTGGTTGCCCCAGCCGGGGCCGCCCTGCGGGGGCTGCTGGGCGGGAGCCTGCTGGGCGGCCGCGCCCTGTCCCCCGTAGACGTCCGCGCCCGCAGGGGCGGTGATGCTCAGCCTCGGTCCGTCAGTGGCGTTGCCCAGGTGTATGACGGTGCCGGGGCCGATCTCCAGCTGCTGGATCCTGCTGCCCTGCGCATAGGTGCCGTTGGTGCTGCCGTGGTCCTCGATGAACCAGTTCCGGCCCCCCCAGCTGATCGTGGCGTGCCGCCACGACACCCTGGCGTCGTCGATCGTCAGGTCGCCCTGAGGATCGCGTCCGAGGGTGTACGACCTGGACGGATCGAGCGTCCAGGTCCTTCCATTCAATTCCAGTACGAGTTCCGGCACTCCGCGCCCCACTAGTTGTCCCCCGAGTTACCCCCATCACAGGGAGTCTAGGGATGCTTGAACATCGTGGGGAACTATTCCAGGAGCAGTCCCGGATACGAAAGTCGGACCGGTCCTGGTACCCGCTTGGACCTGCATCGTTACGGGGCCGACACGAACAATCGGCAAAGAGCGCGGCAAGCGTCCCCAGCGCGCACGAAACACCACCGAACGGCGCAGACCGGGTGCCGCTCCACCCCGTCCGGGTACCGGGTGGAAGGGGACGGGCGCGGTCCGTCACGGCGCCCGCGGCCCGGTACGGGGGCACGGGCCGTGCGCGCTGTCCGTTCCTCGGGACGGAACCTCGGCACCCGGCGGCGGCCCGATACGGTGGAAGCACCATGAGCGCATCTCAGCCATCTCAGTCCTCCTCGTCTCCCGAGTCCCCTGAGCCTCCTGAGTCCCGTCGGGACACCAGCACCCCGACCCTTCTCGTGAAGATCTTCGGGAAGGACCGTCCCGGCATCACCGCCGGGCTCTTCGACACCCTCGCCGCCTACTCCGTCGACGTCGTCGACATCGAGCAGGTCGTCACCCGTGGCCGCATAGTGCTGTGCGCGCTGGTCACGGCCCCGGCCGCGGGCACCACCACCGAGGGCGACCTGCGGGCGACCGTGCACAGCTGGGCCGAGTCGCTGAAGCTCCAGGCCGAGATCATCTCCGGTACCGGTGACAACCGGCCCCGTGGTCTCGGGCGTTCCCACGTGACGGTGCTCGGGCATCCGCTGACCGCGGAGTCGACCGCCGCCATAGCGGCCACCATCACCTCCACCGGGGGCAACATCGACCGGATCTTCCGGCTCGCGAAGTACCCGGTCACGGCCGTGGAGTTCGCGGTGTCCGGCACCGCGACCGAGGATCTGCGGACCGCCCTGGCGACGGAGGCGGCCGGCATCGGTGTCGACGTCGCCGTGGTGTCGGCCGGGCTGAGCCGCCGGGCCCAGCGGCTGGTCGTCATGGACGTCGACTCGACGCTGATCCAGGACGAGGTCATCGAGCTGTTCGCCGCCCACGCGGGCTGCGAGGACGAGGTCGCCGAGGTGACCGCGCAGGCGATGCGCGGCGAGCTGGACTTCGAGCAGTCGCTGCACGCGCGGGTGGCGCTCCTGGCCGGGCTGGACGCCTCGGTGGTGGACAAGGTGCGCGCCGAGGTGCGGCTGACGCCGGGGGCCCGCACGCTGATCCGTACGCTGAAACGTCTCGGCTACCAGGTGGGCGTGGTCTCGGGGGGCTTCACCCAGGTCACCGACGACCTGAAGGAGCGGCTCGGGCTCGACTTCGCCTCCGCCAACACGCTGGAAGTGGCCGACGGAAAGTTGACCGGCCGGGTTGTCGGCGACATCGTCGACCGGGCGGGCAAGGCCCGGCTGCTGCGCAGCTTCGCCGAGCAGGCCGGGGTGCCGCTGGCGCAGACCGTCGCGATCGGTGACGGCGCCAACGACCTGGACATGCTGAACACCGCCGGGCTCGGGGTGGCCTTCAACGCCAAGCCGGTGGTCCGGGAGGCCGCGCACACCGCGGTGAACGTGCCGTTCCTGGACACCGTGCTCTATCTGCTGGGCATCACCCGCGAGGAGGTCGAGGCCGCCGACGGCCTCGTCGACTGATCCGTCCCCCCGTACGCACCGGTGCCCCGGAACCGTCGAGCGGTTCCGGGGCACCGGTGCGTACGGGCGGGGTCAGCCGTTGGGCGTCCAGTACTCGACGAGCTTGCCGACGCCGTGCTCCACGCCCTTCCAGGAACCGTTGAACTCGACGACGGCGAACGCGGAGGTGGGGAACCCGCTGCGGCTCATCCGGGCCAGGGTGTCGCCCTCGGCCTCTCCGGCGAGGGCGTCGGCGAGCGCGTGCATGCCGGGGTTGTGGCCGATGACCAGGAGGTCGCGCACATCCTCGGGGGTCTCGTTGACCAGGGCGATGAGCTCGCCGAGGGACGCCTCGTACAGCCGGTCCTCGTAGACGGTCCTGGGGCGGCGCGGCATCTCGTGGACGGCCAGCTTCCAGGTCTCGCGGGTCCGGGCGGCGGTGGAGCAGAGGGCCAGGTCGAGGTCGATCCCGGCTCCGGCGAGCCGACGGCCCGCGACGGGGGCGTCCTTGCGGCCGCGCTCCGCGAGCGGCCGTTCGTGGTCGGAATCCTGTGACCATTCCGCCTTGGCGTGCCGGAGAAGAACGATCCTGCGAGGTGTGTCGACGCTCATACACCTCAGCTTCGCATGAAACGCGCGGTCCGGCGCAGGGGGTTGACGGGCCGGTGTGCGGGGCACGGGGGTCAGCCGGTCACCAGGGCGAGGAGGTGCGCGAGGACCCGGCTGATCGCCGGGTCGGCGCCGGTGGCCTGCGCCTCGCCGGGGCTGACGATCAGCAGCAGCAGTACGGCGAAGCCGAGGGCGGGCAGCACGATGCCCCACCACGGCAGCCGCACGTCGACGCCGCCTGTGGCCGGGTGGGTGGTCCGGGTGGGCGTTGGGGCCCGCATGTCCGCCTCCGTGGGTCATCGGTTCTCTACGAAAGAACCTACGGACGCCGGGGGCCCGGGCCCATCCGGCAGTCCACCCACTTCACCCCCACCCCTGCCCCCTAGGGGACAGGGGGGTTAACCCCACCTGTGACGTGTACCGGGCGTCAGGGGGAGGCGATCGAAGCGATCACCGCGACGACCACGGTGATCAGCAGCATCGCGCCGAGCACGGCGAGAAGCTTCTTCTGGCCGTTCTGAGGGTTCGGGTCGAGCACAGGAGACATGGCCCCAGTCTCGCATCTCAGCATTCGTCCTCGATCGTCCGGTCCCGGCCGGCGAGGAAGCCGACCGCCATCTGCGGCACCATGAGGCCCGCCATCAGCGCGATGGGCAGCTCCCAGCCGCCGCTGTGCTGGTAGAGCACGCCGATCAGCAGCGGCCCCGGGATCGAGATCAGGTAGCCGACGGACTGGGCGAACGCGGACAGCCGCACCACACCCGCGCCGGTGCGCGACCGCATGCCGATCATGGTCAGGGCGAGCGGGAAGGAGCAGTTCGAGATGCCCAGGAGCAGCGCCCAGGCCCAGGCCCCTCCGGCGGGCGCGAGGTAGAGGCCCGCGTAACCGGCGAGACCGCAGCTGCCGAGGACGAGGACGATCGGGCCCTGGTTGCGCATCCGGCTCGCGACCCGGGGGATGACGAAGGCGAGCGGCACGCCCATCGCCATGGTGACGGCGAGCAGCACACCGGCGGTACCGGCCGAGACCCCGGCGTCGCGGAAGATCTGCGGCATCCATCCCATGGTGATGTACGCGGCGGTGGCCTGCAGACCGAAGAAGCAGGCGAGACTCCAGGCGGTGCGGCTGCGGGTGATCCGGAGCTCCGGGGCGGCCTGGGCGGCCACCGGGCCGCCGGACGGCCGGTTCGCGGCGCGCCGGTCGCGCACCAGCGGGAGCCAGGGCAGGATCGCGGCGGCGGAGAGCACGGCCCACACGCCGAGACCCAGCCGCCAACTGCCGCCCATCGCGCTGGTCATGGGCACGGTCACCGCGGCGGCGAGCGAGGTGCCGAGGGCCAGGGCCATGGAGTAGAGCCCGGTCATGGAGCCGACCCGGTCGGGGAACCAGTGCTTGACGATGACGGGCATCAGGACGTTGCTGACAGCGATGCCCATGAGGGCGAGGGCGCTGGCGGCGAGGAAGCCGGCCGTCCCGCCGACGAGCGGCCGGATCACGAGACCCGCGGTGATGGCGATCATCCCGGCGCAGACGACCGCGCCCGGTCCGAACCGGCGGGCCAGCCTGGGCGCCATGATCCCGAAGATCGCGAAGCAGAGCGGCGGTACGGAGGTGAGGACACCGGCGACGCTGCCGCTCATGTGCAGACCGTCGCGCACCTCTTCGAGGAGGGCGCCGAGGCTGGTGATGGCGGGGCGGAGGTTCAGGGCGGTGAGGACCAGTCCGACGGCGACCAGCCGGAGCACCCAGGGGGAGGTGCCGTCACCGGCCGGCGCCGTCCGGCGGCCCTGCGGGGCCTGTGCGGCCGTGGTTCTCGTGGGGTCGTCCGCCGCGGGGGCAGGGCTCAGTGTGCTGGTTTCTTCGTCGGACATGAGACCCATCATAGAATCATGGGATGATTGATTGTCCAGTCGGCGAGGAGTCGACCGGAACTCGGCGGACCTGGCGCGTTCTGAGACCATTCGCTCCGGGTGCGACCACCCCCGCCCCTCGTGCCGCTCCCGGCACCCCGCCCGCACCAGCAACCGGACCAAGGAGCACCATGGCGCTGACGTCCCCGCGGCGTTCGGCACTCGCCGACCAGGTGATTGCCCAGCTCAGGAATCAGATCACCTCGGGCGAGTGGCCCGTGGGCTCCCGCATTCCCACCGAGCCCGAACTGGTGGAGCAGCTGGGGGTGGCCCGTAACACCGTCCGGGAGGCCGTGCGCGCCCTCGCGCACAACGGGCTGCTGGACATCCGGCAGGGGTCGGGCACCTATGTCGTGGCGACCAGCGAGCTGGCCGGGGTGATGCACCGCCGTTTCGCCACCGCCGATCCGCGCCACATCGCCGAGCTGCGCTCCACGCTGGAGTCGTCGGCGGCCCGACTGGCCGCGGCCCGGCGCACCGAGCGGGACCTGAAGCAGCTGGACGCGCTCATGGCGCGCCGCGAGGAGGCATGGGCGGCGGGGGACGCCGAGGCGTTCGTCGAGGCGGACGCGACGCTGCACCACGCCGTGGTCGCCGCCTCGCACAACGACGTGCTGACCGCCCTCTACGCCGACCTGGGGGATCTGCTGCGCGACTACCTCAGGGGCGACATCGGCCACGAGCTGCGGCCGGAGAACCACATGGACCACGGGCGGCTGGTCGAGGCGATCCGGGCCGGGGACGGCGAGACCGCGGCGGCCGAGGCGGCGAGCCATGCGCTGAGCTGCCCGGCGGATCACCCCTAGGGGTGTCTGAACAAAGTGGGTGTGGGTGAAGGAGCGACGCCGCGGGCATGCGTGAAACTCCCCCTCAGGGGGTGTCCGGCACGCCCCGCGTCCGGTGGGTGACCCAGACGGAGGCGACCTGCTTCCAGCAGCGGTCGTCGATCCGTACGGTCCGCCCGGGTTCCACGTCGACCGGGGCGGAGTCGGCGTCCACGTCCCACCACTGACGGCACTCGGTGTGCAGCTGTACGCGGTCGGTGGAGGGGTACGGGTTGTGGCAGAGGGCGACGACGCGTGAGCCCCGTATCGAGGTGAGGCATTCGGCTCCGGCGGGCTCCGGACTGGGTGCGGCGGGGGTGGACGCCCCGCTTCCGGCCCGGCCCGCCAGGGTTATCCCCACGGGGGCGGCGAGCCCGGCCAGCGCTATGGCGGCCGCCAGCAGCGCGCCGGTCCGGCGACGTGTGGAGCGCATGACGACCTCCTCCCGCAGCCTGGCCCGAAGTCCGGTTCATCACATTCTGCGGTGGATCGACTACCTTTTCGAGTCGATCTCGGCCGACGGGCCGCACACCCCGCCTCCGGACGTACGAAAGCCGCGTACCGCCCGTGATCGGGCGGTACGCGGCCGGGTGGAGCCCCGTCGTACGGGTCAGGCACCCATCATGTGCACGCCGCCGTCGACGTGGATGATCTCGCCGGTGGTCTTCGGGAAGAAGTCCGAGAGCAGCGCGACGATGGCGCGGCCGGCCGGCTCCGGGTCCCCCATGTCCCAGGCCAGCGGGGAGCGGGTGTCCCACACCTTGGCCAGGTCGGTGAAGCCCGGGATGGACTTCGCGGCCATCGAGCCGAGCGGACCGGCCGAGACCAGGTTGCAGCGGATGTCGTCCTTGCCCAGGTCGCGGGCGAGGTAGCGGGAGGTGGCCTCCAGGGCGGCCTTGGCCGGGCCCATCCAGTCGTACTGCGGCCAGGCGAACTGCGCGTCGAAGGTGAGGCCGACGACCGAGCCGCCGTTGTTCATCAGCGGCTTGCAGGCCATGGCCAGCGACTTCAGCGAGAACGCCGAGACGTGCATCGCGGTGGCGACCGACTCGAACGGGGTGTTCAGGAAGTTGCCGCCGAGGGCGTCCTGCGGCGCGAAGCCGATGGAGTGGACGGCGCCGTCGAGGGAGCCGAGCTCCGCCTCGACCAGACCGGCGAGCCGGTCCAGGTGCTCGGCGTTGGTCACGTCCAGCTCGATGACCTTGGCCGGCTTCGGCAGCTTCCTGGCGATGCGCTCGGTCAGCGTGGGCCGGGGGAAGGCCGTGAGGATGACCTCGGCGCCCTGCTCCTGGGCCACCTTGGCGGCATGGAAAGCGATGGACGACTCCATCAGCACACCGGTGATGAGGATGCGCTTGCCGTCGAGAATTCCGCTCATGGTGATCAGTGACCCATGCCCAATCCGCCGTCAACCGGGATGACGGCTCCAGTGATGTACGACGCGTCGTCGGAGGCGAGGAAACGCACCGCGGCGGCGATCTCCTCGGGCTGCGCGTAGCGGCCGAGCGGCACCTGGGCCACGATGCCCTTGCGCTGCTCCTCGGTGAGCGCCTGCGTCATGTCGGTGTCGACGAAGCCGGGCGCGACGACGTTGAAAGTGATGTTCCGCGAGCCGAGCTCACGGGCCAGCGAGCGGGCGAAGCCGACCAGACCGGCCTTGGAGGCGGCGTAGTTCGCCTGCCCGGCCGAGCCGAGGAGTCCGACGACGGAGGAGATGAGGACGACCCGGCCCTTCTTGGCGCGCAGCATGCCGCGGTTGGCGCGCTTGACGACCCGGAAAGTGCCGGTGAGGTTGGTGTCCAGGACGGACGTGAAGTCCTCCTCGGACATCCGCATAAGCAACTGGTCCTTGGTGATACCGGCGTTGGCGACGAGCACCTCGACGGGACCGTGCTTCTCCTCGATCTCCTTGTAGGCCTGCTCCACCTGCTCGGCGTCGGTGATGTCGCAGCGGACCGCGAGGACACCGGCCTCGGTGAGCACGACGGGCGGCTCTCCGGATCGGTAGGTGATCGCGACCTTGTCACCGTTGTCGGCGAAGGCGCGGGCGATGGCGAGGCCGATGCCCCGGTTTCCTCCGGTGACGAGAACCGAGCGGCTCATCGGATCACCCTTTCCCTAGCGGTCTGGTACGTCGAAAACCTATCGGTACCGTCCGCTCCGCGAGCAATCGGCCCCTGACAGGGCCTTCCCCCGGGCACTGTGGGGTTCCTACAGTGCCCGGCCCTCCCGGGAGGGCCGCCGCCGGGTCGCGGCGAGGGTGTCCGGTTGACGCCAGGTGCGGTCACCCTCCGGCGTGGTTCACTTCCGTGGTGCATCGAGAAGGGAATCCGCCGTGCCCCATGAGGTAGATCAGTCGTTCCTGGCCCTGCCGTTGCGGGCCCTCGCCGACGCGGCGCTCGCCCGCGCGCGTGCGCTGGGCGCCGAACACTCCGACTTCCGTATGGAGCGGGTGCGCAGCGCCTCCTGGCGGCTGCGGGACGCCCGGCCCGCCGCGTCGTCGGACACCACCGATCTGGGCTACGCGGTACGGGTGGTGCACGGCGGGGCCTGGGGGTTCGCGTCCGGGGTGGATCTGACGATGGACGCCGCGGCGAAGGTGGCCTCACAGGCCGTCGCCATGGCGAAGCTGTCCGCCAAGGTGATCGCGGCGGCCGGTTCCGACGAGCGGGTCGAGCTGGCGGACGAGCCGGTGCACGGCGAGCGGACCTGGGTGTCGGCGTACGACGTCGACCCGTTCGAGGTGCCGGACGAGGAGAAGGCGGGGCTGCTCGCCGAGTGGAGCGCCCGGCTGCTGGCGGCGGAGGGCGTCGCGCATGTGGACGCGTCGCTGAACACCGTCCACGAGAACAAGTTCTACGCGGACACGGCCGGGACGGTGACCACCCAGCAGCGGGTGCGGCTGCATCCGGAGTTCACCGCGGTGGCCGTGGACGGGACGACCGGCGAGTTCGACTCGATGCGGACGATCGCCCCGCCGGTGGGCCGCGGCTGGGAGTACCTGACCGGGACCGGCTGGGACTGGGCCGGTGAGCTGGAGCGGATCCCCGGGCTGCTGGCCGAGAAGATGCGCGCCCCGAGCGTCGAGGCGGGGACGTACGACCTGGTGGTCGACCCGTCCAACCTCTGGCTGACCATCCACGAGTCGATCGGCCACGCCACCGAGCTGGACCGGGCGCTGGGGTACGAGGCGGCGTACGCCGGGACCTCGTTCGCCACCTTCGACCAGCTGGGCAAACTGGCGTACGGCTCCCCCGTGATGAACGTGACCGGTGACCGCACCGCCGAGCACGGTCTCGCGACCATCGGGTACGACGACGAGGGCGTCGCGGCGCAGTCCTGGGACCTGGTGCGCGACGGGACGCTGGTCGGGTACCAGCTGGACCGGCGGATCGCGAAGCTGACCGGCCTGGGCCGTTCCAACGGCTGCGCGTACGCGGACTCCCCCGGCCATGTCCCCGTGCAGCGGATGGCCAACGTGTCCCTGCGGCCGGAGCCGGGCGGGCTGTCCACGGAGGACCTGATCGGCGGGGTGGAGCGCGGGATCTACGTGGTCGGCGACCGGTCCTGGTCGATCGACATGCAGCGGTACAACTTCCAGTTCACCGGTCAGCGGTTCTTCCGGATCGAGAACGGGCGCCTCGCCGGTCAGCTGCGCGATGTCGCCTACCAGGCGACGACGACGGACTTCTGGGGCTCGATGGAGAAGGTCGGCGGCCCGCAGACGTACGTGCTGGGCGGCGCCTTCAACTGCGGCAAGGCGCAGCCGGGGCAGGTCGCCGCCGTCTCGCACGGCTGCCCGTCCGCGCTCTTCCGGGGCGTCAACATCCTCAACACGACGCAGGAGGCCGGCCGATGAGCCGTGTCAGCAAGCCGTACGAGATCGTCGAGCGCGCGCTCGAACTGTCGACCGCCGACGGTTGCGTGGTCATCGCCGACGAGCACTCCTCGGCGAACCTGCGCTGGGCGGGCAACGCCCTCACCACGAACGGGGTGACCCGGGGCCGGACCCTCACCGTCGTCGCGACCGTCGACGGCGCGCGGGGCACCGCGTCCGGCGTGGTGTCCCGGGCCGCGGTCACCGCCGACGACCTGGAGCCGCTGGTGCGCGCCGCCGAGGCCGCGGCACGCGGGGCCTCCCCGGCCGAGGACGCGCAGCCGCTGGTCACCGGGGTGGCCGCGTCGCCCGACTTCACGGACGCGCCGGCCGAGACCGGTTCGGAGGTCTTCGCGGACTTCGCCCCGGCGCTCGGCGACGCCTTCGCCCGCGCCCGCTCCGGCGGCCGCGAGCTGTACGGCTTCGCCCACCACCTGATGAGCTCCACGTATCTGGGGACGTCGACGGGGCTGCGGCTGCGCCACGACCAGCCGACCGGGACGCTGGAGCTGAACGCCAAGTCGCCCGACCGCACCCGGTCCTCCTGGGCGGGCCGCTCGACGCGCGACTTCAAGGACGTCGACCCGGCCGCGCTCGACGCGGAGCTGGCGCGGCGGCTGGCCTGGGCGGAGCGCCGTATCGAGCTGCCCGCCGGACGGTACGAGACGCTGCTCCCGCCGACGGCCGTCGCCGACCTGCTGATCTACCAGCTGTGGTCGTCGACCGCGCGGGACGCCGCAGAGGGCCGGACGGTCTTCTCCCGGCCGGGTGGCGGGACCAGGATCGGCGAGCAGCTGTCCGGGCTGCCGCTGACGCTGCGCAGCGACCCGTACGCCCCCGGGCTGGAGTCGGCGCCGTTCGTGATCGCCCATGCCTCCGGGGACGGGGCCTCCGTCTTCGACAACGGGCTGCCGCTGGCGTCGACCGACTGGGTGCGCGAGGGCAGGCTGGAGCGGCTGACGACGACCCGGCACACGGCGGAGCTGACCGGCCAGCCGGTCGCCCCGGCCATTGACAACCTGCTGCTGGAGGGCGGCGGCGAGCGGTCCCTGGACGAGATGGTGGCGGCGACGACCGGGCGCGCGCTGCTGCTGACCTGCCTCTGGTACATCCGGGAGGTCGATCCGGCCACCCTGCTGCTGACCGGGCTGACCCGTGACGGGGTGTACCTGGTCGAGGACGGCGAGGTCGTCGGCGAGGTGAACAACTTCCGGTTCAACGAGTCTCCGGTGGACCTGCTGTCGCGGGCCTCGGAGGCGGGCCGCACCGAAACGACGTTGCCGCGCGAGTGGGGCGACTGGTTCACTCGGGCCGCGATGCCCGCGCTGCGGATCCCCGACTTCAACATGAGCTCGGTGAGCCCCGGCGTGTGACCCGCCTAAACTGGGTGTTGCCCTGTGCCGCACTTATGAGGAGAGAAAGAACCGTGACGGACATCGTCGACGAGCTGAAGTGGCGCGGGCTGTTCGCCCAGTCCACTGATGAGGACGCCCTGCGCAAGGCTCTCGCGGACGGCCCGGTCACGTTCTATTGCGGCTACGACCCCACCGCGGCCAGTCTGCACGTCGGCCATCTGGTGCAGGTGCTCACCATGCGCCGGCTCCAGCTGGCCGGGCTGCGTCCGCTGGCCCTGGTGGGCGGCGCGACGGGTCAGATCGGCGACCCGAGGCCGACCGCGGAGCGCACGCTGAACGACCCGGAGACGGTCGCCGCCTGGGTGGCGCGGCTGCGGGCCCAGATCGAGCCGTTCCTGTCCTTCGAGGGCGAGAACGCCGCGGTCATGGTCAACAACCTGGACTGGACCGCGGGGCTGTCCGCGATCGAGTTCCTCCGGGACATCGGCAAGCACTTCCGCGTCAACAAGATGCTGACGAAGGAGTCGATCGCCCGCCGGCTGGAGTCCGACGAGGGCATCAGCTACACCGAGTTCAGCTACCAGCTGCTCCAGAGCATGGACTTCCTGGAGCTGTACCGGCGCTACGGCTGCACGCTCCAGCAGGGCGGCAGCGACCAGTGGGGCAACCTCACCGCGGGCCTCGACCTGATCCACCGCCTGGAGCCGGGCGCCGAGGTGCACGCGCTGGCGACGCCGCTGATGACGAAGGCGGACGGGACCAAGTTCGGCAAGACCGAGGGCGGGGCCGTCTGGCTGGACCCGACGATGACCACGCCGTACGCGTTCTACCAGTTCTGGCTGAACGTGGACGACCGGGACGTCTCCCGGTACATGCGGATCCTCAGCTTCCGCAGCCCTGCCGAGCTGGAGGAGCTGGAGAAGGTCACCGAGGAGCGTCCGCAGGCCCGGACGGCGCAGCGCGCGCTGGCCGAGGAGCTGACGACGCTGGTGCACGGCGCCGACCAGTGCGCGGCGGTCGTCGCGGCGTCGAAGGCGCTGTTCGGCCAGGGCGAGCTCGGCGCGCTGGACGAGGCGACGCTGGCCGCCGCCCTGTCCGAGGTGCCGCACGCGCGCGTCACCGAGCTGGGCCCGCTGGTGGATCTGCTGGTGGAGGTCGGTCTGGCGCCGAGCAAGTCGGGTGCCCGCCGCACGGTGAAGGAGGGCGGCGCGTACGTGAACAACGTCAAGGTCGTCGACGGTGAGGCCGCGCCGGCCCGCGAGGAGCTGCTGCACGGGCGCTGGCTGGTGCTGCGCCGGGGCAAGAAGAACCTCGCCGCCGTCGAGGTCACCGGCTGACCCCGGACCCGTAACCACCGCGCCGCGGCCGGACGCCCTCACGGGGTGTCCGGCCGCGGTGCGTGGTGGCGGAGGGTCAGGTTCTTCTGCTCCGGTTGCCGCGGACCGCGGCCCATACCGCGTCCCCGACGGCGACGATGACGATCGCGCCGATGAGCTGGAGGATGTGGCGGGTCCAGTCGATGCCCTTGGTGTCGTTGACGCCGATCCAGGTGGCGACGGTGTTGCCGAGCACGCTGCCGATGATGCCGCAGACGACCGTCAGCCAGAGCGGGATCTTCTGTTTGCCGGGCAGGATCGCCTTGGCGATCAGACCGAGCACGAGGCCCACGATGATTGCCCACAGCCAGCCCATGTCCGCCTCCTCGCGGGGCGCGGCGTCGCGCCCGTCCGGACCAGTCTCGGGCCGGGGTCGGGCGACCGCATGCCGGACGCGTCCGTGCGTGGGGCCTCGAGACCGAAATGTACGAACGTGCCCGCCCCGGTCTCGTGACCGCCGGGGGCCGGGCGTACCGTGGTTGCGGTCCGGTCCGTGGGCGGCCGGGGCGGGTCCGCGGTGCCCCCGGCCGGTCGGGGGAAGTCGGGGGAAGGGTGAGGGAGACATGGTGCGGAAGCGGAGCGACGGCGAGGTCTTCCGGATCACCGGGGCCCGGCAGGGGCTGGCGGACGATGTCCGCGGCAGGCAGCGGCGCTACGTGATCTCGATGTCCGTGCGGACGCTGTCGGTGGTCCTGGCCGCGACGCTGTGGAACGTCGAGCGGTACGTGGCGATCGTGGCCCTCGCGCTCGGGATGCTGCTGCCCTACGTGGCGGTGGTCATCGCCAACGCGGGCCGGGAGACTCCTCGTTCGCTGCCCTCGACCTTCATTCCGGCGCCGATGCGTCCGGCGCTCGACGCGGCGCCGGTGTCCGGGGCGGCCGAGTCCGGTCCGGAGGGTGACGGGGTGCACGGCGGCGGGGCACCGGCCTGAGCCTGGGCCGGCCTGCGGATGACGGCCGATGCTCAAGAAATGCTCAGATCAATCATGAAGTTACGGTGCACCGCACCCCGGTCTGCGTGACATACTTCGAAGCGCGCTCCGCATCCCCCGTCGGAGCGACGGACTGACGCCGGGCAGCTCCCCCCGTGGCTGCCCGGCGTCGCCTTTTTCCTGATGGTGCGGGGTCCGACATTAGGGTTGAGTCCGTGAACTCCCCTGAGAACGCGGCCGAGAGCGCCGCCGCCGCACCCATCTGTTCCGCCAAGGGCTGCCGGGCCGATGCGGTCTGGGTGGTCGCCTGGAACAACCCGAAGGTGCACACCCCGGACCGTCGCAAGACCTGGCTGGCCTGCGAGGAGCACCGGGAACACCTGTCGTCGTTCCTCGGTGTCCGGGGCTTCCTGAAGGAGGTCGTGACGCTGACGGAGTGGGAGGCCCGGGCGGAGGACGTCTAGGACCTGTCTTCAAACTGCCGTCGTCCGGCCGGAGGCCGGGCCGTGCGGTGTCCGGTGCGTGCGATCGCAAGGCGGAGGGTCGCTCCGATAC
>NZ_JBSFKL010000032.1:0-21802 GCF_053598535.1 Streptomyces sp. NPDC001108
CACCCGGACGACACCCCCCGGCCGACCACAAAACCCCAGGTCAAGTGTGATGCACGTCACCCATTCGGCCCACACCCCGATTTGGATCACACCCCCGAATGTGCTTTAATTGTCATGTCGCAAGGGGAGGGCAACCCCCGACCGGCACCCCGGACCGACCGGCCCGGGAAACCCCTTCACGAAGGAGAGCACCACCATGGCGAAGACCGCCACCACCCCCGTCCCCGTGTGGGACATGGTCGACACGGCCCGCCTCACGGCCGAGGCCGCCGACGTCGTCCCCGCCGCCGAACTCGTCGAGTCCGTCCGCGCGAACGGCATCGCGGACCCGCTCTACGTCACGCTGGCCGCCGGGGGCGCCATGCGGGTCATCGACGGCCGCCAGCGCCTTGCCGCCGCCGTCGCCGCCAACCTTCCCTCGGTGCCCGTCACTTTCCGGCCCGTGATCCGTACCTCCCTGCTGGCCGCCCACCCCGGCAACGTGCGCCAGGATCTGAAGGTGGGCAAGGCTTTGCTGTTGAGCGTCCGGGCCGACGGCATCCGCACCGCGCTGATCGTCACCCAGCACGATGGCGCATGGCGGGTCGTCGACGGCCACCGGCGCCTTGCCGCCGCCATCGCCGAGAAGCTCACCCACGTGCCCTACACCGTCGACCAGCGCGACGAGGCCGGGCAGATGCTCGACATGGTCACCACCGCCCGCCACCGCGAGGGGCTCACCGAGACCGAGGAGGCCGCCGCCCTCTTCGCGGCCGCCGAGCTCGGAGCGACGCCCAAGCGTCTGGCGGCCGCCGCCGGTCTTACCCAGGTCGAGGCCAAGCGCCGCGCCCGCATCGGCGGGTCCGCAGCCGTCCGCCAGGCCGGGGCCGTCGACACCCGCTACACCCTGACCATGGACCACATGGCCAAGTTGGCCGAGCTGGAGGCCATCGACCCCGAGGCCGCCGCCACCATCGCGGCCAGGGTCCAGGACAACCCCGACGACGACCACCGCTGGCACATCGAACGCGCCCTGAACCGCGCCCAGGACGCCGCCGCCGCCGAGGAGCACCGCGCCGAGCTGGAGAGCCAGGGAGCCGCCATCCGCACCCTGGACGAGCTGTCCGAGCGCGCGCAGCCCCTAGCCCGCCTCCCGATCTCCAGGGAGGAGCACGCCACATGCCAGGGCGCCGTATGGGTCCTGGAGACCGGTGACAGCGAGTACACCCGCTACTGCACCAACCCCCCGCTCTACGGCCACCCCGCGCCCACCTCCCCCAACCAGGCCCCCGTTGACAAGGAGGCCGCGCGGAAGGCCCGCCGGGCGATCATCGACGGGAACAAGGACTGGGACGCCGCCCAGACGATCCGGCGCGAGTGGATCGCCGATCTCCTCGGGCGCAAGCGCCACGCCAAGGCGACGAACGACATCTTCATGTCGATCATGGCGCGGGAGCTTTTCTCGCAGTCCGATGTGCTGGCCCGCTACAACGGCGTGCGCGGGGTGGCCGGTGAATGGCTCGGAGTCAAGGACGACCGCGACGCCCTGATGAAGCGGACCCAGACCGCCACCCGAAACCCCGTCAACATGTTCGCCGTTCTCGCTGCCTGCTACGAGGACGCGACCCCCCGCCACGCGTGGCGGACGGACGGTGACTACGCCGAGCGTGACTGGCACTACACCGTTCGCCCCCAGACCCGCCGCTGGCTGAGCTGGCTGGTCGAACTCGGGTACGAGCCCACCCCCATTGAGCAGGCCATCATTGACGCCACCGACTACACCGGCGGAGGCACTCAGCTCACCTGACCACCACCCCCGGGGCCGGACCACCCGGCCCCGGGGCCCCGCCCCGGCCCAGTACACCCCCGCGTGGCCCCGCCCGCCGGGCGGGCCGCGCATCGCCGCAGGTCAAACCGACCGCACGTCACCCGTCCGGCGTGCGTGCCGATTTGAACCGCACCCCCGAATGTGCTTTAATTGTCATGTCGCAAGGGGAGGGCAACCCCCGAGCGGCGCCCCGGGCCGACCGGCCCGGAGAATCCCCTTCACGCAGGAGTCAGAATGAGGAACATCGCCGACGCCATGGGCGCCGACGCCGCCGCGCACGTCGACCTGATCGACATGGTCGTGTCCGGGCCGCTCCGCCGGGTCGAGGCGCTGCCGGGTGGCGGATGGGTCATCACCCCGCAGACCGGCCGCCCGCTGCTGCTGACGGACGCCGACCAGGCCCGCGCCTACATCACCCGCACCGCCGAGGGCGGCGCCCGCGACCTCTCCCCGGTCCGGCCCCCCGCCCCGCTCGCGCCGGTCGCCGAGGGCGTCCCCGAGGGGTGCGGGTGCGCCCCCGCCGCCCCCGACGACCACCTGCCCTTCCAGGCGCGGGCCGACCTGATGCAGGCCCGCGCCATCACCGCCGCCCTCGGAGACCTCGGAGTCGTTCCCGCCCGCCGGGCCGCCGCATGGGACGAGACCCACCAGGCCGCCGCCGTCCGCGTCACCAGCTCCCACGGCCTGTACGCGCTCCACATCCCGCCGGTGCACCGGCAGTTCGCCGTGTACCGCAACGGGCGCCGGGACGGAGTCCTTCCGGCCCGCCGCGTCCCCGCTTACCGGGACTCCATGGTGGCCACCCTGCTGGCCGCCTACCTGCGCGACCGCGCCGCACTCTGACCCGCCCCGCCCGGACGAGGGGCGGAGGGCAACCCGCCCCCGTCCGGGCCCAACCCCCCCCTTCACACACGAGGAGTCCGACGTGACCCAGACCCAGACCCGGACCGAGCCACAGGCCGAGCCCGAGACTCGCCAGCTCACCCCCTACGAGGCAGTCCGCGCCGCCGCCGCCGTCATCCGCATGCGCGGCTACTACCAGCCGCTTAGCCGCATGTGGGAGGAGCAGGTACCCACCGCGATGGACGTCACCAGCCACGTCTACGGATGGGAGCCCATCGAGCGCGGCGACCGCGCCCGCATCGACCGCGCCGCCGCCGAACTCCCGCCCGGCACCGTCGAGGAGGTCCTGGCCTGGTGCCTCACGCCGCCCGCGCAGCCGCACCGGTTCCGGACCGCTCTCGCCCGCGCCGCCGCCGCCGAGCACGTCCAGGAGCGCGACATTCCCCTGATCGCGGCCGGAGTCGGCGCGTGGCGCCAGATGCGCCGCCGCGCCAACTACGCCACCCAGGCCGAGAGGGACCGCTCCCTGTCCACCCACCAGGGCGAGCCCGGCGAGCGGCTGGCCCGACGCCTCACCGTCGCCAACATCACCGCCCAGCCCCCCCGCGCCTACGGCTACGTCACGCAGGAGCGATTCCTGATCAAGCTGCGCGACCAGCACGGCCACGTGTACGTCTGGCCCGCCCAGCCCAAGGACCCCGGCACCCTCCCCCAGCAGGGACAGACCATCGACGCCCGCGCCACCGTCACCCGCCACGAGACCTACCGCGAGACCGCACAGACATGGGTCAAGCAGCTCCGTTGGAAGCCCGCCGCCAAGTAACCGCCCCCCGGCCCGAGTAGGGCGAAGCCTTCCCGGGCGACCGGCCCGGGAAGGCCCCGCCAGACGCGGCGCGGCGAATTGAACCACACCCCCGAATGTGCTTTAATTGTCATGTCGTAAGGGGAGGGCAACCCCCGAGCGGCGCCCCGGGCCGACCGGCCCGGGACCCCCCTTCACCCAGGAGCAGAACCGTGGACACCCACCAGCATCACGCCGCACTCGTCATCGGAGACGGCGGCCGCGACCTGATCGGCCGTACCTACGTCGACTACACCGACATCCGGGGCGAGCGCTGCATGGAGTGCTGGCTGATCAACGGCATGGGGCCCGAGCCGCTCGGATGCCTCCAGGCCGCCAGCCTGCCCCTCACCATCGGCACCCTGGTACAGACGCTCCCCGCCCCGCGCTGGCACCGCGTCCCCGCCCGTACCGGAGTGGTCGTACTCGCCACCTCCACCATGGCTGTGGTGTGGATGTGGTCGATCGGCCACCCGGACCCCGAGCGCACGCTTTTCACGGTCGCGGCCCACGAAGTGACGCCCATGCTCACCACCCTGGAACAGCTCCCCGAGCTCACCTACGGCTCTCTGTACCGCGTCACCGAGTCCGCGCACGACACCACGCACCGTGGACTGCTCAGCCCGCTGCTCCACCGCCTGAACACCGGCCCGCAGCAGTAGAACCCACCCCGCCCGGACGGGGGCGGAGGGCAACCCACCCCCGTCCGGGCCCAACCCCCTTCACACCCAAGGAGAAGCGCGATGCCTACCACCCCACTGCCCTACAGGCTCGGGACGCTGGACGCCCGGGGTCGCCGACCCGTGATCATCGGAGAGAACACCGTCATCGGCTACGCCTCCAGGTGGCACCGGGAGTGGGACACCGAGTCCACCGCCGGATTCCACCGCGTCGGCCGCCCCGAAGTCGGCAAGCAGGGCGCCGACCGTGCCGCCGCCTACCTGATCGCGGAGTACGCCGCAGGCCGGATCACCCCGATCACGCCCGAGGCCGCCGACACCGAGGCCCCCGCCCACGGCCCGGTCCCGCTCCTGGACCCCCGCATGCCCAGCACCCGCACCAACCGCGCCCGTGCCCTGGACGTGTGGGCGGCCGCCGACCGGTTCCTGTGGCTCCCCCGTACCGGATTCCCCGGATCGGACAACCACTGGTCACTCACCTGTCTCCTGCGCTGCCAGCCCGGGGGCCGCTACTGGACCGGCCCCCGCTACTGGAGCCACCTGCGCGGCCGCAACAGCAACCCGCCCTCCCCGCACCGACACCCGGGATGCCTCAGCGAAACCGAGGTACGCCGACTCATCCCCGCCTACGGCCCCGGCAAGACCGGCTGACCACCCCGCAGAACCCGGCCCCGGGCAGTGCCCGGGGCCGGGCCCCACCGGCGGAGGCAACCCGCCATCCCCCTTCACTCCCAGGAGCAGCACCATGTACGACGCCCACGAGGCCGACCAGCGAGCCATCCCCGCCATCCCCGGCCAGCGCCCCGCCGCACCCCGCGAGAACTGGAACACCGCGCGGGCCGCCGTCCCCCGCCAGCAGCCGCCCGCCGCCGAGTAGCGATTCGAGGCCGGCGACCGGGTGCAACCCGACGCCGGCGCGGGCGGGAAAAGGACACCCCTACGGGGTGGCGCCACAGCCCGGCGCGTTCACCACCGCGTCCCGGGTCCGGCCGCAGACGGCCGGACCCGGGACGCGGCGGGCGCCGGGCCCGTACGCGCGGGAAGTCGACACCCCACGCCAAAGATGCTTTAATTGTCATGTCGTCGCATTGGCTCGGGTGCGGGCGGGCCCGTCACCCGGACCCGCACTCACCCCGGCGTAGTACAGCACCGGACCGGAACCACCACATCCACACCCACGCATGACGACGCCCGGCGGACAATGGGCAACCGCCGCCGGGCGTCAAATGCCCCCTTCACAGGAGCTCCCTCATGGTAGACGACCGCGGAACGACCCCCGGCAACCAGCGTCCCGCCCCTGCCGACACCGTTTTTCTCCGCCCCGGCAACCCGTTCGGCATCGACCCGCGCACCCCTCTGATCATCGCCAACGAGGAATACGGGGTGTACGAGCTCAACCACCAGGAGCACCACCCCGCCTACCAGGACTGGGCCGCCGCCGCCGAGCTCGCCGATTTCGCCACGATCGTCCGCATCACCGCCGACGGCATTACGAGCAGCTGGACACCAGCACCGTGACCTCTCCCAGGAGCACCCGCCCATGAGCACCGCCCCCCGACTCAGCACCCGCGCCGAGCTCGCGGCCCGACATGGCCTCAGCATGCGCACCCTCGCCCGCCTCTGGGCCGACAGGGACACCAACGACCACCCCGCACCCCTCCCGGACACCTCCCCCATGCAATGGGACTCCGCCGAATGGGCCCGCTGGTTCGACCAGTTGCCGCCCGGCACGGGAACGGGAACCGGCACCGCGACCGCGACGCCCCCCGACGTCCCGCCGGCGGGCAACCCCGCCGACCTCATCGGCCCGGCCGAGTTCGCCCGCATCCTCGGACTCAAAAGCCCTTCATGGGTGACCCGGTGCGCTCACAACCCGCCGCACGGATTCCCGGCCCCGGACGACTGGGCCGATCCCGTCGCACGCCGGGGCCCCAAATGGCGCCGGGGCCGGGTCGAGGCGTACCGCGACGAGCGGCCCGGAATCGCCATCGCCCGCCCCGGCCGTCCCCGAGCCACCACCACGACCACCCCGTACGCGGACGACCCCCGACTCACCCTCGCCCGCCAGGCCCTCACCGACCACCCCGGCACGGCCGCCGGCCGCATCGCCGTACGCCTTTCCGAGGACCACCCCGACACCGGCGTACGGACATGGCAACGCATTCTCAAGGCCGCCAAGGACACCCGATCCGGCCCCGACACCGCTCACCGCAGCTGACACTCGCCCGCCGCCCCGGCCTAGGCCCGGCGGTCTCGGACCCACTCAGAAACAGGAAGAAGCGAGACATCGTGCCCCACCTCCACCGCGCACACCTCTACTTCAGCGTCGACCAGAACGCGTGGAAGGTCGAAGTGCTGCGCGACCTTGACCCGGATGACGACGACCCGGAGTTTGGGCCCGAAGTCGACGAGGACGCAGACCCGGTCACCACGCTGGACACCGGCCATGAGGAGGCGACGCCGCATCACGTCGTCACGGAGACAGCCACCATCGCTCTGACCTCCGCAAACTGGTCCCTCCAGGGGGACTGGCAACCGGGATACGGCGAGTGGACCGTGCCGGTCAGCGCCATCGATACCGCCCGACAGGTCGCCTGGACCATGTGGCTGGCGACCAGCGAGGCCCTGAACCTCATCCCGCCCGGCACCACCGATACCACCGGCGACCAGCTTCACTACGCGCTCCAGAGCGGACTCTCCCTGCCCGCCGTATACGCGGCCGGGGCCCGAATCATCGACGACATGGCCGAGGACCTCACCCGCATCTACGGGACGGACACCTTCACCGACATCCTGCGCATTCTCCGGCAGTCGCGACCGAAAGACAGCGTCATCGCCGAGATCGCGACCCGTCTCGACGCCGGCGAGCCCGGGGCCGTTGCCACCTGGTTCGAGGAACGGCGCACAGCGATCGACAGGAACGAGGCACTCGAAGAGCTGATGGGCAGCTTGCAACACGTGGCGGTGCTGATGTCCATTTCGGTGGACAAGGCGAGCGCCGAGCCCGGGTTTGCGGCCCGAACCTTCGCGCACAGTCGATGGCCTCTCAGCAACGTGGTCCGCTGACCGCGTCAACGTCAGAGTTCAATAGCTGAACATCGGTCAAAACTCCCTACACCGCCGCTAATCGCCCGAAGAGGCGTAGGCGGAGGGGAAAAAAATCAAAATGACGGCGTGTTTTGGCCCGAGTGTGAATCACACTCGGGCCAAAACAGGCTACGATCTTGCTATGGCAGTACGAGGACATGCGCAGCAGGGACGAACGGGGCAGTCAGACCCCACCAAGAACGTCCGAGCGCAAGCACTGCTGCCCCCGGGCGACCCCGTCCGTACGGCATATGACGACCTGGTAGCCCGAATGGGTATCAGCGGAGCCGAAGTGATCCGGCGGGCGCTCCTCGCCCTCTGGCAAGCCGAGACCGGCTCTACGGCAGCCCTCCAGGAGGCCCAGACGAATTGAGGGGGACAGCGGTCCCCGTCCGGACTTCCTACCCGCGACGTACCGCCCAGCCCCGCGCCATATCGGGTCCTCAGCTCCCTGGTTCCTACGCCTGTACTGAGGCACCCGATCCCGAACAGATGAGCAGATGAAGCGCCGTTCGCCGGTTTCCTAGGCCGACGGCTGGGGCCTTTCTGCGCCCTGAAATAGCACCGAGGCGGATCCCATCGTACCAAGCCGCCGCGGTGGCGGTACCCCCATGTCTCGATCCGGTGTGTCTACGCCGGGCCTCTCTGTCGACACCGCCGCCGCGCTTCACCACAGCGACCAGCAGTTTCCGCAGGTCAGGGGCTTGCCCCAGGCATGCCGCACGTCGGCTTTTTATCGACAAGGCGACGCTTTTCGGGCTGCTCATCACACCCCCGTCTACGAGGGGGCATTCACCACGCGCGCCCAGCAGGAGCGCGCGGAGGCGCGCCGTACCCTGCGGGCTTTTCTGACTATCTACCCGGAGCGTCGGATCCGTGCGGCGGCTGGAAGGCCCGGCAAATGGGTCAATGAGTACCCCTCGAACGTCGAGCGCGCCGAGGAGCTCGGCGGATACCTGCCCCATCGGGGCATGGACATGGACCGGCCTGTGGCCGCTCACCTCGGACTCAAGCGGTGGCATTTGAAGGGCCGCCCCTCCTCCTATCGGTTCATCACTTTCGACCTGGATTCCAAGGTCAAGGGCCCTGCCCAAGTCGCCGCCGACCGCGCCCTGTTGACCGATGCGCTTCGGTCCGTGGGGATCGAGCCGGTGCCCGCCGCGTCCGGCTCGCCGGGCGGAATCCACCTGTGGACCGGGTGCGCCAGCTACGTGCGGCCCGAGACCGTCTACCGGATCAACGCCGCTGCTCAGATGCTGTGCCCCTCCCTGGACGGCGCGCCCCTGAGCAACGCCAAAGACGGGCTGGTACGCCCGCCCGGCGCCGCGCACCGGAACGGCGGATACAGCCGCCTCCTGGACCACACCCCCGCAGAGATGGTCAGGCTGCTGGGGCCGGATTCCCCCCCCGTCCACGCGTTCGAAGGACTCGCCGCACGGCTGGAGTCGCTCGCTGCTGCGCGGCCCGTCGAGCCCGTGGACGTCGAGCCCGTGGACGTCGAGCCCGTGGACGTCGAGCCCGTGGACGTCGAGCCCGTGGACGTCGAGCCCGTGGAGTCGGTCACGGGCCAGGGAGGCAAGCGGGTCCCTCCGTCCATCGCGGCACGCGGCGCGCGTGTGCGTCCGGTGACCACCTGCGCGGCCGGGCGCCCGCGGATCGACGTGCCCCGGCGGCCGCTCGGCGACCGGGCCCTACGCGGTCTGAGGCGCCGTCTCGGGCTCGGTGACGACCACTCAGCGGCCAAGCACGCTCCGGCCCGGTCCATGGCGCTGGCCGGATGGACCGAGGCCGAGGCCCTCGGGGTGGTCCTGGACGAGCAGACGTCACCGGCGATGGAGTGGCTGCGCAGCGAGCGCCAGGCCGACGGCACCCGCCGCCGGCGGACGAAGGAGGAGACCGCCGCACTGTGGTCACGGGTGTGGTGGCTCGCGGTCGAGGACGCGGCCCGGATGCCCCGCCGCCCCGAGGACAGCGGCCGCATCCTCGGCAGCGGGGCGGTGGGGGACCTGTACCGCCGCATGGCGGCCGCCGGTCCGGCCCGCTGGGCACGCCAGTCCGGCCCCGCCGATGCTGCGGTGCTGTACGCCGTCGCGTACGTGATGGAGGAATCCGGCAGCACCGACGTGAGCGCCAACGTCCGCCGCATCGGGGTACTGGCCGGGTACACCGCTCAGACCGCCTCACAAGCCCTCTGGAGACTGGAGAGGGACGGCTGGATCACCTTCACCGCCGAGGCGGAGCGCAGGGCAGGGAAAGCGCGGCGCGTGGCTCTCGCCACCGGGCACGAATGCCCGACGCACCGTCACCACCGATGCGCCGTATACGCCGTCGATGCAGGTCATACGGGGTCTGACAGAAGAGGAACGCCCCCCCGCCCCGCCCCCCCCGCTCTCTCTCCTGACCAGCTGCGCGAGATGATCGCCCACCAGCAGGCCGACGTCTGGGACTCCCTCGGGCACCACACGGCTCGTACGCTCTGGGCGGCACGGACGCTCCAGAGCCCCAATGTCGCCGAGCTCGCAGCTGTGACGGGGTACTCGCACTGGACGACGAGGCGCCACCTGGACCAGCTCGGCGCCCTGAACCTGGTAACCCCCAGCGGATCCAGGGAGATCCGCACAGAGGTGACGCTGCACCAGGCAGGGCAGGAGACCGGCACTCTCGGACGTATCGCGGGCATGGCTGCCACAGCTCGGGTGGCTCAGGCCGTGCATGTCTGGTGGTGCGCGGAGGTGGAGTACCGCTCGCTGCCCTACAAGGCCCGCCCTCCGCGCCCCTCCTGCGATCAGGCAGTGATCACCGGCATGGACCCGAGCGGCCGCGAGTACCCCCGTGACGAGGCAGGCCGCCCCGACCACGCCCGAGCCCACGGCATCGAGGCAGAGCGCATCCAGGCGGACCGGCTCTTCGCCCACGCCCACCAGCTCACCCGCGCCGGCGACGTCGTCGACCCGGTCCGGCTGGACGCCTCAGTAGCCGACCCGGCCCACCCGAGCCGAGGACGCCGGGCGGCGCTCGCCGGGCGGCACATCTGCCCCCGGTGCTCGGCAGCTCCCGGCGAGCGCTGCACGACCCCCCGCGGACGCCACGCCGCCCGCTACCACCGAGCCCGCCGGGACGAGGCACACGCGGCACTCAAGTCCGCGCAGGTCGCCAGCAGGTGAGCCCCCGTCACGCGTCAGGGTAATGCGTGACAAGAGGGCGATCCGTAACGCGTCACCGTGACGCGTTATGAGAGAGTGACCCGTAACGCGTCACCGTGACGCGTTATGAGAGCGGGTCCTGTCACACATCACCGTGACGCGTGACGGGAAGAGCAGGGAGAGGGTGCCGACGATGACGACGAAGGCCCGGCGGTCGTGCGTACGTGCGGGATGCAGCAGGAAACTCCCGCGCGACGCGGGCCCCCTGGCGAGGTACTGCACGGCCGCGTGTCGACAGCGTGAGTACAGGGCCCGCAATGGACAGCGCGGGTACGCGGCGGGGTGGGAGCACACGGCCACGTGCCAGCGGGAGTCCTGCGGGGCCCAGTTCACTTACCCGATGGCGCGCGAGGGGCACTACCGCATGTACTGCTCGGAAGCGTGCAAGTCCGGTGCCTACAGGGATCGCCGCCGCGAGGAACGGCAGGCCCGCCAGGCGGAAGAGGAGGCACGGCGCAGGCGTCAGGAGCGCGAGCGCCAGGAGGAGGCACGGCGCAGGCGTCAGGAGCGCGAGCGCCAGGAGGAGGCACGGCGCAGGCGTCAGGAGCGCGAGCGCCAGGAGGAAGAAGGAGCCCGCAGTTGGCGGGAGTGGGGCGGAGGATCAGCGACGGCCGAGGCCCGGCGGGTTCTCTTCGAGCTCGCCGGCCTGACGGACGACGGGCGTACGACGCTGAAAGCCGCTCACCGGAGGGCACTGAAGCAGTGGCATCCGGATGTGTGCCGGTCAGCGGACTCGAAGAGGCAGTACGCGCGCCTGGATCGCGCGGTCAAGACTCTGGAGGACGCGGGGCTGATGTAACGGGCCCGCAGCAACAGCCAGGAGGCGAGCGACGTGGGGCCGCAGGGGCAACCCGCAGCCTTACGTACTGCTGGACGGGTCAGCGGATGTACTTGCTGGAGACCCACCCGGTCCGGCCGTGCAGAGCCCCGTTCAGGACGTAAACGCGCAGCCAGGGGCCGTCGTTGGCCCCGCATTTGACCTCCAGGCCGTCACCCAAGGACGGAAAGGGCGAACGGGTGTCGCATTACTGGAATACTAGAAACGGTATTCCAGTAATGCTAAGTTGATGGCATGACAGAGACCACCACGCCTACCGGCGCGGAGCCGCCCGCCGACGAGCGGCACCGCGTCGAGCACCAGGCCGACGGCGCCGACAGCCCGGCGGCCGCCGCCGAGGCCCGCACCGAACTCCCGGGGACGGCCGCCGCACGGAGCTCCCGCACTCCGGTCCCGGCCCGGATTCCGTGCCGCGGCCGCTCGTACGGCACCATCAGGAGCCGTAGCCCGCAGTCCGCGACCCCGTCCCGGCTCAGGCCGTCCCAGCGCCCCGGCAGAGCCCCCCGCAGTCCTGCCGCCCTCACCAGGAAGGCCCTGCCCGTGCCCTACTACCGACGTCCCCTCAGCCGCAGGGGTGCCCGATGACCACGCTCGAAATCGGCGACGAGATCCAGGACGAGGGCTCCGACGAGGAAGCGGCCCCCTACGGCTACTGGCCCACACCGTGTGCGAACTGCGGGCAGTCCATCCCCCGGGTGAAGCCGGCCGGGGCCGGGCGGCCGCCGGAGTACTGCAACAGCTCGTGCCAGAACGAGCGCAAGGCGGCGCGCGCACGGGAGCGCAACACCCCCGGTCTGCCGGGGCAGATCACCCGCGCTGAGGAGACGGTTACCCGCATGGAGCAGGTGGCCGCAGACCTGCGGGCGGAGTTGGGAAAGCTCAGCAGCCCGGAGGGGATCGAGGCCCGGTTGGCTGCCGCGCGCGCGGCGAATGCCAGCGAGGTGGCGCAGGCCAACCAGACCGCTGCCGAGGCCGGTGCCGAGGCGGCCGCCGCACGGGCCGAGGCTCAGCAGGCCCACGCCGACCGGGAAGCCGCCGAGGCGGCCGCCGCGCGAGACCGTACCGCCCGCCAGGAGGCCGACGAGCACCGGGAGACGGCCGAGGAGCGGGCCCGCGCCGCCGTGCGCGTGGAGAAACTCGCGCGTGCCGATGCGGAACGGGCCCGCTCCGACGCCGAGAAGGCCACCGCCGCGCGGACCCGCGCCGAGGAGCGCGCCGAGGAGGCGGCCCGGGCCGCTGCCGAGGCGGAGGCCGCCCGCACCGAGGCCACCGGCCAGCGCGACCGGGCCAGGGAGGAGGCCGCCGCCGCGCGGGCCCGCGCCGAGGAGGCCGAGCGCTCCCGGGACCGCGCCCAGGCCCGCGCCGAGGAGGCCGAGCGCTCCCGGGCAGTCGCGGAGCGCGCCCACGAGCAAGCGGACCGGGACCGCTCCGCAGCAGTGGCCCGCGCCGAGGAGGCCGCCGCCGCGCAGGCCCGCGCTGAGAAGATCGCGACGACCGCCGTGCGGGAGAAGCAGGAGATTGCCCAGGGGTACGCCGACGCGATGTCTGCGGTCCGGGAAGCGCAGCGCGAGCGCGACGCGGCCCGTGCCGAGACCACCGAGGACAACCGTCGGCGGGTTGCCGCAGAGAAGCGGGCAGAGCTCGCCGAGGAGAAGAGAGACCAGGCCGACGCCCGCGCCGACCGGGCCGAGGCACGGGCCGAGAAACTTGTTGCTGCTGCGGAGGAGCTCGCATCAAAGGCGGTGGCCGCACGTGACCGGCTGGCCGAGGAGCTGCGGCGGTACGGCCAGGAGATCGACGAGTTGCGCGAGGAGCTCAGGCAGGAGCGGGGTGCCAAGGGGCGCCCCGCCACCAGTCCCCGTCCCGTTGACGGAACGCCCGAGCAGGTCCCGGGCCAGATTGCCGCATTCGGCGAAGACGCCGACCAGTAAGGCACAGAGGGCCGTTCTCCGCGCCAGCGGAGGTGAAGCCCTGCCGGAATGGCGGGACTTACGCCAGCAATTCGACGCCGCACCGCGACCAGGTACGGCATTCACCGAGGAGACATCCATGACCGAGATGCGTGTACTCGAATCGACGTACGACAGCATTAGCGGCGAACTCACCCCCGAGGCTGCCGAGGAGCTCGCAGAGCTGGCCCGTCGCGGAACCCCCGCACGGGAGAGCTACAGCGTCGACGAGCAGTCTGACCAGCGGGACCAAGAGATTTCGCTCCGTAGCTACAAGACGCCGGAGGGGGCAACCCGCTGGGCTGTCGTCTACGACTCCGAGGACAACCGTGCGGTGTCCGACGCCGCCGACCGTGACGTGGCGGAGGCCGCCTATGAGGCCGAGGTCAGGGGCTTGGCGGGGTGTGCCGGGCCCGATAGCCCGTGGTGGGGGACCACCGACGTAGAGAGCGTGGACGAGGCCCGCTACTCCGTCACCGTCGATTACCGGACCGCCGGCGAGTGGACGGACGCCGAGGAGTACAGCGGACAGCTGGGGAGCGACCTCCAGCTGAGCAGGGCCAAAGTCGACCACGCCGACCTCACCCGCCTGGACGGGGCGGGCAAGGTCATCGCCGATGCCCTCCGCGTATGGGTCGAGTACGACAACCAGTCCAAGGGCGGTGAGTGCCTCGTGGACGCCTTGAGGGTGACCGTGTGCGGCACGACCAAGGGCGGCCCGTTCGAGGGCACCTACCAGCTGGAGTTGGCCGAGCCGCGGCCCGAGTGAGGCGGCCCCGCCACGGGAAGCCCGTCCCGCAGTGACGGCAGGTCTCTCCGGGTGGTCCTCTGCCCGGGGAGACCTGACGTGCCGTTCAACCGCTGATCAGCACCTACGCTGGAAGGTTCCCCCCATGACGACGAGTCCCCCCGCCTACAACCTCTTGATCCAACCGTGGATCCCGGTTGCCGACACCTCCACCGGCGCCCGGTCCGTGGTCGGGATCGCCGAGGCACTCACCCTTGCCCACCAGCTGCGGCTGGACCTGACGCGCGGCCGCATCGAGCACATCGCGGTGCTGAGGCTACTGGCCGCCGTCTACGACGCGGCTGCCGGTCCGTCCTCCACCACCGAGTGGGACGCGACCTACACCGCCCCCGAACTCCCCGCGGCCCGCATCGCCGCCTACCTTGACCGGTGGGCCGACAAATTCGACCTTTTCGGGGCCGCGCACCCGTTCGGCCAGTGCGGACACCTCACGGAGCCGAACCGCACGAGTCACGCTCTTGACCCCGCCTCCTTCGGCGGCGCCGGCATCACGCATTTCGCCCACCAGCTGCGCGGCGCGGCCCCGCCCCTGGACGCGGCGACGGCCGCGACCGCCCTCCTGGTGCTCCAGCTCTGGAGCCCCGGAGGCATTCAGAGCGCCCACCCCACCGACCCCCGCGCCCGCAACGGCAAGCTCTACGGGAGCAAAACGGGGCCCCTCGGAACGGCGACCCACCTCTACCTCACCCACCACGACGCCACTCTCAAGGACCAACTACTTCTCAATCTGCCACCGCAGCCGCGGATCCCCGGCGATGCCCCGGCTTGGGAACGGCCCTGCCCGCCCGCCGCTGGCCAGGAGCGCGATCCGGCCGGACGCCTGGACTACCTGACGTGGCCCACCCGCCGCCTACGACTCGACGCCGACACCAAGGGCCGCGTGACCGGTCTAGCCGTTCTCGATGGTGACCGCACGAACCCCCGCGCCGCCGCCCTTGCCCACGACCCGATGGCGGCCCACACCGAAACGGGCGCGCAGCTCCCCCTCCACGACAGAGACCGCCTCCTCATGCCATGGGCGGCCGCCACCATGCTCGACACCGGCACGAGCCCCGCTCTCGCCCACGTCCTCGGCGCGGCCGAACGCGGCGCCCTCCCGCCCGGCCTCCACCTCCACGCCCACTGCACCGGCACGGCCCACACCACTGTCCACCTCTCCGCGATCTCCGACATTGCTCACCAGAGCACCCCCCTGGGGCCCGTCTCCACCCTTGCCACCCCCGCTGGCCGGACCCGGCTCGCCAACGCGGCGCGGCTCGCGGGCAGCCTCCAGAGGGTTCTTGACACGCAGATGAAGGCTGCCCGCAGGGCGAGTTCCGGCCTACTCCCCCGGGGCTTCACCCTTGCCACCGACCCGTCTCTAGACGGTGCCTGGCACCGGCTTGCCACCAGCCCCGGCCACGACCTCACCCAGTGGGCCGCCGCATTGGCGGACGCGGCGGAGAGGACCGGGGCACGGTTCTCCGTCGCCGGGCCCTCGGCCGCCGCGCGATTCCATGTCTCGTTTGACCGTGCCGTTCAGCAGCACCTTGCCGCCCACCTGGTCCGGCCCGAGGGCGCGGCCGACTAGGAGGCCGGTACGTACAGCAGGCCTGCCGGGAGGTCAGGATGCTCGCCCCACGAGATCAGATCGTCCTCATACCGGGCCATGGCCCGGGAGCCGGGCGCGAACCGGGCCCCGCGTTCCATCACGTGCCGGGGCACCCCTGATCTTTGCCAGCTGCGAATGCGCCCGCGGCGCATCGAGTGCCCAGACCACCGGGGCACCGAGCGCCGCACCCGGCGCTGCTGCCGCCGCCGCTCGGCGCGTACCCGCTCCCGGTCCTCCTCGGTCTCTGCGGCCGCCAGGAGCCGGGAGAGCTCCCGCGTCGACAGCAGCAGCCGCTCCTCTGGGGTGTAGGCCCGTACGAGACCGGCCGCGAGGGCACACCGCGCGATCAAATTACGGATGGTCCGGTCACCGATGCCGCCCGCTCGCCGCGGGTCCGCCGGCGGCCGCCCCGCCATTGTCAGCTTCCCCTTCTTGACCCGGCGGAGGAACGGCCCGCGCTGGACGGAGAAGGCGTCGAGGACCTGTACCCATTCCCGGCACGCGGTGACCGGGCACGTGGGGTGATCCTGTGCCAGGAGGCGCACGGTGTCGCGGGACCGTCCGTACGGATTCGTTTTGCTCCGGCGGACCGTGACCACCATCGCATCGCGGTCGACGAGTTCACCGGTGGCCGGGTCGAGGAGCCGCACCGTGCACAACTGGACGTCGTCCACGTCCAGCTGTGCGGGCTCGGACGCCCGCCCCGCCATGTACCAGTCCAGGGCGAGCGCGCACGCGTCGCGTCGGCCCTCCACCGTCGTCCGGTCCAGGGTCGCGAGCATCGCGGCCAGGTCCTCACGGCTGCACTCCGCCGCCTGGATCACGTCGGCCGTCCGGTCGGGATCCGTGGCCGCCTCAGTGCTGCGGTGGCGGATGACCGCCGCGACGTATGAGCGGTCCTCGGCGTCGAGCGGGTACCCCGCCAGGTCGAGCGCCGCGGCTACCGGCGAGACATAGGCCGCGATCGTCTCCGCCCCGTGGCCCCGGTCCGCGAGGTATCCGGCCCAGTCCGGCACCGTGCCCGGATCCGTCGCGATCCGCCCGTGTTCCCGGCACCAGGCAGCGAACAGGCCTGTCCGGGACCGTTGCGCGCGCTCGGTGTTGGCCGGCCGCGACTCCCTGACGCGCCGGGCGGTGGTCGCCGCCAAGGTTCGGCCCGAGGGAGTCCGCACCCGGGGACGCCGCGACGTCGGCGCCCCGGCGCCGCCCCCGTCGACGGGGGCGGCGCCGGGGCGCCCGTTCGTAAAGCTGTTCATTTCCCTTGGATGCCCAGATCGTCGGTGGTGATCACGAGGCCCGGATAGGCGGTGTCCACCACGAATTCGTGTTCCTTCCGGTTGTTGTTCTCGCACAGCAGCGCGGCGGGCGGGGCGGTGAGGCGGTAGAGCGCGCCGGGCGGCCGCGAGTGGGAGCCGGCCGCGTACTGAACGGCGGTCGCCCGGTCCGTGGTCCAGGACCAGTCTGCCCGCCGTTCCGGCACCGAGCCCCGCCACAGCTCGACCGGCTCAGCCGGCCTCGGCACCCGGACCCCGTCGCGGGTGTACCCCGCCAGGCCGAAGAACGCGCGCCACCGGTCGTGGCCCAGGGCCGAATCAGGGAATTCCGCCCGCGACCAGATTCCCCCGATGTAGGCCGCGATGGTTTCCCCGCCGATCAGGCCGCCGTCGACCGCGTCCCAGAGCAGGAACGGGCCCGCGATCCGCCCGCCCCAGCCCAGCACCGTTCCGAACTGCCCGGCGTCCCACCGGTCACCGGCCAGCGCCGCATCCGTGACCGTGGTGAAAGCGTGTCCTTCGACGTCCACCGGCCCGGGACCGGAGGGCAGTTGCAGACTGACCGCGTTCACCGGTGGCCGCCCTGAGGGACGTCGGCCGCACGATTCCAGCCCGACTCTGCGATGGCGTAGAGCTCGGGATCGTCGCAAAGCGCCTCCTGGAAAGCCCGCGCGAACCGTTCGGCCGTACCGGTCAGCAGCGGGTCGACGTCCGGGTGGGCCGCCATCAGTTGCAGGGCCGTCATCAGCGTCCACGCAAGGCGCCGTGTCATTGACACCTCGGCCAGCGGCAGGCTCTCCCACCGGGCAAAGGCCGCGGCGAAGAGCCGCGCGGTTTCCGCCTCTGTGCTGGTCCTGCCCGCCCCGAGGGTCCAGCCTTCCTCGGCGACGGCGTGCAGCTCGGGCACATCGCACACCGCCGCCTGAAACTGCCGCCCGACGTCCCGGATGTCCTCGGCCAGCTGCCCCCCGTCAAACGCCGGAGATCCCGCCGCCTTCTGGGTCAGCACGAGGACCAGCCACGCATCCTGGCGCTTCATGCTCAGCTGTACCGGTGGCAGGTCCGCCCACCGGGCGTAGGCGTCCCTGAGGACCTGTACGCCGGCCGCGTCCCGCGCGGTCATGTCGTCCTGCGTCATTCTGTGCTCTCGCCTTCCTGCTGGTTCTGGTCGATCAGAGCGGGCAACGCTGCCGCGTGCCTGTACAGCGCGTCCCCGGACCCGTTCCGCGTCTCCCACACCAGCCGGAGGAATTCCCCCACCGGGTCGAGGCGGCCGACCAGGACGACCGGGGCAGCCCTCCGGGCGCCGCCAGACGGACAGTCCTAGGCTCGGTCACCGGTCGGCCACCCTCTCGGGCCGGGCGGTCGTGAGCTCCAGCAGGGGCCGGGACGGCTCGACAGGTGGCAGCGCGAGCGCCCGCGGCCGCCCCTCGGGCAGCGCCGATACATCGGGCTCGGCCGGTGGTAGAACCGCGGGCCGGGACGTACCCGGCCGGGCGAGTGCCCGGCGGGGCTTCTCCGGCGGGGCCGCAGCGACGGCCCGCGCGGGCCGGGCGGACGCGACGTTCCGGGCCGTTGCCTGCCGCCGCTCAGGGACAGACTTGCGCGAGGCCCCGCCCGTGACGCCCGTACGGGGCCCCCCGGGGAGCGGGGCGGACCGTACGGCGATCGTCCCGACCACGGCCGCGTCGTTCGCGGGACTCACCTCCACCCAGGCCCAGGGCCCCACACGCTCGGGCGCGTACCCGAGCTCGGCGAGCGCGGCGGTCCGCTCGGCCACCGACGGCCCCGGCCCCGGCGGGAAGGTGTGGGCCGGATGCCGCGCGGGGGCCACGCCCGGCAGACTGACCCACAGGCGCCAACCCGACTTCTCGGCGCGGAGGTACGCGGCTTTCTGCCCGCTCATGCTCCCAGCTCCTCGGGCCGTTGACGTCGGCGCCGGGCCGGTGTCTCGGTGACCGGTGTACTCATGATCATTTCCTCCGTGAAGGGGGGATTGGGAGCCGAATCGGCGTGACGCGATCGTATCGCTTGATCACGTAGCGTGTTTACCGATTTCGCCAACATATCGGTAAACAGAGCGTCGTGCAGGAATTCTTGACACTCCCACATGCCGCAAAGATTCCTGCTATACATGACTCATGACAAGTAATCAGACGACGTCGTTCCCCCGGATCCTCACCGACGAGGAGTACGACCGCGCCTACGACGCCCTGCGCGACAACGGGCAGCGTCTCGGCTACCAGATCAGCCACACCGCCACGGCTGAAATGGTCTTCCACGTGCTCGCCTCGGTCGGCGTCTTCCTGCCCGCGCCCACCCCGGACACCGACACATGCACCGCCCTGTACCTGCCGCACGACCCCGACGAGTACGGCGCGGAACTGCTGGGCGAGTGGCAGCAGTGCGAGGACGAGCCCGGCCACGAAGGCACCTTCCACGAGAGCGGAAACACGGGCTGGCCCGAGGGAGCCGCCGGCTCGGTACCCGCCCGCACGGCCGACGAGAAGACGTCGTGACACCGCGCCGTTCCGGACTGCCCGAACAGAGTCTTCAGGAGCCCCGAGTTCTGGCCCGCCCCGTACTCGCCCGCACCATTCCCGAGGAGACATTGCGATCATCGGCCGCCACACCGACGCCAAGGGCCCCGGACTTCTCATGACGTGGATTCACGAGGACGACACCCCGGGCGCGACCCGGCACGCCGGGTATCTACTGGCACGGCTCGCCGACGGCACCATTCCGACGTACCGCGTCGGCAAACTCCTTGCTGAACGGACCTTCGCCGACTCCTGGGACGGCGACGGCGGATGGTGGCAAGGACCCGACCAGGGCCGCCCCGACGAACAGCCCGCCCAACTGGTCCCCGCATGCGAGTGCGGCTGGTACGGGCCCGACCTCCCCTACGACATCGAGGGCGGCCACACCACCCCGCCGCCCTACGGAGGCCAGCCCATGCGCGACGCGGGCAGCCGGGCCGCTATGCAGGTGTGGCGCGACCACGCGGCCGCCGCCCTCACCTCCACCGGCCCCGCCCCCGCTCGCCAGCAGCTTGCCCAGCTCGGCGGCACGCTCGCCGAGCTCGCCGACGAGCGCCCCCGCGCCGCCCTTACTCTCATCCGACAGATGCGTGAAATCGCGGCGCTAATCGAACCGCTGGCCATCGCCGGGGCCCTGCGCCATCACATCACCTGGGACACCATCGGGTCCGACCTCAGGCAGACCCGCCAGGCCGTTAACGGTCGTTACAGAAAGCCCTCGGCTGACCTCTCCGCCCGAGTCAACCGCCTCACTGGAACCACCGTCGAGACTCTGCTCACCCGTCCCCGGAAATCCGGCAGTCCCCCGCCGGGAATCCGCAAGGCGCGGGAGGAAATCCGCTCGCTCCTCCTCGAACCGGCCCCCACGGACGACGAGAGCGCCACCGCCACCGACCAGACCGCGTAGCAGCGACCGGGCGGCCCTCCGGTCCAGTACGCCGGAGGGCCGCCCGTTCCCCGTCCACTCCCAGCCCCGTTGACAGGAAACCCATCGCAGAGAGGACAGCCGTGCCGAAGACCACCAAGACCAAGCGCACGAAAACCGTGCCGCCCCCGGCCCAGCCTGCCGAGACCTACCGCGGATGCCCGGTCTACACCGGAGGCCAGGACCAGGCCGCCGGCCGCAGGCTCACCCCTGGCCAGAAAGTCCGCGCCTACCTGCGCTACTGGACCCAGTACGACGGCCACATGATGATTGATCTCTACCACCTGGACGACACCCGGGCCACCCGGCCACTGTCCCCACGGCAGCAGGCCCAGAAGACTGCCCGCCGCACCTGCGTTCTGTGCAGCACCGTGGCCCCGGACCCGCTGCCCGAGTACGACGCCCGACGCCGGGCATGGCTGACTGTCTCCGGCCGGGTCTGCCCCCGGTGCGAGCACGCCGCCCGCGACCGGCACGCCCGGACCTGCCAGCGATGCGGCTCCGAGTTTCAGGACCGCGCCAGCGTGCACTACGACACCTGCGACGCCTGCATCGCAGTCCGCGACCAGGGCCAGGAGCTCGCGTACCGGCTCACCCGCCGCCACTGCCCGGACTGCTGCACCCAGACCGCCACCCGCGAGGAGATCGAGGCCGCCGACGCCGCCGACAGCTTCGGCCGAGCGTTCGGCTACCCCCGCACCTGCGAACCCTGCCAGGACGAGCGCCGCCGCCAGGCCGAGGAGGCCGAGCGACGGGCCGAGCGGGACCGGTGGGACGAGCTCGGCCCGGTCCGGCAGTGGGCCCGCGGCATCATGGCCGCCCCGCACCTCTACGCCATCGTGGACACCGAGACCACCGGACTCGATCTGAGCGCCAAGATCGTCGAGATCAGCGTCACGGACGGGGCCGGGACCGTGCTCCTGGACACCCTCGTGAATCCCGGTGTCCCCATTCCCGAGGACGCCCAGGCCATCCACGGCATCAGCGACGACGACGTGCACCAGGCCCCGGATTTCTGGACCGTGCTCCCGCGCCTCACCGAGGCACTGCGCGGCCGCCGCATCGTCATCTACAACCGGGACTACGACTCCCGGGTACTGGCCTACGAACTGAACCGGTACCACCGTACGCACACCCCCACCCTGCCCGGGATCCCGCTGCCCGAGTACGAGCAGCACCCCGCCGCCGTCGAGTGGATGAACGCCCAGCACTGGGACCAGTGCGCCATGTTGGCGTACGCCGTGCACGTGGGTGATTGGTCGGACTACTGGGGCGGTTGGAAGTGGCAGCGGCTCGGAGGCGGTCACCGGGCGCTTGGTGACTGCCGCACCGTCGTCGAGCGAATTCGAGAGATTGCCGAGCGCCCCGACCCTGTCTAGCCAAGGCTGGTATGTGCCTTGCGTTTTGAGAGGGCTT
>NZ_JBSFKL010000033.1:0-21489 GCF_053598535.1 Streptomyces sp. NPDC001108
GTCGTCCTCGTCACCCACGACGAGGGAGCGGTCGAGGCCCTCCAGCCCGAGCGCATCATCCTGCTCCCCGACGGCGTCGAGGACCTGTGGGGCGCGGACTACCGGGACCTGGTCGCACTGGCCTGACCCGCCCGCCGCCCGGCCCGGTCCCCCCTGTCTGGATCATTCGGCCTACGCGTGATCCATCATCTGCGTGAGGGCGTCTCGTACCCGGTCGCGGGGCCCGGCGGAAACCCGCCGGGCCCACCCGTATGGCGGGCCGAACCGCCCGGACGGCCCTGACCTGCCGATTCGACCCGGACCGCGTCCCGGCTGCCCCCACAACCCCACGGAATACGGGGTTCCCGGCGGGTCCGGCCCCCGTCCGGCCGGGAACGCGCGCGCACGGACCTTGCCGAATGGGTGGCCAGGAAGCCCCCGAGGGGTGATCATGAGAAGTCCAGAGCGCACTTCCCATGAGGAGGCACGGGTGGCCGAGACTCTGAAGAAGGGCAGCCGGGTGACCGGCGCCGCGCGTGACAAGCTCGCGGCAGACCTGAAGAAGAAGTACGACTCCGGTGCGAGCATCCGGGCGTTGGCCGAAGAGACCGGCCGCTCCTACGGATTCGTCCACCGGATGCTCAGCGAGTCCGGAGTGACGCTGCGGGGACGCGGCGGAGCGACACGGGGCAAGAAGGCCACCACGGCCTGACGGTGATGGCCGGGGCAGGCCGCAGGCCCGTCCCGGAGCTCATCGGTTCGGTGGTGCCACCCGGTCGGCAGCGATGCGGACCGGGTGGTTACTGTTCAGTCACTTAGCTCCGCATGCCGACTGAACCGATCCGGAGGCGCCCCATGACCTCGCTCGACCCCGTGCTCGACAAGGACGGCGTACGACTCACCGTCGACGACGCGGTCGCCACGGTGACCCTCACCAATCCGGCCAAGCGCAACGCCCAGTCTCCCGCTCTGTGGCGGGCGTTGACGGAAGCCGGTCGGGCCCTGCCCGGCAGTGTGCGGGTCGTCGTGCTCCGCGGCGAGGGCAAGTCCTTCTCCGCGGGGCTGGACCGGCAGGCGTTCACCCCCGAGGGGTTCGACGGTGAGCCGTCCTTCCTCGACATGGCGCGCGGCTCGCAGGACGAGCTGGACGCGACCATCGCCGAGTACCAGGAGGCGTTCACCTGGTGGCGCCGGAACGACCTCGTGTCGATCGCGGCGGTCCAGGGGCACGCGATCGGTGCCGGCTTCCAGCTCGCCCTCGCCTGCGATCTGCGGATCGTCGCCGAGGACGTGCAGTTCGCCATGCGCGAGACCAGTCTCGGGCTGGTGCCCGACCTCACCGGTACGCACCCCCTGGTGCACCTGGTGGGGTACGCCCGCGCGCTCGAAATCTGCGCCACCGGCCGCTTCGTGCACGCCGAGGAGGCCGAGCGCACCGGCCTGGCCAACCTCGTGGTGCCCGCCGGTGAGCTGGACGCGGCGGCCCGGGACCTGGCCGGCGCGCTGCTGGCCGCCCCGCGCGACGCCGTGGTGGAGACCAAGGCGCTGCTGGGCGGTGCCGTCGCGCGCGGTTACGAGGAGCAGCGGGTCGCCGAGCGCGCCGCGCAGGGCCGCCGGCTGCGCGACCTGGCGGGCCTCTCCGACTGAACCCCGGCCCCACCCGGCCCCGCGGGGCGGATCCGTACTCCGGACCCGCCCCGCACCCGTTCCCCGCTTTCGGCCCTCCGCCTTCCGTTCCCCGTTCCTCGTTCCCCGCTTTCCGCACGGGCCGTCGCCCGTCTTCCCTTCCCCGGCATGCCGCACCCATGGCGCGCGACCGGGCAACCGCCCCTAATGTGGGCAAAGAGGCACATTCTGCCCTGAAGGGAAACATGGCGATGACCGAAACCACGCAGCGGAACCGGCCCGACAACCCCGACAAGGAATCGAGCCCGCTCACCAGGCGCGGCCAGGGAGCCCCCGCCACCCGCGGCCGTACGACCATCTCCGACGGGGTGGTCGAGAAGATCGCCGGCATGGCGGCCCGCGACGTGGTCGGCGTCCACGCGATGGGCAGCGGCCTCTCCCGGACCTTCGGCGCGATGCGCGACCGGGTGCCGGGCGGCGGCAAATCCGTCACCCGAGGGGTGAAGGCGGAGGTCGGCGAGGTCCAGACCGCGCTCGACCTGGAGATCGTCGTCGACTACGGCGTCTCGATCGGCGAGGTCGCCCGGGACGTCCGGGAGAACGTGGTCGCCGCCGTCGAGCGGATGACCAGCCTGGAGGTCGTCGAGGTCAACATCGCGGTCAGCGACGTGAAGCTGCCCGACGAACCCGATGACGACGATCAGCCCGAGCCACGTCTCCAGTAGGTCCGGTCGGCCCGCACAGTCGAGGAGCGCACGATGAGCATGGCGGTGGTCGGCATGGTGGCCGGCATGGCACTCGGATTCGCCGGGTACTTCGGCGGATTCGGGGCCTTCCTGCTGGTGGCGGCCCTGGGAGCGGTCGGCTTCGTCGCCGGCCGCCTCCTGGAGGGCGATCTGGAGCCCGGTGACTTCTTCCGGAGCCGCGACCGCGGCGACCGACGGCGATGACGGCCGTGCCGGAGGCGGGCGCCCGGATCGCCGCGGGGGAGCGGGGGGAGACCCGGATCGCCGACCGGGTGATCGCGAAGCTCGCCGCGCAGGCGGCGAAGGAGGCGGCCGGCCGGCCGCCCGAGGGATGCGCCGCGCCGCGCGCCACGGTCACCGTGCACCGGGACACCGCCCGCGTCCGGGTGAGCCTGGAACTCGGCTACCCCTGCGACATCGGCCACCGGTGCGGTGCGGTACGGCGCCGGGTCGTCGAACGGGTGGAGGCCCTGGCGGGGATGGACGTGCCCGAGGTGACCGTACAGGTCGAACGGCTGCATCCGACCGGAGCGGGCGCCGCTGCGCGGGGGTGGCTCCGGTGACCGGACCCGAAGAGCCCGGGCACGGCACACCGTCCCCCGACGCGGCCGGAACCGAGCGGGGAGAGGTCCTCCAGCTCGACCGGTCCACCTCGTCCACCGCCCGCGAACCGGCCCCCGGGCGGCGGGCGGCGGGCGGCCGGGCCGGCCGTTTCTGGGCGCGGCGCCGCATCCCCGCGGCGCTCCTCGCGCTCGTGGTCCTCGGCGGAAGCGGGCTGCTGCTCTACGACGTCGCTGCGGTACGGGCCGGCCGCCCCGCGATGCGATGGCGCCGCGACCTCGCCGACCAGCTGGCCGAGCGCCCGCTCTCCGACGTCTGGCTGCTCGGCGCCGCCGTCCTCGCCGTGCTGATCGGTCTGTGGCTGCTCCTGCTGGCCGCCACCCCCGGCCTGCGCGCCCTGCTGCCGATGCGCCGCGACCGCCCCGGCGTCCGGGCCGCCCTCGACCGCTCCGCCGCCGCCCTGGTGCTGCGCGACCGGGCCGTCGAGATCGCCGGGGTGCAGTCGGTGCGGGTTCGGATGGGCCGGCGCCGGGCGGCGGTGCGCGCCGTGTCGCACTTCCGCGCACTCGACGACGTACGGGCCGACCTGGATACCGTGCTCCGGGCCGGGGTCACGGAGCTGGGACTGGCCCGGCCGCCGAGCCTGTCCGTGCGGGTGCGCCGGCCGGCGAAGAAGGGATGACGTCGATGCTCAGGACCGTCAACCGCGTGCTGCTCGGGCTGGCCGGGCTGGTGCTGGTCTGCGGCGGCGGCGCGGTCCTCGCCGCCGGGACCGGACTCTCCGTACCGTCCTGGTGGCCCTGGCGGGGCAAGGACGACGTGCTGCTCTCCGTGGCCGACCGGAACCGCTGGCGCGGGGAGGGCTGGTGGTGGCCCACGGTCATCGCCGCCCTCGCCGTCGTGGTCGTCCTCGCCCTGTGGTGGCTGCTGGCCCAGACGCGCCGCGCCCGCCTCGCCGAGGTGCTGGTGGACAGCGGCGACGGCGAGGGGGCGCTGCTGCGCGGCCGGGCCCTGGAGGGGGCGGTCGCCGCGGAGGCGGAGGCGCTGGACGGGGTGGACCGCGCCCAGGCCGCGCTGACCGGCAGACGGTCCGCGCCACGGGCCCGGATCACCCTGCTGATGGAGCCGCACGCGACCCCGGACGAGGTGCTCGGCCGCCTCACCGACGAGACGCTGGCCCACGCCCGCGACTCGGCGGGACTGGCCGAACTGCCGGCCGAGGTGCGGCTGAAGGCGGTCGGACACCGGGCCGAGCGGGTGAACTGACCCACCACCCGCCCCCGGCGCGTGCGCCGGGGCCGCGGGACGCGCGGGCGGTGGCGGACTGTGGCTCAGAAGCCGTGCCGGGAGCCGCCGTCGACCGGCAGCATGATGCCGGTCAGGTACGAGGCCGCGGGCGACAGCAGGAACGCCGCGGTCCGGCCGAACTCCTCCGGGGTGCCGTACCGGCGCAGCGGAATCCGCGCCGAGTTGGCCGCCCGGGCCGCCTCCGCGTCGCCCGACAGGGCGTCCAGCTCCCGCACCCGGTCCGTGTCGATCCGGGCCGGGAGCACGCCCACCACCCGGATGCCCCGGGGACCCAGCTCGTCGGCGAGCGACTTGGCGAAACCGGCGAGACCGGGGCGCAGCCCGTTGGAGATGGTGAGCCCGGCGATCGGCTCGTACACGGAACCGGAGAGCACGAAGCCGATCACCCCGCCCTCGCCGAGCACCGCCGCCGCGGCCCTGGCGAGCCGCACCGCCCCCAGGAACACCGACTCGAAGGCCGACTGCCACTGCTCGTCGGTGTTGTCGGCGACGAACCCGGGGGCCGGGCCGCCGACGCTGATCAGAATGCCGTCCAGCCGGCCGAACCGCTCGTGCGCCGCCTCCATCAGGTGCCGCGCGGAGTCGGGGTCGGCGTTGTCGGCGGCCAGCCCCACCGCGTCCGGCCCCAGCTCGGCGGCGGCCGCCTCGGCGCGTCCCGCGTCGCGTCCGGTGACGATCACCTTCGCGCCGTCGGCGGCCAGCGCCCGCGCCGTGGCGTTGCCCAGCCCCCGGGTCGCTCCGGTGACGATGTACACACGGTCCTTCAGTCCAAGATCCATGCCCCTATCCTGCCGCCTCCGGCTCCAGGGTGTCCTCACCGGCCAGCGCCATGGCGGTGCCGACCAGCCCGATGTGGCTGAACGCCTGCGGGAAGTTGCCGAGCAGACGGCGGCCGACGGTGTCGTACTCCTCGGAGAGCAGCCCCACGTCGTTGCGGAGCTCCAGCAGCTGCTCGAAGAGCTCCTTGGCCTCCGCCTTTCGTCCGGTCATGACCAGTGCGTCGGCCAGCCAGAACGAGCAGGCCAGGAATGCCCCTTCGCTACCGGGCAGTCCGTCGATCGAGGCGCCGTCGGTGCTGTAGCGGCGCAGCAGGCAGCCATGGCCCAGCTCGGCCCGGACCGCGTCGACCGTCCCGGCCAGCCGGGGGTCGTCCGGCGGCAGGAACCCGGTCCGGGCGATCAGCAGGGTCGCGGCGTCCAGGTTCCGCGAGCCGTAGGACTGGGTGAAGGTGTTGCGCACCGGGTCGTACCCCTTCTCGCACACCTCCCGGTGCACCGCGTCCCGCATGGCGCGCCACCGCTCGGCGTCACCGGCCAGCGAGGGATTGCCCTCCAGGGTGCGGACGGCGCGGTCGGCGGCGACCCAGGCCATCACCTTGGAGTGCACGAAGTGGCGGCGCTGGCCGCGGATCTCCCACAGCCCCTCGTCCGGCTCCCGCCAGGTCGACTCCAGGAAGCCGAGCAGGCTGAGCTGGAGGTTCCAGGCGTGCGGTTTGTCGTCCAGACCCGCCTCGCGGGCGAGCCGCAGCGAGTCGATGACCTCCCCGTACACATCGAGCTGGCGCTGGCGGACCGCCTCGTTGCCGATCCGGACCGGGGCGGAGTTCTCGTAGCCCGCCAGCCACGGCAGCTCCGTCTCGGGGAGTCTGCGCTCGCCCGCGAGCCCGTACATGATCTGGAGGTCGGCCGGGTCCCCGGCGACCGCCCGCAGCAGCCAGTCCCGCCAGGCGGCGGCCTCCTCCAGGTAGCCGGCCGAGAGGAGGGCGCCCAGGGCCAGGGTGGAGTCCCGCAGCCAGCAGAAGCGGTAGTCCCAGTTCCGTACGCCGCCGATCTCCTCCGGCAGCGAGGTGGTGGGCGCCGCCACGATGCCGCCGGTCGGGCCGAAGGTCAGCGCCTTCAGCGTGATCAGCGAGCGGACCACCGCCTCCCGGTAGGGGCCCCGGTACTCGCACCGGGCCGACCATTCGGCCCAGTCGGACAGGGTGTTCTCCAGCGCCTCGTGCGGGTCCACGAGGTCGGGGCGGGGCGAGTGCGAAGGATGCCAGGTCAGGACGAACGCGACCTTCTCGCCCGCCGTGACGGTGAACGACGAGCAGGTGGAGAACTGCTGGCCCCAGGTCTTGACCGGCGGCTCGCTGCGCAGCCAGACGGAGTCCGGCCCGGCGACCGCCACCCGGTGCCCCTTCGAGCGGCGCATCCACGGCACCACCGAGCCGAAGTCGAAGCGCAGCCGGATCACCGAACTCATCTCGACGGTGCCGCTGACGCCCTCGACGATCCGCATCACCTCGGGCTCCTTGTCCCGGTGCGGCATGAAGTCGATGACCTTGACGGTGCCGGTACGGGTCTCCCAGAAGGTTTCCAGGACCAGGGAGTCACCCGCGTAGCCGCGCCGGGTGCAGACCTCCGCGCCGCGCGGGGCGATCCGCCAGTGGCCGTTCTCCTCGTCGCCGAGCAGTGCGGCGAAGCAGGCACCCGAGTCGAAGCGGGGCAGGCACAACCAGTCGACGGACCCGTTCCTGCCGACCAGGGCGGCCGTCTGGAGATCGCCGATGAGGGCATAGTCCTCGATGAGTGGGGTCACGTACTGCCGTGTTCCCGGAGGGACGCCCGGTTAAGCAGACCCGGACGGCGGAGGTCACCCGGCCGGTACGCCGTGCCCGCATCCGGCGGACACCACCGGCCCGGCGGGCCGGACATCAGGCCGTGGCGGGTTCCGGCTTCTCCGGCGATCCGGGCCCGGCGGGCTGTTTCCCGGCGGCCGCCTTCGCCGCGGCCGCCAGCCGGTCGCGCTTCTCGCGGCGGGCCAGGACCACGTAACCGACCGGGACACCGGCGGCGAAGAGCCACCACTGCACGGCGTACGCCATGTGCGGACCGATCGAGCCGTCGTCCGGGGCCTCGATCAGCTCCGGGAGGCCGCCGAGGGGCTCGGGGGCGGTCAGCTCGATGTAGCCGCCGAACACCGGCCGGGAGAGCCGCTCGGCCTGCTGGGCGCTGTTGATCAGCATCACCTGACGGTCCGGAAGGTCGGAGATGTCCTTGATGCCGCTGGCGCTGGTCGTCTCGTCGGCCTTGAGCCGTCCGGTGATCCGCACCTCGCCCTCGGGGACGAGCGGGACGTCGGGGAAGGCGCTCTGGCTGGTGGCGGAGGGCACCCAGCCGCGGTTGACCAGGACCGTGCCGCCGCCCTTGAGATCGAAGGGGATCAGCACATGGACGCCGATGCGGCCGTCGGCCGCGGTCCGGCGGCGCACCACCACCTCGTGCTCGCTGTCGTACGTACCGGTGGCGGTCACCGTCCGCCAGTAGTCGGAGCGCGGGACGGTGTGACCCGGGGAGGTGAGCGAGGCGACCGGGACCGGCTTCGCCTTGAGGTTGCGGGAGATCAGAGCGTTCTGCGCGACCTTGTGCTCGTGCCGGTGCAACTGCCAGAAGCCCAGCTCGACCATCGTGGGGATCAGGACGAGGACGAGCAGGGCGAGGGCCAGCCACTGCCGGGTCAACAGGAAGCGGTACACCCCACGACCGTACAACCGCGTCGTGGGGCGCCGTGCGCAGGGGTGGGGGAAGCGGGCGAGGGGCGGTGGGGGCGCCGCTCCGGCCTGGTCGGTTCAGACCTTGTCGATGATGCCCACCTGCCCCTCGGCGCGGGAGCAGTGACCGCCGCAGAACCAGTGCCCGTCGACCTCGACGCCCTGGCCGATGATCTGGACCCGGCAGTGCTCGCAGATGGGCGCCATCCGGTGAATGGCGCAGGAGAAGCAGTCGAAGACGTGCACCGCGCCCTGCGCGTGCACCTCGAAGGACATGCCGTAGTCGTTTCCGCAAACCTCACAACGTGCCATGAGCCACAGGGTGGGACGGGAGGACGGCGACGGGCGAGCGGCGGGCGGGCGAGTCGCGCCGGTTCACTCCGATGACGGCGGAGCCGCCGACGACGGAGCCGCCGCCCGGCCCGACGCCGGGGCGACGTCGCGCAGCAGGTGGGTGAAGGCGCTCTCGTCCACGATCGGGGTGCCGAACGACTTGGCCTTGACCGTCTTCGACGTCGCCGAGTCCGGGTCGTTGGTGACCAGCAGGCTGGTCAGCCGGGAGACGCTCGTCGCCACATGCAGCCCGGCCTCCACGGCCCGGTCCTCCAGCAGCTCGCGGTCTATCGAGGTGTCGCCGGAGAACGCCACCCGCATGCCCTGCATCAGCGGCTTCTCCTTCTCGTACCGCCCGGGGTTGGGGTACGGGCACGGCGGGCGCTTGCGCGAGGTGCGCCAGCTGCCGTGACCGTACGAGGACTGGTAGCCCACCCTCGGGGTGACCGGCGACTCCGACCACTCGGTCAGCGGCCGGCACTCCAGCAGCGGCAGCCGCACCCCGTCCCGTGCCGCCGCGTGCAGACTCGGCCGGAACGCCTCGGCCAGCACCCGGGCGTCGTCCAGCGCGTGGTGGGCGCGCTGCTGCACGACACCGAAATGCGCGGCGAGCGACTCCAGCTTGTGGTTGGGCAGCGGCAGCCGCAGCTCCTTGGCGAGCGCGATCGTGCACAGCCGCTGCTCGACGGGGGCGACGACCGAGGCCCGCGCGTACTCCCGGGCCAGCATCGACCAGTCGAACGCCGCGTTGTGCGCGACGAGCACCCGCCCGGCGAGCCGCTCCGAGAGCTGTGCGGCGATCTCCGGGAAGAGCGGAGCGCCCTCCAGCACGTCGCTGGTCAGCCCGTGGATCCAGACCGGGCCGGGATCACGCTCGGGGTTGACCAGGGTGTACCAGTGGTCCTCGACATCGCCCTGCGCGTCCAGACGGTAGACGGCGGCGGACACTATCCGGTCGTCCCGGGCGAGTCCGGTGGTCTCCACGTCGACGACCGCGTACCCCTGCGGGTAGGCGGTCGGCCACGGTGCTGCGGTCTGGCGGTCGTCGAGCATGGTCACAGAGAATACGGGCCGCCACTGACAGTCTCCTATTCGGGAACGGCCGGACTTGGCGGCCGCCCCGCCGCGCGACACCCCGCGGGGCGACTGGGCCGGTACCCCCCGACGCGCCGCCCGGGGTGAGACCATCCCCGGGTGACGGATACCCGGGGACACCACGAACCGCACGGCAACGGACTCGGCGCACGGCTGAACTGGCTGCGCGCCGCGGTCCTCGGCGCCAACGACGGTGTGGTCTCCACCGCTGGCCTGGTGGTCGGCGTGGCCGGTGCCACCGGCGACCGGGGCGCCCTCCTCACGGCGGGCCTGGCCGGACTGCTGGCCGGCTCCATGTCGATGGCCGCGGGGGAGTACGTCTCGGTCTCCACCCAGCGGGACTCGGAGCAGGCCGCCCTCGCGACGGAGAAACGCGAGCTCAAGGAGACCCCGGAGGCGGAACTCGAAGAGCTGACCGGCCTCCTGCAGGGCAAGGGGCTGAGCCACGACATCGCCCGCGAGGCCGCCGTCCAGCTCACCGAACGCGACGCGCTGCGCGCCCACGCGGAGGTCGAACTCGGCATCGACCCGGACGAGCTGACGAACCCCTGGCACGCGGCGGGCGCCAGCTTCCTCGCCTTCACGGTCGGTGCCCTGCTGCCCCTCCTCGCGATCGTGCTCCCGCCGTCCACGCTGCGCCTCCCGGTGACCGTGGTCTCGGTGCTGGCGGCCCTGGCGTTCACCGGCTGGTGGAGCGCCCGCCTCGGGGAGGCACGGATCGGCCCGGCGGTGCTGCGGAACATGGCGGGCGGCGCGGTGGCGATGGCGGTCACCTACGCGGCGGGGGAGTTGCTGGGGGCGGTGGGGGTGTGAGGGCCGTCAGGCGAGGCGCACGATGCGCTCGGGCGGGAAGCGGTCGGTGCCGATGGCCACTGTTTCGCCGCCGAGGTGGATTGTGAGTCCGTCCAGGTCGGCCAGGGGGGTGAGGTCGACCGGCCCGTCGTTCCAGTCGGTGTGCAGGGTCAGGTCCGTCAGCGCGGGTAATTCGCGGAGGTGACCCAGGCCCTGGGGGAGCAGGCAATGGGTGAGAACCAGTTTCCGGAGCCCGGTGAGGCCGGCGAGTGTGCTCAGAGAGGGGACCGCGATCGTACTGAGGCCGAGCCAGGCGAGGCGCTGGAAGAACGGGTTCCGGTGCATGTACCTGACGTGCCGCAGATCCTGCAGGCCGAGCGCCCTCAGTTCGGTGTAGTGCTCGATGCCTTCCAGGCTCAGGTTTGACACTTGATGGCCGAGGGCCAACGTCGTGAGGTGCGAGCCCAGGGGCAGCTCGGAGAGGCTGCCGACAGGGAAGCGGTGGTTCAGGGTCAGTCCGTGAAGGCCGGTGAGCGGCTCCAAGTGTTCCTTTGGCAGATCAGGATGCAATTCGGTCAGGGAGAGCAGGATCAGAGGAAGATCCGACAGCGGGCTGAGATCACGGACCCCGGGACACAGGCTTAGCCCTACATCCGTGAGCGAGTGAATCGCGGCGAGCGGGGAGACGTCGGTCAGCGCCTCGTTGTTGTGGACGAAGAACCTCTCCAACCCGTGGCGCGCGACCAGTGGTGAAAGATCCGGTCGATTGCCGTGAAACCGAATGCCCCCAGCCTTGGGTACATGCCGCAGGGCCGCCAGTTGGCCGTCGTTCCCCACGGACAGGGAGGCCGCGTTCCACTTCTGTGCCGCGAGCACCTCCCGGGCGTAGTCGTCGGTGTCGAACGAACTCCACGCCTCGGCCAGGTGGAACGCCACTTGGCCCCGCTCGTCATTCCGATACCCCTTGATCACCTCGAACGCCGCCTCGCCACCCACCAGTGCTGCCGTCAGCACCACATACCCCGCCGCGTACTCGCTCTCCACCTCTCCCGGCCCCGGTAGCAGGCCCAAAACCAGTTCGCCGATCTCGGCCAGTGCCTCCGCCTCCGCCCTCGTACGCGGCGGCAGCAGCTCCGCCGTCCGCTGCTGGACCTCCGCGCGCACCGCCGGGTCCAGTTCCGGGGCGTGGTCCAGGGAGGCCGCCGCCAAGAGGACGAGGCGGCTGCGGTGCTCCTTCGTCCGGGCGGCGCGCTTCAGTAACTGCCTTAGCAGCTTGGCCCGTTCGTCGGTGCGGGCGTGGCCCACCGCCATCTGGATCACGTCGTGCCACTGGTCGTCGTGCCCGTGCTTCACCAGTACGCCGAAGTCGCGGGCCTCCACCGCCGCCTTGGCGCCCAGGTAGTCCTGGAACGTCCGGTGCACGAACCCCACCGCGCCCGGCGCCGGTTCGCGCAACAGGCCGCTCCGGATGAGTAGATGGGCGAAGACCGCCTCGGCGCCGCCCCGTACCTGGGGCATGGCCGTCAGCCACTCGCCCACCATCTCCTGGGCCTCGGTGCGGTCGGCCTCGGCCTGGCCGTTGCGGATCAGCCAGTACGCGAGGCGTTGCAGCAGTGCCGTCTGCTCCTCGCGGGTCAGGTCGACGCCCTCGACCCCGGCGATGTCCCGCTCGGTGTCCCGGCGGACCAGCAGCATGTCCAGGGCGGCGTCGTACAACTCCTTCCGGGCGCGAGGGAGTTGCATCCGCCGGTCCCGGTTCAGCGCGCACAGCAGGGCGCACATCAGCGGGTTCGTCGCGAGCCGTGCCAGGTCGCGGCGCGTGCCCACCGCGCGCCGCAGCGAGGCCTCGTACACATCGAGCTGCTCGCGCTCCTCCGGGGAGGGGCACTCCGTGCGGGCCGCCGCGTGCCAGTGCTCGACGAACAGGCGGATGTCCTCCCGGCTCATCGGCAGCAGCGCGTGCGGCTCGAAACCGAGCCCCGGACCGGACAGCCAGCTCTCCGGCACCGCCGACGGCCGGGTCGTCACCACGTACCGGGCCTTCGGGTACGCCGTGATCAGGTCCTTCAGCCACTTCTCGGTGCGCCGCCGCTGCCGCATCGGGACCTCGTCCACCCCGTCGACCAGGACCAGCGCCCGGCCCTCGGTCAGCAGCCGGTCGGCCCACCCGGCGGGCGCCGCGCCGTGCAGCGGGACCCCGGTCGCGCGCAGGAAATCGTCCGGTACGGGCAGCGCATCGTCCGAGGTGAACGCGCGCAGCCGCAGGACGAAGGGCACGCAGCGGTTCCACTCCGCCAGGGCGGGGCCGAACGTGCGGCGGGCGGCGTTCACCGCGAGCCACTGCACCAGGGTGCTCTTGCCCGAACCGGCCGGGCCCCGCAGCAGCAGCCGGTCCGTCCCGGCGAGGGCCTGCTCCACAGAGACCGTCACCGCGACCGGGTGGTCCAGCCCGTCGTGATGCCGGACGGCACCCCCGCTCACCGTCAGACTGATGTAGGCCGTCTCCAGCGGCCATTCGGCGGCGGTCCGCCCGAGTGTCAGCCCGAACAGCCCCATCCGGCCGTGCGACGTGGCCATGAACCGCGCGTACCGCTGCTCGAACTCCAGCGCGGCGGCGTCCGGGCGCGGGCCGACCCGGTCCCGTACGTCCGCCACCAGCTCCCGCGTCCGCGCCGTCGCGCGGGTCTGCTCCACCGCCGCGCGCGCCAGGAAGGACGGCTCGGCGGTCAGCTGCTCCACCAGATGGGCGCAGCACCGGACGAGCAGCTCCCCGTACAGCCCGGCCGCCCGCTCCGACAGGCCCGCGTCGGGCGGCGGCAGTTCGGCGGCCAGCCGTTGTGGATCGAGGTCCATGGCGAACAGCCGCTCCGGCGTCGGGCCGCCCGCCGCCGCGAAGGCGTCCCGTACCGCGTCCACCGCCGCCAGCCGCTCGTGCTCCGGCAGGTCGGCGTGGGCGGCGGCGAGCCGGTCACCGAGGACCCGGGCCAGCCGGTCCGGCTCCGCCGGGCGGGGGAGCGGGCGCACCGGATCCGGGACGAGCCCCGCGCCCGGCTTCTTCGTCAGCAGCGACCTGGCCACCGTGGAAGCGACCGTCGTCGCCAGCCGGAGCAAAGCAACTTCCAGACCGGACAAGCGCGTTCCCTCCCCGCCGGACACCTCGACGGAGGGATCGTACGACGCCTGGACGGCCCTCCTTGGCGGAAGCCTCCAAAGACTGCTGACAGCTTGTCTCGCATACTTGTTGGTAACCACCTCTAGTCCCCGGCCGACCTGCGGCTCTACGGTGCAGGCATGCCGCCGAACCTGCCCGATGTCGTGCTCTGGTCCATACCGGCCTTCGTCCTGCTCACCGTCCTGGAAATGGCCCTGCACCACTTCCATCCGGACGAGGAGACCGCCGGGTACGAGGCGAAGGACACCGTCACCAGCATCACCATGGGGCTGGGCAGTCTCGTTTTCGACCTGCTGTGGAAAGTCCCCATCGTCGCGATCTACACGGCGGTCTACGAACTGACCCCGCTCCGCGTACCCGTGCTGTGGTGGACGATCCTGCTGATGCTGCTCGCGCAGGACTTCTTCTACTACTGGTCGCACCGCGGACACCATGTGATCCGCATCCTCTGGGCCTGCCACGTGGTCCACCACTCCAGCCGGAAGTTCAACCTCTCCACCGCGCTGCGCCAGCCCTGGACCTCGCTGACCGTCTGGCCGTTCTACCTGCCGATGATCGCGTGCGGGGTCCATCCGGCGGCGCTCGCCTTCTGCTCCTCGGCCAATCTCGTCTACCAGTTCTGGGTGCACACCGAACGCGTCGACAAGCTGCCCCGGCCCTTCGAGTACGTACTGAACACGCCGTCCCACCACCGGGTGCACCACGCCTCGCAGGGTGGCTACCTGGACCGGAACTTCGGCGGCATCCTGATCGTCTGGGACCGGCTCTTCGGCTCGTTCACCGCCGAGACCGAGCGGCCCGTCTTCGGCCTCACCAAGAACATCGGGACCTACAACCCGCTCCGGGTCGCCACCCACGAGTACGCCGCGATCGCCCGTGACGTGCGGGCGGCGGGTACCTGGGGCGAGCGGGCCGGGCGGGTCTTCCGGGGCCCCGGCTGGCAGCCGGCCACCGCCACCGCCACCGCTCGTACCGCCCCCGCCCCCGAGGAGACCGCCGGATGACCACCGACACCACCCCGGACCTGCGGGAGCGCCTGGTACGCCCGCTGCTCGTCGCCTTCCTGGTGGCCTCCGCCGTCGACCTCGTCGGGGTGCTCGCCGACCTCCCGGCCGCCCACCAGACGGCCAAGCCGCTGCTGATGCCGCTGCTGGCCGGGTACGCCGCCGCCCGGCGCGGGCCCCGGCTGCTCGTCGCGGCGCTGCTGTTCGGCTGGGGCGGCGACACCTTCCTGCTGTTCGACTCGGACCTCGGCTTCCTCGTGGGGATGGGCTCCTTCGCGGTGGGCCACGTCTGCTACCTGTGGCTCTTCGGGCGGGTCCGCTCCTCGGTCCCGGTCGGGGTCGGGTACGCGGTCGTCCTGGCCACCGTCGTCGCACTGCTGTGGAGCGGGCTGCCGGAAGGGCTGCGGATCCCGATGACCTGCTACAGCCTGCTGCTCGCGGCGATGGCCTACCGGGCGGGCACGCTCGGTAGGTACGCGGCCGTCGGCGGGGCGCTGTTCCTGCTCTCCGACACACTGATCGCCACCGACATCGCCGACTGGCCGCAACTGCCCGCCCCCGGCTTCTGGGTCATGTCCACCTACCTCGCGGCCCAGTTCCTGCTGACCGTCGGGGTGCTGGGCGCACAGGGGGCGACCGGGCGCGCGGCGGAGGGGACGGCGGAGCCCGTCAGTCCGTGAGCCAGTCGGCGGTGTCGGCCCCGAGGCGTCCGGGCGGGCGCGACCAGCCGGCGGGGCCGCCCTCGAATGCCACCGGTGACACCGCGTGCCGCAGCCGGCCCAGCGGACTGCCGGTCTCCGTCAGCCACCGCTCCGGCTCGTACGCGGCCCCCGTGCCCTCCCGGGCGGCCGGGGCGGGCAGTTCGCCGAGCAGCCAGGCGGCGGTACGGGCCAGCGAGAGCGTCACCAGCCGGGAGCCGCCCGTGTCGTGCTGCTCGGTCAGCGCCCGCAGCACGGCGGCGGCCAGCAGATAGCCGGTGCCGTGGTCGAGCGCCTGGGCGGGCAGCGCGCCCGGCCGCTCCCCGTCCCCCGCCTCCACCGCCGCGATGCCGGTGGCCACCTGGACGAGGCTGTCGAAGCCGCGCCGTCCCGCCCACGGGCCGGCCGTCCCCCAGGCGGAGAGCCGGGCGACCACCACGCCCGGTCGGCGCGCGGCCAGTTCACCGGGCGTCAGCCCGAACCGGTCCAGCGCCCCGGGCCGGTAGCCGGTGACCACCACGTCCGCCCCGGACAGCAGCCGGTCGAGGGCGGCGGCCCCCGCCGGGGCGGCCAGGTCCAGCTCCACCGACCGCTTCCCGAACCCGGTGTCGGCGTGCGCGTCCTGGCTCTCCGGGAAGCGCGGCGGGTCGATCCGCAGCACGTCCGCGCCGAGCAGCGCGAGGGTACGGGTGGCGACCGGCCCCGCGATCACCCGGCTGAGGTCGAGGACCCGCACTCCGGCGGCGGGCAGCAGCGGATCGCCGGTGAGCGCCGCCGACCCGCGCGCCGGTGCGTCGTCGAGCCGCTCCCGGCCCACCAGCCCGGTGGCCGCGACCGAGGCGCCCTGCGGGCCGGCCGCCCACTGCCCGGGGGTGCGGGCGGCCACGGCGAGACCGCCCGCCGCGTACACCGTCCGTTCGATCTCCTCGCCCCGGCGCCCCGCGAACGACGCGGCGACGGCCTCCACCGCGGGCCCGTCCGGGGTGTCCGGCGCCAGCCCCAGGGTGCCGAGCAGCCGGGACCGGTGGTGCGGGTAGTTGGCGTGGGTGCGGACCCAGCCGTCGGCGCAGGGCCAGAACCGGGACAGTGGGGCGAAGGAGACCGGCGCGCGCCCGTCGATCCGCAGATGGCGTTCGCTGACGAACGCCGTTGCCACCGCGGCCTCGTCGACCCGGACCCGGCCCACCGGGCGCCCGGTGCGGCGCGCGGCCAGTTCGGCGGCGGCCAGGGAGCACACCGCGACGGTGGACCGGGCCAGCTCCCGCACCGGCAGCCGGGACGGCAGCAGTCCCCCGGGGCCGTCCGCCCCGACCCGGTCGAGCAGCGCGGGACCACCGCCGAGCGCCGTCCACGCCTGCTCCGTACCGGACTTACGTGTCATCGCCATCCACTCACTATGGCACCGGGTGCCACCTCGGGGAAGCGCCCCCGGCCGGGACGGCGGACGGCCGCAGAAGACTGCGGGAGGGACCGGCCGCGTGCTCCGGTCCCTCCCGCCGCGTCATGGCGTACCGCTACCAGCGGACCGCGTTCAGCGCGTTCACCACACCGGCACCGTAGAAGCCGTTCTTCTTCTTGCCGCCCTCGCAGACGGCGTCGACCGTGCCGTCGCCGTCGATGTCGTACGGGGCACCGCACGCGGTGGCGTCCGCCTCCGCGAGCAGCAGCGCCTTCACCGCGGCGGCCGAGGCGTGCGGGTGCGTCGACTTGATGAGGGCCGCGACCCCCGAGACGTGCGGCGCGGCCATCGACGTACCGGCCTTGTAGCCGTACTGGCCGTTGGGCAGCGTCGAAAGGATCAGACCGCTGGTCGCCGGCGGGGCGGGCGTCTGGTAGACCGTCGAGTCACCGCCCGGGGCCGAGACGTCGATGACGCCGTTCCCGTAGTTCGAGTACGAGGCCTTCAGGCCCTTGGCGCCGGTCGCGGAGACCGTCACGACGCCCGGCAGCTGCGCGGGGATGTCCAGGCACTCGGACGGGTCGATCGTCCGGGTACCGGGCGTGGAGTCGTTCGGGCTGGTGGTGTCCTCGATCGCGTCGGAGGCCAGGTCGAAGGCGCTGTTGCCGGCCGAGGCGACGTTGACCGCGCCCTTGCCCTCCGCGTACCGGGTGGCCCGTGCGACGGCCTCGACCAGGGCGCCCTGGTCGGCGTCGTTCTTGCAGTTGAACATCCACGGGTCGGTGTAATAGCTGTTGTTCGTGACGTCGATCTTGTGCTCGGCGGCCCACATGAATCCGCAGACGATCGACTCGGTGTAGAAGAACCCGTCCGGGTTCGCGACCTTGATGGCGGCCAGCTTGACGCCCGGGGCGACGCCCGTGATGCCGACGCCGTTCTTCGCGGCCGCGATGGTCCCGGCGACATGCGTGCCGTGGTTGCTCTCGCCGGCCTTCGGGCGCCAGGCGCCGTCCGAGGTGTCCGCCACGCCGGAGGCACAGCTCGCGGACGCCGACCGGTCGAAGTTCGGGGCCAGGTCCGGATGGGTGTCGTCGACGCCCGTGTCGATGACCGCGACCGTGACCTTGCTGCTGCCCAGCGTCTTCTTGTGCGCCTGGTCCGCCTTGATCGCGGGCATGTCCCACTGGAGCGGTGCCATCGGGTCCTGGTCCGCGGTCGCCCCGGCCGCCGCCGCCTTCGCCTGCGCGGCGGTCAGCGGCTGCTCGGCCCCGGTGTCCGTGGTGGCCTGCGGGACGATCGGGTTGGTGCGGGTGGCCCCCACGGAGTCGACGCCCTTGACCCGGCGCATCGTCTGCGCGAAGTCCGGGGTCTGCGCGTGGACGACGATGACGCCGATCTTGTCGTAGGAGGCGACGACCGTGCCGCCGGCCTGGGATATCGCCTTCGTCACCTGCTTGACGGTCCCGGGACCGCTTCGCGTGTTGACCACGTAGGAGAGCTTCGGGCCGTCCGTCGACACCGCGGCCGCGGACGGCGCGTCCACGGGGGCGGCGGAGGCGGCGTTCGCGGGCAGGAAGCCGAGCGAGGCCGTGAGCGCCAGTCCGACGGGCAACGTGAGCGCGCGGGTCCGTCTGGAACGCAGATGAGCCATGGGGTCTCCACATCATCCGTGCCGGGCGACCGGACGCGGGCGCACCCGGTCGCGTACATGACCAGTGAAGTTATCGCTGATCATGCCCGCTCATCAATGAGTAGGGACGCCCTGATTCGGCCGGACGGGTGTCGAACATCGTGCGGGAGAAGTCCGCGGTCCGGTGAACCGCCGCGCCGCGCCCTCCGTGCCGTTCGTCGGGGAAGGCGCGCCGACACCTGTTCCGCCGTTGCCGGACCCTCCTGTGAGACCCGCCGTCGTCCGACACCACCGCACCCGCGTCGCGAGGAGATTCCGTGGCTACCGATGCACCGCCGCCCGAGGCCGCCCAGGGGGAGGCCGGCCCCGACCGGCCCACGACCGAGGCCTTCCTCGCGATGCAGGAGAGCGAGGAGTTCGGCGAACTGCGCCGCTCGTACCGCTCGTTCGCCTTCCCGCTGACCATCGCGTTCGTCCTCTGGTACCTGCTCTACGTACTGCTGTCCAACTACGCGGGCGGCTTCATGGGCACCAAGGTGTTCGGCAACATCAACGTCGCCTTCGTCTTCGGCATCGCCCAGTTCGTCACCACCTTCCTCATCGCCTGGTTCTACTCGCGGCACGCCGCGGCGAAGCTCGACCCCAAGGCCGAGGCGATCAAGTCCCGTATGGAGGCCGACGCATGAGCGCCGCACACCCCTCGCACACCGTCCTCCAGCTCGCCGCCTCCTCGACCACCGAGCACCGGCCGCTGATCATCACGCTCTTCGCCGTCTTCGTCGCAGCCACCCTGGGCATCACGGTCTGGGCCGGCCGCCAGACCCGCAGCGCCGCCGACTTCTACGCGGGCGGCCGCCAGTTCACCGCCTTCCAGAACGGGCTCGCGGTCTCCGGCGACTACATGTCCGCCGCCTCGTTCCTCGGCATCGCCGGGGCCATCGCCCTCTTCGGCTACGACGGCTTCCTCTACTCCATCGGCTTCCTGGTCGCCTGGCTGGTGGCCCTGCTCCTGGTCGCCGAACCGCTGCGCAACTCGGGCCGCTACACGATGGGCGACGTCCTCGCCTACCGGATGCGCCAACGCCCGGTCCGTACCGCCGCCGGCGTCTCCACCATCGTCGTCTCGATCTTCTACCTGCTGGCCCAGATGGCGGGCGCGGGCGTCCTGGTCTCCCTCCTCCTCGGCATCACCAGCGACGCCGGCAAGATCCTCATCGTCGCCCTCGTCGGCGTCCTCATGATCGTCTACGTCACCATCGGCGGCATGAAGGGCACCACCTGGGTGCAGATGGTCAAGGCCGTCCTGTTGATCGCGGGCGCCCTGCTGATGACCTTCCTCGTGCTGCTGAAGTTCGACTTCAACGTCTCCGACCTGCTCGGCACCGCCGCCGCGAAGAGCGGCCACGGAGCGGCGTTCCTGGAGCCCGGACTCAAGTACGGCGCCACCGGCACCTCCAAGCTGGACTTCCTCTCCCTGGGCATCGCCCTCGTCCTCGGCACCGCCGGCCTGCCGCACATCCTGATCCGCTTCTACACGGTGCCGACCGCCAAGGCCGCCCGCAAGTCGGTCAACTGGGCCATCGGCATCATCGGCGCCTTCTACCTGATGACGATCGCGCTCGGCTTCGGCGCCGCCGCCCTGATCGGCCCCGACGAGATCAAGGCCAAGAACCCGGCCGGGAACGCCGCCGCCCCGCAACTCGCCGAATACCTCGGCGGCGTCGGCTCCACCAGCGGCGCCGTCCTGCTCGCCGTGATCTCGGCCGTCGCCTTCGCCACCATCCTCGCCGTCGTCGCCGGCCTCACCCTCGCCTCCTCGTCCTCCTTCGCCCACGACATCTACGCCAACGTCATCCGCAAGGGGAAGGCCACCGAGAAGGAGGAGATGAAGGCCGCCCGCTGGGCCACCGTCCTCATCGGCGCCGTCGCGATCGTCCTCGGCGCCTTCGCCCGCGACATGAACGTCGCCGGACTGGTCGCCCTCGCCTTCGCGGTCGCCGCCTCCGCCAACCTGCCGACCATCCTCTACAGCCTCTTCTGGAAGCGGTTCACCACCCAGGGCGCCCTCTGGTCGATCTACGGCGGCCTCGCCAGTTCGGTGATCCTCGTGCTGTTCTCCCCGGTCGTCTCCGGCAACCCGAAGACCTCGATGTTCAAGGGCGTCGACTTCGCCTGGTTCCCGCTGGAGAACCCCGGCCTGATCTCCATCCCCCTGGGCTTCCTGCTCGGCTGGATCGGCTCCCTGCTGTCCAAGGAGGAGCCCGACCGGGGCAAGTACGCCGAGCTGGAGGTCAAGTCCCTCACCGGCGTCGGAGCCCACTGACCCGGGCCCGCGACCTGCGAGAACCCGGCTCCGCGGCCGTGTCGTAGATCCCTACGACACGGCCGCGCCCTCCTCGTGCCAAACGGGCCCCGCCCGCGGGGCCGCTCTCGCGTAGGCTCGGAAGAGGGCCGGAGATACCGGCCGGAGCGGGCGGGGGCCGGTACCCGCGACCGCGAACGGGGGAGGGGGACCACATGCTCATCGACACCTACGACCGGGTGGCCACCGACCTGCGCGTCTCGCTGACCGACCGGTGCAACCTGCGCTGCACCTACTGCATGCCGGAAGAGGGGCTCCAGTGGCTGGCCAAGCCCGACCTGCTCAGTGACGACGAGATCGTCCGGCTGGTCCGCATCGCCGTCACCCGCCTCGGCATCACCGAGGTCCGCTTCACCGGCGGCGAACCCCTGCTGCGCCCCGGGCTCGTCTCCATCGTCGAGCGGTGCGCCGCCCTCGACCCCCGCCCCCGGCTCTCCCTCACCACCAACGGCATCGGCCTGAAGCGCACGGCCGAGGCCCTCGAAGCCGCGGGCCTGGACCGGGTCAACGTCTCGCTGGACACCCTGCGCCCGGACGTCTTCAAGACCCTCACCCGCCGCGACCGCCACCACGACGTACTGTCCGGCCTCGAAGCCGCCCGCGACGCCGGACTCAACCCCGTCAAGGTCAACAGCGTCCTGATGCCGGGCCTCAACGACGACGAGGCCCCCGACCTGCTCGCCTGGGCCGTGGAACACGACTACGAGCTCCGCTTCATCGAGCAGATGCCGCTCGACGCCCAGCACGGCTGGAAGCGCGACGGAATGATCACGGCGGGCGACATCCTCGCCTCGCTGCGCACCCGCTTCACCCTCACCGAGGAGGACGCCGGGGCCCGGGGCTCCGCCCCCGCCGAGCGCTGGATCGTCGACGGCGGCCCCCACCGGGTCGGTGTCATCGCCTCCGTCACCCGCCCCTTCTGCCGGGCCTGCGACCGGACCCGGCTCACCGCCGACGGCCAGGTGCGCACCTGCCTCTTCGCCCGCGAGGAGACCGACCTGCGCGGCGCCCTGCGCTCCGGCGCACCGGACGAGGAGATCGCCCGGATCTGGACGCTCGCCATGTGGGGCAAGAAGGCCGGATCGGGCCTGGACGACCCGTCCTTCCTCCAGCCCGACCGGCCGATGTCGGCGATCGGCGGATAGGGCTCGGGTCCTAGGACCTGTCTTCAAACTGCCGCCTGCCGTGCGGCGCCCGGCACGCACGCTCGCCGCGTTGTCGGGGTCACCCCGATACATCCAGTATCGGA
>NZ_JBSFKL010000034.1:0-14250 GCF_053598535.1 Streptomyces sp. NPDC001108
ACCACCCACGGCACCACACCAACCGACCCCACACCCGCCTCGGCAACCACCTCAACAGCAGCCACCACAGGAGCCTCCTCCAAAACCACATGGGCATTCGTCCCGCCCATGCCGAAGGAGCTGACGCCGGCGATCAGCGGGCGATCAGGCCGCGGCCACTCGCTGAGGCCGGTCTGCACCCGGAGGTTCAGTTCGTCAAGCGGGATGGCGGGGTTGGGGGTCTCGAAGTTGAGGCTGGGCGGCAGTTCCCGATGCTTGATGCTGAGAATGGCCTTGAGGAGGCCGGCGATGCCGGCGGCGCCTTCCAGATGGCCGATATTGGTCTTGGCCGAACCGACGACGAGAGGGTGGCCGTCCGGGTGTGCCGAGCCAATGGCGGCGCCGAGGGCGGCGGCCTCGATCGGGTCGCCCAACGGGGTTCCCGTGCCGTGCAGTTCGACGTACTGGACCTCCTCGGCGGTCACGCCGGACCGCTGGAGGGCCTGCCGGATCACGGCTTCCTGCGTCGCGCGACCGGGGACGGTGAGACCGTCCGTCGTCCCGTCGTTGTTCATGGCGCTGCCGCGGATGACGCAGTGGATGCGGTCGCCGTCGGCGATGGCTTGGCTCAGGGGCTTGAGGACCACGAGGCCGGCGCCTTCGCCGCGGGCGTAGCCGTTGGCCCGTGCGTCGAAGGTGTGGCAGCGGCCGTCCGGGGAGAGTCCGCCGAACTTGGCCGCGCCGACAGTGCTTTCGGGGACGATGTTGAGGTTGACGCCGCCCGCGAGCGCGAGCGCGGACTCGCCGCGGCGCAGACTCTCGTACGCCAGGTGGACCGACACCAGCGAGGAGGACTGCGCGGTGTCGATGGCCAGGCTCGGCCCGTGGAATCCCAGGGTGTAGGAGACCCGGTTGGCGATGATGCTGCGGTGCAGGCCGGTGACGGTGTGCCGACCGATGGACTGGGGGCCGTGCCGGTACAGCAGGGTGGCGTAGTCGTCCCAGATCGCGCCTACGAAGACGCCGGTGCGGCTGCCGCGCAGCGTGGCGGGGACGATCCGGCTGTCTTCCAGGGCCTCCCAGCTCAGCTCGAGGACGAGACGCTGCTGGGGATCCATGGCGGCGGCTTCGCGGGGGGAGATCCCGAAGAAGGCCGGGTCGAAACGGTCGATGCCGTCGAGGTATCCGCCGCGACGGGCGTTGGTCTTTCCCGGTGCGTTCCGGTCGGCGTCGTAGAATTCGTCGACGTCCCAGCGGCCGGTCGGGGGTTCGGTGAGGGATTCCGTTCCCTGGCTGAGATTCCGCCAGAAGGTCGCGGGGTCGGGCGCCCCTGGCAGACGGCACGCGATGCCGATCACGGCGACCGCGAATCCGTCGGAGGCCTTGGTACCAGGAACCGTGGTATCGAATTCGCTCACCATCGCGCGTGACGTCCTCTTTCCGGGAAGGAATCCGCCGTATCGTCCGCGGGGATCTCCGCGGGCCATGGGACGTCGACCAGCTTCTCCGGAGGGACTAACGGACCCCTTGCCACGTTCTAAAGCGACGGTTGCGTGGCGTCGGTACCGCGCGCGGGCACGCGTCGGGGCGGGGAGCCGACATGGTCCCCCGCCCCTCGTTCACCCGGTCAGGCCGTGGCGGGGCGCAGCTCCAGTTCGTCGTCGGCCACGAGAATCGCCTGGTAGAGGTCGCGAAGGGCGCGTGCGGGTTCCACACCCAGTTCGCGGTCGAGGATGTCGCGCGCGTGGTGGAAGACCATGAGTGCGTCGCCCTGCCGCTCGGCCCTGTACAGCGCCAGCATCAGCTGGCGGTGGAAGGCCTCGCGCAGGGGGTACTCGGCCACCAGGCTGTAGAGCGAGGCGATGAGCTCGCGGTGCCTGCCGAGTGTCAGGTCGACGTTGTTCTTCATCTCGATGCACTCAAGGCGGTCCTCATCGGCCCAGGCGACGAAATCGTCGACGATCGGACCGCCACGGAGATTGCCGAGTACCGGCCCCCGGAACATCGCGAGGGCGGTGCCGAACGCCTCGGACGCCATCTCGTGCTGGCCTCGGTGCATCGCACCCCGGCCCAGGGTGACGAACCGCTGGAATGCCACGACATCGAGTTCATCGCCCGGTTCGAGCAGCATCACATAGCCCGGGGAGCGAGTGACGACGGGGTTTGATCCGCCGGTTACCTCGCGCAGGAATTTACGTAGTTGAGATATATGGACGTGTAGTGCGGCCATGGCCCGGCGCGGCGGCGCATCGCCCCATATCTCATTGCTGAGTTGATCGATCGTGACGATCTGATCGGCACGGATCAGCAAGCTGGCCAGTAACAGTTCTATCTTGCGCGCGCTGATGAATGACGTCCGTGTGCAGTCGGTGACGCGCAGACTGCCCAGAAGCTCGTACTTCATCGATTCCCCTCGTTGGCCCATCGGGCCTGCGCGGCCGGAGCCGGCGCAGACGGTGCGAGCCCGACGTCGCGTCTCCCGACGCGGGCTGTGGGGCAGCACATCGTTGGGCTGCGTCCTGTGTGCTCGCACAGGTCAGGATGCCAACGCGGCCGGTCCGCCCGCATCGGTGAATGTACGTAAGTATTTTCTGAACCCCAGGGACCGTTTTCGGCCACCCGCCTCATGGGCGCCGGGCTCGAAACGCCGGCCGCGGCAGGCTCGGCGCCGCCCCACCATTCCCGCGCCGACCCACCGCCTAACGTGAGATGCGCCTCACAGCCCCAAACCGAGCGCCCGGTACTATGAGCTAGAACATCAATTCGGGGGGAGTTGTTGAGTCAGGGTGCGGTACGGCTGAAACCACCGCCCCGCCTTGCGATGCCGTGCCAGTCGATTCGCCAGCTCAACTATCGAAAGTTCTACACTCTACCTCTCCTTCGATTCACAGGCCATGCCGAACGAAGAGGCAAGTCCTTTTTCAGACATTGTGCATGAAGGGGGAACGCACGGTGATCCGTGACAGGGATTCCGGTGAGATCGGCCGGCCCGCCGTCCGGTCCGGGGAAGCGCAACGCCTATGGAGTGCTCTGGACGACCTGGGTCGCGGCCGGGGGCGCACCATCGAGGTGGTCGGTGAGCCCGGCATGGGCAAGACGCATCTGCTGTCCTGTCTCGCCGACGAGGCCGCCCGCCGCTCCTTCATCGTCGCGTCCACCAGATGCACCGAATTCGAGCGTAATCTTCCCTGTCAGGTGTTCGTCCAACTTCTCGGCGCCATCCCGGGTTTCTGCGGCCTGAGCAAGGATTCACGGACCGAGGCCACCCGTTTCCGGGTGTACGACGCGGTGCGCACGATGCTGCGCGACCGTGCCGGACAGGGGCTCGTGCTCATCCTCGACGACTTCCACTGGGCCGACACCACTTCTCAGGAAACCCTTGAGAACCTGCTGAGGATCCCCGTCGACGCCCCTCTTCTCCTGGTCGTCTCCCAGCGCACCCGTCAGGCGTCGACGCGGTTGCGCAGCGCGCTGGCCCACGCCATCGACTTCGGGAACGCCGAACGCATCGAACTGGCTCCGCTCACCGTCGCGCAGTCAGCGGAACTGCTCGGTCGGCCGGTGTCCAGCAGCACCTTGCGCAGCCTGCATGCGGCCTCGGGCGGCAATCCCTCGCGGCTGGAACTCGCCTTCGCCGAAAGATGGCATGAATCGCAGGTGCCGCCGGCCATGGACCAGCCCCTGCCGGAGCAGTTCGCCGCCGTGCTGGCCGGCGAGATCGATGCCCTGGCCCCGCATTTCCTCGTCGTCGCCCGCGCCGCCGCGGTGATCGGCTCCCGCTTCACTCTCGACGCCATCGCCGAGGTCTCCGGAATCCACCGGGGCGAGGTCTGCCCCGCCGTCACCGAGCTCATCCGCCGCGATCTGCTGCGCCCCATCTCCCGTACCGCGGCATTCGCCTTCCGCTCGCCGGAGCTGCAGCGGCAGGTCCACACCGCCTTCGACCCGTGTTCCCGTGCGGCAATGCACCGCCGTGCGCTGGCCATGCTCGCGCGCCAGGGTGCTCCCGCCGTCGAACAGGCGGTCCATATCGAGCAGTCGCTGTCCGAGCTGACCGAGCAGGACCTGCACACCCTGATCCTGGCCGTCCGCGAGGAGCTCCAGACCGCGCCCCACCAGGCGGCGCGCTGGCTTCGGGTGGCGTTGCGGGTGCCTGTCTCCCAACTGCGGGACGAGAACGAGCGGCAGGATCTGCTCGGCCTGCTCACCCTGGTCCTCGGCACGGGCGGCAGGCTGAGCGACAACAGCGATCTGGTCCTCGGCCTGCGCCGCCTCGCACCCGCCGAACCCGGCGTCGCCCGGTCCCGGGTGATCGCGTTCTGTTCGCTGCTGCAGGGCTACCTGGGACACCGCGCGGCGGCCCAGACCCTGCTCAACCAGGAGTTGGAGTCCTTCCCGGGCCCTGGCATGCCCGCCGCCGCGGTGCCACTGCTGGTGCAGCGCGAGGTCACCAAGATCTTCAACGAGCAGACGCCCGAGCTGGAGCAGGTCGAGCTGATCCTGCACGCCGCGCGCGAGCACGGTGACCGGATCAACGAGGCGGGGGCACTGGCGCTCCGTGCGCTCGGCCAGGCCCTCACCTGCGGCCCCGAGGACGCCCGGATCAGCGCCGAGGAGTGCGCCTTCGTGGTCGACGGCCTCACCGACGAAGTGCTGTGCGAGCACCCGGAGTTCCTGGCCATGCTGGGCTGGGCGGAGGGGTTCCTCGGCTTCCACACCGAGGCCGCCGGGCATTTCAAACGCGGCGCCTCTCTCCTCCCGCGATGCGGCCGCGCCTTCCTCAGGCCCATATTCCTCAACGGCATCGCCTTCTGCTACGTGCAGAGCAACCGTGTCTCCGAGGCGCGCGCCATGGCGGCCAAGGCCAAGCAAGCGGCGTTGGAAGAGGGCGGCGCGGACCTCCCCATCCTTGCGCTGGCCCTGGAATCGTGGCTGCTGATGCTCACCGAGATCCGCGGTGAACACCGGGCCCTGCACACCGCCGAGCAGGCGGTGAAGACCGTCAACGCGGGCAACCGCCCGCTGAGCGTGCTGACGACCATCTCGCTGGCCATCGCGGCACGGGTGCAGGGCGACTATCCGCGCGCCACGGCACTGCTGCTCACGGTCGGCGGCGGACCGGACCTCCTGGAGATCCCGCCCGTGATGCGCCCCGCGCTCTACGAGATGCTCACCGCCACCGCCTCGGGCAACTCCTCGCCGTCGTCCGCGGAGTGGGCCTGGCTCGCCACGTCCGCGGTCCAGGACGTCACTCTGCCCATGCCCCGGGCGTTCGCGCTGATGGCCCGGGCCCATGTGCTGCACGAGACCCCTGCCGTGGCCGCGGAGCTCTACCAGGAGGCGTCCTGCCTGTTCTCCTCGACGGGGGCCAACTGGGCCCAGGCCTGGGCGATGACGCACGCGGCCTCCTGCATCGCGGCCGACGGACGGACACCGGAAGCCATCACCGTCCTCGATTACGCCGAGGAGCTGGCGCTGCGCGCCGGGGCGTCACGGCTGTTCGAGAACGCCCGTCGGCTGCGCAGGGAACTGTCGGCGTTCGACGAGGAGGTCGAGAAGAAGGAGTCCACGGGTGTGCTGTCGATGCTCACCGTGCGCGAGCGGGAAGTGGCCGGCATCGTCGGCACGGGGAAGAAGACCCGGGAGATAGCTCAGGAGCTGAGCGTCAGCCCGCGTACGGTCGACGCGCATCTGACGCGTATATACCGCAAGCTCAACATCAGTTCGCGAGCTGCGCTGGCACGGCTGATGGCGCAGGCAAGCTGAGCGGCCCGCGGCGGGCGGCCCGAAGACGGCGGGCAGCGGAAGACATGCGTGCCGGGCCCGGTTCAGAACCGGGCCCGGCACGCACCACGTCCACCGAGGTCATGCCGGGGAGGGCTCCCCGAACCACGTGGTCAGCGCCGTGCGCAGTCCGCCGTCGGGAGCGCCGGCCGCGTCGGCCGGGCCCGCCCAGGCGACATACCCGTCCGGACGGATCAGCAGCACGGGCTCCGCAACCTGGCCGTCCGCCTCGGCACTGACCACGTCCACCCGGTCCGCCCAGCCGCGCCACTCGTCCGGCCGTGCCGCCCCCTGGGACAGATCGAGCACCACACCCCGGCCCGCGCGCAGGGCACGGGCCACGCTCGTCCGCTCCCCGTCGGCCGTCGTCAGCGTCAGATCGGGCACCCGGCGACCGAGCAGCGGCGACACCGGGACGGACGGGCCCTCGTCCCCGGTCGTCCGCTGCCCCGCGTACTCCATGGGGTAGACGGTGTTGATGCCGGTCACCATGTCGTTGAGGTGCCGGGTGACGCTGGTGAACCCGACCAGTCCGCCGAAGAGTTCCCGTAGCGGCGCCACTCGGTCCAGCGGATACATCAGGGCGACCTGGGCCTCGGCGTTCAGGCAGGCCCGGCGGCCGACCGGGTGCCGCTCGTCGTGGTAGGTGTCGAGCAGCCCGTCCCGCGCATCTCCGCGGAGATGCGCGGCCAGCTTCCAGCCGAGGTTGAGCGCGTCCTGGATGCCGGTGTTGAGTCCCTGCGCACCGGAGGGGAAGTGCGCGTGGGCAGCGTCTCCCGCCAGCAGTACCCGGCCCTTCCTGTACTGCTCGGCCTGCTTCGTGGCATTGTCGAAGCGGTGCAGACGGCCTCGCACCTCGCCCAGCTTGACCTCCTTGCCGGTGATCCTGCGGATCGACGCCCGAAGCTCCTCCGGAGTCGCGGGCTCCTCGTCGGGCACACTCGGCCGGTCGAACTCGGTCGTCATGATCCGCACCAGTCCGGGACCGATCGGTATGGCCCCGAACAGACCGGTGGGGTGCAGCCCCGCGTCGAACTGCTCTCCTTCGGGCACCTCCACGTCGCCCCACAGGCCGTAGTACGTCTTGCCGTCCCCCTGGAAGTCGAACCCCGCGAGCCGGGCCACCGCACTGTTGCCGCCGTCGCAGCCCACCAGGAAGTCGGCGCGGATGGTCTCCTCGCCCGCAGCCGATCGCACGGTCACCGTCACGCCGGATTCGTCCTGCTCGACGCCGACGACCTCCTGGCCGCGACGGATGTCGACCCCGTGTGCGACGGCGTGCTCCGCGAGGACCTGCTCGGTCCGGGCCTGCGGCACCACGACGATGTACTCGCGCTCGTCCAGCTTCGCCACATCCAGCCAGTGGAAGGCGAAGTGGGTGCGCGGCCACGGCATCGGGTCACCCGCACGGATCGTGTCACCGGGACCGCGCAGGTCCAGCGCTTCCAGCGCCCGCGCGTGCAGCCCCAGGGCCCGCGACTGGCCATCGGGCTCGGCGGCCCGCTCGACGACGATGGTCTCGACCCCCGCGAGCCCCAGCTCCCCGGCCAGCATCAGACCGGCCGGGCCGGCCCCCGCGACAACTACGGTGCCACTCATGACGAACTCCTGTGATCTGTATGGGTGTTCAGCTCGGAATGGATGAAGGCCACCAGCGCACGGGGTGTGGGGTGGTCGAAGAGCACGACGGGCGGCAGATCCAGGCCCGTTGCCTCACACAGCAGATTGCGTACTTCCAAGGCGGTGAAGGAAGTGAAACCGATGTCGAGGAAGAGGTCCTCGGCCTCGATCGTCTCCGTCGCCCCGTGCCCGAGGACGGCCCCCGCGTGGACGCGTACGAGGTCGAGCAGGATCAGTTCCGCTTCCTCTTCCGTGGCGGCTTCCAGCCGGCGCCTCAGCTCTTCGGCGCCGGACGCCGCTGCGTCCGGGGCCTCCGAGGTGTCCGCCTCAGACTCTGTGGCCACGGCACTGTCGGCCGCTGCCGCCGCTGCTGCCCTTCGGTGCCAGGACGCCAGCACGGGCAGCAGCGCGGCCAGTGGCTCCCGCTGCTCCGTTCCGCTCTCCAGCATGGTGAGCAGCTCGTCGACGTCCCCGCCGACGACGGCCTCCCAGAAGCGTGCCTCATGCGGAAGCGCCGGATCCGACGAGGACTCCACGGGAGCTTCGAGCCAGAGCCGCTGCCGCTGGAAGGCATACGTGGGCAACGCGACGCGGCGTGCGCCGTCGCGCTCCAGCAGGGTGTTCCACCGGACGGGCAGCCCGTGGACGAACGCTGCCGCCAGGGCGGCAACGGCGCCGTGGGGTTCGGGACGGTCCTTGCGCAGGGACGGCACGAACACCGCGTCCCGGCTCTCGGCACCTTCCTGGGCGAGGGCGGTGAGCGTGGCGTCCGGGCCCAGCTCGACGAACGTCCCCACCCCCTCACCCTCAAGGGTGCGTACCGCGTGATGGAAGAGGACCGCGTTACGGGCATGGGCCGCCCAGTAGTCCACCGAGGACAGCTCCGCGAACGAAGCCACCCCACCCGTCAACGTCGACACCACAGGAATACGGGGCGGCGAGAACTCCAGCCCGCCCGCGACCGCACGGAAATCGTCCAGCATCCCGTCCATCAACGGCGAATGGAACGCATGGCTTACTGTCAGGCGGCGTGTCCGGTGACCCGCCTCCTCCAGCAGGCCCGCGACCTCCAGGACCGTGGCCTCGTCACCCGACACGACCGTGGAGGACGGGCCGTTCACCGCGGCCAGCGCAACCCCCGCACGCCCCTCCAACAACGGGGCCACCACCGACTCGCCCGCCCGGACCGCGACCATCGCACCACCCGCCGGCAACGCCTGCATCAACCGCCCCCGCGCCGCCACCAACCGCGCCGCATCCCCCAACGACAACACACCCGCCACATGCGCCGCCGCGAGCTCACCCACCGAATGCCCCGCCACAAAATCGGGCACCACACCCCACGACTCCCACAACCGGAACAGCGCCACCTCCAACGCGAACAACCCCGGCTGCGTGAAGGCGGTCTCGTCCACGACCCCCTCCCCCAGGGCCTCGGCCAACGGGAGTTCCAGCAGTCCTTCGAACGCCTCACCCACCGCGTCGAACGCCTCCGCGAACACCGGGAACGACGCATACAACCCACGCCCCATCCCCACCCGCTGACTCCCCTGACCAGCGAACAAGAACGCAGACTTGCCACGCCTCCCCACCACTCCCCGAACCACCGAAGCCGACGACTCACCACCCTCCAACGACTTCAGACCAGCCAGCAGCTCCTCACGGTCCCCGGCCAGGACGACAGCTCGATGAGCGAAGGCCGTACGTGTGGCCGCGAGGGACAGGGCGATGTCGGACGGGCTGAGTTCGGCGTCATCGGTTACGTGTTCACGGAGCCGTTCGGCCTGGCCGGCCAGTGCCGGACCGCTCCTGGCGGACAGCACCCACGGCAGCACACCGATCGGAGCGACCGCGCCGGCCCTCTCGTCCTCCGGTGCCGACTCCTCGATCGGCGCCTGTTCGAGAATGACGTGGGCGTTGGTCCCGCTGATGCCGAACGACGACACGGCCGCGCGACGCGGCCGATCCGCCTCGGGCCATTCCCGCGCCTCCGTCAGCAGCTCGACGGCCCCCGTCGACCAGTCCACGTGCGGCGACGGCTCATCCACATGCAGCGTCTTCGGCAGCACCCCGTGCCGCATCGCCAGCACCATCTTGATGATCCCCGCCACCCCGGCAGCGGCCTGGGTGTGCCCGATGTTCGACTTCACCGAACCCAGCCACAGCGGCCTCCCCGGCGCACGGCCCTGCCCGTACGTCGCCAGCAACGCCTGCGCCTCGATCGGATCACCCAACCGCGTACCCGTCCCATGCGCCTCCACCACATCCACATCCACCGCCGACAACCCGGCACCGGCCAGGGCCTGGCGGATCATGCGCTCCTGGGACGGGCCGTTGGGGGCAGTCAGCCCGTTGCTCGCGCCGTCCTGGTTGACGGCGCTGCCACGGACCACGGCGAGGACGGGGTGCCCGTTGCGGCGCGCGTCCGAGAGGCGTTCGACGAGGAGAAGGCCGATGCCCTCGCCCCAGCCGGTGCCGTCCGCAGCCGCGGCGAAGGACTTGCAGCGGCCGTCGGGGGCCAGGCCGCGCTGGCGGCTGAACTCGATGAAGGTGCCCGGTGTCGCCAGCACCGTCACCCCGCCGGCGAGGGCGAGTTCGCACTCACCGTTGCGCAGCGCCTGGACGGCGAGATGCAGCGCGACCAGCGAGGACGAGCACGCGGTGTCGACCGTGACGGCCGGCCCTTCGAAGCCGAGGGTGTACGAGACACGGCCGGAGGCGACGCTTCCGGCGCTGCCGTTGCCGAGGAACCCCTCCAGGTCCTCGGGCGCCTTCCGCAGCCGGGTGGCGTAGTCGCCGTACATCACACCGGCGAAGACGCCGGTCCGGCTGCCCCTGAGCGTGGTCGGGTCGATGCCGGCCCGTTCGACCGCTTCCCAGGACGCCTCCAGCAGCAGTCGCTGCTGCGGGTCCATGGCAAGCGCCTCACGGGGGCTGATGCCGAAGAACCCGGGATCGAAGTGGTCGGCGTCGTGCAGGAACGCGCCCTCGCGGGCGTACATCTTGCCGATGCTGTCGGGGTCGGGGTCGTAGAGCTCGGCCATGTTCCAGCCGCGCCCTTCGGGGAAGCCGGACACCGCGTCGGTGCCGTCGGCGACCAGCTGCCAGAGTTCGTCCGGTGAGGTCACTCCACCGGGATAGCGGCAGCTCATCCCGACGATGGCGATGGGCTCCCGGCGCTCGGACTCGACCTCTTGGAGCCGGCGTCGGGTCTGGTGCAGATCGGCCGTGACCCATTTCAGGTAGTCGACGAGCTTCTCTTCGTTCGGCATTCGGGGTTCATCTCCTCAAGCCCGTGTCAGACCAGGTCAGCGCGAGTTGCTGCGGCCGAGTTCGTTGTCGATGAAGTCCAGGATCTCGGCGGCCGATGCCGATTCGATCTGGTCGGCCACACCGTCCGCTTCGGCGTGGGAGCCGCCGTGGCCCACGGTGAGAGCCGCGGTCAGCGCCTGCAGACGCTGGACGACCTGGGCGCGTACGTCCGGCCCGTCGGCACCGGACACGACGCCGGCCGGGGCGTCGGTGAGGGCGGGCAGCGACGCCAGCGAGGCTTCCAGTGCGTCGAGCTCTGCCAGTACGGAATCGGCGGGGGTGGTCGGTGCCGGGGCGATCCCGGCGAGGAGGTGCGCGGCCAGCGCGGTCGGGGTCGGATAGTCGAAGACGAGCGTGGCGGGCAGGCGCAATCCGCTGAGCGCGTTGAGTCGGTTGCGGAGTTCGACGGACATGAGGGAGTCGAAGCCGAGTTCCTTGAAGGCCAGGTCGGCGTCGACCATCGCGGCCGAGGAGTGCCCCAGGATGGTGGCGACCTCTCCGCGCACCCACTCCACCACCATCGGCTGCCGCTCCGCTTCGGGGGTGGCGGCCAGTCGCTGGGCCAGTGTCCGGGCACCTGATGCCCCGCTCGCAGTGCGCCGGACCGTGGTACGGATCAGACCGCGGAACAGCGCCGGGGGCACGGGGTGGGAGCGGAGCGCAACCCTGTCGAGTTCGGCGGCGAGGGTGACCGGACGGTCGGCGGCGAGCGCCGCGTCGAAGAGTTCCAGACCTCGTTCGGAGGTCATGGAGGTGAAACCGGAGCGTGAGATGCGGGCCAGATCCTCGGTGCGCAGATGGCCGGTCATTCCGCTGGCCTGTCCCCACTGGCCCCAGGCGATGGCCGTGGCCGGGAGTTGCCGGTCACGCCGGTGCTGGGCCAGGGCGTCGAGGAAGGTGTTGGCGGCGGCGTAGTTGGCCTGTCCGGGGCTGCCGAGGGTACCGGCCGCCGAGGAGAAGAGGACAAAGGCGGCCAGGTCCAGGCCCTTCGTCAGCTCATGGAGATGCCAGGCACCATGGACCTTCGGACGCAGCACTCCGTCCAGGCGATCAGGCGTCAGACCCGCGAACACCCCGTCGTCCAGTACGCCCGCCGTATGCACCACCGCTATCAGCGGATGCTCCACCGGTACGGACGCCAGCAGGCCCTCCACCGCGTTCCGGTCCGCGACATCACAGGCCGCGAATGCCACCTCCGCGCCCAGTCCGGCCAGCTCGGCCCGCAGCTCCTCGGCCCCCGGCGCCGCCGGACCACGACGGCTCGTCAGAAGCAGACGCCGCACACCGTGCTTCACCACCAGATGCCGTGCCACCAGGCCGCCCAGTGTCCCCAGCGCGCCCGTGACCAGCACCGTCCCCTCCCGGTCGGCGAGGCCACCCGCGGCCGGCGTCGTCGGTGGGGCCACCCGTGCCAGGCGGGGCACGAGCACCGCACCGTCGCGTATCGCGACCTGTCCGTCGTCCCCGGCGACGGCCGTCGGCAGCGCGGTCAGTGACGCCGCGGACCCGTCCACGTCGACCACGACGAGGCGGCCGGGGTGTTCGGACTGGGCCGAGCGCAGCAGGCCCCACACGGGCGCGAGTGCCAGGTCGCCGACCGGTTCCCCGGTCCCGGCGGCGACCGCGCCGCGTGTCACGATAACCAGGCGTGACTGCTCGAACCGCGCGTCCGTGAGCCAGTCCTGCACCGTCCCCAGCATCTCGCCGAGTACCGCGCGGACCTGTTCGGGGACCTCGGCGTCGGGTGCCCCGGGTCCGCCTCCCTCGGCATGCGCCCAGGGCGTGAGCACCAGATCGGGTACCGGCGCGCCGGACTCGACGGCATCGCCGAGCGCCGCCAGGGAGTCGTACGGAAGGACCGGCAGGCCCGGCGGCAGTGCCGCGGCCAGGTCCAGCGGGCTGTCCGGAGTGCCGAGTACGGCCCAGGTGCCCGTCTCCGCCGGCGCGGTGGAGGCGGCGGCCGCGTGGGGCGCCGGGACCCAGTCCACCTGGAACAGCGCGTCGTCGTTGCGGCCGCGGGCGTCGCGTTCCGCTGCCAGTTGCGCGGCCGGGATGGCGCGGGAGACCAGTGAGGCGACGGTGGCGACCGGGGCGCCCTCGGCATCGGCGATCCGCAGCGCGACGGCGTCCTCGCCGACGGGGGTCAGCCGGACCCGCAGCACGGAGGCGCCGGTGGCCCGCAGGGAGACTCCGCTCCACGCGAACGGCAGCCGTACGCCGTCGTCGGCCGGTGCGTCGTCCTTCGTGGACCGGGCCACTCCCAGCACATGGAGCGCCGAGTCGAGCAGAGCGGGGTGGATGCCGAAGGCCCCCGCCTCACCGACGGCTTCCTCGGGCAGTGTCACCTCGGCGTAGGTCTCCTCGCCGAGCCGCCAGGCGGCCCGTAGCCCCTGGAAAACCGGACCGTACCCGTAGCCGTCGGCCTCCAGACGCTCGTACCAGTCCTGCACGGAAAGCGCCTCGGCGCCCGCCGGTGGCCAGACCTCCAGACCGGATGGTGCCTCGGCGGCCCGGCCGGCCGCCGCGTCGGCCACCAGGAATCCGGAGGCATGGCGGGTCCATTCACCGGACCCGGTGTCGTCCTGAGGGGAGGAGTGCACGGAGAACGCGCGCCGTCCCGCGTCATCGGGGCCCTCCACCTCCAGCTGGAGCCTGATCGCCTTCGTCTCGGGGATCAGCAGGGGTGCGTGCAGGGTGAGTTCCTCCACGTCCGGGCAACCGACCCGGTCTCCGGCGTGCAGCGCCAGCTCGATGAACGCGGTGCCCGGCAGGAGCACGGTGTCCAGCACCGCGTGGTCCGCCAGCCAGGGGTGTGTGCGCAAGGACAGCCGCCCCGTGAGGGTCAGGCCGTCGCGGCCCGCCGGGGTGAGCGCGGCGCCCAGCAGCGGGTGGTGGGCCGGGGCGAGGCCCAGGTCGCCCGCGTCGCCCGGGGCTCCGTCGGCCGTCAGCCAGAAACTCTGGTGCTGGAACGGATAGGTGGGCAGTTCGACGGGGCGTGCGGGGCGGGGTGTGAGCGAGGCGAAGTACGCCGTCCAGTCCACTGCCACGCCGTGGACGGCCAGTTCGGCCGCCGAGGCGAGGAATCGTTCGATGCCGCCCTCGTCACGCCGCAGCGATCCGGTCACCACCGCGGCAGAATCCGCTGCCTCGATGGTCTCCTGGACGCCCACGGTAAGTACGGGGTGGGCGCTGGACTCGACGAAGGTGCCGAATCCTTCCGCGACCAGCGTCCGCACGGCCGTCTCGAACTCGACCGTCTGCCGCAGGTTGCGATACCAGTATCCCCCGTCGAGATCGGCCGAACCGATCCACTCCCCCGTCACCGACGACAGGAACGGCACCCGCGGAGCCCGCGGCTCCACCGACCCCAACACCCGTGCCAGCTCCGCCTCAACTCCCTCCACATGAACGGAATGCGACGCATAGTCCACCGGGATCCGACGCGCCCGCACCCCCTCCTCCTCGAACTCCGCCACCAACCCGGCCACCGCCACCGCGTCACCCGACACCACCGTCGACCCCGGCCCGTTCACCGCGGCCACACTCACCCCCGAC
>NZ_JBSFKL010000035.1:0-13460 GCF_053598535.1 Streptomyces sp. NPDC001108
CCGTGCACGGTCCACGCCTTCTCCCGGGTCGGCGTACAACCCCTGCGCGCCGCCTACCGGGCGCTGATCGAGCGGTACGACATCGACGCGCGGGGTTCCCGGCCACCGCCCCGGCCATCACCTGCCCTTCGGACTGGCGGGTTTCGGCGGCGGAGGGGCAGTCAACGGGGTTGACTGCGAATGCTGTCGACCGGAGCGACTACTTGACGACGCCGAGCGAGGCGTAGTCGTAGCGGCCGTTGTAGGCGTCGGACATGTAGGCGTTGGTCAGACGGCTGCCGCGCCAGGTGATGTTCTTCTCGTAGAGGAAGGGCATCCAGTCGGCCTGGTCGAGGATCCGCTTGTCGAGCTCCGCGTAGACCTCACCGGCCTTGACCGGGTCGGTCTCCGCGATCGCCTTGTCGAAGAGGCCGTCGATCTTCGGGTCGTTCAGCTGCGACTCGTTGTAGTTGCCGGTCTCCGAGAGGAAGCGGCTGTCCCACAGCGGCTGGCCGAAGCCCTGGCCGGACGGGAAGTCCGGGCCCCAGCCGCTCATCGTCATGCCGTAGCCGCGCTTCTTCACGACGGACGGCGAGCCGGTGATGCTGGACGCCTCGGCGCCGTCGATCGGGTCCACCTCGACCTTGATGCCGACCTTGCCGAGCTGCTCCTGGAGCGCCTCGGCGGCGTCGACCTCGCCCGGGTTGTTGTTACGGGCGCTGAGCTTGGTGGAGAAGCCGCTCGGCTGGTTGCACTGCTTCAGCTCGTCCTTGGCCTTGGCCAGGTCCGGCTTGCCCTTGCGGGCGAGGACGCCGTAGGGGTCGTAGTCGCTGTGGCCCTTGATGGAGGCCGGCAGCGTGCTGTTGGCGATCGCGCCGCCGGCGAGCTCGCCACCGCGGGTCTGCTGGAGACCGGCGAAGTCCGTCGCGTAGAAGACGGCCTTGCGGCAGTGGACGTTGTCGAACGGCTTCGCCGTGTGGACCAGGGCGACGTAGCGGACGAAGGACGTCTGCATGTTGTCGACGCTGTCCTTGTACTTCTGGACGGCGGTGACGCGGCCGGACTGGGTCATGCCGGTGCCGTTGAGGTCGACGTCGTAGTCGCCCGCCATCAGCTTCTTGTCGTTCTCCTCCAGGTTGGCGGAGATCGTCACCGTGATCTTGTCCGGGAGGGCGGCGCGCACCGGGTCCGAGGACTTCTGCCACTTGTCGTTGCGGACGAGCACGATGTTCTTGCCCGGCTTGTACGACTCGAACTTGTACGGGCCGTTGGAGAACGGGCGCTGGGTGTACTTCGTCCCGGTGTCCTTCTCGGCCTTCACCGGCGAGCCGGACGGCATGGCGAGGAACTGCTCGAAGTCACCGTTGGGCTTCGGCAGCTTGAAGATGATGGTGTTGTCGTCCGGCGTCTCGATCGCCTTCAGGCCGAGCTTGTCCGCGGACTTGTCCTTGTAGGGGCCCTTGTACTCGCCCTTGGGGTCCAGCGTCTGCATGAGGTACTGCGGGCCACCGGTGATGGTGTCCGTCGCCCAGATGCGCTCGATGCCGTACTTGACGTCCTTGGAGGTCAGCTTGGAGCCGTCCTCCCAGGTCAGACCGTCACGCAGCTTGTACGTGTAGGTCTTGCCGCCGTCCGTGATCTCACCGGGGCCGGTGGCCAGGTCGCCGACCAGCTTGGTGGAGGCCTGACCCGGCTTGGTGTCGTAGGTGACCAGCTGGCGGGTGTAGAACCGCATGAAGTCCCAGGCCATGCCGTAGTAGGCGCGCTGGGGGTCGGCGGAGTCGAGGTCCTGCTTGCCGACGAACTTCAGCGTCCCGCCCTTCTTGGTGGACGGGTTGGCGACCTTGTTGAACGCCGCGTTGTAACCGGCGCCCTTCGCACTGCCGCCGTCCTCGCCGTCGCCGCCGCCGCACGCCGTGGTGGTCATCAGCGCCGCGACCACGAGGGCCGCACCCGCGGTGAGCCGTCGTTTCGAGGTGACTGTGGACATTTTCTCGCAACCTCCGAGATCGCGGTCCCAGGCAGTTGCTTGCCAAAGAACCATGGAAAGAGCCACCTGACGATGCGGCAGGGGCAGGTCGTGGGCTATCGGGTTCCCTTGGGGTCCAGAGCATCGCGCAGCCCGTCCCCGAAGAGGTTGAAGGCCAGCACGGTGATGAAGATCGTGACGCCGGGGAAGACCATGAACATCGGGTCGTGCTCGTACGTTTCCAGCGCGTCCCGGAGCATGCCGCCCCAGGAGGCGGTGGGCGGGCGGACACCGGCGCCGAGGAAGCTGAGCGCGGCCTCGGTGAGGATGTTGGTGGGGATCATCAGCGTCGCGTAGACGGTGATCGGCGCCACCAGGTTGGGCAGGAGTTCGCGGAAGAGGATGTGGGTCCGTCCGCCGCCGAGACTGCGGGCCGCCTCCACGTACTCGCGTTCCCGCAGCGAGAGCGTCTGGCCCCGGACGATACGGCCCACGTACGGCCAGCCGAAGAAGCCGATGACGGCGACGAGCACCGCGATGCGCACGCCGCTGCCGGTGAGGCCGAGCAGGTCGTCGGGGAGGACCGACACCAGGGAGATGATGAAGAGCAGCTGCGGGAAGGAGAGCAGCACGTCCATGATCCGGCTGATCACCGAGTCGATCCAGCCGCCGAAGTACCCGGCGATGATCCCGAACAGGGTGCCGAGCGCGACGGCGACCAGGGCCGCCAGGAACGCGACCAGCAGGGAGATCCGGGCGCCGTAGACGATACGGCTGAAGATGTCGCGGCCCTTGTTGGGTTCGACGCCGAAGAGGAAGTCGCCGCTCATCCCGCCCAGGCTGCCCTGCGGGAGGTTGGTCAGCGGGTCGAGCTTGTCCTGGTGGAAGTCGTTGGGCGGGTGCCCCAGCAGGCTGACGATCAGCGGCGCGAAGACCGCCACCAGGACGAGGACGAGAACGGTGATGCCGCCGGCCAGTGCGACCTTGTCCTGCTTCAGACGGCTCCAGGCGATCTGCTTGAGCGACCGCCCCTCGACCTTCTTCGCCCCGGAGTCGACGAAGTCGACCGCGGGGCCGCCGACCGCGTCCGGATCCGCTTCCCTGGTCGGCTCGTGCAGTGGTGCCGTCATCGTGGCAAGGACCCCTCTCAACCGGCGGTGGCCGGGCCGAACTGGCCGCAGTGGCGGCGCGGATCAGTCAGTCGTACGCGAGCGGCAAGACGCCCTTGCTGCGGGAGTCTTCATTGCCGTCACTACAGGGAGCCATACCGGCAGGCGAATGGATGCCTAACCGTGATGCGGTCCTGGGTGTTCCGTTATCCGGACGCCGCCGAACGACCGCCGAACAGGGGGCAGTTGAGGCACAACGGGGCAGTAACGCAGAATCGCCGCGCAATCACCACCAGGGGTGCGCGGGGCGCAAATCCCGGACATTGAAGGCGTGATGGGTCCGGACCGGGGTGAACACCCTCCGGGGCAGGAGGGGTTGGTGGCATATGCGCACGTTACGCGAGACTGGAAACGTAATGTCGCATTCCGCTTCTCGGGGCTTTCGGTGCCCTTCGGGGCTCCGGGCCGGTACCCGGACGGGCGCCGGCCGACGCGGGGCCGGCCCCGCTCCCCGGGCGGGGGCCGGCCGGTATCAGTACGCGGACTGCGGCGGGTAGCCGTATCCCGTGGCGGGGGCCGCCGGGGCGTGCGCCTCGCGGTCGTAGAACGGGCGGGCGTTGGCGCGCAGCCACATCGCGACCGGGTCGTACTCGTCGGACATCGCGACGGTGGAGACGGGCAGCCCGTCCGGGACGGCGGAGACCGACTGCTGCATCATCGTGCGCGCCGCGTCCACCGAGGACGGGGAGGTGTCGTAGAGGTCGAGCCCGATGGTGAGGTACGGGGCGCCGAGGGCGGGCTGCACCCAGGCGCGGCGCAGCGAGCGGACCGCGGGGGTGCGGTGGGCGGTCTGCGTGAGCAGGGCGTAGAACTGCGGGATCTCGATGGCGGGCTCGGTGAGCCGGAGCGGGCCGGCGGGCATCCGGTCGAGGCCGGTGGCGATCCGGCGCAGGTCCAGCCAGGGGATGCCGACGCCGCCGCCGGGGGCGTGCGGGTTGAGCCAGATGCCCCAGCGGTCGGGGAAGAGGGAGCGGGCGATGTCCACGCCGTCGACCAGCTCGTGGGCGCGGTTCCAGCCGCTGGCGGAGAGCTCCTGCGCGGAGGTCACGCAGGGTGCGTAGCCGAGGCCGTCCACCTCCATGTTCCCGTACTGGGCGTCGGGCGAGCCGGCCTGGCCCTGCCACAGGAGCATCCAGATCCGGCCGTGGGCGAGGGCCTGGAGCAGCGCCTCGTACGCGTCGTAGCGTCCGGGCGTCACTTGGCCCAGCATGTGCTCGACCTGCCCGGCCGCCGCGGTGCCTGACGCACTCACCTGGTCCCGCCCCTCTTCGATCCACTGTGCCGCCCGGCCGCTCCCGGGCACACGGGCGCGGCCGGTGCCGAGGCACCCGCCATGAAACCAGCTTATGCGCCGGTCATGACACCGACTTGACGCCATGGGGCGCGCCGGTGTCCGGGTCCGGCGCGGCCGGAAAGGTACGGGGGCGTGTTTCGAAAGCGAGCGCCGTCCGCCCGAAGGGCAGGCCCGGGGGTGTCCGGTGCGTGCGATCCCGGCAGCGCGGCGAGCCATGGGGCCGGGAGCCCCGGGGCGGACGGGACTTCCGAAACACGCCCTACTGGCCGGCGCGCTGGTAGAACGGTCGGATCTTCTCCCGCATCCAGTCGCCGACCGGGTCCTGGGCGACGTCGAGCAGCACCAGGTTGACCGGCCAGGGCACCTCGACCCGGCCCAGGGCGCGGCCGAGGGCGTCCATCGGGGCGTTCCGCCCGGCCCCCTCCCAGGTGGAGAACTCCACTCCGACGAAGAGAACGGGGTCGCCGCCCTCGATGCTGGCCAGGGCCCGCCGGGCGGTGAGGACGACGCCGCTCTCCTCGAACTCCCCGGCCGCCGCGGCGAGGAAGTCGACGGGCTCCTCCTGCCAGTCCGGCTCGAACAGCCGGACCCGGCCGCCGCTGGCGGGGCCGTCCAGCGGGGTGCGGCCGATCCGGCAGAGCTCGGCGACGGCGGGCGGCGGCAGCGGCATACCGACCGCGCCGCCCGGGTTCACCACGATGCCGAGCTGCGGCGGCAGCCCCCGGGCGAAGTCGCGGGCGGGCGCGACCGTGAAGGAGAGGTGGCTGCCGACACAGGCGAGGAACTGCTGCTCGGAGCTGAAGACGGGGACGTACGCGGCGCCGTCGAGCTCCATCGTCGGCAGGTCGAGGGACGGGGAGTCCGGTCCGCCGCCGTTGGGCAACGGCACCCAGACCTGGCTGCGGCCGAGCACCTCGACGAGGCGGCCGCCCGCCTCCGGGTTGCCCAGCGAGGCCATCAGCACCTCTTCGAGCTCGTTGGCCGGCCACCCGCTCTGCGGATGCGCCTGGGCCTGCGCCGGAATGTCCACTGCTTCCCCTGCTTCCCCTTCTCACCCACGCTTCCGCGCTTCCGCGCAGAAGGTTAGCGTCCGCCCCGGGGCGGCCCCGTGGCCGGCGCCGCGGCTCCCCGGGCCGTTCGACGGTCGGGCCCCGCCCCGGGCCGGCCGGGGCTCAGGCCCCCGCCCGCGGCCGGTCGGCCGTGAAGACGATCCGCCCGATCCGCCCCGCCGCCTCCCGGTCCAGGAGCACCGCCGAGGCGCAGCCGGCCGGAAGCACCCCGTCCGCCGTGGCCGCCATCAGCCGGCCCACCGCCCTGCGGTGCCGGGCGAAGGCGTACGCCGACACCCCGCGCCCGCGCTCGCGCTGCCCGTCCCGGGCGGTCCGCGGGTCGACGTCGAGCAGGACCAGGTGCAGGAGGCGGCCCCGGCGCCGGGCGGCCCGGGCCAGCCAGCCCCGTACCCACGACTGGGTCCCGCAGTCGTGGACGACGGCCGACTCGCCGGAACGCAGCACCCGCCACAGCCCCCAGTAGTGGTCGAGGCGGACCAGCGGGCGGTAGAGGGCGTAGGGCAATAACCGGGGCATCACCCCCGCCCAGCGGTCCCGGACGTCCTGCGAATCGACGGCGTGGGCGGTTGTTACCACCCGCCGGATCAGCGTCGACTTCCCGCTGCCGGGCAGCCCGGAGACCACCACCACGTCCCCCGCCGCGAAGCGCAGCGCGCGCGGGCCGCGCCCGGACCGCGCGCGCAGGTCCCGCACGACGGGCGCCGACCCGGCGGGCACCGCCCGGACCGCGCCCCCCGGCCGCTCGGCCGGCGCACCCCGTGCGCCCCCCGCGGTCGTCGCGTACCGCTGCAACGTCATCGCCCTCCCCCATCGGTCGGCCCACCCCAGCCCCATGCCCCTGAAGTGTAAAGAAAAGGTAATGCGGCACAACCGCCCGTGCCGGTGGTTTCCATCGGGGGACCGGGGGCCCATTCCCGCGCGATGCGTGCGATGATGACCCCGCCAACTGCATAAAGGCCGCTTGAATCCGCGCGGGAGAGTCCCGGTCACTGTCCGTGCCGGGCGCCGAAGGAGCAAGTTCCTCCCTTGAATCTCTCAGGCCCCGTACCGCGTGGATGAGGCAGATCTGAAAAGCGGGCCGCTTCGCGGCTCCACCCAAGGTGCAAGCCGAACCCGTCCGGGGCTCTCGGCGAACCTCTCAGGTTCCGATGACAGATGGGGAGGGATCGTCCTTGTCGTCATGTTCCGGGAGTCATACTCATGAGCACCGCACCCCGCCTCACCGCCCTCGATGCCCTGCACCGTTCGCTGGGCGCGACCATGACCGACTTCGCGGGCTGGGACATGCCGCTGCGGTACGCCAGTGAGCGCGACGAGCACAACGCGGTGCGCACCCGGGCCGGACTCTTCGACCTGTCGCACATGGGCGAGATCACCGTCACCGGCGCCGGGGCGGCGGCCTTCCTGAACTTCGCGCTGGTCGGCAACATCGGCACCGTCGCCGTGGGCCGGGCCCGCTACACGATGATCTGCGCCGAGGACGGCGGCATCCTGGACGACCTGATCGTCTACCGGCTCGGTGAGACCGAGTACATGGTCGTCGCCAACGCGGGCAACGCCCAGATCGTGCTGGACGCGCTGACCGCGCGGGCCGAGGGCTTCGACACCGAGGTCCGCGACGACCGCGACGCGTACGCACTGATCGCCGTCCAGGGCCCGGAGTCCCCCGCGATCCTGGCCTCGGTGACCGACGCCGACCTGGACGGCCTGAAGTACTACGCCGGGCTGCCGGGCACGGTCGCCGGGGTCCCCGCGCTGATCGCCCGTACCGGCTACACCGGTGAGGACGGCTTCGAGCTGTTCGTCGCCCCCGCCGACGCCGAGCAGCTCTGGAAGGCGCTCACCGAGGCGGGCGCCGGGCGCGGCCTGGTCCCGTGCGGGCTGTCCTGCCGCGACACGCTGCGCCTGGAGGCGGGCATGCCGCTGTACGGGCACGAGCTGACCACCGGGCTGACCCCGTTCGACGCCGGTCTCGGCCGGGTCGTGAAGTTCGAGAAGGAGGGCGACTTCGTCGGGCGCAAGGCCCTGGAGGCCGCCGCCGGGCGCGCCGAGACCGCCCCGCCGCGCAAGCTGGTCGGGCTGGTCGCCGAGGGCCGCCGGGTGCCGCGCGCCGGCTTCCCCGTGACCGTCGGCGGCGAGGTCGTCGGCGAGGTCACCTCCGGCGCCCCCTCGCCCACCCTGGGCAAGCCGATCGCCATGGCCTACGTCGACGCCGCGCACGCCGCGCCGGGCTCCGAGGGCGTCGCCGTGGACATCCGGGGCAGCCAGGAGCCGTACGAGGTCGTGGCGCTGCCGTTCTACAAGCGTCAGAAGTGACGCGCCGGGCACCGGGAACCCCACCGGCGCCCCGCGAACCGGCACGGCCGCGCCGAAGGAACGATGCTGCCGGGCCGGAGGAAACGGCGCGGCGACTTCACAGAAGTGACGTAATCGCGTCTCACACCGTAAGACCACCGTTCATCAGCACTCCCCCGCGTACAGGAGAATTCAGACCATGAGCAACCCCCAGCAGCTGCGGTACAGCAAGGAGCACGAGTGGCTGTCGGCCGTGGAGGACGGTGTGGCCACGATCGGCATCACCGAGTTCGCGGCGAACGCCCTCGGCGACGTCGTCTACGCCCAGCTTCCCGAGGTCGGCTCCGAGGTGACCGCGGGCGAGACCTGCGGCGAGCTGGAGTCGACCAAGTCCGTCAGCGACCTGTACTCGCCCGTGACCGGTGAGGTCACCGCGTTCAACCAGGACGTCGTGGACGACCCGTCGCTGGTGAACACCGCACCCTTCGAGGGCGGCTGGCTGTTCAAGGTACGCGTCGCGGATGAGCCGGAGGACCTGCTCTCCGCCGACGAGTACACCGAGTTCTCCGGCAACTAAAGAGACCCCAAGGGACCACCTGATGTCGCTTCTCAACTCCTCCCTCCACGAGCTGGACCCGGACGTCGCCGCCGCCGTCGACGCCGAGCTCCACCGCCAGCAGTCCACCCTCGAAATGATCGCCTCGGAGAACTTCGCTCCGGTCGCGGTCATGGAGGCCCAGGGCTCCGTCCTCACCAACAAGTACGCCGAGGGCTACCCCGGCCGCCGCTACTACGGTGGCTGCGAGCACGTCGACGTCGTCGAGCAGATCGCCATCGACCGGATCAAGGCGCTGTTCGGCGCCGAGGCCGCGAACGTCCAGCCGCACTCCGGTGCGCAGGCCAACGCCGCCGCGATGTTCGCGCTGCTCAAGCCGGGCGACACGATCATGGGTCTCAACCTGGCCCACGGCGGTCACCTGACCCACGGCATGAAGATCAACTTCTCCGGCAAGCTCTACAACGTGGTGCCGTACCACGTCGACGAGACCGGTGTCGTGGACATGGCCGAGGTCGAGCGGCTGGCCAAGGAGTCCAAGCCGAAGCTGATCGTCGCCGGCTGGTCCGCGTACCCGCGTCAGCTCGACTTCGCCGCCTTCCGCCGGATCGCGGACGAGGTCGGCGCGTACCTGATGGTCGACATGGCCCACTTCGCGGGCCTGGTGGCCGCGGGCCTGCACCCCAACCCGGTGCCGCACGCCCACGTCGTCACGACCACCACGCACAAGACCCTCGGCGGTCCGCGCGGCGGTGTCATCCTGTCGACGCAGGAGCTCGCCAAGAAGATCAACTCCGCGGTCTTCCCGGGCCAGCAGGGCGGTCCGCTGGAGCACGTGATCGCGGCCAAGGCGGTCTCCTTCAAGGTCGCCGCGTCCGAGGAGTTCAAGGAGCGCCAGCAGCGCACCCTGGACGGCGCCCGCATCCTCGCCGAGCGTCTGGTGCAGCCGGACGTCACCGAGGTCGGCGTCTCCGTGCTGTCCGGCGGCACGGACGTGCACCTGGTCCTGGTCGACCTGCGCAACTCCGAGCTGGACGGCCAGCAGGCCGAGGACCGGCTCCACGAGATCGGCATCACGGTCAACCGGAACGCGATCCCGAACGACCCGCGCCCGCCGATGGTCACCTCGGGTCTGCGGATCGGTACGCCGGCCCTGGCCACCCGCGGTTTCCAGAGCGAGGACTTCACCGAGGTCGCGGAGATCATCGCCGCCGCGCTGAAGCCGTCGTACGACGCGGACGCGCTGAAGGCCCGCGTGGTCGCGCTGGCCGAGAAGTTCCCGCTGTACCCCGGTCTCGGCTGATCCGGGAAGCGGCTCGCACCACCGGGCGGGGCACCGCGCGCACTCTCGTGGGCGCGGTGCCCCCACCCTTGTCCCACCCCGGCACCACCCGGCACCACCCGGCAGACAACGACGTCTACCAGCCCCCTGAGGAGTCCCCGTGGCCATCTCGGTCTTCGACCTGTTCTCGATCGGCATCGGCCCGTCCAGCTCCCATACGGTCGGCCCGATGCGCGCCGCCCGTATGTTCGCTCGCCGGCTGAAGAACGAGGGCCTGATCGCCCACACCGCTTCGATACGCGCCGAGCTGTACGGTTCGCTCGGCGCGACCGGCCACGGCCACGGCACCCCGAAGGCGGTCCTGCTCGGCCTGGAGGGCGAGTCGCCGCGCACGGTGGACGTCGAGTCGGCGGACGCGCGGGTGGAACACATCCGCTCCACCGGCCGGATCAACCTGCTGGGCATGCACGAGATCGACTTCGACGCGGACGAGCAGCTGGTCCTGCACCGCCGCAAGGCCCTCCCGTACCACGCCAACGGCATGAGCATCCACGCCTTCGACCACGACGGCGCCCTGCTCCTGGAGAAGACCTACTACTCGGTCGGCGGCGGCTTCGTCGTCGACGAGGACGCGGTGGGCGAGGACCGGATCGTCCTCGACGACACCGTGCTCACGCACCCCTTCCGGACCGGCGACGAGCTGCTGCGGCTCTCGAAGGAGACCGGCCTGTCCATCTCCTCGCTGATGCTGGAGAACGAGAAGGCCTGGCGCACCGAGGACGAGATCCGCTCCGGGCTGCTGGACATCTGGCACGTCATGCAGGCCTGCGTCTCGCGCGGCATGTCCCGCGAGGGCATCCTCCCCGGCGGCCTGAAGGTCCGCCGCCGCGCCGCGACCACCGCCCGCCAGCTGCGCGCCGAGGGCGACCCGCAGACCCACGCCATGGAGTGGATCACCCTCTACGCGATGGCGGTCAACGAGGAGAACGCGGCGGGCGGCCGGGTCGTCACCGCGCCCACCAACGGCGCCGCGGGCATCATCCCGGCGGTGCTGCACTACTACATGAACTTCGCGGCCGGTGGCGCCACCGCGGCGGAGAAGGAGGACGGCGTCGTCCGCTTCCTCCTGGCGGCCGGGGCCATCGGCATGCTCTTCAAGGAGAACGCCTCCATCTCGGGCGCCGAGGTCGGCTGCCAGGGCGAGGTCGGCTCCGCCTGCTCCATGGCGGCGGGCGCCCTCGCGGAAGTGCTCGGCGGCAGCGCCGAGCAGGTGGAGAACGCGGCCGAGATCGGCATGGAGCACAACCTCGGCCTGACCTGCGACCCGGTCGGCGGGCTCGTCCAGATCCCGTGCATCGAGCGCAACGGCATGGCCGCGGTCAAGGCCGTCACGGCGGCGAAGATGGCGCTGCGCGGCGACGGCAGCCACAAGGTCTCCCTCGACAAGGTCATCAAGACCATGAAGGAGACGGGCGCCGACATGAGCGTCAAGTACAAGGAGACCGCCCGGGGCGGGCTCGCGGTGAACATCATCGAGTGCTGAGCATGTAGGCCCTGACCAGCGTTTTCGTTCTTCCCGTGCGGTCGGGGCCCGCCCTGTCCGTCCGGTGGAGCGGCTGCCGGGCGGATCGGTCGGTACGGGTGGCGTCTCGACGCACCCCTTCACAGCCGTTGCCGGGGCGTGCGGACGGCTCCCTTCCCGATGTCACCGTCGCCCTTCCTGGCGTCGGGCCGTTTCCAGGTGCGGGGGTGGGCGCCGCGGCGATGATCGTGACGACGTGGCGGCCGCGCACGGCCATCCCCGGAGCGGCGTGTCGCCCGCACCGACCCCGCCGCCCCGGCCGCCCGCCTCGTCAACGCAGGTGCACCGGCAGTTCCTCGATCCCGTAGACGATGGAGAGCTTGCGGAAGGCGAGGCTCTGCTGCGGGACGGCGAGCCGCATCGCGGGGAAGCGCCGGACCAGGGCGGGGTAGGCGACGCGCAGCTCCATCCGCGCCAGTTCGGCGCCGACGCAGCGGTGGATGCCGTGGCCGAAGGCCAGGTGACCGGTGGCGGGGACACGGTCCAGGTCGAAGCGGCCGTCGTCGGTGATGTACGCGGCGTCCCGGTTGGCGCCGCTCAGCGAGCAGAGCACCATGTCGCCCTCGGGGATCACCACCCCGCCGATCTCGATGTCCCGGCGCGCGAACCTCGGGAAGGCGATCTGCACCGCCGAGAGGTAGCGCAGCGCCTCCTCGACGAAGGGGGCGGCCGCCGCGTCGTCGGTGCGTATCCGCTCCCGCGCGTCCGGATCGCGGAGCAGTACGAGCGAGCCGAGCGCGATCGTACTGGCGGTGGTCTCGAAGCCGCCGGTGAGCACGCCGTCGGCGAGGCCCGCGAGTTCGTCGTCGCCGATGTCGTCGCCGTGGTCCCGCACGATCATGCCGAGCAGCCCGTCACCGGGGTTGCGCCGCTGTTCCCTGACCACGCCCCGGAAGTACTCCATCGACTCCGACATGGCGCCGAAGGGGGCGGTCGTGCTGGCGAAGAGGTCGAAGCGGTCCATGGCGAGCTGCTGGAAGTCCGCCCGGTCCTCGTAGGGCACCCCGAGCAGCTCGCATATCGTGAGCGACGGGATCGGCAGCGCGAACTCCTTCACCAGGTCGACCGGGCCCGGAGCGGCCTCCATCGCGGCCAGCCGCTCCGCCACGATGGCGTCGATCCTGGGCGCCAGCCGCCGCAGCCGGCGCATCGTGAACTCCGGTGTCAGGATGCGGCGCAGCCTGGTGTGGACCGGCGGATCACTGAAACCGAGCCCGCCGGGACTCTGCTCGGCGGCCACCCCGGCGTTCGTCGCGAGGTGGGCGAAGTCGGTGCTGAAGCCGTCCGCCGAACCGAGGACGGCCTTCGACTCCTGGTAGCCGGTGATCACCCAGGCGTCCATGCCGAACGGCAGCGAGACCTTGTGCACGGGCTGCTTCGCCCGGGTCCTGGCGAGCTTGTCCACCGGGTCGAGCCCGCTCCGGCGCAGCATCATCAGCAGGTCGTCGGGGAGCAGCCGGACCGTGGAGGACCCGATTCCGTGCTTCTGGATCCGGGACAGATAGCTGCGCCCGATCCGGGCGGTGATACGGGAACGCAACGTCATCGCGGTCAATCTGCACTCCAGTGCTCGTCGTTCGGCCCGCACGCCGGGTGCGGACGGGAGGAAGCGGATACGGAAAGCGGGTGGGGGCACGGATAAGGACGTACGAACGGCGGGTCAGGATGCGTTCGGCAGCCGGTGACCGCACGGCATTCTGTCCCAGTACGTGAGCGGATGGCTCCGGGGTGGTGCCGGAACGGTGCCGGGCCAGCGCCGACGGCCATGGGTATGCGCGCTATGCCTGGTTCATGCCCCTGTTCCCGGCCCCATCCACTCCCCCGCACCGTCAGCGGTGATCAACCACACAGCCGTTGGGGCGGGGGGTGTGACCGAGGACGAGGAACGGGAGCCAGGGAAGGACGTCACGCGAAGAGAGCGACCGTCGACGGCCGCCCTCCTGGAGCGGTCGCGCTCCATCGACCGGGGCGACGACTCCGCGTTCACCCTCGGGACCCGCCGCTTGTGTACGTAGCGTGAAGACCTACCGATGGATTCCTGGATCCCGGTGACCTCTGGACGGCCCGATCCGTCCGCCGGATCGCCCAGCCACCGCGTTCGTGCACTTCATCGGCTCCGTCCGGCACGCGCTGCGGCCCTGTCACGACGGGTTCACCGACCGAGGCTCGGATTGCTTCGGTCGTGGCGGGATTGATAGGGATGGTCGGGACGTTTGTTTGATCGGTTGTCGATCGGGTTGGCAGGGGGACTGGATGAAGTTCGA
>NZ_JBSFKL010000036.1:0-9557 GCF_053598535.1 Streptomyces sp. NPDC001108
CACCGTCAGATCATCAGCGAAACGCCGGTCACCCGTCGCATCCGGCACATACTTCACACAGACAACGATCCTCAAGCTCACGCCGGCTCTCCTACCTGGTGCGGTTTGTACGGACGACGATATGGCACTCAGTACCCTCTGTAAAGGAACCTGGTGCCAGAACGGGCCTTCCGGTGTTACGTTCCCGGCATGACTGAAGCGCGCAGACCTGCCAAGAAGGCCCCGATGCGGGAGGTGCTCGCCGAGGCGGCCTTCCAGCTCTTCCTGGAGCGCGGCTTCGAGCGGACCACCGTGGACGACATCGTGGCGCGGGCGGGGGTCGGCCGCCGGTCGTTCTTCCGCTACTTCCCCTCCAAGGAGGACGCGGTCTTCCCGGACCACGAGCGGTGCCTGGCCGACATGACCGAGTTCCTGGCCGACGCCGGGGACGCCGACCCGGTGGACGCGGTGAGCGACGCGGCCCGGCTGGTGCTGCGCATGTACGCGGCCAACCCCGAGTTCTCCGTACAGCGTTACCGCCTCACCCGGGAGGTGCCGGGTCTGCGCACCTACGAACTGTCCGTGGTGCGGCGGTACGAGCAGACGCTCGCCGGCTATCTGCGCGACCGGTACGGCGACGCGGAGGACGGGGCGCTGCGCGCCGAGGTCGTCGCCGCTTCCGTGGTGGCCGCGCACAACAACGGGCTGCGGACCTGGCTGCGTTCGGGCGGCGAGGGGGACGCGGAGGCTGCCGTCGACCACGCCCTGGGCATGGTGCGCCGGGTGTGGGGGAGCGGGGCCGGTACGGGTGCGCCGGCCGGGGGTGTCGTCGGGCCGGCGGGGGACGGCGAGGTGGTGGTGATGGTCGCCGCGAAGGGGGCCCCGATGTGGCGCGTGGTGCAGCAGATCGAGGCGGCCATCGGGTAGGAGCGAGTCCCCGGAAGCCATGTTCTGGCACTGAGTGTCTTTACGTTTCGGCACTCAGTGCCCTATGGTGCGGACGCGTCGACGCGCACGTACGGCGCGTCCGAGCCGAGCGCAGGGGGTCGACCGTGTCCCAGTCGTCGAATGGCACCGTGAAGGGCACCGCGGGGACGGTGCGGGAGGAAGCCGGCCTGAACTACCACCGGTGCCGATGGTGCGGCACGGCCTCCTTCCGGAAACTGCTCTGCCCGGTGTGCGCGTCGAGCGACCTGAAGCCCGAGCACAGCGACGGACAGGGCGTCGTCGTGCGGTCCGGCGTCGTCCACCGCTACACGGAGGCCGCCCGCAACGAGTCCCTCGTCCGGCTGCCGGAGGGCTTCGTCTTCCGCTGCCGCGTCGTGGGCGCGGCCCCGCACCGGGTGACGGTCGGCGCCCGGGTGCGCCCCGTCGCCGTCGAGGGACCGGACACCGGCGAAGTGGTCTTCGAACTCTGCGACCCGCCCCGCGAGGACTGGCTCTGACGGGACGCCCGTCGGACCCGGCATCCCGCGCTGAACCACCGGCGGGCGGGGCCTACCCGCCGGGCGTGGCCAGCAGCAGTGCCCGTGTCACCCGCCGCAGATGCACCACCACGTCATGGGAGCGCGCCAGGGCGACCCGCTGCGTGGGCTCCGGGTAGGACGTGCCGATGTTGTGGGTCGGGCGGGGGGTGGAGAGCCAGGTGCGGGCGGGGGAGGGAAGCGTGCGGAGGTCCAGGTAGTAGTCGGTGGCGGCGATCGTGTTCAGGAAGTGTTCGGTAGCGTTCCGGGCCGGGGCGCCGAGGGTGTAGACGGTGGTGGCGCCGTCGGGGGCCGAGGCGTTGAAGGAGCCGGTGCCGAAGGTCATGGCGATGCTGAGGTAGGACGTACCCAGCTCGTCGCGGAGGAAGGCGCCCTGCATGCGGGGGTAGCGGGGGTCGGAGGAGCGGTAGGCGAGGTGGCTGTTGTGGGCGGAGACGAGGATCTTCTCGCCGGTCGTCCCGTGCCACCAGGTGACGTTGTCGGCCATGAGGCGGTCGCGGTAGCCCATGGACGCCCGCAGGTCCGTGGGGTCGTCGAAGTCGAAGGCGTAGCCGCGTGCGGTCTGGTCGATGGCCCTGGCGTGCTGGAGGGCCCACGCGCGGGCCTGGCCGGCCGGGGCGGACGACGGCGCGTCGCGGGTGAGGAGGGAGAGCGCCGAGGACGTGCGGGAGGCGAGGGCACGGCGTTCGGCAAGGGGGCGGGTCAAGTAGTTCTTCATGTACGTGCCGGACGAGGTGGTGGGACGCAGGCCGCGGTAGAGCGCGGTGAGGCGGGGGAGCAGGCGGGGCTGGTGAAGGGCGGCGTAGCGCAGGACGCGGTCGTAGAGCTCCGGGCCCGCGTAGGCGAAGTCGTCGCCCAGGAAGCGCACCGGGTCCTTCGGGTGGTGGGTGTTCCACTTCCGGATCCACTCGACGAGGGAGAGGTATTCGCGCGTGTTCCACCAGGCGTACGTGTCCTGGAACTCCTCCCGCATGATGCGCCGGGGGTCGCCCTTGCCGGTGCGTACGTACGCGTCCAGCCGCAGGCCGGTGCTCCAGGACGTCTCCAGGGCGAAGGCGCGGAAGCCCTTCTCCTCCACCAGGTAGCGCAGCACGCGGTGCTTCATGGTGAAGAACTCGTGCGAACTGTGCGTCGCCTCGCCGAGGCCCACCACCTTCGCGTCGCCCACGATCCGCCCGAGCGGGCGCAGGTCGTCGAGGCCGCCGGTGGGGTCGGTGGTGCGCAGCGCGTGGGCGTGGTGGGCCGCCGCGAGGCGGGCCCGGTCCTCGGGTGGCGGGAGCGTGGTCGCGATGAGGCCCGCGGCGCAGAGGAGGAGGGTGAGGATGATCAGAAGTCGGTTCCGAGCCATGGGGCAAGCGTGCGGTTCTGGCGCGCATCAGAGAATCCGGCACACCCCCGCATGGGCCAGCCGCTCTCCGGACCATCCTCGTACCGCTAAACCGGTAGGTGCGGTTCCGGCTCCAGGGCGGTTCGCGCGACCCGCTCGGCCTCCGGGACGAGATAGAAGTGGTCGCCTTCGAGGACCGTGAGGGTGAAGGGACCCGACGTCGCGGTGCGCCACTCCTCGGCCTCCCCAGGGGTGACCTGGGGGTCGTCGGAGCCGATGAGGGCGTGGACGGCCGCGCGCAGCGGGGGCGTGCCGGCGGCGAGGTGGTAGCGGTCGATCAGGCGGTAGTCGTTGGCGATGACGGGGAGGAGCAGCGCGCGCAGATCCGGGTCCTCGAAGACCGCGGTGTGGGTGCCGCCGAGCGCCAGGACAGCCGCCAGGACCTCCTCGTCCGTGCGGGCGAGGGTGCGGGGGGAGCGCTGCGGGGCGCGTCCGGAAACACACAGACGAGTGACGTGGGTGGCACCCGTCCGCTCGATGCGCAGCAGCGTCTCGTGTGCGACGGCGGCGCCCATGCTGTGGCCGAAGAACACGGTGGGCAGCGGGGGGAGGGCCAGCAGCTCGTCGACGAGCGCCGGCACCAGCTCCCCCATCGTCGTGGCCAGCGGGTCGCGCATGCGGTTCTCGCGTCCCGGGTACTGCACGGCGAGCAGCTCGGTGCCCGGCGCGGCGTACTGGCGCCAGTCGCGGTAGAAACTGGCCGCGCCGCCCGCGTGGGGAAAGCAGACCAGGCGATGGGTGGGCGCGGTGGGAGTGGTGTGGCGGGTGAGGGAGGAGGTGGGCATGCGGAGAGTTCCGTTTCTTCAGCCGAGAAGGGCCTCGCCCAGCGGGGTGAGGCTGTGGACCGCCAGGTTCTGGCGGCGCTCCGTCGTCACGAACCCGGCGCGGCGGAGGATCGTGAGGTGCTTGCTGGCGGACGGGCTGGAGATGCGGAGCCGGTCGGCGACCTGGCCCGTGGAGCCGGTCTCCCGCAGGGCCCCCAGGACGTCCGCCCGGGTCCGGCCGAGCAGCGCGGGCAGGGCCGATTCGCCTTCCTGGCCCTGCCACAGCGCGGCTGCCGGCTCCGCCTCGGGGACGACGTTGTAGACGAGGACCGGTGTGCCCCGCCAGCCCATGCTGTCGTCGATCAGGATCGGGTGCGGGGCGAAGAGGGAGGGGGCGAGTGCCATGCCCTGGCCGGCCAGGCTGGTGCGCCGGGGCGGCTGGGCGGTGTCGACGCGGAGCAGGGGGGCTTCCCACCGTATGGCGCTGTGACGGTTGTTGAGGATCTGCTCGACACCCCCGTCCAGCATCTCCCGTCCGCAGGCTTCCCGTTCAGCCATCAGTAACCGATGAATTCCGTCCCAGAACGGCTCCACCGCCACCCGGTGGAACGCGTCCGTTTCAGATGGAATCGGCGAGGTCAGCGTTTCCACCAGAGAGGTGGAGCGCGTCTTCGGCAGTTTGATTCCGGCCCGTCGTAATCTGCTCCGCGCGGTGCGGCGCCATTCCGAAAGGGTGCCGCGCTGCTCTTTCGCCAACTGCCCCCAAGCCAGATGCGTTTCGAAGGCCGATCCCAGCGTTCCGATGATGCGGATACGGGCCAAATCCTCCAGGCCGAGGCATATGTCCAACATGGCGAACCGCTCCCCGTTTGGTCAATCCGAGACTGTATCGACGCTATATCGATGTGCGGAGTGTCAGCGCCATTTCATGGAAACGTTGAGGCTTCTGTAGCCCTGAACCAGATTCGACCGCATCCAGCGCACCTCTCCAGCCGGTTCGACGGACCGTGCCTCGGCCGTCAGTTGGGTCAGCAGCTCCTTCAGTTCGAGCCGGGCCAGCGCCGCGCCCAGGCAGTGGTGCGGGCCGGTGCCGAATCCCAGGTGGCGGTTGGGGGTGCGGTCCGGCACGAAGCGGTGCGGGTCGGCGAAGAGCCGCTCGTCGCGATTGGCCGCCGCCAGCCAGGCCACCACCGCCTGGCCCGCGCGGATCCGCCGGCCGCCGATCTCGCAGTCCTCGGTGGCCACCCGCAGCACGTGTGCCGCGGGGGAGGTCCAGCGGACCACCTCCTCGACCGCCCGGTCCGCCAGCTCCGGATCGGCGCGCAGCGCGTCGAGGGCGCCGGGGAACGACTGGAAGGCGTGGAAGGCGCCGGTGATCGAGTGCCGGGTGGTCTCGTTCCCGCCGATCAGTACGTTGTCGCAGTTGATCAGCACGTCCTCGGTGCTGAGCCGGCCGTCCGCGAGCAGCGCGCTGACCAGGTCGGTGCCGGGCTCCTTCTGGCGGCGCTCGATCAGTTCGTGGAAGTAGAAGAGGATCTCGGTGTGCGCCTCGGCGGGGGTCATCTTGTCGAAGCTGCTCTCCTCCCCGCCGAAGGCGTGGTTGGTGAGCTGGATCAGGTGCTCGCGCTCGCTGAGCGGTACACCGATCACTTCGCACACGATCGCGGCGGGGAGCCGCGGTCCCACGGTGAGCGCGATATCGGTGGTCTCCTCCGAGCGGAGCCGTTCGACGATCTCGCGTACTTCCTGCTGGAGAACGGAATGCAGTTCGGGGGCGCGCAGACGCGAGAGAAACGGCCCGATGAGCCGCTTCAGAACGGAATGCCAGTCCCCTTCGCTGACCACCAGCATGCGACCGCCGGAATGGTCGGCATGGTCGGCGTCGAATCCGATCATCATGCCGTACTCGGAGGTGAAAGGCGCTTTGGGGGAGAGGACGGCGGAGACATCGCGGTGGGAGAAGACGGACCAGAAACCGGACGGGGAATTTCCGGGTTCGCTCCAGATCTTCGCGTCCGACCGGATGTACTCCTCCCACATGCCGAAACGGGCTTCGGTGGTGTAAAGGTCGGGACTGGCCAGATCAATGGTCATGCCGAGTTGTCTCCATCTGTCTGTCGGAGGCGGAGCGGGGCCGGCACCGGCACCGCGGGTTCACACCGTGCCGGTGCCGGTGCCGGCACCGGCGACGGCTCCGCCACGGGTTCCGGTACGTCGCGCAGGGCGGGGCTGAGCGTGGTCAGCAGGGCGACGACGGCCATCACGCACGCGCAGCCCAGCAGCCCGACGGAGCGGCCCGTCAGGTCCAGCACGATGCCGCCCGCCAGCGGGGCCACCGCGCCGCCGCCCCCACTCGCGACGGCGGCGGCGCCGACCACCCGGCCCCGATGGCTGTCCGGGGTGAACGTCAACTGCTGCGTGGTGAAGAAGGCGTTCGCGGTGGGCGCCACGAAGGCCACCGCGCCGAGCAGCACCCCCGGCGTCCAACTGCCGGGCAGCACGGCGATCCCCGCGGTGAGCACCACGAACGCCCACAGGACGACGTAGACCGGCAGGGCCCCGCCCAGCAGCCGCTGGAGGAGCGGTGCCGCCAGGGCGCCGAGCAGGCCGCCCACTCCCAGCAGCGCGGCCATGAGCCCGACGAGACCGGTGCTCATCCCGCTGATCCGTGCCGACGCGATCACGATGAAATAGATGACGCCGAAGAAGAAGTTGGTCGCCGTCGCACAGGCCAGCCCCACGCGCAGGAACGGATGGCGCGCGATCCAGCGGACCCCTTCCAGGAGTCCCCGCCCGCCCGCACCGGACCGGTCGTCGGCCGGGCGGACCGGCGGCTGCCGCTTCAGGAACAGCAGCAGCACCAGACCGGCCAGGTGCGCGAGACACCCCACGGCGAACGGGAAGGCGCTCTTCACCGCCAGCAGGAATCCGCCCGCGGAGGTACCGGCGAGCTGGCCCCCGTAGGTCCGCGCCGCGTTCATCGCCACCGCGTCGGAGAGCCGCTCGGGGGCCACCAGGCTCGGGATCATCGCGTCGCCCGCCGCCATCGTCAGGGCGGTGGCCGCGCCGTTGACCAGGGCGATCCCGATCAACGCCGGCATCGAGACGGCGTCCGCCCACAGCAGCAGGGCCAGGGAGCCGAAGACGGCGACCAGGGCGGCCTGGCACCACAGCATCACGGTCCTGCGGTCGTACCGGTCGGCGACGGCTCCGGCGGGCAGCCCCGCCAGCAGCATCGCCGTCGCGTCCACGAACCCGATGATCCCGGCCCGCGAGGGCGAGCCGGTGAGTGCGAGCACGATCAGCGGCAGCACGATCAGGGAGGTGCTGTAGGCGAACTCGGCGAACGCCGAGCTCACCCACAGCAGCGTGAAGCCGCCCTTCGGCCCCTTCTCCGCGGTCCTGCCCGGCATCAGCCGAGCAGCCGGGAACGCGACTTCGACCGCACGTACGTGCGCCGGATGTCCCGCACCAGACTGGTGCGCTTGAGCCAGCGGTCGGTTCCGTCGTACCGCGGCGTGAAGGTGTCCCGGCCGTGGATGGCCTGGTAGTTGTCGACGAAGACGGCCTCACCGGGACCGAGCACCACCCGCTCGGCCGCGTCCGCCAGCAGTTCGGCGGCTCGCTCCATGACCAGCTCGGCCTCGCTGTCGCCGGGCACCGGGCTGGTGAAGTCGGCGTCGATCCGCAGATACGGGGAGTCCTGGGGACCGAAGAGCACGGAGGCCACCTCGTGCGGGCGCTCCTCCAGGGCCGGCCGGGTCCCGGTGGCGGGCAGCGGAGCCGTCTGGTGGGAGTCGTCGGGGAAGAACCGGAAGCGGTCCTGGTGCAGCACCTCCCGCAGCGGCTCCTCGAACTCCACCGATCCGACCAGCGACACCGTCGTGCCCACGGCGTCGGGGTTGCGCAGGCACATCAGGGCCACGTAGTCGCCCCGGCAGGCGTGGAACACGTCCTCGGTGTGCAGCGTCAGCTGCTGCTGGCTGCTCGCGCTGGTCAGGGAGTTCTCCAGTCCCTTGGACGGGCAGACGTCATGGACCAGCCGGCCGTTCTGCTGGTTGTTCCACCCGAAGGCGTCGCCCAGCACGGAGCCGACCAGCAGCAGCACCAGCTCCTCGCGGATCGCCGCACCCTCCTTCTCCGCTACCTGCCAGCTCGACGGGGTGGGGACGAGATCCTCGTCGACGGGGAGGTTGGACACGACGACGATGGCATCCTCGGCGGCTCGCGCGCGCACCAGGAACCGGCGCACCCCCACGGGCAGCCGCTCGGCCTCCTCGCGGATGTCGTCCACGTATTCCAGCGGTGCCCAGACCGGGTGCGTGGCGAGGAACTCATCGGAAATTCGGGCGAGTTCGACCTTCTCGGCGTCACTCAGAACATAGCGAGCCACAACAGCAGCCTTCCGGTAGGGCAGTCAGTTTCCGGCCGCTGCGGCGATCTGCCGCAGGGCGGTGGCGAAGTCGTCCGCCAGCCGGCGGACGGTGGAGGGGGAGTGGGCCGAGGGAGCGTGCATCCACTCGATCCGCAGCCGGCCGTCGCTGACGGCGGCCACGACGTCGATCAGGTGGGGACGGGCCTCCCCGGGCGCCTGGTCGGCGCCGAGGCCGTCCAGCCGGTCCCGGACGAGCCCGCCGCCACCGTCGGCGCCGTCCCACTGCCCCAGGTAGTTGAAGCTGATCCCAGGACGCGGGGCAGCCGCGAGCGCGGCCCGGTCCGGGTGGTCCGGCTCCCGCAGGTAACGCAGGGCGCCGTAACCGATACCGCGGCCGGGCACCTTGCGCAGGGTCTTCTTGACGGCCTTCAGGGCCTCGCCCCAGGGGCCGTCCGGCACCCTGAGCGTGACGGGGTAGATGGTGGTGAACCAGCCGACCGTCCGGGAGAGGTCGACATCGTCGAAGAGCTCCTCACGGCCGTGGCCCTCCAGCGCGACCGCGACCGGCCCGCCCGCCCACTGGTTCAGAACCCGTCCGAGGGCCGCCAGCAGCACGTCGTTGATCCGGGTGCGGAACGAGGCCGGCGCCCGGTGCAGCAGCGCGTCCGTGGTGGCCCGGTCCAGCACGACGGACTCGACGGCGACGTCCCCGTACGTGCTCCGCGCCGGCCCGTCGGAGGGAAGGTCCACCGCGCCCGCCGACGCCTTCCGCCAGTAGCCGGTCTCGTGGTCGAGCGCGCCGGAGCGGACGTGGTCGGTGAGCCGCCGCGCCCACTGCTGGTAGCTGCTGGTCCTGGTACCCAGGTCGACGGGGTGCCCCGCGGCGAGCTGGGCGTACGCGGTGGCGAGGTCCTCCAGGACGATGCGCCAGGAGACCGCGTCCATCACCAGATGGTGGACGGCGAGGAACAGCCGCGGCGGAGTGTCCGCGCCCGGCATGCGCAGGAAGACGCCCTTCACCAGGGCTCCACCGCGCAGGTCCAGGGCGCGCTGGGCCTCGTCGGCCGCGTCGTGCAGCGCGGCCTGTGTGCCGTCGGCCGGGATGTCCCGCACGCTGAGCATCCCGCCGGGGCGGTCGCCGTACTCCTGCGTCCAGTTCCCCGCACCGTCGTCCGCGTACCGCATGCGCAGGGCGTCGTGGTGGTCGACGGTCGCCGTCAGCGCCCGCGCCAGCACACCGGGGTCGGTGTCCGGCGCCAGGACGACGTGGACGGACATCGCGTACCGGTCGGGGGCCGTGGTGTGTCCGTCGAAGAACCACCGCTGGATCGGCGTCAGTTCAACACCGCCGGCCACCGGGCCCGACGCGTCGCTGTCGTCCGTCGTCGGCTCGGCCTGTCGGACCATCGGGGCCAGTTCGGCGATCGTCTGATGGGTGAACATCAGCTTCGAGGTCAGTTGGAGACCTGCTCGCCGGGCTTGGGAGACGATTTGGATGGAGAGGATGGAGTCGCCGCCGAGGTCGAAGAAGTTGTCGTGGATGCCGATGTGGTTGGTGGTGAGGATGT
>NZ_JBSFKL010000037.1:0-9200 GCF_053598535.1 Streptomyces sp. NPDC001108
TGGTCGTTGGCGGCGGGGCCCTGGGAGAAGTCGGTGACGGCGGGGGGCTGTCTGGCGGGGACGGCATCGGCGGCCGGGGGCGCGCCGGGGTTGGGCGGTGGCTGGTCGGGGGAGATCGGGGTGACGGGTTTGTCCTTGGCCGCGGCGGTGTCGGGCGGGGCCTTGGTGGCGGTGTCGATGTCCTTGGCGGAGGCGGTCCTCCCGTCGGTGACCTTGCCGTCGACCTCATCCTTGATCTTGTCGGCCTTGCCGGACGTGGAGAACTTGTCGGCGTCGTCGAGGTTCTTCGGGGCCTGGGAGTCGATGGCCTTGTTCACGGCATCGATGAAGGCCTGTTTGTTGAACTCGCCGGGTTTCGCGGCGTTCATCTTCTCCGCGTTGGCGGCCTTGCCCTGGGCCTCCCTGTCGTCGGGGGGTGCGACGGCGGCGTCCTGGGCGGACTTCGACTCCGTGGTTGCGGGGGCGTGGACGGCCAGGCGGATCTTCTTCGCCGCGATGTCGGCCCTCACCTTCCGGAACCCGGGGGCCTGCGCGGGGGAGGGCTTGACCGGTGGGGTGTAGCGCTGGGCGACCAGCCGGGACACCGCACGGTTCCCCGCCGCACGCTGGAGATGATGCAGGCGTTGCAGGCCCGGGGTGCCGGCGACCTCCGGTGCGGGAGAACGTGACACATCGAGGCCGGGAGTCACATCTTTCTGCCGGGGGGTACCACCACCCCGACCAGACCCCGACCCCGACCCGGAAGTGGACACTGAGGAGCCGTCCTGTCCCGGAACCGCCCTCATCAGCCCTCCCGGCCTCCGGAACGCCGCTCACTCACCCACTCGCCCACCTCAGACTGCGTGGGGACGCCACCAGCCACGTAGAAGAACGAGCCAAGCGAAAGGGCAACACCCCTTGCCCTTGAGGGCAGGGGCGCCGGAAACGCGTAAGGAGAGGGCTGCGGGGCAGCGGTGACGGAGTGCGCGGCCGGACGACCGGGGGACCGGAGGGCGGAGGGGCGGCGACCGGTGGTCCCTCGACATGGAAAGTGAGTAAGTGACGCTCCACGCTGTGCATATGACTATGCGTCTAATCTGTTTCATCCATGTAGTCCACAGGGGGTCGCATGCACAGCGAGGGTACGTCCGGTCGTGACTCGGGCCACGGGGACGGCGACGGCCTGCCCCGCGGCGCCCACAGCGGCTGGTCGGGCGACTCTCCCCCGGGCGGGCCGGCCGAGTCGTCCCAGCCACGGCCGAGGGCGCATGGAGATCCGGAAACCCCGGAGCCGGGAAACCGGCCCGTGGCCCCCGTGCCGCACATCGTGATCGACGGCCGTTACGAGCTCCTGCACAGCCTCGGGCGCGGCGGCATGGGCGAGGTGTGGGAGGCGCTGGACACCCGCCTGGACCGGCATGTCGCGGTAAAGGGCCTGCTCAGCCGGGACGCCGCCGGGGCGGTCACGCAGGAGCAGATGATGCAGCGGGCCCGGCGCGAGGCCGCGGCCATCGCCAAGATCCGGCACCCCAACGTGGTGGCGGTGCACGACCGGGTCGAGTCCGGCAACCAGGTCTGGATCATCATGGACCTGCTCGACGCGCGGTCGCTCGCGGACCTGATGCGCGAGGAACGGCGGCTCTCGGTACGGCGTACGGCGGCGATCGGGCTCCAGGTGCTCAGCGGGCTGCGTGCGGTGCACGAGGCCAAGGTGGTGCACCGGGACGTGAAACCGGCGAACATCCTCTTCGCCAAGGAGGACTTCGCGATCCTCGTCGACTTCGGCATCGCGACCTTCGACGGAGCCGCCCCGCTCACCAAGGCCGGTGAACTGATCGGCACCTTCAAGTACCTGGCGCCCGAAATCCTCAGCCAGACCTCCCAGGAGTACCCCGCGACGGCCGCCTCCGACCTGTGGTCGCTGGGCGTCACGCTGTACGAGATGGTCGAGGGAAGGCACCCTTTCGACCGGCCGAACGAGTACGAAGTCCTGGTCGCCGCCTGCCGGTCCGCCCCGCTGCCGATGGAGTACGGCGAGGAACTCGCCGGTGTCGTCGGGCAGCTGATGGACAAGGACCCGACCCGCCGCCTGAGCGCCGAGGGCGCGGAGAACATCCTCCGCGACATCCTCCGCAGGACGGCCCCCGTGCCTGTGCAGACCCCGGCGCCGGGGCCGGGCCCAGTACCGGGGCCGGACGGCGAGCCGGTCGCCCGGGGAACGTACAGGAACCAGGGGCGGGAAGAAGGGCGGAAGCAGACGGCGGAGGAGCCCGGCTACTCCGAGGACCCCCGTCCCCCCGTACCGCCCCGGCCCTTGTCCCCGCCCCGGCCGAAGAAGCGGGCCTCGTCGTGGCGGAAGGTCACGGTGGGCGTCGTCTGCGGGGCCCTGCTGCTCGGCGCGGGCTGGTACACCGTGGAGCGGATGCGGGGGACCGGCGAGGCGGAGGCGGGCAAACCACCGGTCCGGGGTGCCCGGTCGGAGCCGTACATCAAGACGCACGACAGGCTGAACGTGGGTGTCAAGGCCGACCAGCCCGGACTGAGCGAGCAGAAGAACGGCACGTACCAGGGGTACGAGATCGACCTCGCCTACGCCATCGCCAAGGAGATGGGCTACGAGCGCTCCCAGGTGACGTTCCAGACCGTGAGCACCGAGAACCGGAGCACGATGCTGCAGAAGGGCGACGTGGACCTGGTCATCGCCACCTACAGCATCACCGAGGAGCGCAAGCACGCGAAGGCCCCTGACTACAGCGTCGCGTTCGCCGGGCCGTACTACGTGGCCAGCCGGGGCTTCATGGTCCTCAAGAAGGCGAAGAGAGGGGCGATCGACGACTCCCGGATGCTCAAGGAGAAGCAGTACGAGGTCTGCACGGCGCGCAGCTCGACGTACGAGTCATGGCTGCCCACGGCCGGGTACCACATGACGGGGTCGCTGCCGAACGGTTACGACCGGTGCGTCCGCGACCTGCTGGACCCGAGGTCGTCGGTGTACGCGGTGAGCACGGACGACGTCATCCTCGCCGGATTCGTCAAGCGCAACCCCGACAGGCTGAAGCGGCTGGACAGCGGGCCGGGCGCGGAGGGGTACGGCGTCGCGATGAAGCCGGACGAGAAGGGGCTGAAGCGCGAGGTGTGCGCCTCGCTGCGGAAGATCATGGACGACGGGGAGTGGCAGCGGCTGTTCAACAAGTACCTCGGCCCGCTGCTGGACAGGCCGGACCCGCCGAACAAACCGGAGATGACGGAGTGCGCGTCCGCCTGACGTCCCGGCCCGGCCCCCGCCCTCAGCGGTCGACCGTCCACGACGCGTCGGACGGCGGCCGGCCCGTGGCGAGGATGTGGCGGACGATGCGCAGCCCCTCGGCGAGCGGCACGGTGTCCGCGTCGGGGTACTCGTCCTCCTGCCCGTTGGCGAGTACGTAGCCGTCGCTCCACCCCTCCGCACCGGGGTCCGTGGCATGCTCGCCCGGGTCGCCGGCATGGTCGAGCAGCATCACCATGGCGCGCCCGGTGTTGCTCACGACGAACAGGGTCCGCCCGGACTCGCTCTCCAGCACCGATTCCAGCACGCCGCCGGCGATCCGCGTCCGGAGCAGTTCCGTCACGTCCTCGGCACAGACCACGGCGGCACCGCCGGCAAGGACCCAGGATTCGACCATGCCCCGCACACTCCCACATCCCGTCCCGTCGCCGCTCCCGCTGCGGCGCCCGGCGGTGATCGGTAGCCTCGCCGTATGGGTTTAGACATCACGGTGATGGTCGTCGACTGGTCGTGGCTGGGCGAAGTGCCCGCGCGTGAACGGCTGTCGAGGCTCTGGCGCGCCTGGGACGCCGACGAGACGGGGCTGTGGGACTACGAGGCACCCACGGTCCGGGGCGACTGGGCGTGGCCGAAGGGCCCGCACAGCGACCGCTTCGCCGTCTACGAGTTCCTGTACACGCTCGGGTCGTACAAGCCGCACTTCTGGGTCACGCACCACTGGGACCACGTACGCGACCACGCCGACCCGTCGCTCCGCGCCGAACTGGACGACTTCCTGCTCGGCCTGATCTGGGACGGCCCGGACGGCAAATCGGGCCGGACGGACCTGGAGTTCTTCGCCTCGACGGCCGCCGAATCCGCTGACGCGCCACCGTGCGGGACCAGCCTGCTGCTCGCCCGCTCACCGGAGGGCGTCCGCGAACTGGCCGCCACGTGGGAACGCGTACACCCACTCCTCGACGGCCTGCGCGAACCGTTCGCGAAGCACACCGCGGCCGTGTCCTCCGACGGCCGGCCCGCCGACTTCGACCACGGCTTCGTCCACCTGCTGACGGAGTGGGCCCGCGTCCTCACCGAGGCGGCGGACCGGGGATGGGGAGTGGTCGGGGTCAAGGGCTGACGGACTCCCCGGCACCGGCCCATGAGATGCGGGCATCGACGTACCGGGCGATCCGGATGATCCGGGGCGCGTCCTCGGGCGGCACCAGATGCTTGTTCCCCCTGACATCGGCGAGGAACTCCGCGGGAAGTTCCACATGGTGCGTCCGGACGTAGAACCAGAGGTCGCCACGCCAGATCCATTTCCCGTCGGAGAGGTATGGAGTCGCCCCCGAGTATGGTGCGTCCGGAGCCGAGCACGTCCTCGGAGGTTCCCATGACACTGAATATCTCGTGCCCGCACCGGAGGTATTGCGCGATCTGCTCGGCGTCCTCGTAGGGTTCCGGCGCGAGGAAATCATGAATGCTTCCCCTCGGGGTTCCGAAAGAAGAGGGCCAGAGTTCCTGGAAGAAGTCGGCGATCATCATGTCTCCGCCAGGGCGCTGCCCGAGTAGTGGAGTTCCCTGGCAGGAAATTGCTCAGACATAGAAATCCTCGCATCGGCCCGCGCCCCGAGATCATGGCCGGGTGCCCAGCCATGGGCGACGAGCCACTCACGTACGTCGGGTGTCAGCTGATCGGAACGCATCCGTTCTCTCCGTTGTCGCTTCGCGGGTGTCCGGTACGGGGGAACGCGCCGTGTCGGACCGGTGGCGCATGCCCGCGGTCACGCACGGACCATCGGGCGACGGGAATGGTGGCGGTGGCGGTCAAGACCGTCCTCCTGGCACGGAGTCGGAACCGGGCGGGTCACCCTGGTCGGCGCGCCACTCTTTCGTCAGCTTTCCGTTCTCGTCCCACTCGGTGATCTCCAGCTGCCGGAACCCGTTCGCGCTCATGAGTACCCGCGAGGCGAGTCTCCCGTTGGGGTGCCAGTCCTTGGACTCGCCGATGGGGAAACCGGCCCGCAGCGTTCCCTCGGACCTCGGTGTCCCGTCCACGTACCACTCCTGGGACGGCCCGTCCTCGAGCCCGTCCCGGTAGGTGACGAGGCTGACGAGCGCGCCGCGCTGGTACTCGACCACCTCACCGGTGAATCTCCGCCCTTGGTAGGAGACGACCTCGCCTTCGTCCATCTCGAATTCCGGGTCGTCGATATCGATGCGGGGAAGTGCCATGACGGTCTCCGGTTCTCAGGGCCCGGCGGGTCCTCGTCGGTGTCCCTTGCGGGTGCCCCGGGTCAGCTCGCGGCCAGCTCCCGCAGCGTCGCGAAGTCGCCCGCGTGGAGGAGGGTGGCTCCTGCGGCTTGCCCGGCCACGGGGTCCGACGGGGCGCCGGCCAGTTCCGCCAGTGCGGCCGAGGGCGACAGCCCGCGGTCGTAGGCGGCCTGCAGGCGGTCCAGCCAGACCAGGCCGGCCCGGTAGCCGTCCACATCGGCGGCGTCCCGCGGCTCAAAACTGGCCGCGTTCTCGGCGTCCGAGGCCCACAGGTATCCGAGGAGGCCCTTCCCGCCGAGCACCGGGAGGTACTGGACGCGGCCGGTGGCCTGACGGCGGTAGGAGGCCGTGAACGGCGGGGTCTGGCTGAAGATCCCGTTGCGCTGGGGGATCTCGAACCGGCCCCACACGTCGGACGGCGACCCGTCGTCGTCCTCGAAGTGGTTCTCCACGCCCGTTTCGGTGGGGATCCCGAACCAGGTCGGGTCCTCGGGGTCGGTCTCCAGGCCGAGGGCCTCGGAGAGGTCCGCCAGGGCCGCGGCCAGGCGCGGCTGGTTGCGCGTGAAGACGTCGTCCTGCTGGCGCCCCCGGAGGTCGTACGGCATCCAGGCGTCGGAGAACGTCGTCAGCTCCACGTGGAAGAAGCTCTCGGACACGTTGACCGCGAGCCGGAACAGCCCTTCGACCACCTTGGCCCCGGCGGACGTCTCGACGAGGCCGTCGCAGGACGCGGACAGCTCCACCCCGCCCACCTTGCCGTCGCCGATCCTCCGCACGATCGTCGGTACGAGGGCGTCGTCGGCCGGGAGATCCGCTCGGAGCACGAAGTCCTGGCGCCCCGGCTCCGGGACCAGAACGGTCACCTTTCCGCCGTGGGGGGTGCCCAGGCGGTGGCGGCCGAGGACGCCGAGTGCGGTGGAGAACCTGCGGGCGGCTTCCTGGACCAGGTCGGTCTCATGCCCGGGGTCGCCCCAGGACCATCGGGCGACGGGGGTGGTGGCGACCAAGGCCGTCCTCCTGACATGAAGTCGGAACCGGGCGGGCACATGCATGTGCCGTTCTCGACCGTCTCAAATTAGGGGCACCGATATCGGCCGGGGCCACGCAGTGTCACGGTGATGGCGCGGATGCGCGTCCATACCTCCGTTAGACGTCACCTGTCAGGCCAGTACCTGTCAGGTCATCACCCGCACACCGAGCTTACGCAGCAGCAGGCCGCAGACCTCGCACGGCTCCGTGGTCCTGCCGTGATCGGGGTGCCCTTGACCTCGGATCATCTTGGAGATGATCGCGGAGCCCGCGAAGTGCGGTGCTGCTTCGTCGAGCGTGGTCGTATGGCCGTCGACCCTCGATGAATCGAGGGACCACAACTGGTCGGACACAAGGGCGGATTCCGCACAGCGACCAGTGAACAGCTTGCGTACGTCGAGAGGCAGCGACTCGACGAACGACCGGACGGCGGGATGAAGGTTGACGATTCCTTCACCGATCAGACTCGTATGACTGACGATCTGGCCGCCGATCAGCAACGAGGAAGCTACGGCAGGGAATTGATCAGACAAAGAAGTCCTCCGCATCCGGAGTCTCGGCGTTTGTGATAAAGCGAGAGAATGCATCATATGCGTCTTCGCCAAGAAAATATCCTCCGGTGTGGTGTAGAAGGAACCATCGACCGAATTTGTCCACCAGGATGATTCCTAGCTCTGACGACTCGAATCCCACAGGGAAGAGCGGTACGCCCAGGTTGGTGGCCATCTCCGCAATCTCCCGGGCGTCCCCGTCGTATCCGCCGGTCGGCTCCATTTCAAATGCCGAATGCGAAGCCCTCGGGTGCTCCAGATTGAGGAGCCCGTACGTGCGGATTACGTGGACGGCTGCCTCCACGGCCTCAAGAGGGAAGCCCTGCGACTCTGCGTCCTGGAGCCTCAGCTGAATCAGGTCTTGTGCGGAGTCGCCGATATCTCTTCCGGGGAACCATCCGTTGCGATTCAGCCAATCGAGGACTTCCTTGGTTGGTCGAGTCGAGGGCATAGGGGATTCCTGTTCTGTGGGCTTTCATCTAAAGATGTACGCGGATTCCGAGCTGGGGGAGAATATGCTTACAGGTGTCGCACGGGGGCAAGAAATCTCCGTGACGTGCCCGAACTTCTCCGGTCTTCTTGATGACATAGTCTCCGATGCGCCTAGTGTGCATGGTTCCTCCCTCCAAAGCGCGTCGAGCGTCATCGATCGTGCGAATGTTCGTCCCGGTCGGGTCGAGCTGGCTCAGTCGGTCGCTGATCAGAGAGATTTCGGCGCATTTTCCATGGCCACTCCCTGTCTTCTCGATGATGCCCGCCTTGGCGTCATTGTCGATTTGTTTCAGTATGCCCTCGAGAACCTTGTGTGTGTGCGGGAGGGTCTGCCCGTGCATCTTGGTGGTGCTGGTGTGAGCGGTGATCGTGCTGTCGTGGAGGAAACTTCCCGCACAGCCGGTGGTGAGCGAGTTCTGCCCCGGGGACGCCGCTCCTGGCGGAGCCTTGAAGGCGTCGTCGGCGAGTGCGGAGGCTTCGTGTTCCAGCAGCGGAAGCTGTTCGTCCAGCGGCAGATGTGAGACGTCCAGTGCCGGGCGCCGGTAGTGGCGCATCTTGTCGGCGCTCTGGCCGTGCCACTGCGGCTGGGGGTCGATCGGGTTGGCGTGCGGCACGTCGCCGGGGCTGTCCGGTCCATCAGGCCCATCGGGGCCGTCCGGTCCATCGGAGCCGTGCCCGGCGTCGTCGTGATGCGGCGGGGTGTCGTCGCCCGTGTGGTGCGGGGTGGTTTCGTCCGGGGCGTGGTGGGCGGCGTCGTCGGCGTGGCTGTTGGGTGTGCGGTCGCCGTTGTGGGGCGTGGTCGGGTCATTGTGGTGGGGTGTGGGCGGGTCATGGGGCCCGTTGGGGCCGCCTGGGCCGTCGCCGGTGTTGTGGGTGCCGGGCGGTTCGTGGCCGGCGTTGGGGCCGTGGCCGAGGTCGTCGGCGCGGCCGCCGGGGAGGTTGTCGCCGACATGGCCGCCCGGGAGGTTGTCGCCGACGTGGCCCGTGGGCAGGTTGTCGCCGACATGGCCGCCCGGGAGGTTGTCGCCGAGATGGTTGCCGGGGAGGTTGTCGCCGAGGTGGACGGGGTCGCTGATGTCGCTGCCGAGGCGGACGACGTTGTCGCCCGTGTGGGCGCCGACGTGGGCGACGTTGTCCGCCGTGTTCGCCCCGACGCTGACCAGGGCCGGTTCCTTGGCCGGGCCGTTGGTGTGCGGGGTGGGCGAGTCGGTGGTGCCGGTGTGCGGGGTGGCGGGGCCGCTGCCGTCCGTGTGCGGGATGGTGGGGGAGGGCTCCTTGACCGCCTGATCGATGTGCTGGACGACCTTGCCGTCCTTGTCGAGGAGGTTCCCGTCCTGGTCGAAGTACTGGCCGGGATTGTCCGGAGCACTCGGGAGCTTGGTGGTGTTCTCCGGGACGACGGGGACGTCGTCGGGGAACTTGACGTTCCCGTCGGGGAGCTTGACACCGCCCTCGGGGATCTTCGCCCCCTCGGGGAGGTGGAAGGTGCCGTCCGGCAGCATCGCCGTACCCTCGGGCAGGGTGATCGCGTTGTCCGGGAGTTTGGGGATCTCGATGTTGGAGATGCCCTTGAGGCCCTTGGTGATGTCACCGATCTTGGAGAGTCCGGAGCCGGCGCCCTTGGCGAT
>NZ_JBSFKL010000038.1:0-7783 GCF_053598535.1 Streptomyces sp. NPDC001108
CGCAACCTGCGGCAGACGGTCGAGTTCGAGACGGCCGTGCGGACGCTGGTCGCGGAAGGATTCGGCACCTTCGTCGAGTCCAGCGCCCACCCCGTGCTCGCGATGGGGCTGGAGGAGACCATCGAGGACACCGGTGGCCGGGCCGTCGTCGTCGGTTCGCTGCGGCGCGACGAAGGCGGCTGGGGGCGGTTCCTGACCTCCGTGGGGCAGGCGTGGTCCCGAGGCGTGACGGTGGACTGGCCCGCCGTGCTGCCGCCGGTCACGGGGCGCCGCGCCGAACTGCCGACCTACCCCTTCCAACGGCAGAGCTACTGGCTGAACGCCACGCCTCGCACCGGTGATTGGACGACAGCAGGACTGGCCGACGCCGGACACCCGCTGCTGTCCGCCGCCCTCGAACGCGCCGACGGCGACGGAGTGGTGTTCACCGGCCGGCTGTCGCTCGACGGCCACCCCTGGCTCGCCGACCACGAGGTACTGGGCACCTCTCTGGTCCCCGGATCACTGTTCCTGGAACTCGCCCTGCACGCGGGAGAGACGACCGGCTGCGCGCGCGTCGAGGAACTGACCCTGCACGCCCCGCTCGCTCTTCCCGAGCACGGTGGCGTTCAGCTTCAGGTCACCGTCGGTGAGCCGGACAGTGAGGGCAGGCGCCCCCTGGGAGTGCATGCACGCCCCGACTCCGGACAGGCCGATGACGGCGCACAGCCGTGGACCCACCACGCCGAGGGACTGCTCGGCCCCGACGGGCCGCCGGCCCCGGACGCCGCCCCGGACGACTCGGAGTGGCCGCCACGCGCGGCACAGCCGCTGTCCGTCGACGGCTTCTACGCGGAGCGTGCGGCCGAGGGCTACGGCTACGGACCGGTGTTCCAGGGGCTGCGGGCCGCCTGGCGGCTCGGCGAGGAGATCTACGCCGAGGTGGCACTGCCCGAAGAGGCGACGGACGGCGTCGCACGCTTCGGCCTCCACCCCGCGCTGCTCCAGACCGCCCTGCACGCCCTGCAGCTCCCGGCCGCCGAACGCCTCGTACCGGGGCCGGCGGACGGACCGGTGGTGCCGTTCATCTGGACGGGGGCGACCCTGCGGGCCTCCGCTGCCACCGCGCTCCGGGTCAGGATCGCTCCTGCCGCCGAAGCGGGCACGGTGTCCCTGGAGGCGTACGACCTCACCGGCGCCCCGGTCGCCTCGCTCGCGTCGCTGACGCTGCGTCCGGTGCCGCGCGAACAGCTCGCACGGCTCGCACGGAGCGGGGCGGGTGGCCGGAACGGCGATGCGCTGTTCGAGCTGGGCTGGGTGCCACTGCCCGCGGCGCAGAGCGCGCCACCCGCGTTCGAGGGCCGGTGGGCGGTGCTCGGCGAGGCGCAGGCGTACGCGATCGCGGGACAGCTCAAGACGGACGGGCTGGACGTGGTGGAGTACGACGCGCCGCACGACATCGGGGACGAGGTACCGACAGCCGTACTGCTGCCGGTGGCGGGCCCGGCGGCCCACGGCGACGGAGCGGCCGGTGGCGGTGACCGCGGCGAGGACCTTGCCGCGCGGACCCACACCCTGCTCTTCGACGTGCTCGACACGCTTCAGGAGTGGCTCGCGGACGAGAAGTTCGAACGGTCCCGCCTGGTGGTCGTCACCCGGGGCGCGGTCACGGGAGTGCCCGGGGGACACAGCCCGGATCCCGCCGCCGCGGCGGTATGGGGGCTGCTGCGCTCGGCGCAGACGGAGAACCCCGGCCGCTTCCTCCTCCTCGACGCCGATCCCGGCGAGTACGGCTCCCTCGCCGGGGCCGTCACCGCGGCCCTGGAGGCGGACGAGCCCCAGATCGCCCTGCGGTCCGGCCGGCTCCATGTGCCGAGACTGGCCCGGATCACGGCACCGCCGGCCGCCGCGAGCGCGCCCTTCGGAACCGGAACGGTCCTGGTGACCGGCGCCATGGGCACTCTCGGTGCCCTGGTGGCCAGGCATCTGGTGACCGAGCACGGAGTGCGGCGGCTGCTGCTGACCAGCCGTCGTGGTCCCGCCGCCGAGGGCGCCTCCGAGCTGAGGGCGGAACTGACCGGCCTGGGCGCGCGCGTACGGGTGGTGGCCTGCGACATGGCCGAACGGGAGGACGTGGCCACGCTGCTGGCGTCCGTACCGGCCGAGCATCCGCTGACGGCCGTGGTGCACACCGCTGGAGTGCTGGACGACGGCATCGTCGCCGGGCTGACCCATGAGCAGGTGGCCTCGGTACTGCGGCCCAAGGTGGCAGCGGCCTGGCATCTGCACGAGCTGACACGGGACTCGGACCTGGCCGCCTTCGTCCTCTTCTCCTCGGCCGCCGGCACCCTCGGCAGCCCCGGACAGGCCAACTACGCGGCGGCCAATGCCTTCCTCGACGGCCTGGCACACCACCGGCGGGCCACCGGCCTGCGGGCGCTCTCCCTCGGCTGGGGACTGTGGGCGGACGACAGCGGCATGACCAGTGCCATGAGCAGCGCCGATGTGGCCAGGATGGCCCGCTCCGGCGTGGCGCCGATGGCCGCGGACGCCGGACTCGCGCTCCTCGACGCGTCCTTGTCGGCGGACCGGGCGTACCTGCTCGCGGCGCGGGTCGACACCTCGGCCCTGCGGGCCGCCGCCACGTCCGGTCCGACGCCCGCCGTCTTCCGCGGCCTGGTCCGTACCTCGTCCCGCCGTATCGTGAGCGACCAGGGCGGGCACCACGGCACCTCCGGCTCCGCCTGGGCGCGGGCACTCGTCGGCCTCGACGTGTCCCAACAGCGGGAAAAGGTACTGGAGCTGGTGCGCGGCGAGGTCGCCGCGGTACTGGGGCACGGCAACCCGAACAAGGTGGAGACCGACCGCGGGTTCAAGGACCTCGGCTTCACCTCGCTGACGTCCGTGGAGCTGCGCAACCGGCTGGCCACCGCCTCCGGGCTGCGGCTGCCGACGACCCTGGTCTTCGACCACCCCACCCTCGAAGCACTCGCCGAGCGGCTGCGCGGCGAACTCGCCCCCGACGGCCACGACCCCGACACCTCCCTGCTGGCGGAGATCGAACGACTGGAGCGGGCCCTGCTCGACCGGTCCGCCGCATCCGCCGCCCCGGAACCCTCCGGGCCCGACGGCACGGCGGTCGACGCGGCCACCCACGAAAAGATCGGCGCCCGCCTGCAGGCTCTGCTGTGGAAGTGGAACGACCTGCGCGCGGCACCCGATGAGACCGCCCTGGACGAGGACCTGACAGCGGCGACCGACGACGAACTGTTCGACGCCCTCGACGACGAGCTCGGCATCTCCTGAAGCAGTCATCTCCCGAAGCAGTCGGACCTGACAAAGACCTGGCCACCTTGAAGGGGTTTGCCGCCATGGCTCAATCGGCACAAGAGGAAAAGCTCCGCGACTACCTCAAGCGGGCGACGACGGAACTGAAGCAGGTCAGAAGGCGGCTGCGGGACGCCGAGGACAAGGACCAGGAGCCGATCGCCATCGTCGGCATGGGCTGCCGGTTCCCCGGCGGGGTGCACTCCCCCGAGGACCTGTGGCGGTTCATCGCCGCGGACGGCGACGCCATCGGCGACTTCCCCACCGACCGGGGCTGGGACCTGGCCGGGCTCTACGACCCCGACCCCGACAAGCCCGGCACCACCTACGCCCGCGCCGGCGGTTTCGTGGCCGGCGCCGACCGCTTCGACGCGGACTTCTTCGGCATCAGCCCGCGCGAGGCGGAGGCCATGGATCCGCAGCAGCGGCTCCTCCTGGAGACGTCCTGGGAGGCGATCGAGCGCGCCGGTATCGACCCGGCCACCCTGAAGGGCAGCCGGACCGGCGTCTTCGTCGGCACCATCGCCCAGGACTACGCCCGCCGCCCCCAGGAGGTCCCCGACGGCTACGAGGGCTATCTGCTGACCGGCAGCACCACGAGCGTCGCCTCCGGCCGGGTCGCCTACACCTTCGGCCTCGAAGGGCCGGCCGTCACCGTCGACACCGCCTGCTCGTCCTCACTGGTCGCGCTGCACCTGGCCGTCCAGTCGCTGCGCAGCGGCGAATGCACACTCGCCCTCGCCGGCGGTGTCACCGTCATCACCGCCCCCGGCATCTTCACCGAGTTCAGCCGGCAGCGGGGGCTCTCCGAGGACGGCCGCTGCCGCTCCTTCGCCGCCGCCGCGGACGGCACCGGATTCGCCGAGGGCGTCGGACTGCTGCTGGTCGAACGCCTCTCGGACGCCCGGCGCCACGGGCACCCCGTCCTCGCCGTGGTCCGTGGCAGTGCCGTCAACCAGGACGGCGCCAGCCACGGCCTGACCGCGCCCAACGGGCCCTCCCAGGAGCGCGTCATCCGCCAGGCGCTGCGCAGCGCGCGGCTGTCGCCGGCGGACGTGGACGCGGTGGAGGCCCACGGCACCGGCACCGGCCTCGGCGACCCGATCGAAGCACAGGCACTGCTGGCGACCTACGGGCAGGGCCGATCCGAGGAATCGCCCCTCTGGCTCGGCGCCGTCAAGTCCAACATCGGGCACACCCAGGCGGCGGCGGGCGCGGCCGGGGTCATCAAGATGGTGATGGCACTCCGGCACGAGGTGCTGCCCAGGACCCTGCACGTGGACCGGCCGACGCCCCATGTCGACTGGTCGTCCGGCGCGGTGTCGCTGCTCACCGAGCCGGTGCCGTGGCCGGGGTCCGCCGACCGTCCGCGCCGCGCGGGGGTGTCGTCCTTCGGCATCAGCGGTACCAACGCCCACGTCATTCTGGAACAGGCCCCGGTGGAGGCCCCGGAAGACGCCCGTCAGGCACCTGCCGCGGCCGCCCCCGCCGCACGTACGCCACAGCTGCCCTGGGTCCTGTCCGCGAAGACCCCTGCCGCGCTCCTGGGCCAGGCCGGACGTCTCCTGGAGCAGTTGACCGCCGATGACGCCCGGGTCGACAGCGCCGACATCGGGTTCTCCCTGGCCACCTCGCGCACCCGCTTCGACCACCGCGCGGTGGTCCTGGCCGAGGACCGCGACGGGTTCCTGCGCGGGCTGGAGGAGCTGCGCGACGGTGCCGTCTCGACCGCCGGGCTGGTCCGGGGCCAGGTCCCCGACGGCGGCGGCAGGACGGCCTTCCTCTTCACCGGCCAGGGCAGCCAGCGTCCCGGCATGGGCCGCGAGCTCCATGCCGCCTTCCCCGCGTTCGCACAGTTCTTCGACGAGGTGTGCGCGGCACTGGACCCACACCTGGAGCGCCCGCTGCGCGAGGTGATCGACACCGAACTGGTGCACGACACCGCTTACACCCAGCCCGCGCTGTTCGCACTGGAAGTGGCGCTGTACCGGCTGGTCGAGTCCTGGGGCATGGTGCCCGACCTGATGATCGGCCACTCGATCGGCGAACTGGTCGCGGCCCATCTGGCCGGGGTGCTGACCCTGCCGGACGCGGCCCGGCTCGTCGCCGCACGCGGAAGGCTGATGCAGGCGCTGCCGGAGGGCGGCGCCATGACCGCGGTGGAAGCGACCGAGGACGAGGTGCGCCACCGCCTCGGCCCCTGGGCGGGGCGGGCCGACGTGGCGGCCGTCAACGGGCCGTCGGCCACGGTGATCTCGGGCGACGAGGAGGCCGTCCTCGCCGTGGGCGCGGAATTCGCCGCGGAGGGCCGACGCACGCGACGGCTCCGCGTCAGCCATGCCTTCCACTCCTCGCACATGGACGCGATGCTGGACGAGTACCGCTCCGTCGCCGAGGAGTTGACGTACTCCGAACCCCGCATCCCGGTCGTCTCCAACGTCACCGGAAACCCTGCGCTGCCCGGCGAACTGGGCTCGGCGGACTACTGGGTGCGGCACGTCCGTGACGCGGTGCGCTTCCGTGACGGCGTCGCCGCGCTGCGCGCCGAGGGCGTCACCGCCTTCGTCGAGATCGGCCCCGACGCCGTGCTCACCGCGATGGCGGCCGACTGCCTCGCCGCGCACTCCCCGGAGACCGGCGAGCACCACCCCGCCCACACCATCGCCCTCCAGCGCGGCGACCGCCCGCAGCCGGAGGCCGTGCTCACCGGCATCGCCCAGGCCTTCGTCCACGGCGTACCTGTCGACTGGCCCGCGCTCCACGCGGGGAGCGCCGCCCGGCAGGTGGAACTGCCGACCTACGCCTTCCAGGGCGTGCGGCACTGGATCGAGGCCATGGCCCCGACCGGCGACCTCACCGCAGCGGGCCTGACCTCGGCCGGACATCCGCTGCTCGGCGCCTCGGTGTCCCTGGCGGACGGCGACGGTCTCGTCGTCACCGGGCGGCTCTCCCTGCGGACCCATCCCTGGCTCGCCGACCACACCGCCGCCGACGTCACCGTCCTCCCCGGGGCCGCCTTCGTCGAACTCGGCCTCAGAGCAGCCGACCTGGTGGGCTGTGACGGCATCGACACACTCGACATCACCGCCCCGCTGGTGCTGCCGGAGCAGGGTGCGGTGGAGATCCAGCTCGCCGTCGGCCCGGCCGACGACGACGGCCACCGGACGCTGCGCATCCACTCCCGCACCGGGGAAGCCTCCCCGGACGCACCGGAGGACGAGGCGGGGCGGGGCGAGTGGACCCGCCACGCCTCCGGCGTCCTCGCACCGGCCGGCCGCACGGCGCCGCCGGAACCGGAGAGCGGCGCCTGGCCGCCCCCCGGAGCCGTACCCGTGCCGGTGGCCGGTGCCTACGAGCGGCTGGCTGCCGGTGGTTACGGGTACGGGCCGGTGTTCCAGGGGTTGCGGGCGGTGTGGCGGCGGGGTGAGGAGACCTTCGCGGAGGTGGTGCTGTCGGAGGAGGCCGTGCAGGACGCGGACGGGTTCGGGATCCACCCGGCGCTGCTGGACGCGTCGCTGCACGCGCTGCTGCTCGGCCGGGCCGAGGGCGACGGCGCCCCGACCGACACCCTTCCGCTGCCCTTCTCCTGGACGGGGGTCACGCTCCACGCGACCCGGGCCCGTACCGTTCGGGTGCACGTCGCGCCCGTCGGGAACGCCGAGGACGGCAGGTCGGCGGTCTCCCTCGCGATCCACGACCCGGCCGGTACACCCGTCGCCACGGTCGAGGCGCTGACTCTGCGGGAGATCCCCACCGCCCGGCTCGTCGTCGACACCACCGCCCGCCAGCGCGACCGGCTGTTCCACCTCGACTGGACCCCGCTCCCGCTGCCCACCGGCACCGCCACCACCCCGGCAGCCGGCTGGCCACGGCTCTCCGAGGCGGCTGACCTCGACGAAGTGCCCGACGTGGTGGTGCTGCCGGTGGTGGCGCCCGATGGCGAGGACGACCTCCCGACGCGGGTGCGGCAGACCCTGACGGACGTCCTCGAAGCGGTTCAGGCATGGCTGGCCGACCCCCGCTTCGAGGAGTCCCGGCTCGTCGTGGTCACGCGAGGCGCGGTCGCGGTGGGGACGGAGGACCCGGTCGCCGAGCTCTCCGTAGCACCGGTGTGGGGCCTGCTGCGCTCGGCGCAGACCGAACACCCCGGCCGCATCGTCCTCGCGGACGTCGACACCGACGACGACAGCGCCCACACCCTCCTCGGCCGTGCCGTCGCGACGGACGAACCCCAACTCGCCCTCCGTGCCGGCACCGTGCACGTACCCAGGCTGGCCGGACTGCCCGACACCGCCGGCCAGGACATCTCGTTCGCCCCGGAGGCGGACGGAGACGATGGTCGTGGTGATGGCTGGACGTTGGTGACGGGGGCGACGGGGACATTGGGTGGGTTGGTGGCGCGGCACTTGGTGGTTGGGTGTGGTGTGCGTCGGGTGTTGTTGGTGAGTCGTCGTGGTGTGGGTGCTGAGGGTGCTGT
>NZ_JBSFKL010000039.1:0-6281 GCF_053598535.1 Streptomyces sp. NPDC001108
GTGGTCCGGGGCGGGAAGGGCCTTGGTGTCGACCTTCCCGTTGGGCGTCAGAGGCAACTCGTCCAGGAGCACATACGTGCTGGGAACCATGTACTCGGGCAACTGCTCCTGGAGATGGGACCGGAGCTCACGCACACCGGGACCGCGCCCGGGAACGGGAACCACGTAGGCGACCAGGCGCTTGTCCCCCGGCGTGTCCTCGCGGGTGATGACGGCGGCGGTGTGGATGTCGGGGTGTGCGGTGAGAGCGGCCTCGATCTCACCGAGCTCGATCCGGTACCCCCGCAACTTGACCTGGTTGTCGATCCGACCGACGAACTCCAACGTCCCGTCCGCCCGCCACTTCACCAGATCCCCCGTCCGATACGTCCGCGGATCCGGCCACGGCGGCGTCAACGGATTCGGGACGAACCGCTCCTCGGTCAGCTCCGGCCGATTGTGATAATGCCGGGCCAGACAAATACCCCCGAGCAACGCATGCCCCGGAACACCCACGGGCGCCGGCTGGTTGTGATGATCCAGGACGTACGCGGTGGTGTTCGTGATCGGCCGGCCCAGCGTGGTCGTACCACCATGCGGATCCGGCGCCGTCGTCAGACTCATCACGTTCGCCACCGAACCCTCGGTCGCACCATACTCATTGCTCACCGTCGTCCGCGTACTGCTCGCCCCCAACAACCGGGCCACCAACCCCGGCGAAAGACTCTCACCCCCCGCAACGATCGTCCCGATGCAATGCCGCGCACCACGACTCTCCAAATGCGCCGCCAGCACCTCCAAATGCGACGGCGTCGCCTTCAAGAACCCGATCGGCACATTCGAACACACCAGATCGATCGCCGCATCGAACGCCGTTCCGTCCGCACCAGGCACCGGAATCACCAACCGCCGACCCTGGATCAACGGAAGGAACAACGCCGTGATCGTCAGATCGAACGCCACCGACGAATACAACACCGACCCCACACCACCCACACCCGGCGCCGGATAATTCTCATCACACCAGTGCAGATAATTCACCACACCCCGATGCTCCAGAGCCACCCCCTTCGGCCGCCCCGTCGAACCCGACGTATAAATCACATACGCCAGATCATCCACCGAACCCACCACCCCCGGATCCACCACCGAACCCTCCGGCCACCCCACATCCACCAGAAGAGACTCGACCCCACCGGGCAACCGGCCCACCAGATCCGAACTCGTCACGACCAATGACGCCCCCGCGTCCTCGACCATGTACGCGATCCGATCCACCGGATACTCCGGATCCAACGGCACAAAAGCAGCCCCCGCCTTCAAAACCCCCAGCAGCACCGCCACCAGCTCCGGCGAACGATCCAGACACACCGCGACCAACGAACCCGCCCCCACACCCGCACCACGCAAATGATGAGCAAGCCGATTCGCCCGCGCATTCACCTCACCGAACGACCACTCACACCCCCCGAACGAAACAGCAACCGCACCCGGATCAACCGCCACACGCTCCTCAACAAGCCCATGAACACTCGCACCATCCGGATACGGACCCACCACACCATTCCACTCCACCAACACCTCCCGCCGCTCACCCACCGTCAGCATCTGGAGGTCGCCGATGCGTGCGCCGGGCGCGTCCACTACTGAGGTCAGCAGGGTTTCGAGGTGGCCGGCCATCCGCTCGATCGTCTTCGCGTCGAATCTGCTCCGGTCATAGACGAAGCGGAACTCCAGTGCCCGGCCGGCCGATACCACGAGGGTCAGCGGGTATCCGGTGCGCTCCACGCAGTTGATCAGACGCCGGGTCAGCCTCTCGGGGAAGTCCGAGGGCTTCTGCACCACCGGGTAGTTCTCGAAGACGAGGATGGACCGGAAGAGTGGCTCGCCGCGGGGGATCCTGCTGTGCTTCTGCACGTCGACGAGGTGGCAGTACTCCCACTGCCGCATCTCCAGTTGCTCGTCCTGGAGGTCCCTCAGCCACTCGGAGACGACCAGGTCGCCGGTGAGGCGGCCGCGCACCGGCAGCGTGTTGATGAACAGCCCCATCATCGAATCGACGTCGGGCAGATCGATCGACCGGCCCGAGATGGTGGAGCCGAACAGCACCTCGTCCTGGCGGCTGTACCGCGAGAGCAGGATCGACCACAGACCCTGTACCAGGGTGTTCATCGTGACGCGCTGGGACTTGGCGTACTCCCGGGCCCGTGCGAACAGCTCCGTGGAGGCGCACACCTCGAACTCGCCGACTCCCGTGTCCCCGGTGTCCCGGTCGACGTGCAGGGCGGTGGGTTCGGTGACGCCCGCGAGGTAGTCGGTCCAGAACGCCGCGGAGCCGTCGTCCTGCCGGGCGTTGAGCCACTCGATGTAGCGGCGGTAGGGAGCGGTCGCCGGCAGTTCGGCGGGAACACCGTCGAGCAGGCCGCGGTAGAGGGCGAACAGCTCCTTCTGGAGGATCTGCACGCTCCAGCCGTCGAGGAGGATGTGGTGGAACGACCAGACAACGATCCGGCGCTTTTCCTCCATCCGCAGCACGGTGACCCGGACCAGTGGGGCCCGCGAGAGGTCGAACCCCCGGTCCCAGTCCTCCGCCAGGAAGGCGCTCAGCCGTTCCTCCTGATCGGGCAGGCCGCGCAGGTCCCTCATCTCGAAGGGGAGCGGAGCGCTGCGCTGCACCACTTGCACCGGCTCCGAGACCCCCTCCCACACGAACGCGCTGCGCAGGATCGAGTGCCGGTCGACGAGCTGTTGCCAGGCGCCCCCGAACAGCTTCTCGTCGAGTGGCCCCGAGAACTCCTCGGCCATCTGCACCATGTACGGGCGCGTGTCGGAAGTGTCCTCCAGCGAGTGGTACAGCATGCCGAACTGCAGGGGCGAGAGTCCGTAGACGTCTTCCACGTTGTGCGCGCTCATATCGAGAACCTCTTCAGGATCGCGGCCATGTCGGTCTCACCGACATCGGTGAGGGGAACGCCGGGGGTCTCCCGGCGGGCGTCGGCGGCTCCGTCCACGCTTCCGGCGATCAGCTCGCGCAGGTGGCCGACGACACCGTTGGCCAGGCGTTCCACGGTGTGCCGCTCGTGCAGCGCGGTCGAGTAGCTGATGTACAGCCCGAACGTGTCGCCTTCGACGGCCGCGGTCACGTCCAGTACGTTCCAGCGCATGCCGTCCGGGCCGATCGAGTGGCCCTTCGACTCGTCGGGGCCGGCGTACCGGCCGATGCCCGGCAGCTCCCTGGTGAACTGCCCCAGGTAGTTGAAGTTCACTTCCGGAGTGGGCTGCCGGCGCAGTACGTCGGCCACGTCCGGGGCGCCAAGATGGCGCAGGATGCCGTAGCCGATGCCCTTGTTGGGGATCCGCGCCACCTGCTCGCGTACCGAGTCGAGCGAGGCCATCGGTCCCGTGGCTCCGGGGGCAAGGTGCAGTGCGACGGGGAAGACGGACGTGAACCATCCGACCGTTCGTGACAGGTCCACGTCCGGGAAGAGGTCCTCACGGCCGTGTCCCTCCAGGCCGACCAGGATCTCGTCGTCTCCCGTCCAGTCCCGCAGGGCGTGGGCCAGTGCGGTGAGCAACGCGTCGTTGATCCGGGTGCTGAAAGCCCGGGGCACGTCTCGCAGCAGGGCACGCGTCTCCTCGGGGCTGAGCGCCGCCGAGACGCTGGCGGCCGACCTCACGTCGTTGCGGCCGTCCCGGTCGCGCGGCACCCGACCGGCCGGTTTGGGCTCGGCCCAGTAGGCGTACTCGGAGCGCGCCTCGGCCGATTCCGCGAAGGCGTTCAACCGCTGGGCCCACGACCGGAACGACGTCGTCTTCGCCGGCAGCAGGGGCGCGAGGCCGGCAGCCCGCCGCTCGTAGCAGCTGCCCAGGTCCTCCAGGAGGACCCGCCAGGACACACCGTCGACCGCCAGGTGGTGTACGACGGTGAGCAACCGCTGTCCGCGCGTCGGCCCCAGTTCCAGCAGGGCGGCCCGCAGCAACGGCCCCTTGGCCAGGCCGAGGCTCTGCTGCGTCTCCTCCGCGATGTCCTGCGCCACCGACGCCAAGGACTCGTCCGGGACCCCGGACAGGTCGTGCACGTCGAGGATGTCGGTGTCCACGGTCTCGTCCAGGTACTGACGCCAGCCGTCGGGCCCGTTCACGCAGCGCAGGCGCAGTGCGTCGTGGTGCTCCGTCAGGTCTGCCAGCGCGAGCCGCAGCACGTCGGGGGCGAGTCCGTCGGTGACGAGCAGCTCGGCCTGGTTGAAGTGGTCGAACGTCGACAGGTCCTTCTCGAAGAACCAGTGCTGGATCGGTGTCAGCGGGACCTCGCCCGCCACTCGGCCCTGTTCCGCGTCGACCGAGGTGGCCGCGGCGGCGTGGACGGCGATCTCGGCAATCGTCTGGCTCTTGAAGATCTGCCGCGGCGTGAGGTGCACGCCGAACTTCTTGGCCCGGGCGATCATCTGGATGCTGACGATCGAATCCCCGCCGAGTTCGAAGAAGTTGTCGTGGATGCCGATGGTGTCGATGCCGAGGATCTCGGACCAGATCGCGGCCAAGGTGCGCTCGGTGTCCGTCCGGGGGGCGGTGTAGGTGGTGTCGAGGTCGGGGCGGTGGTGGTCGGGGGCGGGAAGGGCTTTGGTGTCGACCTTCCCGTTGGGCGTGAGAGGCAACTCGTCGAGGAGTACGTACGTGCTGGGAACCATGTACTCGGGGAGCTGCTGCTGGAGGTGGGTGCGCAGTTGTTGTGTGGTGGGGGCGTTGCCGGGCGTCGCGACGATGTAGGCGACCAGCTGTTTGCTGCCGGGTGTGTCCTCGCGGGTGGTGACGGCCGTGGTGTGGATGTCGGGGTGTGCGGTGAGAGCGGCCTCGATCTCACCGAGCTCGATCCGATACCCCCGCAACTTGACCTGGTTGTCGATCCGACCGACGAACTCCAACGTCCCGTCCGCCCGCCACTTCACCAGATCCCCCGTCCGATACGTCCGCGGATCCGGCCACGGCGGCGTCAACGGATTCGGGACGAACCGCTCCTCGGTCAGCTCCGGCCGATTGTGATAATGCCGGGCCAGACAAATACCCCCGAGCAACGCATGCCCCGGAACACCCACGGGCGCCGGCTGGTTGTGATGATCCAGGACGTACGCGGTGGTGTTCGTGATCGGCCGGCCCAGCGTGGTCGTACCACCATGCGGATCCGGCGCCGTCGTCAGACTCATCACGTTCGCCACCGAACCCTCGGTCGCACCATACTCATTGCTCACCGTCGTCCGCGTACTGCTCGCCCCCAACAACCGGGCCACCAACCCCGGCGAAAGACTCTCACCCCCCGCAACGATCGTCCCGATGCAATGCCGCGCACCACGACTCTCCAAATGCGCCGCCAGCACCTCCAAATGCGACGGCGTCGCCTTCAAGAACCCGATCGGCACATTCGAACACACCAGATCGATCGCCGCATCGAACGCCGTTCCGTCCGCACCAGGCACCGGAATCACCAACCGCCGACCCTGGATCAACGGAAGGAACAACGCCGTGATCGTCAGATCGAACGCCACCGACGAATACAACACCGACCCCACACCACCCACACCCGGCGCCGGATAATTCTCATCACACCAGTGCAGATAATTCACCACACCCCGATGCTCCAGAGCCACCCCCTTCGGCCGCCCCGTCGAACCCGACGTATAAATCACATACGCCAGATCATCCACCGAACCCACCACCCCCGGATCCACCACCGAACCCTCCGGCCACCCCACATCCACCAGAAGAGACTCGACCCCACCGGGCAACCGGCCCACCAGATCCGAACTCGTCACGACCAATGACGCCCCCGCGTCCTCGACCATGTACGCGATCCGATCCACCGGATACTCCGGATCCAACGGCACAAAAGCAGCCCCCGCCTTCAAAACCCCCAGCAGCACCGCCACCAGCTCCGGCGAACGATCCAGACACACCGCGACCAACGAACCCGCCCCCACACCCGCACCACGCAAATGATGAGCAAGCCGATTCGCCCGCGCATTCACCTCACCGAACGACCACTCACACCCCCCGAACGAAACAGCAACCGCACCCGGATCAACCGCCACACGCTCCTCAACAAGCCCATGAACACTCGCACCATCCGGATACGGACCCACCACACCATTCCACTCCACCAACACCTCCCGCCGCTCACCCACCGTCAACATGTTCAACTCCGACAAACGCGCCCCCGGAGCAGCCGCCACCGACCCCACCAACGTCACCAAATGCCCCGCCAACCGCTCCACCGACACCCGATCGAACAAATCCGTCCGATACTCCAG
>NZ_JBSFKL010000040.1:0-5876 GCF_053598535.1 Streptomyces sp. NPDC001108
GACGCGGCGTTGACGGACATGACGGAGGAGCTCCTCGCGTTGTCGGTACGTGCTCGAGGGGACCGCGGGCGGGCGGTCGCGGTCAGAGGGTGGTGCGGTACGGCGGCATGAAGCGCATGCGCGGCATCTGGTCGGCCAGCACTCCCCCGTCGACGACGATCCGCGCCCCGGTGAGATAGGCCCCGGCGTCCGAGGCGAGGAGCAGCAGCGCGCCGACGCACTCCTCGGGCCGGGCGTACCGGCCGAGCGGGATGCGCTCGCGGTACGCGGACTCGAACGCCTCCCGGTCGAAGGGGAACTCGCCGTCGATGGGCGTCTCGACCATGCCGGGGGCCAGGGTGTTGGCAGTGATGCCGTGCGGGGCGAGTTCGACCGCCAGGGTCTCGGTGAGCAGCTGGGCGGCGGCCTTGGAGGCGTTGTAGTGGGCCAGTCCGGCCTCCGCCACCAGGGCGTTCTTGGAGGTGATGGTGATGATGCGGCCGGCGACGGCGTCGGCCGTCATGTGCTCGGCGACGCGCTGGCTGAGGAAGAAGACCGCGTCGACGTTGACCCGCATGATGTGCGACCAGCTCGCGGGGGTGATCTCGTTGAAGCGTTCCAGCGCCGCCGTGCCCGCGTTGTTGACCAGGATGTGCAGCGGGCCCGCCTCGGCGCGCACGGTGTCGACGAGGCCGGGCAGCGCCTCGATGTCGGCGAGGTCCTGCCCGTAGGTGCGGCAGGTGCGGCCGAGTGCCTCGATCTCGGCCGCGGTCGCGTCGATGCCCTCGGCACCGGGCAGGTCGACGAGGACCAGGTCGGCGCCCGCCTCGGCGAGGCCGACGGCGAAGGAGCGGCCGAGCCCCCGGGCGGCGCCGGTGACGACCGCGGTGCGGCCGGTCAGATCGAAGCGGTCGGTTCCGCGGGGCGGGACGGCTGCGGTCATGGCGGGCTTCCTTAGCAGTGCGGAGTGGAAAAACAGGTCCGGGCCGCCGCGCGAAGGGACACAGGGTGAGGGCGCGGCGGCCCGGGGCCGGCACGGTGCGGGCACCGGGGGGATCGGGCCCGGCACCGTGCCGGCGGTTCGTGGAACGGCCGGTTCAGCCGTTCAGGCCCAGCAGGTCCAGCGAGGGCCGGTGGATGATCTCCTCCACCGCGTCCACGTCGAGCGGCGGCAGCCCGGGGATGCCGGGGATCCGGGCGATCTCCCGCAGCCCCTTCACCGAGTCGTCGACCGTCGTGAACGGGTAGTCGCTGCCGAACATCAGCTTGTGGAAGACCCCGTAGTCCTGGACCAGCCGGAGGCTGTGCCAGAGCTGGAAGGGCCGGTAGTGCAGGGCGCTGATGTCGGCGTACACGTGCGGGTGCTTGCGGATGACCGCGATGCACTCGCCCTCGAAGGGGTGGCCGAGGTGGGCGAGGACCATCCGCAGCTCCGGGTGGCGGATGGCGACCGCGTCCAGGTGGCGGGGCATCGCCCACTCCAGGGGCGCGGTCGACACGAAGGTGGTGCCGGTGTGGACCAGGAGCGGCAGCCCGTTGCGTTCGGCGTACGTGTACAGCTCGTCGTACTCCTCGGCGGCCGGGTCGAAGCCCGCGTACATCGGCATCAGTTTGATGCCGCGCAGGCCCAGCTCCTGGTGGCCGTGGCGGAGCTCGTCCTGCCAGCCGGGCTGGGTGGGGTCGAGCGAGAGGTAGCCGATGAGCCGGTCCGGGTGGGCCCCGACGTACGAGGCGACGGCGGCGTCGTCGACCCAGAGGCCGCTGCGCCGGGCCTTGCCGCCGACCACGATGGTGCGGGTGCCCTCGGGGGCGGTGGCCGCGTACTCCTCCCACTTCACCGTCAGGTCGACCTCGCCCGCGTGGGCGCGGGCGGAGTCGGACCGGAAGGGGTCGGTGAAGTCGTGGCTGTGCCGGAAGAGGTGCGAGTGGACGTCGACGATCATGTCCGGTTCCGCTTCTCCCAGCCGTCCGCGAACATGTTCCAGAAGCGGTGGCTGGGCGGGTGCTCCTCGAAGACCTCGTCGACCAGTTCGACGCCGAGTCCGGGGGCGGTCGGCAGGCCTATGTGGCCGTCGGTGATCGGCAGGGTGCCCTTGAGGGCGTCGAAGACGTAGTCCTCCAGGAGGCCGTCGAAGGTCTCCAGGATCTTGAAGTTGGGGATGCCGAGCGTCGCGTGCACCGAGACGGTGGTGCAGAGCGGCGAGTTGGAGTTGTGCGGGGCCACCAGCATGCCGTGGGTGTCGGCGGTCGCGGCGAGCTTGCGCACCTCGGTGAATCCGCCGGCCATGGAGAGGTCGGGCTGGATGATGTCGACGGCGTTGGTCGCGAAAAGCTGCTTGTACTCGTAGCGGTTGTGGAAGTGCTCGCCGCCGGAGATCGGGAAGGCGGCGCGCTGGCGCAGCTCCGCGTAGCGCTCGATGTGGGTCCAGGGCATCGGCTCCTCGAACCAGCCGATGTCGAAGGGCTCCAGCTCGCGCACCAGGCGGGCGGCGGTCGGCATCGCGAAGCGGGCGTGGCCCTCGATGAAGAGGTCGACGTCCGGTCCGATGGCGTCGCGGACGGCGGCGACGAGCTCGATCGAGCGGCGCAGCTCGGCACGCTCCAGCTCGTGCAGGCCGGGGCCGAAGGGGTCGAACTTCAGGGCGGTGAAGCCCTTGGCGACGGTCTCCCTGGCCTTGGCGGCGAAGGTCTCCGGCTCGCGTTCGCCGGTGTACCAGCCGTTGGCGTAGACCCGGACCTCGTCACGGCAGGCGCCGCCGGTCAGCCGGTAGGCGGGGACGCCGAGCGCCTTGCCCATCAGGTCGTACATGGCCTGGTCGAGGCCGGACAGGGCGACGCCGCCCATGTCGCCGCCGCGCAGGAAGTCGCCCTGGTAGACGCGGAGCCACAGCTCCTCGACGTCGAAGGGGTCGGCGCCGATCAGGTGGCGCCGGGCGATCGCCTCGGTGAGGTCGCAGACCTCGCGGACCCGGTAGGGGTGGGTGATCTCGCCGATGCCGGACAGGCCCTCGTCGGTGTGGACCCGGACGTAGCCGAAGTCGCGCCAGGAGGTGCCGAGCATCAGGGTCTCGACGCGGGTGATGCGGCCGGCGGGGCCGGCGGGGCGGGTGCGGTTGACGGTGAGCATCAGCGGGTCGCTCCGCCCATGGTGGAGGCGTTCTCCAGGTCGCGGGCGCCGCCCTCGGCGAGCACGGCCCGGACCGCGGCCTCGGTGCCCTCGATCAGGCGGTCCACGTCGGCGTCGGTGTGGGCGTAGCTGATGTGGCTGCGCTTGAGGTTGAGCGGCAGCTCGAACAGGCCGTGCTCCAGGAGCTTGCGGCGGTAGCCGACGAAGAGGGAGGCGTCGTTGTTCAGCAGGTCCGCGTAGGTGCGGGGGGCCTCGCCGGACATGAAGTAGCTGACGAAGACGGAGCCGTAGCCGGTGACGACGGCGGGGACGCCGAGGCGTTCGTACAGCCCGGTCAGTTCGGTGCGGACCCGCTCGCCGAGCCGGAAGACGTGCTCGTGGACCGGCTCCTCGCGCAGCTTGCGCAGGGTGGCGAGGGCGGCGGCGACCACGGAGGGGTGGCCGTTGTACGTGCCGGCGAAGAAGGCGGGGGCGCCGGGGCGGGTGGAGAAGAGGTCCATCAGGTCGGCGCGGCCGCCGATCGCGCCGACGGGGGCGCCGTTGGCGATGGCCTTGCCGAGGGTGGTGAGGTCGGGGGTGACGCCGGAGATCTTCTGCCAGCCGCCGATGTCGTGGCGGAAGCCGGTGATGACCTCGTCGAAGATCAGGACGCTGCCGGCCCGGGTGGTCTCCTCGCGGAGCGTGGTGAGGAACTCCTGGTACGGGAGGAGCGCGCCGACGTTGTGCGGGACGGGCTCGACGATGACGGCGGCGATGTCGGAGCCGTGCTCGGCGAAGGCGCGGCGGACGGCCTCGCTGTCGTTGAACGGCAGGACGAGCGTGGCGTCGAGGACCTCGGGCAGGATGCCGGTGGAGATGGGGTCGTGGGCGCCGACCTTGTCGGGCGCGGAGATGACGTTGAGGCTGACCGCGTCGTGCCAGCCGTGGTAGCAGCCCTGGAACTTGACGACGAGGCGGCGTCCGGTGGCGGCGCGGGAGACGCGCAGCGCGTGGAAGGTGGCCTCGCTCCCGGTGCTGGTGAGCAGCACCTTCTCGATCGAGGGGATCAGTTCGGCGAGCTGTTCGGCGAGGACGATCTCGCCCTCGGTGACGCCGACGCCCATGTGGCCGAGGGTGGCCCCGGCCTCGGCGGTGGCGCGGGCCACGTCGGGGTCGTTGTGGCCGAGCAGCGGCGGGCCGAACGCCGAGTGGAAGTCGGTGTACTCGCGTCCGTCGGCGGTGCGGAACCGGGCGCCGTCGGTGCCGGTGACGACCAGGTCGGTCAGTCCGGGAACGCTGCGCTGACCGCTGTTCACGCCGCCGGGTACGACCTGGCGGGCGCGTTCGGCGAGTCGGGCTCCGGATTCGTTGCCTGCCGGGCCTGAACTCATAATCGCTTGCTCCTTGCGTCGAGAGTCGTCGGTCTTCTCGGGCCCTGCCCGGCCCGTGAGTCCCTGGCGCCATCCGCCCGGCAGTCGCCGCAGGAAGAGGGGTGATCCGTGGTGCTTCAGGTGATACGTGGTGCTGTGCTTCAGGTGTTGCGTTCGCTTTTCCTGAACGCTGTTCTGTAGAGCAGAACAGTTCCTGGATATTACGTGCGGCTTCTGAGCCGGTCAAGACCCTTCCGCCCCCGAATCCGGGCGTTCTCGCGGTTCCTTTGTCGGCAAAGCGCGTTCGGACCCTCCGGTCCGGACTAGACTGTTCGGCTATGACGAACAGTGCTGCCCCAGAAGAGCCGAAGTACTGGGTCAAGAGCGTGGCAAGGGCAGCGGACATCCTCGAGGCGCTCGCCGCCCCCTCCCAGGGGAACGGTCTGAGCGTCACGGAGGTCGGCCAGGCCTGCTCCATCTCCAAGAGCGCCGCCTTCGGCATGCTCCAGACCCTGCGCGCCTACGGACTCGTCTCGGACGACGGCGAGGGCATGAACCGCCGCTACCGGCTCGGGATGAGCCTGGCCCGGCTCGGCGACCGGGCCCGCTCCCAGGTCTCCCTGCGCGGGGTCGCCCACCCGGTCCTGCGCGAGCTGACCCGGAGCACCGGCATGGCCTCCCGGCTCGCCGTGCCCGAGGACGGCCACGCGGTCGTCGTGGACCAGGTCGAGATCGACCAGCGCGTCCGGCTCGATCTGCGGATGGGCCAGCGCGAGCTGCCGCACTGCACCGGCCTGGGCAAGGCGCTGCTCTCCGCCGTCCCGCAGAGCGAGGCGGCCTCGGTGATCGAGCGGTTCGGGCTGCCCCGGCGCACCTCCCGCACGATCACGGACCCGGCGACCTTCCTGTCCCATCTGCGCGACATCGCCCGGGTCGGCTACGCCCTCGACGACGAGGAGGACGCCGAGGGCATCATCTGCATCGGCGCGCCGGTCTTCGACGACCGCTCGGTCTGCGCCGGGGCGGTCTCCATCACCGGCCTCAAGCTCGGTCTGCCGGCCTGGCGCTACCAGGAGCTGGGCGGCCAGGTGCGGGACGCGGCCCGCCGGATCAGCCTCGCGCTCGGCTGGGTCGACGAGGCGGAGGGCACCGAGACCCTCGACGACGTACCGCATTCCGACGAAATCAGGCCTTGACCAAACTGCTTGGCCCACCGTAGGTTCCCTGCCAACCGAGGTGACATCCCACGGTCACCCGCTCTTTACCCCTTTCCGGGTGGTTCCGGCGCCTGCCCATCGCGCCGCGCGACCTAGATGCCCGGATCCTTTTCAGCCATCCGCCTTATGGCAGTCCCCCGCAGGAACGCTCCCTCCCTTGCCGCACTTCTCGGAAGGCGAAGTCCGCATGAGCGTTCCGCACCA
>NZ_JBSFKL010000041.1:0-5462 GCF_053598535.1 Streptomyces sp. NPDC001108
TCCGCGGCCCGTTCCGAGACCTGGCTGTGCAGCGTCCCCGGCCATGGATCGGCGCCCTCGGTCACCGCCCACTCCCGCACCACCCGATCCCACTCACCCGCACTGAGCATCGGGACGGCGGACACCGGCCGGGCCGGCGCGTCGGCCATGCCCATGAGCAGGGCTTCCAGGTGCGCGGCCATCCGCTCGACGGTCGACGCGTCGAAGAGCGCCGGGTCGTAGGCCAGTGCGTACGCCAGTTCCTCACCGGCGTAGGCGACCAGGTTCAGCGGGAAGTTGGTGACATCGGCGCCCTCCAGCCCGTGCAGCCGGATGCCGTCGTCGGCGTCGCCGGTGTCTCCGTCCACGGGGAAGTTCTCGAAGGCCACCAGGCTGTCGAAGAGGTTGGTGCCGCGCTCGACATCGCTCCAGCCCTGGATGCGGGGCAGCGGCACGTACTCGTACTGCCGCGCTTCGGCCTGCGCCGCCTGAACCCCGGCGAGCCAGGCGCCGACCGAGGCGTCCCCGTCCACACCGACGCGCACCGGCAGCGTGTTGATGAGCATGCCCACCATGGAGTCGGCGCCCGGCAGATCGGCGGGGCGGCCCGAGACGGTCGCGCCGAAGACGACGTCGCTCTCCCCGGCGTACCGCGAGAGCAGCAACGCCCAGGCGCCCTGGACCACGGTGTTGACGGTGAGCCGTTCGGCGCGGGCGAAGTCGTAGAGCTTGCGCGACGCGGCGGCGGGGAGCCGGGTCACCAGCCGTTCGGCCGACCGGGCGCGGTGGGTGGCGACCGGACGGCGGTCGTACGGGAGCGCCGTCGGCTGGTCGAACCCGTCGAGCAGGCCCCGCCAGTACGCCTCGGCCTCGGTCAGGTCCTGGCCCTGGAGCCACTCGACGTAGGTGCCGAACGGGCGCCGCGAGGGCAGCGCGGGGCGCTCGCCGGCCAGCAGTGCCCGGTAGGCCCGGGTCAGCTCGTCGAGCATCTGGAAGGTGCTCCAGCCGTCGAGCAGCACATGGTGGGAGGTACGCACCACCCGCACCGAGGTGTCGGAGGTGCGGGCTACGGCGATCCGGACCATCGGGGCGGCGGACAGATCGATGCCCAGCTCCCGGTCCTCGGCCAGGTGGCGGGCGAGCGCCAGGTCCTGCTCGTCGCCGCTCAGGAGGCGCCAGTCGAGGTGGCGGACCGGCTGCACGACGTTCCGCCGTACGACCAGCAGCGGGTGTTCCACCTGCTCCCAGACGACGGCGCCCCGCAGGATCTCCAGATGGTCGGTGACGTGCTGCCAGGCCTTCTCCAGGAGTTCCGGCTCGGCGACGCCGTCCATCCGAAAGCTCATCTGCTCGAAGTAGGCGCCGCTGTCCGGCTCGGCGAGGGTGTGGAAGAGCATGCCGCTCTGCATGGGGGTGAGCGGGTAGATGTCCTCGACGTCCCGGCCGTCACCGGCGATCCGGTCCACCGCGGACTGGTCGAGACGGGCGAGGGGGAAGTCGGACGGGGTCGCGCCGCCGCTCGACGGGTCCTGGCAGTGCTCCAGCAGGGAGCGCAGCGCCACCAGATGCTCCCGCGCCACCCGCTCCACCGTGGACCGGTCGAAGACCTCGCCGGAGAAGATCCAGGTGAAGCCGAGGGTGCCGTCCTCCACCATGCCGACGACGTCCAGCAGGTACGGGCGCGGCTCGTCCGCCGCGTGGTCCTGGCCGAGGGCGGGCAGCCGGTCGCGGACCAGACCGTCCTGCGCGGTGATGCCGTCCCACTGGCCGAGGTAGTTGAAGCTGATCGGCGGAAGCGGGTCGGTGCGCAGCGCGTGGCCGGGTGAGCCCGGCGGGGAGAGGAAGCGCAGGGCGTCGTAGCCGAGGCCGTGGCCCGGGACGGCGTGCAACTGCTCCTTGACGGACTTGATGGTCCCACCCCAGCCGGAGCCGTCCGGGAAGCTCAGCGCGACCGGGAAGTGCGTGGTGTACCAGCCCACGGTGCGCGACAGGTCGAGGTCGTCGAAGAGCTCCTCCCGGCCGTGCCCCTCCAGGCCGATGACCAGGCGCTCCGCGCCGGTCCACGAGGTGAGTGAGCGGCCGAGCGCGGCCACGAGGACGTCGTTGATCCGCGTGCGGTACACCGACGGGACCCGGTGGAGCAGCGCATCGGTCTCCGCGCGGTCCAGGCGCACCTCGACGGTCTGCTCGGCCGCGGTGACGTTGCGCCCGGCGGGGTGGTCGACGGGCAGGGCGGGGGCGTTCGCGACGTCGACCGAGCGCCAGTGCGCCACCTCGGGGTCGAGACCGCCGCCCCGGACGTACGCGGTGAGGCGTTCCGCCCACTGCTGGTAGCTGCTGGTCCGGGCGCCGAGGCCGGCGGGGCGGCCCTCGGACAGGTGCGTGTAGGCGGTGGCGAGGTCCTCCAGCAGGACCCGCCACGAGACACCGTCCATGACGATGTGGTGGACGGCGAGGAAGAGACGCGGCGCCGGCTCGCCGACGCCCTGGGCGAACACGCCCTTCACCAGGGTGCCGGCCGACAGGTCGAGGGCCCGCTGAGCCTCCAGGGCAGCCGCGTCCAGCGCCTGTCCGGGGTCGGGGACCGCCGTGAGGTCGAGGACGGTGAGGAGGCCGGCGGGCTGCTCGCCGTACTCCTGGACCCAGTCGCCGTCCTGGCGGAGGTACCGCAGCCGCAGGGCGTCGTGGTGGGCGACGACCGCGTCCAGGGCCCGCGCCAGCAGGGCCGCGTCGGTGCCGGGCGCCAGCCGCAGGTGCACGGACATCGCGTAGTGGTCGGGGTCGACGGTGTGCTCGTCGAGGAACCAGCGTTGGATCGGGGTCAGCGGGACCCGCCCGGCGACCTGTGCTTCGGCCGGTGCCGACAACTCCTCGGCGGGGGCGGTGACCGCCGCGAGCGCGGCGACGCTCTGATTCAGGAAGAGCAACCGCGAGGTGAGGCGCAGTCCGGCCTGGCGGGCGCGGGAGACGACCTGGATGGCGAGGATCGAATCGCCGCCGAGGTCGAAGAAGTTGTCGTGGACGCCGACCCGGGCGACACCGAGGACCTCCGCCCAGACGGCTGCCAGCGTCTCCTCGGTCGCGTCGCGCGGCGCGGTGTACTCGGTGCCCAGCCGGTCGGTGTCGACCTCGGGTTCGGGCAGCGAGCGGCGGTCGACCTTGCCGCTGGGGAGGAGGGGCAGCCGGTCCAGGGTGACGAAGACCGCCGGGACCATGTAGTCGGGCAGCTGCCCGGACAGGTGCCCGCGCAGGTCGGTGCCACGGGGCCCCGCCCCGCCGTCCTCGGGCACCACGTACGCGACCAGCCGCTGTCTGCCGGACTCCTCCTGCCAGGTGAGGACCACCGCGTCCCGCACCGCCGGGTGGCTGAGCAGGGCGCTCTCCACCTCACCGAGCTCGATCCGGAACCCGCGGATCTTCACCTGGTCGTCGGCGCGGCCCAGGAACTCCAGGTCCCCGGAGGCCAGCCACCGCGCCCGGTCGCCGGTGCGGTAGAGCCGGCCGCCGCCGGGGAAGGGGCTGTCGGTGAACCGTTCCGCCGTGAGTTCCGGCCGGCCGTGGTAGCCGCGGGCGATGCCCTCGCCGCCGATCCAGACCTCGCCCGGCACGCCCTGCGGGACCAGGTTCCGCCGGGCGTCCAGCACATAGACGCGGGTGTTGGGCAGCGGGCGGCCGATGGGGACGTAGACGGTGCCGCCGAGGCTCTCCTCGCTCGGCACGAAGACGGTCGAGTCGACGGTGGCCTCGGTGCCGCCGTAGGCGTTGGCGACGACACAGCCGGGGCTGATCCGGCGCAGGAGGTTGCGGCAGTCCTCGACCCGCCACCCTTCGGAGCCGACCGAGATCAGCCGCAGCGCGGGGAAGTCCTCGCCGCGCCGCTCGACCTCCTGGAGAACGGCGTTGAGCAGGGACGGCACGATCTCCAGACCGGTGGCGCCGGTCCGTGCGATCAGGTCGAGGAGCGCGGCCGGGTCGGTGGTGACGTCCTTCGAAGCGATGACCAGGGAACCGCCGAAGGGCAGCGAGCGGATGAGGTCGGCGAAGAAGAGGTCCACGGAGAGGCTGGAGACGGACAGGAAGCGAGGCTTCAGCTCCGTGAGGCCGTACCGCTCGTCCCAGGCGTTCAGGATGTGCCGGACGTTGCGGTGCTCGACGGCGACGCCCTTGGGGTTGCCGGTGGAGCCCGAGGTGTAGATGACGTACGCCAGGTCGTCCGGTGCGACGGTGGCCGGCGGCGGGGTGGCGGGCCGCCGCCCGATCTCCTCCGCCTCCGCGGCCAGGTCCACGAACCGTACGCCGTCCTCCAGCCGCAGGCGCTCACGCGCCGTGCCGTCGCCGACCACGATCCGGGCGCCCGAGTCGGCCAGCATGTAGGCGAGGCGGTCGCCCGGGAAGCCGGGGTCGAGCGGGACGTAGGCCGCGCCCGCGCGGAGGATGCCGAGCAGGCCCACCGCCATGGCGGAGCCGCGCTCGACGCTCAGGCCGACCAACGAGCCGGGGCCGGCGCCCAGGCCGGCCAGGTGGTGGGCGAGCCGGTTGGCGCGCTCGTCCAGTTCGCGGTGGGTGAGGGTGGCGTCGTCGGCGACGAGGGCGACGGCGCCGGGCGTGCGGGCGGCCTGGGCGGCCAGCCGCTCGTGGACGAGCGCGTCGTCGCCGCACGGGAGCGCGGTGGCGTTCCACTCCACGGCGAGCCGGTGCCGCTCCGCCCCGGTCAGCAGCGGGAGCGCGGCCACCGGGCTGCCGGGGTCGGCGATCACGCCGTCGAGCAGGACGAGCAGGTGGCCGGCGAGCCGGTCCACGGTACCGGGGTCGAAGAGGGCGGTGTCGTACTCGACCAGGCCGTTCAGGGCCCCGTCCCGCTCGGTGAACTCGAAGGTGAGGTCGAACAGCGCGGCGTCCCGCTCCAGCGGGTAGAGGGAGACGGCCGCGCCGGGCAGCGAAACGGTGTCGGCGGGGGAGTCCTGGAGGGCCACCATGGCCTGCACCAGCGGGGTGCGGCTGGTGTCGCGCTCCGGCTGGACGGCCTCCACGAGCTTGTCGAACGGGACGTCCTCGTGGGCGAAGGCGTCGAGCACGGTCTCCTTCACCCGGTCCAGCAGCTCGCCGAAGGGCAGCTCCGGCGACACGTCGGTCCGCAGGACCACGGTGTTGACCAGGAAGCCCACCAACTGCTCCAGGTCCCGGTGGCCGCGCGCGGCCGACGAGGTGCCGAGGGCGATGTCCTGCTGGCCTGACCAGCGGGCGAGCACCGCCTTGACGGCCGCCGTCAGCGCCATGAAGAGGCTTGCGCCCCGCTGCCGGGCCAGCGCCCTGATCCCCGCCACGGTGGCGGCGGGCACGGTGAAGTGGTGCACCGCGCCGGCGGAGTCGCGGACGGCGGGTCGGGGTCGGTCGGTGGGGAGTTCGAGCGGGGTGATGCCCTTGAGCTGTTCGCGCCACCAGGTGAGTTGTTGGTCGAGGAGGCCGCCGTCTTCGAGTCGGTC
>NZ_JBSFKL010000042.1:0-1415 GCF_053598535.1 Streptomyces sp. NPDC001108
AACACAGTGGACGCGAGCAACTGAGGACAAGCCCTCGGCCTATTAGTACCAGTCAGCTCCACCCGTCACCGGGCTTCCACATCTGGCCTATCAACCCAGTCGTCTACTGGGAGCCTTAACCAATCAAGTTGGTGGGAATACTCATCTCGAAGCAGGCTTCCCGCTTAGATGCTTTCAGCGGTTATCCCTCCCGAACGTAGCCAACCAGCCATGCCCTTGGCAGAACAACTGGCACACCAGAGGTTCGTCCGTCCCGGTCCTCTCGTACTAGGGACAGCCCTTCTCAATATTCCTACGCGCACAGCGGATAGGGACCGAACTGTCTCACGACGTTCTAAACCCAGCTCGCGTACCGCTTTAATGGGCGAACAGCCCAACCCTTGGGACCGACTCCAGCCCCAGGATGCGACGAGCCGACATCGAGGTGCCAAACCATCCCGTCGATATGGACTCTTGGGGAAGATCAGCCTGTTATCCCCGGGGTACCTTTTATCCGTTGAGCGACAGCGCTTCCACAAGCCACTGCCGGATCACTAGTCCCGACTTTCGTCCCTGCTCGACCCGTCGGTCTCACAGTCAAGCTCCCTTGTGCACTTACACTCAACACCTGATTGCCAACCAGGCTGAGGGAACCTTTGGGCGCCTCCGTTACCCTTTAGGAGGCAACCGCCCCAGTTAAACTACCCATCAGACACTGTCCCTGATCCGGATCACGGACCCAGGTTAGACATCCAGCACGACCAGAGTGGTATTTCAACGACGACTCCACAACCACTGGCGTGGCCGCTTCAAAGTCTCCCACCTATCCTACACAAGCCGAACCGAACACCAATATCAAACTGTAGTAAAGGTCCCGGGGTCTTTCCGTCCTGCTGCGCGAAACGAGCATCTTTACTCGTAGTGCAATTTCACCGGGCCTATGGTTGAGACAGTCGAGAAGTCGTTACGCCATTCGTGCAGGTCGGAACTTACCCGACAAGGAATTTCGCTACCTTAGGATGGTTATAGTTACCACCGCCGTTTACTGGCGCTTAAGTTCTCAGCTTCGCCAACCCGAAAGTCAGCTAACCGGTCCCCTTAACGTTCCAGCACCGGGCAGGCGTCAGTCCGTATACATCGCCTTACGGCTTCGCACGGACCTGTGTTTTTAGTAAACAGTCGCTTCTCGCTGGTCTCTGCGGCCACCCCCAGCTCATGGAGTAAATCCAATCACCAAGAGTGGCCCCCCTTCTCCCGAAGTTACGGGGGCATTTTGCCGAGTTCCTTAACCATAGTTCACCCGAACGCCTCGGTATTCTCTACCTGACCACCTGAGTCGGTTTAGGGTACGGGCCGCCATGAAACTCGCTAGAGGCTTTTCTCGACAGCATAGGATCATCCACTTCACCACAATCGGCTCGGCATCAGGTCTCAGC
>NZ_JBSFKL010000042.1:1513-3450 GCF_053598535.1 Streptomyces sp. NPDC001108
TCCTACACCCTTACCCCGGGACAACCACCGCCCGGGCTGGACTACCTTCCTGCGTCACCCCATCGCTTACCTACTACAAGTCTGGTTCATCGGCTCCACCACTACCCTCAACTCCGAAGAGATCGGGCCGGCTTCACGGACTTAGCATCGCCTGATTCAGTATTGGGCGTTTCAAAGCGGGTACCGGAATATCAACCGGTTGTCCATCGACTACGCCTGTCGGCCTCGCCTTAGGTCCCGACTTACCCTGGGCAGATCAGCTTGACCCAGGAACCCTTAGTCAATCGGCGCACACGTTTCTCACGTGTGTATCGCTACTCATGCCTGCATTCTCACTCGTGAACCGTCCACAACTCGCTTCCACGGCTGCTTCACCCGGCACACGACGCTCCCCTACCCAACCCAGCAGGCGTTGGCCCTTATGCTGGATTGACACGACTTCGGCGGTACGCTTGAGCCCCGCTACATTGTCGGCGCGGAATCACTTGACCAGTGAGCTATTACGCACTCTTTCAAGGGTGGCTGCTTCTAAGCCAACCTCCTGGTTGTCTCTGCGACTCCACATCCTTTCCCACTTAGCGTACGCTTAGGGGCCTTAGTCGATGCTCTGGGCTGTTTCCCTCTCGACCATGGAGCTTATCCCCCACAGTCTCACTGCCGCGCTCTCACTTACCGGCATTCGGAGTTTGGCTAAGGTCAGTAACCCGGTAGGGCCCATCGCCTATCCAGTGCTCTACCTCCGGCAAGAAACACACGACGCTGCACCTAAATGCATTTCGGGGAGAACCAGCTATCACGGAGTTTGATTGGCCTTTCACCCCTAACCACAGGTCATCCCCCAGGTTTTCAACCCTGGTGGGTTCGGTCCTCCACGAAGTCTTACCTCCGCTTCAACCTGCCCATGGCTAGATCACTCCGCTTCGGGTCTAGAGCGTGCAACTCAAACGCCCTGTTCGGACTCGCTTTCGCTACGGCTTCCCCACACGGGTTAACCTCGCTACACACCGCTAACTCGCAGGCTCATTCTTCAAAAGGCACGCAGTCACGACGCACCGAGCAAGCCCGATGCGCGACGCTCCCACGGCTTGTAGGCACACGGTTTCAGGTACTATTTCACTCCGCTCCCGCGGTACTTTTCACCATTCCCTCACGGTACTATCCGCTATCGGTCACCAGGGAATATTTAGGCTTAGCGGGTGGTCCCGCCAGATTCACACGGGATTTCTCGGGCCCCGTGCTACTTGGGTGTCTCTCAAACGAGCCGTCAATGTTTCAGCTACGGGGGTCTTACCCTCTACGCCGGACCTTTCGCATGTCCTTCGCCTACATCAACGGTTTCTGACTCGTCTCACGGCCGGCAGACCGCAAAAGAGAGATCCCACAACCCCGCATGCGCAACCCCTGCCGGGTATCACACACATACGGTTTGGCCTCATCCGGTTTCGCTCGCCACTACTCCCGGAATCACGGTTGTTTTCTCTTCCTGAGGGTACTGAGATGTTTCACTTCCCCTCGTTCCCTCCACACTGCCTATGTGTTCAGCAGCGGGTGACAGCCCATGACGACTGCCGGGTTTCCCCATTCGGACACCCCCGGATCAAAGCTCGGTTGACAGCTCCCCGGGGCCTATCGTGGCCTCCCACGTCCTTCATCGGTTCCTGGTGCCAAGGCATCCACCGTGCGCCCTTAAAAACTTGGCCACAGATGCTCGCGTCCACTGTGCAGTTCTCAAACAACGACCAGCCACCCATCACACACCGACAAGCGATGCTTCACTGGGGCCGGCAACTGAAGGCGACCATACGGCCGTACCCTCAGACACCCAACAACGTGCCCGACACAACCCGACCCGATCACCCACGTTCCACGCCGAAGCAGTACTAGTGAACAACCAAACCCTGTTGTGCCGAATAGTCAACGTTCCACCCATGAGCTAC
>NZ_JBSFKL010000043.1:0-4981 GCF_053598535.1 Streptomyces sp. NPDC001108
ACCCGTCACCAACACCGTCCCCCCACCAAAAACCCCACCACCCAACACACCAGAACCAGACCCAGCACCAGCACCGGCACCGGCACCGGCACCGGACCCCACCACCGCACGAACCAACCGCGGAACAAACACCTCCCCCCCACGCAACGCCAACTGCGACTCACCCGACGCCAACGCCGACACAACCGCCCCCGCCGACCCCTCACTCCCATCCACATCGACCAACACAAACCGACCCGGATACTCCGACTGCACAGCACGCAACAAACCCCACACCGCCGCCGCGGCCAGGTCGGTGACGTCCTCGCCGGGACGGGTGGCCATCGCGTGGCGGGTGACGACGACCAGTCGTGCCGCACCGGTCCGCTCGTCCGCCAGCCACGCCTGCACGGTGGCCAGCACCTCTTCGAGGACTGCCTGCGGCCGCGCCTCCGGGTTGGTGTGCGGGCAGGGCAGCAGCACCGTGCGCGGGGATGCGCCCTCCGTGTCCGCGGTGCCGAGGGTGTCCAGCAGGGCCGGCAGATCCGGGTGTACGGGGGCGCCGAGCTCGTCCGGTACGACGAGAGTCCCGCCGAGCGAGCCGAGGACGACCACAGCCGGTGAGTCTCCGGCCGCTTCCGGCTCGGTGAGCGGTGCGTCGAGCGGCGTCCAGTCCACGCGGTGGAGATCGCGATCCACCGCAGCGCGACCGGCCTCGGCGAGTTGTCCAGCGGCAACCGGGCGCAGGACCAGCGATTCGACCGTGGCCACAGGGGCTCCGGCGGCGTCGGCGGCCAGTATGCGCACGCCGTCCCGGCCGACCGGAGAGAACCTCACCCGCAGGCTGCGCGCACCGGTCGCCAGCAGCCGCACGCCGTCCCAGGCGAAGGGCAGCAGGGGGCCCGACGCCTCTGTGTCCGACCGCGCGCCGTCCTCCCGCACCACGATGGCGTGCAGCGCCGCGTCCAGCAGCGCGGGGTGAATCCCGAACCGCTCGGCGGAGTCCTGCTGCTCATCGGCGAGCCGCACCTCGGCGAAGACCTCGTCCCCGCTGCGCCACATTCCGGTGAGGCCCTGGAAGGCCGGGCCGTATTCGTAGCCCTGGGCAGCGAGCTGCGGGTAGCGGTCGTCCAGGGCGACGGCCTGTGCGCCCTCGGGCGGCCAGGTCGCCAGATGGCCGGGGGCCTGCGCGGTCTCCGCCGCAGGTGTCCCGTCGGTCGCCGCGCCGGACACCAGGGCGGCCGTCGCGTGTCGCGTCCAGCGGTGCTCATCCTCGCCGCCCGGGGTGGCGGCCATCGGCCGGGCGTAGACCCGGAGTCCGCGTCGGCCGTTCTCGTCCGGTCCGTCCACCACGAGTTGCAGCTGGATGTCGCCCTGCTCCGGCAGGACCAGCGGCGCCTCCAGCGTGAGGTCGTCCACCCGGTCGCTTCCGCACTCGTCCGCGGCGCGCAGCGCCATCTCGACGAATGCCGTGCCCGGAAGCAGCACGGTGCCGAGGACCGCGTGATCGGCGAGCCAGGGGTGGCTGCGCAGGGAGAGCCTGCCGGTGAGCAGGAGTCCGCCGTCGTCGGCGCCGTCGGCGAGTGCGACCAGTGCGCTGAGCAGGGGGTGGTCGGCGGCGCCGAGCCCGGCGCCGGACACATCGCCGGTGGGGGCGGGGGTGCGCAGCCAATAGCGGTCGCGCTGGAAAGCGTAGGTGGGCAGGTCCACGGGCTCGGCCGGGCCCGCCGTACCGGGAATCCGTGTCCAGTCCACCGGCACACCCGCGGTGTGGGCGGTGGCGACGCTCGTCAGGAAGCGCCGCCAGTTCCCCTCGTCGCGACGCAGGGAGCCGACGACCAGGGCCGCCGGAGGTCCGTCGGTCTCGCCGTTCTGTGCCGCGCCGGACCCGAGGGCGTCGTCGACCGTCTCCTGAATGCCCATGACGAGCACCGGGTGCGGGCTCGACTCGATGAAGGTGGTGTAGCCGTCGGCGGTGAGGGCCCGGACCGCCTTCTCCAGCTGGACCGTGTTGCGGAGGTTCCGGTACCAGTAGTCGGCGTCGAGTACCGCCGTGTCGATCGGCTCCCCTTCGAGGGTCGAGTAGAACGCGATGGACGAGGAGCGCGGTTCGAGCCCGTCGAGCGTCTCCAGGAGTTCCTCGCGGATCTCTTCCACATGGGCCGAGTGCGAGGCGTAGTCCACCGCGATGGTGCGCGCTCGCAGACCCTCGTCGCGGCAGGCCTGCACCAGTTCCGCGAGCGCCGCCGGGTCCCCGGACACCACCGTCGCCATCGGGCCGTTGACCGCGGCCACCGACAGCCGGTCGCCCCATCGTGTGAGCCGTTCGGCCACATCGGCCCGCGGCAGCGGGATGGAGCCCATCCCTCCCTTGCCCGCCAGCGCACCGATGGCCCGGCTCCGCAGCGCCACCACCTTGGCGGCGTCGTCGAGGCTCAGTGCCCCGGCGACGCAGGCCGCCGCGATCTCTCCCTGCGAGTGGCCGACGACCGCCGCCGGCCGTACGCCGACCGACTGCCAGACGGCGGCCAGCGACACCATCACCGCGAACAGCGCCGGCTGGACCACGTCCACCCGGTCGAGGCCGGGCGCGCCGGACGACCCGCGCAGGACCTCGGTCAACGACCAGTCCACGTAAAGGGAGAGCGCCTGCTCACAGGCTTCGATGCGCTCCCGGAACACCGCGTTGGTGTCCAGCAGTTCCACGGCCATCCCGTCCCACTGCGACCCCTGTCCGGGGAAGACGAAGACGGTCCTGCCGGGGGCGGATGCCTGTCCCTGGACACCGGCCGCGGACTCCGCGGCGGCGAGCTCACCGAGCCCTTCGAGGAGGACGGCGCGGTCCGAGCCGATGACGACGGCGCGGTGGTCGAAGGAAGCGCGGGTGGTGGCGAGCGCGTGGGCAACATCGGCCGGGCGGAGTTCCGGGGCGGCTTCCAGGTGCTCCTTGAGGCGCAGCGCCTGGGCACGCAACGCGGAACGGCTCCTGGCCGAAAGGAGCCAGGGGAGAGGGCTGCCGTCAGAAGCCGCATCGGCGGCGGGCGGCTGGGCGGGGTCCTCCTCGGTGTCCGGGGCGGAGGCCGGTTCGAGAGCCTGCTCGGTCTCCGGCGGAAGGGCCGGTGCGGAAGCCTGCTCGGCCGGGTCGGCGGGCGCCTGTTCCAGAATGACGTGCGCGTTGGTCCCGCTGATACCGAAGGAGGACACCGCGGCCCTCCGCGGCCGGCCCGGGGCGCCTTCCGGCCACGCCACCGCCTCCGTCAGCAGTTCGACCGCGCCCGCCGACCAGTCGACGTGCGGCGACGGCTCGTCGACGTGCAGCGTCCTGGGCAGGACTCCGTGCCGCATCGCCATCACCATCTTGATGACGCCGCCGATCCCCGCAGCCGCCTGGGCGTGTCCGATGTTGGACTTCAACGAACCGAGGAGCAGAGGATGTTCGCCGTCCCGCTGCTGTCCGTACGTGGCGAGCAGTGCCTGCGCCTCGATCGGGTCGCCCAGTCGCGTGCCCGTTCCGTGCGCCTCCACCGCGTCCACGTCCGACGACGTCAGCCGGGCGTTGGCCAGGGCCTGCCGGATCACCCGCTCCTGCGACGGCCCGTTGGGCGCGGTCAGGCCGTTGCTCGCGCCGTCCTGGTTGATCGCGCTGCCCCGCACCACGCCGAGTACCCGATGGCCGTTGCGCCGCGCGTCCGACAGACGCTCCAGGGCGACCATGCCCACGCCCTCCGCCCACGCCGTACCGTCGGCGCCGGCCGCGAACGCCTTGGCCCGGCCGTCGGCCGCCAGCCCCCGCTGCCTGCTGAACTCGACGAACATCCCGGGCGTCGCCATGACGGCGGCACCACCGGCGAGGGCTATGCCGCACTCGCCCTGGCGCAGTGCCTGCGCCGCGAGGTGGAGTGCTACCAGGGACGATGAGCAGGCGGTGTCGACCGTCACCGCGGGTCCCTCCAGGCCGAGGGTGTAGGAGATGCGGCCGGAGGCGACGCTCGCGGTGCTGCCGGTGAGCAGGTACCCCTCGTACCCCTCGGCGGTTTCGTGCAGCCGTGGCCCGTAGTCCTGGGACATCGCCCCGACGAAGACGCCCGCGGCGACTCCGCGCAGCGCGGAGGGGTCGATTCCGGAGCGTTCCAGGGCCTCCCAGGAGGTCTCCAGCAGCAGCCGCTGCTGGGGGTCCATGGCCGCCGCCTCGCGCGGCGATATCCCGAAGAACGCGGGGTCGAACTCGTCGGCCCGGTGCAGGAATCCGCCGTGCCGCGCATAGGTCTTGCCCGGACGTCCCGGTACCGGATCGTAGAGGTCGTCGATGTCCCAGCCACGGTTGTCGGGAAGCTCGGAGATCGCGTCCTGCCCGTCGGCGACGAGGCGCCACAGCCCCTCGGGAGAGTCCACTCCTCCGGGATAGCGGCACGCCATGCCGATGATCGCTATGAGGTCGTCCGAGGTGTTCGGTGCGCGGTCGGCCGGCTGCTGTTCGGCGGGCTCGCCGCTGCCGAGCAGCTCGCGGCGCATGTACCGGGCGAGTGTGCCGGGGCTCGGGTGGTCGTAGATGAGCGTGGCGGAGAGTCGCAGCCCGGAGGTCGCGTTGACGCGGTTGGTGAACTCGACGGCGCTCAGCGAGTCGAAGCCCAGCTCCTTGAACGACTGCTCCGCATCGACGGTGCTCGACACATGCCCGAGAACGATGGCCACGTTCGTGCGCACCAACTCCAGCAGGAGCCGCTCCTGCTCGGCTTCACTCTCCCCCGCGAGCCGTTGGGCGAGCGCTTCCGCGGCGGACGGCGTGTGCTCATCGACGTCGTCCCCAACCTCGGCCGCGACGACCGGGGCCGAGGACGAAGGGAGGGGGAGCGGTGCGGGGGTGTGGGCCGTGTCGAGCCAGTAGCGGCGGCGTTGGAAGGCGTAGTTGGGCAGGTCGACGGTACGGCGGTCGGCCACGGGGCCGAAGACCGCGTCCCAGTCGGGCTCGAGACCGGTATGGACGTGCAGCCCGCCCAGCGCC
>NZ_JBSFKL010000044.1:0-3496 GCF_053598535.1 Streptomyces sp. NPDC001108
CGATACTGGATGTATCGGGGTGACCCCGACAACGCGGCGAGCGTGCGTGCCGGGCGCCGCACGGCAGGCGGCAGTTTGAAGACAGGTCCTAGGGCCTTTCCCGCCCACGACCGACGAGACCCCGGACCCGGTTACGGGCGGATACGCGCGGGGCCCCGGTGCGGCAGTCGCCGACGATGTCCATCCGCACTGAAATTCATGACATGCACTCGATCATCTGTGTACGGTATGGATCTTCGGACGCGGACGCGTGCCTGAAGCAGGCGCGGAACTGAACACGGGGGCGTACGGCCATGACAGGCGAGCCGGACGGGGCACGGCCACATCCACCGATGCCCGCGCAACCACCGCGGCCCGTACCTCCGCCGCCTGCGGGGCCCCCGAGTCCACCCGCTCCCGGCCACGGCGCGCCGAAGTGGGCGTGGTGGGTCGTCGGCATCCTGATCCCTGTGCTCGGCCTGGTCGTCACACTGATCACGCAGTCGTGGACCAACTCGTCGCGCATCACGCCCCCTTCGTCCTCGGCGGCACCCAAGGAGTCGGTGGCCCCGGAGGGACCGTCACCTGCCGACCCGACCGAGTCGCCGACCACCGGCGACGGCGTCACCACCCTGTCCCCGTCCCCTTCGCCCTCGCAGGCGTCGGTGAAGATCCTCCGTACGGGAGACTTCACCCTCTCCAGGGGGTACAGCGCCGACCTCGAACACGGCACGGTCGGAGAGACGGTGGAAAGCCCCGACATGGCGTGGAACGGCGGGGACGAGTTCTCCGCCATGAACGGACGCGTGGCCGACACGCACAGGGGAGCCACCCCGAAGATCTGCGCGAAGGCCCTCGACTCCTCCAGGTCGACGGGGTGGATGGTCGCCGGTCTGGAGGGGACCTGGTACTGCATGCCGACCAGTGCGAACCACCTGGCGGCCGTCGAGTGGCTGGGCAGCGGCGACGGCGGCCCGCGGTTCCACTACATCCTCTGGGACGTGACCGCCCCCTCCGACGACGGTTAGGGCGGCCCGGCGGATCAGGCGCCGGACCGCCCTGAACAGGTCATTTCGTTCGGATCAGCGGGTGGACGGCGACGTCCGCCGCTGGTACGAGCGAGAGGTCTCCCAAGGCCAGTCGCGGGTCGCCCGCTCCCGGCCGAGTTCCGGGAGCGGGCGACCCGCCATGAGTCTGTGGCTCACTGACCGGTGCAGGTCAGGTCCTTCGCGGGCAGTCGGCCCGTGGTCAGGTACCGCATGACATCGGCGTCCGCGCAGGACGGTCCGGCCACCACCACTCCGTGGCCCTCACCGCCGGCCACAGTGATCATCCGCGCACCGTGCAGCGCCCGTCGCATGCCCCGCGCCATGGGCAGCGTCGCTTGCGGGTCCCACTGGTTCTGCACGATCAGTGCGCCGACGTCGTTGCTCACCGCGGTGGCCGGCTCCCTGGCCGCCGACTTCCAGAACGCACACGGCTGAATGGTGGCCCCCAAGTCTCCGGCCAGGGGGTACTTGGCCCGGTCCCGGACGACGTCCCGGCGGTACTGCTCGGGGCTGCGCGGCCAACTGCGGCTGTCGCCGCAGAAGGCCGCCCAGGTGACGGCGGACTGGTTGTCGGCAGGCACGTCCGCACCGAAGGCCACCGCGGCGGACCGGGCCGCTGCGGTGCCGGGGGCGACCGGTTCGGCCGACGCGATCGGCATGGCCGGAGCAGGCGGTCCACCCGCGGCCGAAGCCTTCAGCGCGACGATCCACGGGGTGACGGTCCTGACACCGACGAATGCGCCGTACTGGGAACGGATGGCGCCACCGCTGAGCGCCCCACCGTTTGTCGGGACGGGTGTGCGGTCGGCACGGGCGACAAGGTCCCAGTACGTCCTCCGGACCTTCTCCGGAGTCGACCCCAGACCATACGCGGCATTACGGGCGGCGGCCCACTCGGTCCAGCGGGTGAAGGCGAGTTCGGCCCCGGCCGACCACCCCCGGAACGTCCCTCGCCACGCGAGTGCGGGATCGAGGGCGCTGTCGAGCACGAAACGGTCCGAGCGCCGAGGGAACATCTGGGTGTAGACCGCGCCCAGGTAGGTGCCGTACGAGTACCCGAAGTAGGAGATCTTCCTTTCCCCGAGTGCCGCCCGGACGATGTCCATGTCCCGTGCCGTGTTGCGCGTGGTGATGTGCGGCAGCATGTCGCCCGCCTTGGCCCAGCACTTGTCGGCCACCGTCCGGGCCAGGGCCACGTCCTTCGCGAACGTCCTTGCCGTGTAGGGGTGGTGAACAGCCTGTTCTTCGGCTGTCAGACCACAACTGATCGGCGCGCTCCGCCCGACTCCGCGCGGGTCGAAACCGACCAGGTCGAACCTCTCTCGCACCTCCGTCGGCAGCAACGGCTCCATCTCCACGGGCATGGTCAGCCCCGGGACGCCCGGTCCCCCGGGATTCATCAGCAGCACGCCGTGCCGCTGCTTCGCACCGCTCGCCCTGACCCGCGATATCGCAAGGTCGATCTTCCGGCCCCCGGGGTCGCTGTAGTCCAGCGGCACCTTGACCTTCGCGCACTCGAACGTCGCCGACCCGCCCATGTCGCAGCGCGCCCACCGCAGTTTCTGCTGTGCATACTGCTGGAGCGGATCCCCCGCCGCGAACGCCGCCACAGGGGTGACCGCTGTCATCAGCGTCGTCACCATGCCGACCGCGAGTGCGGTAATCGTTCGGGCACCTCGTAGAGCCATGCCAGTCCTCTGTGCGGAATCAGTGTTTCGAATCGCCTCCAGTCTCTGTTCCGCCCCACGCACATCTCGTACGGCGGCGGAATGGAGTCATGATCCAACCAGCGGGGTAGAACGGCACACCGACATCGTGCTGGAGTGCTGCTGCAGGTCGTTCATCAATCAGGGTGGACGACCGACCGGCAGTATGCCGACAGCCGGACCGTCACGTACCGTCCAGCGGCGCAGGTGGGGATCGTCTGCACCGACTCGACCGGTCGCGGTCGGCAGTGCGCCTGTCAGCAGTGGGGCTCTTCGGGAGCGTCAGCGACCAGTCCTACCCATCGGCCCACTCGGCGCGGCCTTCCCACTACGGCCTTGCCGAGCCGGCGCGCGGGTCTCCCGGCCCCTAGGGGTTAGGGGAGGGACACCCGAACGGGTCGGGTGTCCCTCGTAGCCTGCGGAGCTCGGCGTCCATCGGTGGCGTGCGAGATACCGAAGTCGATGAGGCCGAGGCACCGGTCTCAGCGTCAGCAGCCTCGACACCAGAAGCAGCGCCCAGTGTCAGGGCTTGGTCGTGGGCTGCTTCTTCTGGTTGTAGATCTCCTTGCCGGCCGCGTTGTAGGCGTGGATGTAGGGGGTCGGGGTGAGGGAGTTCTTGTTGTTGCCGGTGGTGATGGCTGCGGTGTGGACGAATGCTCCGCCTGCCATGACGGTCGGGTATTCCTTGGGGTCGTTGCCGTAGCTGACGGTGACCTTGGCGACGTCAGGTGTGTAGTGTCCGGCGCCCAGGGAGAGGGACTG
>NZ_JBSFKL010000045.1:0-2840 GCF_053598535.1 Streptomyces sp. NPDC001108
AACCGCCCCCGCCGACCCCTCACTCCCATCCACATCGACCAACACAAACCGACCCGGATACTCCGACTGCACAGCACGCAACAAACCCCACACCGGGGAATGTCCGAGATCCGTGAGGTCCTCGCCGTCCGACCGGACGGCGACGGCTCCCTCGGTGATGACGGCGAGACGCGGGCGGGACTCGGCCTGGTCGGCCTCGAGGTATTCCTGAACGACGCACAGGGCATGTTCGAGTGCCGAGCGGGCTGCGTCCGGTACGGACGAGTCGGCCGATGCCGGGATCCGCAGCAGCGTAAGGTCATCCGCCGGGACGTGCGACGTGGCGGTCTCGTCGACGGATGACGACGACACCTCGTAGGGCGTCCACTCCAGCTGGAAGAGCGCTTCGTGGCGCCCGCTGCGGCGCACCAGCCGATCAGGATCAGCCGCTCGTACGACCAGTGCCGAGATCGACGCGACCGGCTCGCCGGAGCTGTCCGTCAGATCCAGCGCCGTAGTGTCCTCCCCGGTCCTGGTGAGGCAGGCCCGCAGATCCCGTGGACCAGGACGGTGCACATCAACGCCCTGCCAGGCGAAGGGGAGGGAGATGGTCGTCGGTGACCCGCCCGCCCGTTCGATGTCGTCGAGGAGCAGCAGATGCAGGGCCGAATCGAGCAGTGCCGGGTGCAGCACGTACCGATCGGCGCCGTCTGTCTCGTCGTCGAGGCGCAGCTCCGCATAGGTCCGGTCGCCGAGCCGCCAGGCCGACCGCAGGCCCTGGAACGCCGGGCCGTACTCGTACCCGTGGTCCGCAAGCCTTACGTAGGCGTCGTCGGTCGCGATCGGGACGGCTCCGGTGGGCGGCCACGCCGTACCGGTTGCGACCGAGGCCGCGTCGGCCGGCCTCTCCGGCCCGAGCCGGCCGGCAGCATGCCGGGTCCACTCGTCGTCACCGTCGACCCGCGAATGGAGACGCAGTTCGCGGCGGCCCGACTCGTCCTCTGCGTCCACCGCTACCTGGAAGGTCACCTCGCCCCGCTCCGGGAGCAACAGCGGTGCCTCCAGGGTCAGTTCTTCTACCGAGGGGAGTCCAATCTCGCGCCCGGCAAGCAGCGCGAGGTCAAGGAAGGCCGTGCCCGGGAGCAGCACGGCGCCGACCACGGCATGGTCGGCCAGCCAGGGCTGACTGCCCCGCGAGAACCGTCCGGTGAAGAGGTGGCCCGCTCCTCCCGCGAGTTCGACCGCGGCTCCGAGCAGCGGATGCTCGGCAGCGGAGAGCCCGACGGTGCCGAGGTCTCCGGGGCTCGCGGGGGTGTCGAGCCAGTAGCGGCGGCGTTGGAAGGCGTAGGTGGGCAGGTCGACGGTACGACGATCGGCCACGGGGCCGAAGACCGCGTCCCAGTCGGGCTCGAGACCGGTATGGACGTGCAGCCCGCCCAGCGCCGAGACCACCGCATGCGCCTCGGGACGGTCCTTGCGCAGGGACGGGACGAAGACCGCGTCCTCGCCTTCGGTTCCCTCCTGGGCGAGGGCGGTGAGCGTGGCGTCCGGACCCAGCTCGACGAACGTCCCCACCCCCTCACCCTCAAGGGTGCGTACCGCGTGATGGAAGAGGACCGCGTTACGGGCATGGGCCGCCCAGTAGTCCACCGAGGACAGCTCCTCGAACGAAGCCACCCCACCCGTCAACGTCGACACCACAGGAATACGGGGCCGCGAGAACTCCAACCCACCCGCGACCGCACGGAAATCGTCCAGCATCCCGTCCATCAACGGCGAATGGAACGCATGACTCACCGTAAGGCGACGCGTCCGGTACCCCGCCTCCTCCAACAGGCCCGCGACCTCCAGGACCGCGGCCTCGTCACCCGACACGACCGTGGAGGACGGGCCGTTCACCGCGGCCAGCGCAACCCCCGCACGCCCCTCCAACAACGGCGCCACCACCGACTCACCCGCCCGGACCGCGACCATCGCACCACCCGCCGGCAACGCCTGCATCAACCGCCCACGCGCCGCCACCAACCGCGCCGCATCCCCCAACGACAACACACCCGCCACATGCGCCGCCGCAAGCTCACCCACCGAATGCCCCGCCACAAAGTCGGGCACCACACCCCACGACTCCCACAACCGGAACAGCGCCACCTCCAGCGCGAACAACCCCGGCTGCGTGAAGGCGGTCTCGTCCACGACCCCCTCCCCCAGGGCCTCGGCCAACGGGAGTTCCAGCAGTCCTTCGAACGCCTCACCCACCGCGTCGAACGCCTCCGCGAACACCGGGAACGACGCATACAACCCACGCCCCATCCCCACCCGCTGACTCCCCTGACCAGCGAACAAGAACGCAGACTTGCCACGCCTCCCCGCCACTCCCCGAACCACCGAAGCCGACGACTCACCACCCTCCAGCGACTTCAGACCGGCCAACAGCTCCTCACGGCCGGCTCCGACCACGACGGCGCGGTGGTCGAACCGGGCGCGGGACACCATCAGCGCATGGCCAACGTCCTGGGGGTGCGGACCACCCTCGGCGTCGACGAGCTCATACAGCCGACGTGCCTGGTCCGCAATGGCCTCCTCCTTCGGGGCGGAGAGCACCCACAGGGTCGGGGCGTCGCTGTGCGGGGGGTCTTCGCGGCTGATGTTCTCAGCAGCCTCGTCCGTCTTCACCTGTTCGAGGATGACGTGGGCGTTGGTCCCGCTGATGCCGAAGGACGAGACGGCCGCGCGGCGTGGGCGATCCGTCTCGGGCCATTCCCGCGTCTCCGTCAGCAGCTCGACCGCACCCATCGACCAGTCCACGTGCGGTGACGGCTCATCCACGTGCAAGGTCTCCGGCAGGATCCCGTGCTGCATCG
>NZ_JBSFKL010000046.1:0-2378 GCF_053598535.1 Streptomyces sp. NPDC001108
ACGTTTCTGGATGGGTTGGCGCGGTATCGGCGTGCTTGTGGTCTTCCGGCTGTCTCGCTCGCGTGGGGTCTGTGGGACGACACCAGCACCATGACGAAGGATCTCGCAGCCGCCGACCGGGCGCGGATGGCGCGCAGCGGCGTGGCTCCCATGACCGCCGAAGAGGCGCTGGGCCTTCTCGACGCCGCGCTGCTGTCCGAGCTTCCCGTGCTGGTCCCGGCACGCCTGGACCTGAGCGCTCCGCGCCTTGCCGGAGACCCGTGGGAGGTCCCCGCACCGCTGCGCGACCTGGTGCCGGCGGCGCCCCGTCGAGCCGCCGCCACGGCGACCGGTGACACCTCGTGGCTGCGGCAGCTCGCCGGGCTCACCCCGGACGAACAGGAGCGAAGCGTCCTCGAACTGGTGCGGACACAGGTGGCGGAGGTCCTGGGCCATGCCTCCGGGGCGGCGGTCGATGTCGGGCGGGCGTTCCATGAGTTGGGGTTCGATTCGCTGACCGCTGTCGAGCTGCGTAACCGTCTCAACGTGTTCAGTGGTCTGCGGTTGCCGAGCACGGTGGTCTTCGACTACCCCGACCCCCGTGCGTTGGCCGGTTTTCTCGGCGGTGAGTTGTTGGGGGCGGGGCCATCGGGTGTGGTGGAGGGGGTGTCGGCGGGGGTTGTCGTCGAGGACGATCCGGTGGTGATCGTGGGGATGAGTTGCCGGTTCCCGGGTGGGGTGGGTTCGCCGGAGGAGTTCTGGGGGTTGTTGGAGGGGGAGGTGGATGCGGTTTCGGAGTTCCCGTCGGGTCGTGGGTGGGATGTCGAGGCGCTGTATGACCCGGATCCCGAGAATCCGGGGACGTCGTATGTGCGGGAGGGTGCCTTCCTGCACGAGGCGGACGGGTTCGACGCGGGCTTCTTCGGGATCAGCCCCCGCGAGGCACTGGCGATCGACCCGCAGCAGCGCGTGCTGCTGGAGGCGTCCTGGGAGGCCTTCGAACGGGCCGGGATCGATCCGACGGCACTGAAGGGCAGCAGGACCGGCGTCTTCGCGGGCGTCATGTACAACGACTACGCCTCACGGCTGCTGCACGACGTGCCTGAGGAGCTGGAGGGCTTCCTCGGATACAACAGCGCGGGCAGCGTCGCCTCGGGCCGGGTCTCGTACACCTTCGGTCTGGAGGGCCCGGCGGTCACTGTGGACACGGCGTGCTCGTCGTCGTTGGTGGCGTTGCATCTGGCGGTGCAGGCGCTGCGCAACGGTGAGTGCGATCTCGCCCTCGCCGGCGGCGTGACCGTGATGGCGAGCCCGGTGACCTTCGTGGAGTTCAGTCGGCAGCGTGGTCTGGCGGTGGATGGCCGGTGCAAGCCGTTCGCGGGTGCGGCGGATGGTACGGGGTGGGGTGAGGGTGTGGGGTTGTTGCTGGTCGAGCGGTTGTCGGACGCGCGTCGTCGGGGGCATGACGTTCTGGCGGTGGTGCGGGGCAGTGCGGTCAACCAGGACGGCGCGAGCAATGGTCTGACGGCGCCGAACGGTCCGTCGCAGCAGCGGGTGATCCGCCAGGCCCTGGCCGGTGCCGGGTTGTCGGCGGTGGATGTGGATGTGGTGGAGGCGCATGGGACGGGTACGCGGTTGGGTGATCCGATCGAGGCGCAGGCGTTGCTGGCGACGTACGGGCAGGGCCGTGCGCCGGGGAGGCCGCTGTGGCTGGGTTCGGTGAAGTCGAACATCGGGCACACCCAGGCCGCTGCGGGGGTGGCGGGGATCATCAAGATGGTGCTGGCGATGCGGCACGGGGTGCTGCCGAAGACGCTGCATGTGGATGAGCCGTCGCCGCACGTGGACTGGTCGACGGGGGCCGTCGAGCTGCTGACGGAGGCGCGGGAATGGCCCGAGGCGGATCGACCGCGTCGCGCGGCCGTCTCGTCCTTCGGGATCAGCGGCACCAATGCCCACATCATCCTGGAGCAGGCTCCGGAGGTCGAGGTGGTCGACGACGACGCCGTCCAGGACGACCACGGCCCCGTACCGCTGCTGCTCTCCGCCGCGGACGACGACGCCCTGCGCGCCCAGGCCGGCCGGCTCTCGGCCGCCCTCGGCCAGGACGAGAAGGGGGGCCTGCCCGAGCTGGCGCACGCGCTGGCGACCCGGCGCGCTGCCCTCGATGAGCGGGCGCTGATCGTGGCCGGGTCCAGGGAGGACCTGCGGAGCGGGCTCCGGGCGCTGGCCGAGGGCGACGCCGCGGGACACCTGGTGCGGGGATCGTCCGGCAGTGGCCCGGGCCGTGTTGCCTTTGTGTTTCCTGGTCAGGGGTCGCAGTGGGTGGGGATGGGTGCGGAGTTGTGGGCGGTTTCTCCGGTGTTCGCGGAGTGGATGGGGCGTTGTGAGGTGGCGTT
>NZ_JBSFKL010000047.1:0-2378 GCF_053598535.1 Streptomyces sp. NPDC001108
ACGTTTCTGGATGGGTTGGCGCGGTATCGGCGTGCTTGTGGTCTTCCGGCTGTCTCGCTCGCGTGGGGTCTGTGGGACGACACCAGCACCATGACCGGCAGCCTCGACCGGAGCGACCGCGCCCGCATCGGCCGGACCGGACTGCTTCCGCTCTCCGCCGACGAGGGCCTGGCGCTCTTCGACGCGGCGCTGAGCGCCGACGCACCGCTGGTGGTTCCCGCGAAGTTCGACCTTGCCGCGGCCCGTCGTGAACAGCTCCCCGTCCCGCCCGTGCTGCGCGCACTGGTACGTACGGTGCGCCGCACCGCCGTGTCCGGAACCGATCCGAACAGCACCTCGCTCGCCCATCAGCTGGCCGCGTTGCCCGCGCCGGACCGCGAGAAAGCACTCCTGGACCTCGTACGGACACAGGTGGCGACCGTGCTCGGCCACCGCGCCCCGGGTCTCATCGACGTCGGGCGGGCGTTCCATGAGTTGGGGTTCGATTCGCTGACCGCTGTCGAGCTGCGTAACCGTCTCAACGTGCTCAGTGGTCTGCGGTTGCCCAGCACGGTGGTCTTCGACTACCCCAGCCCCCGTGCGTTGGCCGGTTTTCTCGGCGGTGAGCTGTTGGGGGCGGGGCCATCGGGTGTGGTGGAGGGGGTGTCGGCGGGGGTTGCCGTCGAGGACGATCCGGTGGTGATCGTGGGGATGAGTTGCCGGTTCCCGGGTGGGGTGGGGTCGCCGGAGGAGTTCTGGGGGTTGCTGGAGGGGGAGGTGGATGCGGTCTCGGAGTTCCCGTCGGGTCGTGGGTGGGATGTCGAGGCGCTGTATGACCCGGATCCCGAGAATCCGGGGACGTCGTATGTGCGGGAGGGTGCCTTCCTGCACGAGGCGGACGGGTTCGACGCGGGCTTCTTCGGGATCAGCCCCCGCGAGGCACTGGCCATGGACCCGCAGCAGCGCGTGCTGCTGGAGGCGTCCTGGGAGGCCTTCGAACGGGCCGGCATCGACCCCGGAACACTCGCGGGCAGCCCGACCGGAGTCTTCGTCGGCGCCATTGCCCAGAACTACGCACAACGAATGGGCGCCGCGCCGGACGGCGTGGAGGGCTACCTCGTCACCGGCAACACCAGCAGCGTGGTGTCCGGCCGGGTCTCGTACACCTTCGGTCTGGAGGGCCCGGCGGTCACCGTGGACACGGCGTGCTCGTCGTCCTTGGTGGCGTTGCATCTGGCGGTGCAGGCGCTGCGCAACGGTGAGTGCGACCTCGCCCTCGCCGGCGGCGTCACCGTACTCGCCGACCCGGCGACCTTCGTGGAGTTCAGCCGACAGCGTGGTCTGGCGGTGGATGGCCGGTGCAAGCCGTTCGCGGGTGCCGCGGATGGTACGGGGTGGGGTGAGGGTGTGGGGTTGTTGCTGGTCGAGCGGTTGTCGGACGCGCGTCGTCGGGGGCATGACGTTCTGGCGGTGGTGCGGGGCAGTGCGGTCAATCAGGACGGTGCGAGCAATGGTCTGACGGCGCCGAACGGTCCGTCGCAGCAGCGGGTGATCCGGCAGGCCTTGGCGAGTGCCCGGCTGACGGCCGCCGATGTGGATGTGGTGGAGGCGCATGGGACGGGTACGCGGTTGGGTGATCCGATCGAGGCGCAGGCGTTGCTGGCGACGTACGGGCAGGGTCGTGCGCCGGGGCGGCCGTTGTGGCTGGGTTCGGTGAAGTCGAACATCGGTCACACCCAGGCCGCTGCCGGGGTGGCGGGGATCATCAAGATGGTGCTGGCGATGCGGCACGGGGGCCTGCCGAAGACACTGCATGTGGATGAGCCGTCGCCGCACGTGGACTGGTCGACGGGCGCGGTCTCGGTGTTGTCCGAGGCGGTGGAGTGGCCGGAGACGACGGAGGACCGTCCGCGTCGGGCGGCCGTGTCGTCGTTCGGGATCAGCGGGACCAATGCCCACGTCATCCTGGAGCAGGCTCCGGCGGTCGAGGCGGTCGACGACGACGCCGTCCAGGACGACCACGGCCCCGTACCGCTGCTGCTCTCCGCCAGGAGTGAGGACGCCCTGCGCGCCCAGGCGGACCGCCTGCGCACCCTGCTCGCCGGTGACGGGGCGATCTCGCTCCCCGACGTCGGACACGCACTGGTGACCCGACGCTCCCATCTCGACCACCGGGCCGTGCTCGTCGCAGAGGACCGTACCGAAGCGCTGTCCGCCCTTGAGGCGCTGAGCCTCGGTACGTCCGCTCCCGGTGTGATCACCGGCAGCGTGACGGACACCCGGGGCCGTGTTGCCTTTGTGTTCCCTGGTCAGGGGTCGCAGTGGGTGGGGATGGGTGCGGAGTTGTGGGCGGTTTCTCCGGTGTTCGCGGAGTGGATGGGGCGTTGTGAGGTGGCGTT
>NZ_JBSFKL010000048.1:0-1740 GCF_053598535.1 Streptomyces sp. NPDC001108
CCGGGCTTGGGAGACGATTTGGATGGAGAGGATGGAGTCGCCGCCGAGGTCGAAGAAGTTGTCGTGGATGCCGATGTGGTTGGTGGTGAGGATGTTGGTCCAGATGGTGGTGAGGGTGTGTTCGGTGGGGGTGCGGGGTGGGGTGTGGTGGGTGGTGGTTTGTTGGGTGTGGGTGGTGGGTGTGGGGAGGGCGCGGCGGTTGATTTTTCCGCTGGGGGTGAGGGGGAGTTGGGGGAGGGGGATGTAGTGGGCGGGGATCATGTGGTCGGGGAGGGTGGTGGTGAGGTGGGTGCGTAGTTGGGCGGGGGTGAGGGGTGTGGTGGTGACGATGTAGGCGATGAGGCGGGGGTGGCTGTTGGGGTTGTTGGGGTCTTGGTGGGTGGTGGCGAGGGCTTCGTGGATGTGGGGGTGTTGGGTGAGGGCGGTTTCGATTTCGCCGAGTTCGATGCGGTAGCCGCGGATTTTGACTTGGTGGTCGGTGCGGCCGAGGTGTTCGAGGGTGCCGTCGGGGAGCCATCGGGCGAGGTCGCCGGTGCGGTAGGTGCGGGTTCCGGTGTGGTGGGGGTTGGCGGTGAAGCGTTGGGCGGTGAGGGTGGGGTGGTGGAGGTAGCCGCGGGCGAGTCCGTTGCCGGAGACGTGGATTTCGCCGGGGATGCCGGTGGGGACGGGGTTGCCGTGGGGGTCGAGGAGGTGGATGTGGTAGCCGGGGATGGGTCGTCCGGCGGGGAGGCGGTGGTTGTTGTTGGTGAGGTGGTGGGGGGTGATGTGTTGGTAGGTGACGTGGACGGTGGTTTCGGTGATCCCGTACATGTTGATGAGTTGTGTGGGGGTGTTCGGGTATCGGTCGAACCAGGTCTGGACGTGTTTGGGTTCGAGTGCTTCTCCGCCGAAGACGATCCAGCGGAGGTCGGGGAGGGGTTCTTGGTTGGTTTCGGCTGCGTGGGTGGTGAGTTCCCGGAAGGTGGAGGGGGTTTGGCTGAGGAGGGTGACTTTCTGTTGTTTGAGGAGTTGCCACATGGCGTGGGGGTTGCGGGTGGTGTCGTGGGGGACGATGACGGCGTGGGCGCCGGTGGTGAGTGCGCCCCAGAGTTCCCAGACGGAGAAGTCGAAGGCGTAGGAGTGGAATACCGTCCATACGTCGTGGGGGCCGAAGTTGTAGAGGGGTTGGCAGTTGGCGAGGAGGTGGAGGACGGTGCGGTGTTCGATGGCGACGCCCTTGGGGCGGCCGGTGGAGCCCGAGGTGTAGATGACGTAGGCGAGGTCTTCGGGTGTGACGGTGGTGTGTGGGGGTGTGGTGGGGTGTTGGGTGAGGGTGTTGTGTTCGGTGTCGAGGTTGATGGTGCGGATGCCTGGGGTGGGGTTGTCGTTCTGTGTGATGAGGAGTCGGGCGCCGGAGTTTTCGAGCATGTAGGTGAGCCGGTCGGCGGGGTATGCGGGGTCCAGGGGGAGGTAGGCGGCTCCGGCTTTCATGATGGCGAGGAGGCCGATGGCCATGCGTGTCCCGCGTTCGACGGACAGGCCGATCAGCTGGCCGGGTCCCGCGCCGAGTGAGATCAGGTGGTGGGCGAGCTGGTTCGCGGAGCGTTCCAGCTCCGCGTACGTCAGGGACTGTTCGCCGCAGGTCACCGCGGTCGCGTCGGGGCGCTCCGCGGCCCGTTCCGAGACCTGGCTGTGCAGCGTCCCCGGCCATGGATCGGCGCCCTCGGTCACCGCCCACTCCCGCACCACCCGATCCCACTC
>NZ_JBSFKL010000049.1:0-1553 GCF_053598535.1 Streptomyces sp. NPDC001108
CCCGGAGCAGCCGCCACCGACCCCACCAACGTCACCAAATGCCCCGCCAACCGCTCCACCGACACCCGATCGAACAAATCCGTCCGATACTCCAGAGCCGCCTGCAGCTCACCGTCCGCCTCCACGGCAGTCAGCTGAAGGTCGAACTTGGCGTCCTGGCCCCCCACACCGACCTGCTCGACCGTCAGGCCAGGAAGGCTCCACGACTCGCCGTCCGGGGTGTTCTGGAAGACGAACAGTGTCTGGAACAGCGGATTGCGGGAGAGGTCGCGGTCGGGGGCCAGCTCGTCGACGAGGCGTTCGAAGGGCAGGTCCTGGTGGTCGTACGCACCGAGCGCGGTCTCCTTCACCCGATCCAGCAACTCGACGAAGGTCGGGTCGCCGGCGAGATCCGTCCGCAGCACCAGCGTGTTCACGAAGAAACCGATCAACTCCTCCGTCTCCGCCCGGTTCCGACCGGCGATCGGAGTCCCGACCGCGATGTCGTCCTGCCGGCAGTAACGGGCCAGCACGATCTGGAAGACGGCCAGCAGCACCATGAACAGGCTCGCACCCTGCCCACGCGCCGTCACCCGCAACGCCTCCACCACCTCCGACGGCACCGAGAAGTACACGGTGTCGCCCTCGGCCCCCTCTCGTTCGGCGGGTCGGCCGTGGTCGGTGGGCAGCTCCAGGGTCGGCACCCCTGTGAGGCGCTCGCGCCAGTACTTCAGCTGCCTCTCCAGCAAGTCCCCGCTGAGCTGCTCCCGCTGCCAGGCGGCGAAGTCCGCGTACTGAACCGACAGCCCGGGAAGCGAAGCCTCACGCCCCGCCACGGCGGCCGCGTACAGCTCGCGCAGCTCACGGGCCAGGATTCCGGAGGACCAACCGTCCGAAACGATGTGATGCAGTGTGATCAGTACGTACTGATCTTCATCCGCGAGACGCACCACGTCGGCCCGCAGGAGTCGCCCGCTGTCCAGCTCGAACGGTCTCCGCGCCTCGGCTGCCATGATCTCCAGTGCGGCCTGTTCCCGGTCGTCCGCAGGGACGGTCCGGACGTCGTGCACCGCCGGAGTGACCGCCCACGGTGCGTCCACGATCTGTGCGGGGCGGCCCGCTTCGTCCGTGAAGAACCGGGTCCGCAGCACCTCGTGCCGGGCCACCAGGCCGGTGAACGCCGCGCCCAGTGCACCGATGTCGAGTGCGCCCCGCACGCGTAGGCCGAACGGAACGAGGTACTCGGCGCTGCCCGGCGTCAACTTGTCCAGGAACCACAGCCGCTGCTGCGCGAACGACAACGGAAGTGGATCGCCGTCTCGTTCACGCGGGACCAGTGGTGCCGCGTCGGCCGCCTCCGCATCGCGCACGGCCTCGGCCAGCGCGGCCGGGGTGGGCGAGGTGAACAGGGCGCGGACCGGAACGTCTACGCCGAGCCGCTGCCTGAGGCGCGAGGTCACCTGGGTCGCGAGCAGTGAATGTCCGCCGAGTTCGAAGAAGTTGTCGTGGATGCCGATGGTGTCGATGCCCAGGACGTCGGTCCAGACAGCGGTGATGGTCTCCTCGGTCGAGTT
>NZ_JBSFKL010000050.1:0-1254 GCF_053598535.1 Streptomyces sp. NPDC001108
TCCGCACCGCCAGCCGCGCCGCGACCTCCTTGCCCTCCGCCGACGACGGCACCAGCACCGCCACCGGCGACACCACCGCCACCGCCGCCGCCAGCGCGTCCACCTTCGGCACCACCAGGAACTCACCGAACTCCGGCGCCTCCGACACCAGCACCCGCACCGCACCGTGCTCACCCAGCACCGACGCCGTACCACCCGCACCCGCACCCACCGCGACCGCCACCGGCTCACCCACCCGACGCGCCAGCGTCAGCAGCTCCAGCGTCGGCTTACGAACCGCACCATCCACATGATCGACAAAAACCAGGACCTCAGCCATGAGACACACTCCCCGCGACTACGCGACTAGCAGAGAAACAACAGAACAGGACACGACACGCACCACAGGCGCCACAGGCACCGCGAAAGGACCCGACGAACCCGAAAGGGGCCACGGAGGGCCCCACCCGGCCGGTCAGATGAACTTCTGACCCGCGAGGAACTCCGCCAGCCGACGGCCCCCCTCACCCTCGTCCTTCACGACCGTGCCCGCCGACCGCGCCGGACGCTCCGCCGCCGACTCCACGACCGTCCACGCACCCGCCAGACCGACCTCGTCCTCCTCCACCCCGAGATCCTCCAGATCCCAGGACTCCACCGGCTTCTTCTTCGCCGCCATGATCCCCTTGAACGACGGATACCGCGCCTCACCCGACTGGTCCGTCACCGACACCACCGCCGGCAACGAAGCCTCCACCGACTCCGACGCCGCATCACCGTCACGCCGCCCCCGCACCACACCACCCTCGACCGACACCTCGGACAACAACGTCACCTGCGGCACACCCAACCGCTCCGCCAGCAACGCCGGAACCACACCCATCGTCCCGTCCGTCGACGCCATCCCCGACACCACCAGATCGAAACCGGCCTTCTCCACCGCCTTCGCCAACACCAGCGACGTCCCCATCACATCACTGCCGTGCAACCCCTCGTCCTCCACATGAACAGCCCGGTCCGCACCCATCGACAACGCCTTGCGCAACGCGTCCCGAGCATCCTCCGGACCCACCGTCAGCACCGTCACCTCCGCATCGTCCGCCGACTCCGCGATCCGCAACGCCTGCTCCACCGCGTACTCGTCCAGCTCCGACAACAGACCGTCCACATCCTCACGGTCCACCGTCAGATCATCAGCGAAACGCCGGTCACCCGTCGCATCCGGCACATACTTCACACAGACAACGATCCTCAAGCTCACGCCGGCTCTCCTAC
>NZ_JBSFKL010000051.1:0-1224 GCF_053598535.1 Streptomyces sp. NPDC001108
CTGAAAGACGCAGCAGGGCGGGGGGAGTCCGGGGTGGAGGGGACATCGCCGGAGGCCGCTCCCCGACGCTGTCCCGATGAGTGCAGCACGGACGGGATGGCCAGGCACAGGGCTGCTGCGGTGCAGGCCACGGTAGCGGCCACGACGTGCCGGCGATGGCGGCGGCGGTCTGCCCGTCGACGGATCTCCGCAGCGGGCAGGGCTGGTGCGGGCATCTGCGTGCCGATCAGCCGCAGCCGGTCGGCGAGGGTGTCGTGGTTGGGGTCAGGCACGAAGCTTTCCCTCCTCGCTGGTCGGGTTCTGGTCGGCGAGTTTGGCAGCGAGCGCGGTCCGGCCGCGGGCAAGGCGGCTCTTCACGGCGCTGACGCTGGCGCCGGTCTCGACCGCGACCTGTTCGACGGAGAGGTCGCACATGTGGTGCAGGACCAGGGCGCCTCGCTGCGCCTGGGGTAAATCACGGAGCGCGGTGACCAGCATCAGGTGCTCCTCGGTGGGCGGCTCGACGGTGGGTGGTTCCTGCCGGTGATGGCGTCCGGCCAAGTGCAGACCCCTGGCGAGACGCCGCCAGCGGGAGTGGGCCAACCGTCGAGCCGTGGTCCGGATCCATGCCTCCGGGGCGTCGTCGGGGTCCAAGGTGCGCCTTCGGTCCCACGCGCGGATGAATGCCTCCTGGACCACGTCCTGTGCTTCGGACCAGTTGCCGGTCAGCGCGTAGAGCTGCCCGGTCAGGCGGGAGAAGGACGCCGCATAGAACGCGTCGAACTCCTGTGGCGTCATCAAGGGCCTCTCTTCCGGCGGCTGTCCGTCAGCTCGCCGCACAAGCTGTGTGCGAGGAAGTACTCCTCGGTCGCGGCGGTGGAGCCGTGCGCCCTGGGCGCACCTCCCTTCCTGTACGCACGAGCGCCCCATCGGGGTTGCATCACGATCAATATGACGTGGATCACGCCCGCGGCGTGCGACCTGCCGGGCACCGGGGTGCCTACAGGGGTGCGGGCGTCAACCGGACACCCGCAGGAAAGGACACGGATTCATGCGTATCCGCCCCATCATGCTCATTGCCGTCACCACCGCGGTCATCGCGACAGCGGGGGGAATGGCCACTGCCGCAACCGGCACCTCCACGCCCGCCCCGACGGCCCATGGCTCCGGATCGGCCGACGCCTCGGTGGTCTCCGGCAGCGGCTCGTCCGCTGCTCGTGTGACTACCCGTCCTGCGCCTTCCAC
>NZ_JBSFKL010000052.1:0-1143 GCF_053598535.1 Streptomyces sp. NPDC001108
AGGAACCCGCCATCACGCGCATACGACGACCCCGACCGCGCAGGATCCGCATCGTACAACCGCTCCAGATCCCACCCCCGGTCCTCCGGGAAACCACCGATCGCATCCCCACCCGAAGCCACCAACCGCCACAGATCCTCCGGCGAACCCACCCCACCCGGAAAACGGCACGCCATCGACACAATCGCAATCGGCTCATCCGAAACCGAAACCGCGGAGGCGGAAGAGGTGCGCCGGGCGGAGGACTCGTCGGCCACCCCGGCCCCGGTGACCTGGCCACGCAGGTGGTCGGCGAGGGCCGCCGGGCTGGGGTGGTCGAAGACGAGCGTGGCCGGGAGACGGAGGCCGGTGGCGGCGATCAGCCGGTTGCGGAGTTCCACCGCCGTCAGGGAGTCGAAGCCGAGCGTCTTGAACGCCTGGTTGACGGCCACGCCTTCGTCGTCGGAGTGGCCGAGCACGGTGGCGATCTGCTTGCGTACGAGGTCGAGCACCGCCGTTTCGCGTTCGGACTCGGCCAGCGCCGCCATCCGCTGGGCCCACGACTCCGCCGCGCCCGCACCGCCGGCCGCCTGGGCCACCCGTCGTGCAGGGGTCCTGACGAGGCTGCGGAAGAGGGGCTGGATCGTGTTGTCGGCGCCCTGCGCACGCTGGGAGGTCAGGTCGAGCCTGGCCGGGACGAGCAGTGCGTCCTCGTGGGTGAGCGCGGAGTCGAGGAGCGCGAGTCCCTGGTCCGACGGGAGCTGGGCGACTCCGGCACGGGCCATGCGGGCCACGTCCGTACGGTCGAGGTGACCGGTCATCCCGCTGGCGTCGGCCCACAGGCCCCAGGCGAGGGAGAGCCCCGGCCGGCCATGGGCACGACGATGCGCGGCAAGACCGTCCAGGAACGCGTTGGCCGCGGCATAGTTCGCCTGACCAGCCGTACCAAGAACACCCGCGACCGACGAATACAGAACGAACGCCGACAGATCCGCGTCCAACGTCAACTCATGCAGATTCCACGCCGCATCCGCCTTCGGCCGCAACACCGAACCCAGACTCTCCGAACCCAACGACGCAACAGTCCCGTCATCAAGAACACCCGCCGTATGCACCACACCCGTCAACGGAAACTCCACCGGAACAGAAGCAAGCAACGCCCCC